>NZ_AP026678.1:1285000-1927500 GCF_025998815.1 Ignavibacterium sp.
CCGAAGGTAGTCATTCAGTCATTCATCCATTCAACCTCACCTATCGAAGGTAAGCATTAATCAATTCATTCTAATAAGTAAAATGTTTTATCGGTTCTCCTTTAACTCCAATATCAGTCATTGCTTCAATTCCAATCTCCAAATGAAGATCCGAATATTTCTGAGTTACCATCAAATCTGATTCTTCAGTTTTAATACCTTCGGGAATCATCGGAACATCTGAAACGAGTAACAACGCACCGCGCGGAATTTCATTTACTAATCCAACAATGAAAAGAGTTGCTGTTTCCATATCAATTGCAATAGTAGAAAGCTTCCGCAGATAACTTTTAAATTCTTCATCCCATTCCCAGACTCGTCGGTTGGTTGTATAAACAACTCCGGTTCTGTACTCAAGTCCTCTCTGAACAATTTTATCTGAAACAAATTTATGAAGTTTGAATGAAGGTAATGCTGGAACTTCTTTTGGTTTGTAATCATCGCTTGTTCCTTCGCCCCTGATTGCAGCAATAGGCAATATAAAATGTCCGATTTCAGTTGAGTGTTTGAGTCCGCCACATTTGCCAAGAAACAAAACACCTTTAGGTGCTCTTGCAACAAGTAAATCCATAATTGTAGCGGCATTCGCCGATCCAATTCCAAAATTAATTATTGAAAGGCCAGCACTGTTTGTTGCTGTCTGCATTGGTTTACCGATACCTTTAATTTCACAATTGAACCGTTCTGCGAATCTTTCCACATAGTTATGAAAATTTGTAAGCAGCATATAATCACCAAACTCGTCAATCTGAGTTCCGGTGTAACGAGGTAACCAGTTTTTTGCAATATCGAGTTTTGTTTTCATAAATCAAATTTGTCCTTTCTTATTGCACTACTGAGTTAGAATTTTTTCTCGCAAAGTCGCAGAGTCGCTAAGAAATTTTAATTTGTATAATGTTTAATAACTTTTTTAATCGCTTCTTCACAAACTTTGCAAAATGGTTTATCGCCTTTTGAGAACATAATACAATCAAGCATTGGACGATATAATCCTGTTGCCTGATAACCAGCACCTTCAAAAGCTCCAACTTTGCCCCAATATTTACTGCTTCTTAAATATTTATCAACTTTTTCTGATTGTAGTTTATCTTTAATTGCATACTCTTCTTCTGCAGCTTTAATTTGTTCTTCAGGTGCTCTGTTTTTTTTGAGTTCAGCAATGTAATTGTTCAAACGATTTCTTTCCTTTAACCATACATAACTCATCCTGTCGAATTCTTCTTTTTCCCAAGGTGTTGGAATTTCAATTCCTTTACTCAATAAATGTTTCCATTTGATGTTCTTTGGATCGAGCAATGCAGTTATGTTTGGTTCAATTGGTTCTACTGTTGGTTTATAAAAATCTGTGTAAGCAACATCTGAAGTATAATATTCATCAGCAAGTCCGGTGAATGAATGACCAAACTCATGAATGAATAAATATTTTGCAAACTGATTATCAGTGGTATAAGTACAGAACTGATTATAAATTCCACCACCACCATATCGTGGATGATTAACCTGAATGTAAATCGCATCATAAGGAACAAATGCAGCAAGGTCCCGCATTGTTTTATTATCTTCGGTCATCAGATATCTCTCTGATCCAAGCGACCAGAAAGTAGTATTCAGAACTGTGTTAACAAAAATGTCTGCGCCGGGCAAGTCAGTTCCACTTTCTTCCGAAGGTTTGAATACACCATAAAAATTAAAATCACTTTTATTTGATTTATATGGTTCCTGCTCAAAGAAATAACCAACAAATCTTTCAAGGTCTTCTGCGAACTTTCCTCTTTCTTCAATTGTATATCCTTCGGCGAGAATTACAACATCAACTTTTTTGTGAGGGTCACCGTTAAAAACCGGTTTAAAGATTTCAACATCGGAGTCAACGACTTTGTCTTTGATAATGTAAATGCTTGCAGGGTCAATCTCAGTTCTGAAAATTTCATTCATCAGGTTTGATTCATCTCGCTTCTCAATTGCAAAAATTATTTTGCTTTTTGGATATGGAATTATTGCTGATTCGTGATATGATTTTTTAATTCCTGCCAAACCATTTTCACTCGAAGCATATTCACCGAAGAAAGTATCAAATCCTTTTGAGTAAATTAGTTTACCTGAAGCAGCATCATAAATTTTATGATAATATTTCCCGTTGTTAAGATTATCAATCAGATTAGTTAAACTTCCCGCCCAGATTCCATATCTGTAAATCTTATCAATCGTAAACATTTCTGATTTAGCATCGCCAATATGGAAATAATCAATTCTCATTGTTTCATCAAGAAAGTATTTATCAAAATCAGAATTTGGTTGGGAAAAGCAAACTGAAGCAATTAAAAGAAAAATTATTATACGCATAAAAAACCTCTGAAATTTCGTTTGTGAAAATAAGAAACTAAGCCACTAATTACACGAATTTTCACTAATTAATTAAAAGCATTCGTGATAATTAGTGAAATTCGTGGCTGAAAATAATTAGGTAAGTAAACGCTGAAATCCTTAATTTTGAACAACAAATTTTTAAGGATTAATAAAAAATGAACATAAACCTTTTCATCAAACAACTCAAATTAAAAAATCAAAGGAGAGTATTTTTATGGCTCGAAAGAACGTGTTGATAATGGGCGCGGCAGGACGCGATTTCCACAACTTCAATGTTTTTTATCGTAACAATCCTGACTACAATGTAGTAGCTTTTACTGCAACTCAAATACCTAATATCGAAGGTCGAATCTATCCAAAACAACTTGCCGGCAAACTTTATCCAAATGGAATAAAAATTTACGAGGAGTCAAAACTCGAAGAGCTTATCAAAAAACTAAAGGTTGATGAAGTTGTCTTTTCATATTCTGATGTTCCTTTTGAATATGTAATGACAAAGGCATCGATTGTCAACGCAGCCGGTGTTTCGTTCAGATTGCTTGGAGCAGCTGAGACTCAGGTTAAAAGCACTAAACCTGTTGTAGCGGTTCTTGCTGTAAGAACAGGTTGCGGTAAATCTCAGACTTCAAGAAAAATTGTTGAGGTGTTAACCAAAGCCGGTAAAAAGGTTGTTGCCATCCGTCATCCAATGCCTTATGGTGATTTAGTTAAACAAAAAGTTCAGAGATTTGCTACTTATGCTGATTTGAAAAAACATAATTGTACAATTGAAGAAATAGAAGAATACGAACCTCACATTGCACGCGGTGGTGTTATATATGCGGGAGTTGATTACGAAGCAATACTTCGTGAAGCTGAAAAAGAAGCTGATGTAATTCTTTGGGATGGTGGAAATAACGACTTTTCATTTTACAAAGCCGATGTAACTTTCACAGTTGTTGATCCTCACAGACCAGGACACGAATTAAGATATTATCCGGGAAATACTTCATTAAGAATGGCTGATTGCGCAATCATAAATAAAATTGATTCTGCTGATGCATCTAACATCAATTTAGTTCGTGAGAATATTCAAAAGGTTAATCCAAAAGCAGCCATCATTGAAGCTGCTTCACCTGTAACTGTTGAGAAACCGGAATTGATCAGAGGTAAAAGAGTGCTTGTTGTTGAAGACGGACCAACATTAACTCACGGAGAAATGAGATATGGTGCCGGAACAGTTGCTGCACAAAAACTGGGTGCAAAAGAAATTGTTGATCCAAGACCTTATACGGTTAAATCAATTACAGAGACTTATAAAAAATATCCAAACATTGGAACACTTCTTCCTGCGATGGGATATGGTAAACAACAGATGAAAGATCTTGAAACGACTATCAACAGAACAAAATGTGATGTGGTTGTAATCGGAACTCCAATTGACTTAAGCAGATACATAAAGATAAATAAACCTCACACTCGCGTTAAATATGATTTACAGGAAATTGGTTCAATTACAGTTGAAACCATTTTAAGAGAAAAGAAAATAATCAAATAATAAAATCATTTTATCTTCTTTTAAGAACCTGCAGAAAATTCTCTGCAGGTTTTTTTTACCACTAATTTCACTAATTAACACGAATAAAAATTAATCGTCATTATTTTTTTTAGAAAGGAATAATAACTCTCTGGCATCCGTTGGACTTAATTGAAATATTTGAAAATAATTTGTGAAAATTAGTGTAATTCGTGGCTGTTGTTTTATGTTTGAAAGGAAATTTTCAAACTATTTAGATTAATGAATCCTGAACAGATAACTGATTTAATTATTGTTATTACCTATCTAATTGTCGTTGCACTGATAGGAATCTTTTCTGGTGGAAAACAAAAATCCATAAAAGATTATTTTCTTGGAGCAGAAAAAATTCCCTGGCTTGCAGTCAGCTTTTCAATTATTGCTGCTGAAACAAGCGCTCTTACTTTTATCTCAATTCCCGGACTTGCCTACAAATCAAACTTTAATTTTCTTCAACTAACATTTGGTTTTTTGATTGGGAGAATTGCTGTTGCACTGATATTATTACCAAAATATTATCAGGGTGAAATCTCAACAGTTTATACATATCTTGAAAATAGATTTGGAAGAAGAGTCAGAACTTTTGCATCAGTAGTTTTTCTTTTGACAAGAGTTGCTTCAGATGGAGTAAGACTTTTTGCTGCTTCAATTCCACTTTATCTGTTGCTTGATATAAATCCTGTTTATGCTATAATGATAATAAGTGTAATTGCTTTAATTTATACGTACATAGGTGGATTGAAAGCAATCATATATGTAGATGCATTTCAAATGATGATATATCTTGGTGGAGCAATTGTTATAATTATTTTTATCATCAATAAAATTGATTTAAATATTTTTTCTGATGCAAACCTGCTAAGCCAAAAGCTTTCAGTAATCAATTTCGGATTAGGAGAAGGATTGAATGACTTTTTCAGACAGCCATATACTTTGTTAAGCGGTTTGATTGGTGGTGGATTTTTATCAATGGCTTCACACGGAACTGATCAATTGATTGTTCAAAGATTACTCGCTTTGCAGAACCTCCGAAAAAGTCAGCTAGCCATAACTACATCGGGAATTATAATCATTTTTCAGTTTGCGATATTTCTTTTCATAGGATTTTTACTTTACGCTTTTTATGGAACATTGGATATCAAATCAGATGAAGTGCTTCCAAAATTTATCATCACTCAACTCCCAACGGGATTATCAGGTATAATCATCGCAGGCGTTTTTGCTGCAGCTTTATCAACTCTTGCTGGCTCTATTAGTTCTCTCTCTTCTTCTACTATGATTGATCTTTTTCTTAATAACAAAAAGAATTTACTTAATGAAAAAACTAAGCTGCGTTACTCAAGACTATTCACAATTTTCTGGACGATGATACTTGTTGCTTCGGCTTTCTTTTTTATGAATACCGATAAAGCTGTGGTTGAACTCGCATTGAGTATTTCATCATTTACTTTTGGTGGAATGTTAGGAACATTTTTACTGGGAATTTTTATTAAACAAGCAAATGAAAAAATTGCTTTGATATCTTTCATTATTGGAATTCTGGTTGTGTCACTTTTTATAATATTAAAACTTGTTGCGTGGACGTGGTTTGTGTTTATTGGTGTTGCTACTGTTCTTATTCTTGGGTTCATGCTATCAAAACTTAAAATGTTTATTGATAAATGACTAATGCCGATTATTTTTGCCTCAAAGACTTGAAGCCACAAAGATTTTTAATACCATTTTTTTAGGTATGAAATATGGAATTACTTGATTACCTGATTGTTATCCTTTACTTCATAATTTCCTTTTCCATCGCTTTTTACTTTTATAAGCGAGCTGGAAAAGACACAAATGAATTTTTTCTTTCCGGAAGAAATCTTCCCTGGTATCTTGCCGGTTTATCAATGGTTGCAACCACATTTGCAGCTGATACACCTTTAGCCGTAACGGAGTTAGTTGCAAAAAATGGAATTGCAGGCAACTGGCTATGGTGGAATTTCGCTTTCGGTGGTATGCTGACAGTCTTTTTCTTTTCAAGATTATGGCGACGAGCCGGACTAATGACTGAAGTTGAGTTTGCAGAATTTAGATATTCAGGAAAACCTGCAAAATTTCTTAGAGGATTCAGAGCAGTATATCTCGGATTCATTATGAACATAATAATCATAGGCTGGGTTAACAAAGCTATGATATCAATACTAACTGGATTCTTTGGAATTGATGAATCAATCGTTTACTTGTATGTATTTGGAGTGATGTTCATTGTAGCAATTTATTCTGCACTTTCGGGTTTGTGGGGAGTAGTTGTTACTGATGCATTTCAATTTTTTATGGCAATGACAGGTTGCATCGTGCTTGCAATTCTCGTTGTTAATTCACCACAGATTGGAGGAATGGCTGAACTACAAAGTAAATTACCTGAAAGTGTTTTCAACTTCTTTCCAGCTATTTCTGAGATAGATCAAGCAGCTGGAAAGATGGTCTTATCTCTCTCATCATTTCTGGCTTATGTTGGTATAATCTGGTGGGCAAGTTGGTATCCAGGTGCAGAACCTGGCGGTGGTGGTTATGTTGTGCAAAGGATGCTGTCGGCAAAAAATGAAAAGCATTCGCTTTTTGCAACATTGTTTTTTCAGGTTGCACACTATGCATTAAGACCTTGGCCCTGGATAATAGTTGGATTAGCAACCCTTGTTTTATATCCAAGTTTATCTGAAAATCAAAAAGGTCTTGGATATATTTATGCTATGAAGGACTTTCTTCCAACCGGATTAAAGGGTTTATTAATCGCTGCTTTTTTTGCTGCATATATGAGCACAATAGCAACTCAACTTAACTGGGGAACATCTTACATCATAAATGATTTTTACAGAAGATTTTTAGTGAAAGATAATTCTGAAAAACACTATGTTTTTATTTCACGCTTAGTTACCCTATTGCTGATGGTCGTTTCTGTTATTATTACACTTTTTATAAACCGAATTTCCGGTGCATGGGAGTTTATTCTTGAATGTGGTGCTGGCCTGGGACTAGTTTTAATAATGCGTTGGTTCTGGTGGCGAATAAATGCCTGGAGTGAAATATCTGCAATGATTACTCCTTTTATCATTCTTCCTGTTCTGAAAATTCTTCAGGTCAAATTTCCATTTACTCTTTTCTTAATTGTACCCATTACAACTATTGTTTGGCTGGTAGTAACATTTCTAACAAAACCAACTGATGAAAAAACATTAATTGAATTTTACAGAAAAGTTTATCCGGGTGGAAAACTCTGGTCAAAAATATCTGAAAAAATTCCTGATTCTCCAAAACAACAAAACTTCTTTTCGATGTTTGTTAACTGGATTGCGGGAGTAATTTTGGTTTACTCTTCCCTTTTTGCTATCGGTAAAATTATTCTCGGATTTTATAACGAATCAATAATTTATTTTGTTCTGATTATTATTTCAGTAATTGTTATATCAAAAAATTTATCCAAAGAAGGATGGGAGACAATTTTAAAATAATCTTTTATTAAAGATACAGCGGTCCGTCCGGACCAAGTGGTAATCCAAGCAACATCCAGATAATTAAAAGAATTATCCAAAATATTGTGAGTAAAACCGTATAAGGAATCATCGTTGAAATAATTGTTCCGATTCCATATTTCTCATCATACTTCTGAGCAAAAGCAACTATCAGAGCGAAGTAACTCATCATTGGTGTTACAAGATTGGTTACTGAGTCACCAATTCTGAATGCTGCTTGTGTTAAAGCAGGATGATAACCAAGTAGCATAAACATAGGTACAAAAACCGGAGCCATAATTGCCCACTTAGCAGAGGCACTTCCCATAAATAAATTTATGAAAGCTGAAACAAGGACAAATGCAACGAGTAGTGGAATTCCGGTTAATCCAATATTTTTCAGAAAAGCTGCTCCATCTATTGCGATAATTAAACCAAGATTACTGTATCTGAAAAAGTAAACAAACTGGGCTGCGAAGAATACCAGAACAATATAAGTTGCCATTGTTGACATCGATTTTATGATATGCTTCATAAAATCTTTATCGTTTTTTATTGTCTTAACAGCAATGCCATAGGCAAGGCCGGGTATTAAAAAGAAAATCAGTATTCCTGTAATTATCCCATCAAAGAAAGGTGAATGAAGAATTTCACCTGTCTTTGGATTTCGGAACAATCCGTTTTCAGGAATAATGGTCAGTGCAAGCAGAATTACCAAAATGATTAAAGAAACTCCAGCCCATTTAAGTCCTTTCTTTTCTTCTTCCGAAATTTTCTCAACTGATATCTTTTCAGCATTTCCTTCATATGATTTTAAACGAGGTTCAACAATCTTTTCAGTTATCCAGGTTCCGACTATAACAATTAATATTGCTGAAACGAACATAAAATAAAAATTAACTGCAGCATTTATTTTAATATTCGGATCAATAATGTTTGCAGCAGATTCAGAAAGTCCTGCAAGAACCGGATCGATTGAACCAATTAAAAAATTAGCGCCAAATCCTCCGCTAACACCGCAAAATGCAGCAGCAAGTCCTGCCATAGGATGTCTTCCTAAAGCATAATAAATTGCTGCTCCAAGAGGAATGAGAATAACATAACCAGCTTCAGAAGCTAAATGAGATAATACGCCTGCAAAAACTATAGCACCTGTAATTAATTTACTTGGCGCTTTCAAAACCAGAGCTCTTATCATAGAATTGAATAATCCCGAACCTTCGGCAACACCAATTCCAATCATAACTGCAAGTACATAACCAAGCGGAGGAAAATTTACAAAGTTGTGTACAACATTAGTATAAATCCATCTTAACCCATCAGATGATAACAAATTTTTAACCTTTATTTCAGAACCATCAGCAGGATGAATTGCTGTTAAAGAGAACCAGTCACCGATTAACGAAGCAATTGCAACAACTACTGCAAGTATTGCAAATAAAGTTGCCGGATGAGGTAATTTATTTCCAACAATCTCTATGTAATCAAGTACCTTATTAAACAACTTTGAAGAGTTTTTGTTCTTATTCAATATGACCTCATAACTTTGTCTAAAGAATTTAGCTAAATTGAATAGAGTAATTTTTTTCTCTTCACAAAGATAAATTGGTAATTTGGTTTAACAAGAAGTAAATCTGCTTTATGAATGAAACAGCGTATTATCTTAGTATTTTCACTATTACATTAACTTTAATCGGAATTGCAATCGGAAGTTATCCAGGATTCCGAATGAACCGTGCAACAATTGCATTAGTTGGTGCGACAACTCTGGTAATAATTAATAATTTATCTTTGGAAGATACCGCCCGACTTGTGGACATAAATACTATAATGCTTTTATTCGCAATGATGGTATTAAATATTAATCTGAGACTTTCCGGTTTTTTTAATATCATAGCCAACAGAATAATACGCATAGCAAAAACGCCACAGCAATTATTAGCACTCATAATTTTTTCATCTGGATTTTTATCGAGTCTATTTCTAAATGATACAATAGTTTTAATGTTTACTCCACTTTTAATAGAAGTTGTTCTGAAATTAAAAAGGAATCCTCTTCCCTATCTTATAGCATTAGCTACTTCAGCCAATGTAGGAAGTGTTGCAACCATAGTGGGTAATCCTCAAAATATGATAATAGGAATTTTCTCCGGATTGAGTTTTGTTGAATTTGCTTTAAAGCTTATTCCAATTGCTTTTTTCGGAATGATTATAATATGGGCAATTATTGTTTTAATTTATAAAGAAGAATTTCGTGTAAAGGTTTATCTGGAATCTGAAGTATTTCATCCGAAAATTTTCAAACCACTCCTGATTAAAAGTTCAATCGTTCTTTTCATAATGCTTGTAGCTTTCATTTCAGGATTGCCAATTGCTCTATCTGCCTTAGGCGCTTCTGCTTTATTACTAATTACAAGAAGAATTAAACCTGAGAGAGTCTTCATAGAGCTTGACTGGTCTTTGTTAGTTTTCTTTTCCGGATTATTCATCGTAACGGATTTATTAAATCAGATTTTAATTTCTCCTAACTTTAATGGAAATGTTGAAGTCATCACCAATAATCCTTTGGTTGATCTTTCTATTATTTCCTTGATCTTAAGCAATTTAATATCAAATGTTCCGGCTGTTTTAGTCTTAAGTCCAATAATAAAACAACTGGGAAATACAGATATTTACTGGCTGGCGTTGGCTATGTCTTCAACTTTTGCGGGAAATCTTACACTCCTCGGTTCTGTAGCAAATCTGATTGTTGCCGAATCAGCTAAAAGACATGGAGTAACTATATCATTTTCCGAATATTTGAAAAGTGGAATTCCAATCACAATTCTGACCTTTTTAGTCGGGATTATCTGGCTTGTTTTTCTCCTTTAAAATAAAGAACCCGATGACCGAAGCCATCGGGTTTGTCCATACAAAAGGTCTGGGGGTTAACCTTCTGCATGCGACATTGTAAAAATAATTTACAACTTATTATAAAGCAATAGGAAAATGTCCGATACTAAAAATAATTTTTTGAAAGAAAAATCCCCGTATCTTGTTAAAAATTAAGCACTTAACTTTATTTTTTGTTGAAAAAATTTAAAAATCCCAAAATTTCTCCGATTAGAAAAATTTCAGGTAAACAATAATTTTTACCTAAAATTGATTAAATCTATCATTTCTTTTACTGCCTTGTTCATTCCCACAAAAACTGCACGGGAGATTATTGAGTGACCAATACTTACTTCATCAATTTCTTTAACTTCTCTAAAGACTTTAATATTAGAATAATTTAAACCATGTCCGGCGTTTACTCCCAAGCCTAGTTTTTTTGCGTGCCTTGCCGCAATTCTTATCCTGTCAAGTTCGTCAAATTGCTCTTCTTCAGACAAAGCATTTGCAAAAATTCCTGTGTGAATTTCTATAAAATCACTTTCTATTTCAGCTGATGCATCAATCTGATTAACATCAGGTTCAATAAATAAAGATACTTCAATTTCGTATTGGTGTAGTTCTTTAATAGTATCTTTTAATAATGAAATGTTATCAATTACATTGATACCACCCTCAGTCGTCAATTCCATTCTTTTTTCTGGAACAATTGTGGCTAGCTCGGGCCCAACATCACAAGCTATTTTAATAATTTCTTCAGTTGCAGCCATTTCAAGATCGAGTTTAGTAGTAATTAGTTCTCTTAATAATCTAACATCTCTTTCATTTATGTGTCTTCTGTCTTCCCGAAGATGAACAACAATACCATCTGCACCAGCTTGTTCAGCAATTAAAGCAGCCGTAACAGGATCCGGCTGACTTTCTCCTCTTGCATTTCTTAAAGTGGCGATGTGATCAACATTAATTGCAAGTCTCATTTAAATTCTCCTTAAAAGATGTGACCAATAATATTAAAAATTGATTCGATACCAATTCCATATTCGTTAGTTCGGAATCGAATCACAGAAATCAAATCTATTAAATACATAACACCAATATGAACTGCTACGCAATAATAAAATGATCTGGTTCTCAAAGCAAGCCAACCCAGAGCGATGCCACCTGGGACTGAGCCAAGTGTTTCTAAAAATGGTTTACCGTTATGTAAAATCACAAATGGTATCATCTGAATGAAAATTGCATAAGAACCAAATTTCTTTTCGAGACCAAATAACATAAATCCTCTCCAGATAAATTCCCAACCAATCATATACACCAACATTCCAAATTCATATATTATAAAAACATTCCACGATTCTCTTGCAGAAGAAAGATGAGGATATTTCTGAATGAAATCATTTGAAGAAGAAGCAAACCAGATAATTGGAATCATAACTGATAAAAAAATTATACTTAGAACAAATCCTTGCCTCCGTTCTCCTAATCTGAAGCCATAGTCTGCAATATTTTCTTTGAAAAAAAATTTGATGATAAAAATTGTGGGAATAACAAATGTTAAAAAATCTCCTGAAAACCAGTAAAGGTATTCGATAAGATATGGATCTTTATGTTGAAGAAAGTATTCAAATAAATTTTCACGAAAAAATCTTCTTGAAGTAAAATACCAACTGAAAGTCTGGAGAACTGCAACAGCCAAAAACACAGTGACAATTTTTCTGTCAAGACCTTTTAAAGTCGAAATGAAATCTTCTATCTCTTTTTTGAGCACTTTGGTTAACTCTGTCAAAAATTTATTTCTGTCATAAAAATATCTAAATTTTGAAGAAAATCACAACTTTTAACCCATCAAGATTTGACAAAATTAAACAGAAAGTATATTTTAGCACTCGCTTTTTAAGAGTGCTAATCACAATCAATAATAAATTAAAGGAGTAAAAAATGGCAGATTTTAAAATAAAACCTTTAGCTGATCGCGTAGTTGTTAAACCAGCAGAAGCTGAAGAAAAAACTGCTGGAGGAATTATACTTCCCGATACCGCTAAAGAAAAACCAATTGAAGGAACTGTTGTTGCTGTTGGTCCAGGAAAAACAAGTGATGATGGAAAACTGATTAAACCGGAAGTAAAGGTAGGTGACAGAGTGCTTTACGGAAAATACAGCGGTACTGAAGTAACAATTGATGGTGAGGAATATCTCATCATGCGCGAGAGTGATATTTTCGGAATTATTAATAAATAAGAAAAAATAAGAGGTAAGAACTATGGCAAAATTAATTGTATATAACACTGAAGCTCGTGCCGGACTTAAAGCCGGTGTTGATAAACTTGCTGATGCTGTTAAAGTTACTTTAGGTCCTAAAGGCCGCAATGTTATCATCGAGAAAAAATTCGGTGCACCAACTGTTACCAAAGATGGTGTTACTGTTGCAAAAGAAATCGAACTTGAAGACCCTGTTGAAAATATGGGTGCACAGATGGTTCGCGAAGTTGCTTCCAAAACCAGTGATGTTGCAGGCGATGGAACAACTACAGCTACTGTTTTAGCTCAGGCAATTTTCAGAGAAGGATTAAAAAATGTTACAGCTGGTGCAAATCCAATGGATTTGAAAAGAGGTATTGACTTTGCAGTAACTAAAGTTGTTGAATACCTCAAATCAATCAGCAAAGATGTTGAAGGCAGAAATGAAATCGCTCAGGTTGGTGCTATCTCTGCTAACAATGACAAATCAATAGGTGATTTGATTGCCGATGCAATGGAAAAAGTTGGTAAAGATGGTGTTATCACTGTTGAAGAAGCAAAAGGTACTGAGACCTCATTAGAAGTTGTAGAAGGTATGCAATTCGATCGTGGATATCTCTCCCCATATTTTGTTACCGATCCTGAATCAATGGAAGCTATACTTGAAGATCCTTACATTTTAATCCACGACAAAAAAATCTCATCAATGAAAGACCTTTTACCTATTCTTGAAAAAGTTGCTCAACAAGGTCGTGCACTTCTTATAATTGCAGAGGAAGTTGAAGGTGAAGCATTAGCAACTTTGGTGGTAAACAAAATTCGTGGCACACTGAAAGTATGCGCAGTTAAAGCTCCTGGATTTGGTGACAGAAGAAAAGCTATGCTCGAAGATATTGCTGTTCTTACAAACGGAACAGTAATTTCCGAAGAAAGAGGATTCAAACTTGAAAATGCAACAATTTCATATCTTGGAACTGCAAAGAAAGTTGTAATTGATAAAGATAACACCACAATTGTTGAAGGTTCCGGAAAACCAGAAGAAATCAAAAAGAGAATAAATGAAATCAAAGCTCAGATTGAAAAAACAACATCTGACTATGACAAAGAAAAATTACAGGAAAGACTGGCAAAACTTTCAGGTGGAGTTGCTGTTCTGAAAATCGGTGCATCCACCGAAGTTGAAATGAAAGAGAAAAAAGCCAGAGTTGAAGATGCTTTACATGCTACCCGTGCTGCTGTTGAAGAAGGTATTGTTGCTGGTGGTGGTGTTGCATTAGTAAGAGCAATCCCTGTTCTTGAAAAACTCGAAGGACAGAATGAAGACCAGACTACAGGTATTCGAATAGTTCAGAAAGCTCTGGAAGAACCATTAAGACAAATCGTAAACAATGCTGGTCTCGAAGGTTCAGTTGTTCTTCAGAAAGTTAAAGAAGGTAAAGATGACTTTGGATTTAATGCTGCTACCGAACAATATGAAAATCTTATCAAAGCAGGTGTTATAGATCCTACAAAGGTAACCAGAACTGCTTTGGAAAACGCAGCATCAGTTTCTTCACTTCTCATTACAACAGAAGCTGTTGTTTACGAGAAGAAAGAGAAAGAGCCAGCTCCTGCTATGCCACACGGTGGTATGGGCGGAATGGACTATTAATAGCTCCTTTATTGTTGGTTGGTTGGACAAGGCGAGGATTAATTTTTCCTCGCCTTTTTTATTTTAATGTTCAGTCTGTGAATTTTCTTATATTCAACATAACTGATTTGGATTTTTTTAAATGAACAGTAATTATTCCGAACTAACTAAAGAAGTTATCGAACACCTTAAACTGAAACGATATAAACTTGCACTAATTACATCCAAAAAACTTGTTGATACTTTTCCTGAAAATCCTAAATCATACTCACTATATTCCGAAGCTCTACTTGAAAATTTGAATCCATTTCAAGCATTGGATATTATTAACTATGCAGTTGAGA
Source organism: Ignavibacterium sp. (assembly GCF_025998815.1). Taxonomy (NCBI): domain Bacteria; kingdom Pseudomonadati; phylum Ignavibacteriota; class Ignavibacteria; order Ignavibacteriales; family Ignavibacteriaceae; genus Ignavibacterium; species Ignavibacterium sp. Next base: position 1,299,533 of record NZ_AP026678.1, read on the forward strand.
TTTCTTCTAATTCTCCGGAAATAAGATTGGATAGAGCTTACATTCTTTATCGATTGAGTATTTATGACGGAGCTCTTGTTGATAATGAATTTTATCTTTCAGATAATAAAAAAGATCTTAAAGCTTTATTATTAAAGGTCAAAATTTTTGCTGCAAATGAAAGATTTTTTGAAGCTCTTGAATTAATAGAAGAACTTAAAAATGAAACTCAGAATAATGAAGAGTTAGAATTTTTATTAAATCTGATAAAGACATCGCTTAATATAATCTCCGGCACTTTCCAAACTCTTCAGAATGAAAATGAGATACTCAAGCAATGTAAATCCGCAATTGAGTTCGGACATTTCTGGTTCGTTACAGTTGTGTACAAATATTTATTTGATAAATTTGCTAGTGAAAGATTCAAAGAAGAACTTAAACTTTTATACTTCATATCTCTCGTTTCACTGTTCCGGATTAAAGAAGCTGAAAATTATTCCAATGAATTAAAAAACACTTTTTATAGCAATTCAACATTCAATGAAACTCTATTAAAACTTCAAACGATTAACAAATATCGAACTACAGAAAGTCAACCTCTTAACATCAGAAAAGTTTTAGCTCAAACAGAGTTAAAAAAATCTCAGGAAAGCAAAGTCGAAATTTTATCAGCAAAATTTTTTGATTTAACCGAAAGTCTAACATCCGGAAAAAGAAAATATCTTTTACAGTTTGATGAGAACAATCTTACTTATCTGGCAGTTGAATTAATTTTTCGAAATCCATTTTTCAGGAAAGAGAATAAAATTATTAAAGGTACTGCAATCTGGTTTTTGAATGAAAATGAGGCCGGTAGAAACAATTTTGAAATTGAGCTTAATCCTGAATGGGAGAACATTGAATTTGTTCAGAGTTGGGGAACAGAATTACCCGGATTTTGGAAATCTGGCGAAGGGAAAGTGGAGATTTATTTTGATGAAGTGCTGCTTTGTTCAAGAAAATTTTTGATTGGCGAATCAGAAATCATGAATCTCGAAGCAAATGGTGAGAATGTACTCCCGGAAAAATTATTGAAATCAGAAACATCTCAGCCCCCTTCAGTTGATTTATATACTTATCACAAAGCAGATTCAATCTCGTTGGAAAATTTGCTGAACGAACTGTATGAATTCATTGGCCTCGATAATTTGAAGCAATCATTAGTAGATTTTCTAACCTACTTGAATTTTGTTAATGAACGAAGAAGAAAAGGAATTAAAACAGACGAAAGACTAGAACTTCACTGTTTGTTTCTCGGAAATCCGGGCACCGGAAAAACATCTGTTGCACGATTACTTGGGAAAATACTCAAGTCAATGGGTGTTCTTGAAAATGGTCATGTTATAGAAGTTGATCGATCAGGTTTGGTGGGACAATATATTGGTGAGACTGCAATCAAAACGGATAAAATTATTTCAGAAGCTTTGGGTGGAATTTTATTTATTGATGAAGCTTACTCATTAAAGAAATCAAATGTCTCATCAGACTTTGGACAGGAAGCCATTGATACCTTATTGAAAAGAATGGAAGATCACAAAGGGAAATTTATTGTAATTGCCGCTGGCTATCCATCTTTGATGAATGAGTTTATTGAATCCAATCCGGGACTTAGGTCAAGATTTACGCATACTTTCTCATTTGATGATTATACTCCTTCACAACTTGTACAGATATTTAAACTCTTCGCTTCTAAAGAAGAATACGAACTCGAAAGTGAGGCAGAAAAATTTTTGATAAAACAATTGGAAGATATTTATAAGCACAGGGATGAATCTTTTGGCAATGCAAGACTTATTAGAAAAATATTTTCCGAAAGTAAAATACAACTGAGTAAACGATATCAATCAGTTAATGAGGAAGAGAGACTCAGATTTTCACTAAATAAAATAAGTCTGGAAGATCTGAAAAATGCTTTTGAAAAAATTGGTGAAATCAATCCAGCAAATAATTCTGATATAAAATCAGTTGACAGAATATTAGAAAAAATAAATAATCTTATTGGGCTCGATAACTTCAAGCAAGAAACAAATGAGCTTGTAAAATTGGCAAAGTATTATTTAGAGGAAGGTGAGAATTTATCCGATAAAATCAATTTCCACTTCATCTTTGCAGGGAAAAATTTTGCAGGACAGAGTATAGCAGCAAAATATCTTAGTGAATTACTTTATTCATTAAAATTAATTCAGAAAAATGAACTTTATGAATTTGATATAAGGCAATTCATCGGAAATAATATTTATCAGACTGCTGAGACTACAAATAAAATCTTTGACAAGGCAAAAGGTGGGATTATACTTATCAAAGATTTTGATTTAATCTTTCTTGACAAACAATTAAACACATCTATCATTTCTGAATTTGTGAGGGTTTTGTTAAAAAGATTACAAACTGATGCTGGTAAGATATTCGTGATAGTCGAAACAGATAATGAATTCCCTGAAAATATTCCCATTGAATTTAACCCGATTAAAACTTTTTTCACAAAAGTAATTCACTTTGAAGATTACACACCCGATGAGATGCTGGATGTTTTTATTTCTATGATTGGTGAAAAAAAATTATTTCTTACTGAAGCAAGCAAAGAACTTTTACGTAAGTTTTTCTTTCATGTTTACCGAAATAAAGATAAGTATCCACCTAACACTTTATTACTAAAAAATATTTTGGACATAATTCAGAGAAAGCATTTATTAAGAATTGCTGATATACCTCGCAACAAAAGAACAGATGAAATTAATAGAAGCATTAGTCCTGATGATATAGAAGACATAATAAAACTGGAGAAGTCAAAAGAGTCCACTGCTTCAGGCGACTATAATTCATCTATCAGAAAACAACTTGATGAATTAGAAATGCTCGCAGGTTTGAATGATGTAAAGCATACTATATTCCGAATTATCAACAGTGAAAAAGTGGCTGCACTAAGAAAAGAAAGAGGTCTGGCAGTTCTCCCGAGAAATCTACACGGACTTTTCATCGGGACAGGTGGAACCGGGAAATCAACTATCGCAAGAATTTATGCAAAAATTTTATATGAGATGAATCTAATTAAATCCGATGAGCCGCTGGAGATTGAAAGACTAACAATTAAAAATTTTATCAGGAATGAAAACAATTTGACTATAGAAAATTTGCTTACACTTTTTGACGGAAAAGTTATTGTGCTGAATTATGCAGGACAATTTTTTTCAATTAAAGATTCATCGATTAACAATTTCTTTAATACCACTTTAAGTTTATTAAAACATTATAATGATAAATTTGTGTTAATTCTTTCTGATACAAAAACAGAAATTGAGAAAATTCTGAATACGTACCCTGAATTAAAAACATTTTTTACAAATACTTTTCAGTTTAATAATTATACTCCTCGTGAAATGCTTGAAATAGCTCTCAACCTCACACAACAATATGGTTACCAACTTGATGAAGGTGCATGGCAGTTGTTGCTGGATATCTTTAATGATCTTTATTCAAAAAATCCTGAAAATGGAAATTCCAAAACTGTTCTGGATTTAATATTTAAAGCGATTACTTTTCAGGAAGCAAGAATCGGGAGTAAAGAAAATCTTTCTGACGAAGATTTGGTAACAATTACTATTGATGATATTTCCAGGTTAGTTTAATAAAGATCTGCTGATTCTGTCTTAACGGAGACAAAATCTACTATATTATTTTTATCAATAATTCCGGCTGTCAGTTTATTGCCTGCAATTGCTGCTGTATCTATGTAAAGAGAATTATTTTCCTTAACATATCTTGGTTCGAACATTCTTGTATGACCGACAACCTGTAGTTTACCAATATTAAGCAAAGGTCCTCTGTACCAAAGAACTCCAATATCGGTTTCTAAATCTTCTTTAAGGATTTCCGCCAATTTGGAATCATCTTTTAACACATCTTCATTAATTAAATCTTTATAAAAGATGGATATGCCCGCGTGCGATATGAAACAATCTTCAAGATTGAAGAAAAGCGGAGCTTTAATAATTAATTCAATGTGTTCATGAATTCTTTCAAAACGATTTTCATAGGATTTCAAAGTAAATTCAGCACCGTTATTAAACCAGGCTTCAGCAAGTGTTGAATGAGGAAATCTGAAATGATGATAAAACATATAATCGTGATTACCTGCAGTGAATTTGATTTTCCTTTCAGCTACAAAATCCATTACTTCACAGCTATGCTTACCACGATCAACCAAATCGCCGACGAGATAAATTTCTGCCTGAGGATATTTTTTTTCTACTTCTTCAATAAGTTTAGTGAGAGTAAAAAAACAGCCGTGAACATCTCCGATTACTGCAACCATTCAGACTCAGATATGGAAAGTTTCTTTAGCATACTTTGTCAACTCGTCTCTGAAATTAGGATGAGCAATGTTTATTAACGCTTTAGCTCTTTCCTGAATTGACTTCCCAAACAACTCTGCAACTCCATACTCAGTTACAACATAATGCACATCGCCTCGAGAAGTTACAACACCGGCTCCGGGTTTTAATGTTGGAACAATTCTACTTATTGTTGCATTCTTTGTACTTGAGGGCAAAGCTATTATCGGTTTACCGCCTTCGGAACGAGCAGCACCGCGAATGAAATCTACTTGTCCACCTATTCCGCTATAAAATTTTGTCCCGATTGAATCTGAACAAACCTGTCCTGTAAGGTCAACTTCAATTGCGGAGTTGATTGCAACCATCTTGTTGTTTTTAGAAATTATGAACGGATCATTAACGTATTCCTGGGGATGAAATTCGATTATCGGATTGTTATCTATAAAATCATAAACTTTCCTGGTTCCTAAAACAAATCCTGCAATAATTTTTCCCGGATGCAAAGTCTTCTTCTCACCGTTAATTATTCCCTGCTCTACTAATTCAATTATTCCATCTGAAAACATTTCGGTGTGAATGCCCAAATCTTTTTTGTTATGCAGATATCTCATAACTGAATCAGGAATTGCACCGATACCCATCTGTAAGGTTGAACCATCTTCAACCAGATCAGCGATGTAACTTCCAATTTTATCAAAAACTTCGAGCTCATCTTTAGTAGCATTTGGATCTACCTGAGGAAGTTCGTGAATAGGTTCATCGTATTCTACAATGTAGTTTATTTTATTGATATGAATAAAACTATCACCAAGCGTTCTTGGCTGATGGCGATTAATTTGTGCGATAATCAATTTTGATTTTTCTGCCGGTGTTTTAATTGTTCCGACATCAACACCGTAGCTGCAAAAACCATGCTCATCTGGTGGTGAAACATTAAGCAACGCAACATCAGATTTTATTAGACCATTTTTGAAAAGAAGAGGAACTTCGGATAAAAAGATTGGAATAAATTCTGCTCTGCCATCATTGACTGCCTGACGTGAATTAGCTCCGATAAAAAATGCTTTATGCTTGAAATGTTTTTCCATTCCGGGATGCAGATAAGGTAAATCACCAACAATAAGAATATGATAAAGTGTTATGTCTTTCAGTTCATCTTTTCTTCTTACCAAAGCACGAATTAATTCCATTGGAGCTGCACAACCAGGTTGTACCACTATATTATCGCCGGACTTGATGTGCTTAACTGCTTCATCAGCAGAAACAAGTTTATTGTTATAGATTCTTAAAATATTAGTTGGTATAAATTGCTTATAAGAAACTTCTTCCTGGGCTGCCATATCAATACTCATATTTTGTAATCAATTTGTTGAAAATAAATGAAGCTTTCTGAATTCAATATTAAAATTGTGTGCTATGGATTCATTCGAACAATAACCATTATGTGTACATACTCCTTTTGCTAAACCAGCATCCGAGAGTAAAGCATTTGTTAAGCCATTTTCTGCAATGTTCATTAAGTATTCTAAAGAAGCATTGTTCAATCCGTAACTTGCAGTTCTTGAAACTAACGCAGGCATATTTGGAACACAATAATGAATTACATCGTGCATAATATAAACAGGATCAGAAAGTGTTGTAATATGACTCGTCTCTACACATCCGCCCTGGTCAATTGAAACATCAACAATAACGGCACCTTTTTTCATCTGTTTAACCATCTCCTCTGTAACAAGGTGCGGTGCTTTTTCTCCTTTAATCAAAACTGCACCGATGAACACATCTGCGAATTTTACTCCGCGTGAAATTGTATATGGATTTGCGACAACTGTAGTAATTCTTTTTCTGAAATTGACATCAATCTGTCTTAACCTGTTCAAATCTTTATCAAGCACAATTACCTGTGCACCTCTTCCTAAAGCTGCAGCGGCGGCAGTAACACCGACAACACCAGCGCCCAGAATTACAACAGCTGCAGGTGCAACACCTGTAATTCCACCGAGCAATATGCCACGTCCACCTTTACTGAATGTTTCAAGTTGTCTTTCAGCATTCTGAATAGCAAGCTGACCGGCAATTTCACTCATCGAATGAAGTACAGGTAACCGGTTATCCTGTTCAATCAGCTCATAACCAATGGCAGTGATTCTTTTACGAAGCAATGTGTCCAGTACTTTTCTCTTCCCAACAGCGAGATGAAGGAATGAAAAGAGTATCTGATTTTCCTGAAGCATTTCTGCTTCCTGTTCACTTAATGGTGCAACTTTCACAACAACTTCAGCTCGTCCGAAAACTTCTTCAGCAGAATAAACAATTTGTGCCCCGATTTTTCTATACTCTTCGTCGAGGAAATGACTTCCTTCTCCAGCACCACTTTGGATATAAACTGTATGTCCAGCCCGAACGAGTGCATCAACACCAGCAGGTGTGAGTGCTACTCTTTTTTCTTCGAACTGTGTCTCTTTTGGAATGCCAAATCTCATAGCTAAATCTTTTTATTTTTGTTTGTAAATATACTAAATGTTAATGTCCGAAAATTCAGTTAACTGGAGTGAGTGGATTTTTTCCGCTTAAAACTGCAATAACATTTTTTGCTGCTAATTCTGACATTGCATTTCTTGCTTCGTGAGTCGCACTTCCGATGTGTGGAAGTAAAACAACATTATCAAGTTTTAATAATTCCGGATTTATATCTGGTTCATTTTCATAAACATCGAAGCCAGCTGAAAATATTTTTCTCTCGCGAAGTATTTCAATCAGATATTTTTCATCAACTACTTCTCCTCTTGCAGTGTTTATAAAAATTGCATTCCGTTTCATTAAATCAAGCATCTCTGAGTTTATCAGATTTTTGGTTTTATTGGTTAGTGGAACATGTAATGAAATGATATCGGAATTTTTCATAAGCGATGTCAGAGATACCTTTTTGGCATTCAGTAAATTTTCAGCATCAGGATTTTTTTTATTCGAATAATAAATTATTCTGCAACCAAACGCATAAGCTCTTTTAGCAACAGCAAATCCAATGCGACCCATTCCAATAATTCCAAAAGTTTTACCTTTAAGTTCATATCCAAGTAATAGCTTTGGACGCCATCCTTTAAACTTCCGCTGTCTTACCATTTTTTCACCTTCATTTAATCTTCGTGCACAGGCAAGCACTAAAGTCATCGCTAAATCTGCTGTTGAATCGGTAAGGACATCAGGAGTGTTAGTTACAATTATATTTTTTCTTCTTGCGTATTCAATATCAATATTATTAAAGCCGACAGCATAGTTTGCAATAATTTTACATCGCTTCATTTGATCAATTACATCTTTGTCAATTTTATCTGTAAGTAATGAAATAACTGCATCAGCATCTTTTACATTTTTAATTAACTCCTGTCGACTAATAAGTTTTTCTTTCGAATAAACTTTTACATCAAATCCTTTTTTTCGGATTAATTCTATTCCAATCTCAGGAATCAGGTATGTAATAAAAACTTTTTTCTTATCCATATAATAAAGTTACAATGAATAATGCTGCAATAATGCCAGCAACATCTGCAATCAATCCAACAGGAAGAGCGTATCTTGTGTTTTTAACATTTACTGCTCCGAAATAAACAGCAAGTACATAAAAAGTTGTCTCTGTACTTCCGAAGAATGTGGAAACCAAAATCCCGATAAATGAATCCGGACCATGAACTTTCATAATCTCAGCCATTATTCCAAGTGAACCACTTCCGGATAAAGGACGCATCAAAGCCATCGGCAATGCTTCCGCAGGCATTCCAAGAGGATCAGTAATGATTTTGAGAATTGGTACAAGCCAATTGTTCATTGCACCACCAGCCCGGAAAATTGCAATTGCAACCAACATTGCAACTAAATAAGGAATTATTCTTACTGCAATATTGAATCCTTCTTTAGCGCCTTCTACAAATTGTTCATAAACTTTTACTTTTTTGTAAGCTCCAAAACCAATGAACGCTACTATGATTACGGGAATTGCAATTACGGATATAACTTCAATCGTTTTTTTGAATATACTAAATGATGTATCATTAAATATGAATGATAAGAATTTGAACGCGCCAACCGAAGAAATTGCTACCAAAGAAATAATAACTAATAACACTAACAAGATTTTTTTCAGATTCTTTTTTATCGTCTCAAGGAATTTTTCTTTTCCCGCAGAAATAAGATGAAACAATTTTGCTGTGGTTAAGCCGGTAAGTGTGGCACAGAAAGCAGCAAACATAGTTGTACCGATAATAATTGTTGGATCAGAGCTACTTGCAGCTGCACGAACAGCTATTGCTGTTGCCGGAATGAGAGTTAATCCTGCCGTGTTTATTGCAAGAAAAGTTATCATCGAATTAGTTGCAGTTCCTTTGTTTGGATTAAGAGTATCAAGTTCTTCCATAGCTTTCAAACCAAACGGAGTTGCTGCATTACCTAATCCTAACATATTAGCAGAGATATTCATCACCATTGAACCAATTGCAGGATGATCAGGTGGAATTTCAGGAAATATTCTTTTCGTAACAGGTTTAATGAAGTTTGCAATGATTTTTATTAATCCTGCATCTTCAGCAACTTTCATTACACCAAGCCACATTGCCATTAAACCAATTAGTCCAAGAGCAATTTCAACAGCTGTGCCTGCAATTTTTATTGCTTCGTTAGTTACTTTTTTCAGAAATACAAAACTGACTGACTGAAGAGTAATTTTTGCAGAATACTTTGCGCTATCAATCGGAGAAGTGAGATGAACTTTGCCAATTAAATCATCGTCTTTTCCTGAAGCAGCAGCAATTTCCCTCCAGATATCAGGAAAAGAATTATCAATTTTGATAAATGACTGATAAATATCTTTCTGATTTGTTTTGGTAAGCTTTACCGGAATGGTTAAATCATTTTCAATTGATTGTCCGTAAAATTCTGAAAAAGTTTTTTTGCTGATTAAAATTTTTGTATCAAAGGAATTTTGATTTCGAAACTCGGATGCAAATGAAACAATACATTCAAGCTGTTCATCATTGCGGAATTTATTTGATGAGATGTCAGAAACATCAAGATAAACTGCCGAAGCAAATCCCAGCAGAATTAATGCGAGCCAGACATAATTTAGCAATACTAACCTCGCGGTTAATTAGGAAATTAGTTGCCTTCTTCTATTAGAGCTTTTATCTCCGAAGTGTCGATAATACAAACAATAAAATTTTCAGGAACTTCGTATTCATCAGATGAAAGACGCGAAGAATATTTTAGTCTATACATTTCTTTTATCTGATCAATTAGCTTTTGTTCATCTACAATTCTTATCTCACCGTTTATCGTTATTGATTTAAGACGATATGTAATTTCTTTACCGCCCTGTTTTTCTGATTTTACAATTGAAAAACTTGCCGGGCTGTTAAACTTTATACTTTCGAAGGCTTCTTCATTCTTATCAAGGTAAACAAAAATATTTTTGTCGAGATAAATAAAATTTGTCGGAACTTGATAAATTTTGTCTGTATCAAGAAGCATTGAAGCAACGCCAGTTAGTGCTTCGTTGATATCTTTTTCAATCTCTTTTATATCGCGGATTATTATTTGATTTCTTTGCATAAAATTCCTTAAGTACTTTAATTAACTACACAATTTCCTTTTGTTGAAAATTGGCAAAGACTACAGTGATCTAAATTTTTTGTAAATGAATTGCTTACGATTCCCTCTATCTTTGCAGAAATTTCATTCTTTAATTCAGAAATATTTTCAGATGAATATCTTAAAGTGAAATTAAATTCCGGCTTTCTTAAAAAAATTAACCTTGCCTCAAATTTCTCATAATCCTTAAATAAATGTGACGAAATATATAAATAAAATTTTAATTGGTTTGAATATTCTTCAAACTTATGTGATGCAGATTTTTCATCAACATCATCTGTCTTATAATCTATAATTAAAATTTTGCCTTTTTCGAAAATTATTTTATCCAAAATTCCGTGAAGAAAGTATGAATTTTGCTTCAGATAAATCTCAAATTCATTTTTATAATTTTTATAAGCAGAAATTTCCCTAAAAACTTCAGATTCCCTGAAAGTCTTAATCAAATCAGAAATTTGATTTATTGTTTCTTCGGCTGATTTTTCAACAGTATCAATTTGCTTTACCTGACTTTTTATAAAACTTAATGTTTCCGATTCATCAAGCTCGAGTTGTAATATTTTATGAATTAGTTCACCTATTTTTTCTGATCTGAGCGAAGTGCTTTTAAGTGCAGTTACTGTTTCATTTTCATTTTCGACAAAATTGTCAGAATAATTTTCTTCATCGAAATAAAATTCTTCATTAAATCCTGAAACCTCTTTCCACTGCGGCAGAATTTTATTAAGTAATGCAAAACCGAGATTATATGTAAGATGATATTTCAACGGACATTGAGAGTAAACTGAAATTCTGGTTGCAGAAATTATCTGACTTTTCTCTTTTTCCGGATATTTCTGAATTAAATATTTTTTTTGAGTTTGATTATCAACTATTTGTTCAAGCTTTTCAACAGTTGCATCAAGATTATGAATAACTGGAATCTTTAACTCAAGAGTTTTCTTTTCATTAAAGAATTTATTTTCCTTCTCAAATAAAAACTCAAGTTCATCTTTAATTACAATATAATTTTCAAAATCACAATTCAGTGCCTCTTTAAGTAAATAAATAAATGATTCTTTATTAGGTTCTTTATCTTCTTTCAAATCAGCCGAAATAAAAAGTTTCTCTTTTGCTCGCGTAATTGCAACATATAAAAGTCGTTTAATCTCAGCCAGATTTTTTTTCTTTTCTATAAAATCATTTAACTGTGTGATAGGAAGTGCAACATATTCGCCAGTTGGATTATTTGGATTCTGAACTTTTGCAAGCAGCCCCAAATTTTTATTAACAAAAATTGATTTGGATTTTATCTTTGCAGTTTGTCCGTAGTCTTCTGCTTTGAATAAAAACACAACCGGAAACTCGAGTCCTTTTGCCTGATGAACAGTCATTAACTGAACTGCATTGAGTGCTGTGCTAACTGCTGCCTGAGGTTCATCTTCGACCCTAGAAATGGACTCTGAAAGTGTATTGACAAAATCATAAAGATTACGATAACCTTTTGAATCAAAGCTTCTTGAAATTGAAAGTAATTTCTTGATGTTTGCGATTTCCTGTTCGCCATCTATACGATTATAAATTACTGCAAGATAATCAGTGTCTGATAGTATCTGATTTAATAATTGAGTTAATTGAAGCGAAGCACTTAAATCGATATGAGTTTGAAGAACCCGTTTTACTTTTTCCAGCCGGCCGTTATCGGGAAAGTTTTTTAGTTTATCATAAAAACTTTTTCCTGGCTGAAGTGATATTTCAAAAATCGTGGTGTCAGGTATTGTAAAGAAAGGTGATCTTAGAATTCCAACCAGCGCTGCATCATTTTCCTGATTAAGTAAAAATGCAAGATAGTTGTGAATGTCGTTAATCACTTGTTTCTGATAAAATCCTCTTCCGCCGATGATTGAGTAAGGAATTCCACGTTTAATAAAAATTGCTTCAAGATCATCAAAAGATTTTCTTTTTCTCACAAGTATTGTTATATCACCAAAATTATAATTCTCAGTACTCACAAGCTGAATAATTTTATCAGCAACAAGTTCAGCTTGTGTAGGTTTATCATCTTCACATTTTGAAATAAGAAAACTAATCTCACCTTTACGCTCTTTCTTTTTTGCGCAAACAATCGGAACATTTTTTAATTCACCAAACAGAGGAATATCTCTCTCAAACAATCTGTTAAAAATAAAATTTGTAAAAAGACATATTTCTTCATTCATCCTGAAACTATCAGGCAGTTCCATCAGATGCGAAATGTTTCTTTCTCTGACAATGTCATCTTTTGTTTTGTAAAAAATCTCCAGCTCCGCATCGCGGAATTTGTAGATACTTTGCTTTTCATCACCAACGATAAATAGTTTGCCGGATTTCAGATAATCAAGTATCGGAAGAAAAATTTCATACTGAAGTTCATTTGTATCCTGAAATTCATCAACCATCAGATATTTGAATTTTGTGCTAAGATAGTTTTGCACATCCTGATTTTTCAGTAATTCTTTTGTGGACAATAAAATATCTTCAAAGTCAATGTAAGATTCTTCTTTCTTTTTAAATTGATATAACTGAAGTGCACGGTCAAAAAGCATTAACATTTCTCTACCAAGCTTTATCAAATCAGGATAAAGCTCACCATCAGAAACTCGTGTAAACATTTCAAGTTCACTAAATGTCTTCTCACAAATTCTTATTTCTGTTGTAAGTGAATCCTGTAAATCTTTCACTAAATATTTCTGCTTTCTTACCTGAAGTTTATCTGTAAGAAGATGTTCCCGTATGTTTATAAGAAGTTCAATCGGGTTTTTGTTTTTTTCAAATTTATCAATATAGAATTTTATTGTTGGTGCAAATTCACTTTTGGGATTATTGGCTAGTACTGAGTTATTAATTTTTTTTAATGAATGGATAAAATCATTCTCATAATAGCTCCAGATTTCATTGAAGATAATTTCAAATTTTTCATTGAAGTTTTTTATAATTTCTTCATCTGATTTAGAATAAATCTCCTCTTTTACTTTCAAAACATTTTTTCTGTCATCAATCAAGCTCATCAATTCTTTTTGAAGAACTGATTTTCTTGAGAAGTACCGTAACAGTCTCTTAACAATTTCAGAACGAGAAGGATCATTGAAATATTCATCTATAGTTTCTTCGACTGCTAATTCGAGAAGTTCATTCGCAAGTGATTGATCAATGGGTGTAAAGTTTGCATCAATACCGGCTTCTACAGGAAACTCACGAAGTATATCAATGCAAAAAGAATGAATTGTAGAGATATAAGCCGATACAAGATTCCGTCTGATTTTTTCAAGTACTTTAATTCTCGTATAATCTTTTGCATTTTTAATTTCAGTATCAATTAGTTCTGATATTTTCTGATAGAGTTCACTTGCAGCTTTTTCAGTAAAAGTAATCGCAGCGATTGAAGAGACTTGTCCATCAAGTTTAATTGCAGCTTCAAGATATTTTCTGCTTAATACAAATGTTTTACCTGAACCTGCATTTGCAGTTAATGCAAGATGATCATCAAGAGTTACAGCCCGTTGTTGATGTGGTGTCAGCATATTAAACTTTTTTATACGCCGGAATTATTATTTTGAATGTCGTTCCTTTTTCTGAAGATGATTCAAGTTCAATTCTGCCATTAATATTTTCAATAAATCTCTTTGCCATACTTAAACCTAAACCCATTCCCTGATTTTTTGTTGTGAAGTTTTCATTAAAAATCTTATCACGAATTTCTTCCGGTATTCCGGTTCCATTATCTGTAATTCTTATTTCAAAATCATTTTCTTTGCTGTTTATATTAATGATAATTTTATCCGCATTAGCTTGAATTGAATTGCGAATGAAATTAATAAACATTCTGCTCAACTGATTTTTATCAGCTTCAATCAATGCTTCCTGATAATCTGTTTCTAAAATAATTTTTGCTTTTTCATTGATAAAAATGTTAATTGTATCGTTGACAACTTTAATCAAATCAACAACTTCAATTTTCAAGCTTGGCATTTTTGCAAACCTGCTGAACTCGGACGCAATCTGACTCAGGTTATCAATCTGAGTTAAAATCGTGTTAGATACTTTATCAAATAATTTATCAAAATCACCGTGCTTTTCTCTGTATGCTGCAATCAACTGTTGAATTGCAAGTTTCATTGGCGTAAGCGGATTTTTTATTTCGTGTGCAACTTGTTTTGCCATTTCTTTCCAGGCAGATTCCCTTTCAAGTTCCGCAAGTTCCATCTGATTTTTCTTAAGCTCCATAGTCATAAGATTAAAACCATCGAGCAATTCTTTAATTTCACCTTTCGCATTATGTTGAATCTGAACATTAAGATCACCTTTACCAACAGCTTCTGTTGCCTTTGTCAATTTTTGAATTGGTGATGAAATCTGGTTAGCGAAAATTGTACTGAACAAAACTATCAGAAGCACTGCGAAAGAATAAATGCCAAATATTACTACATCAATTTCAGTTGTGGAAAAAGGAATTTTAATTTTATTGAAAGCATCATTAACAGCAAGGATGTATTCTTTATTATCAAGTTTGATTTGGCGGTAGTAAGAATCGTAAACATAATCATTAATCTTTTCACTTGTCATAAACTCTTTCGAACGAAGATAATGCAAATGATAATATGCTCCTGAGTTTAATTTTTTGTCAAGTAATTCAATTTGCGAATAATTATTATTTGAATTGAAAACTTGCTCAGTTCCATCGAAAATTGAAAAAGAAATTTTTAATTCATTAGAAGCATTTTCTGAAGCTTGAATGATATTTCTGTTTTTATTTTTTTTAATCTGACTTTCAATATGACTTTGAACATAATCAGCTCTTTGTTTTAGTTCATTGAAAATACTTTCCCTCGAGCGTTCTTCAACAACCTGACGATTGTAAATTGCTAGAACTATCACGGGAATAATAGACACAAACAGAAATGCAAAAAGAATTTTTGTCTTGAATGTATAATTAATTTTTCTGATTCTGATTATAAACAAAGCCACAAATACAATCAGAATAAAAATAGCGTGAACAAAAAACACTTTGAAGAAATTAAACAGATTCCAACTGAATTCTTTATCTGCAACTGAAATCGCCGTCAGAATTTCATTGCCATTATCGAAAGTCTTGAGAAGATAAGTTTGATAAGTCTCTCCACTAAAATCCAATTTCAACCAGCCATCGTTGAATGTGCTATCAAGTTCAGTATTTAACAGATTTTTAATTTGCTCTCTCGATGGAAAAATATCACCATAAACCTGAGCTAATTCGCCATTCAGGAAAAGAAATATTTTAAGTTGTTTAATATTAACAACCTGATTCAGTAGAGATAGATTTGATCCAATGAAATCCGGAAATTCAGAAGCAGTTAGTTTTGATATATTAAAATCAATACCTGAAGAAATAAATCCTCGCGTAACTCCAAGTTCGGAAATTCTTTTTATTCCGATAATATTTTTTTCTATTGGATTTCTTGCTTCATTAAAAAAAATAACCTCATTCGAAACTGGAACTTTGTTAACGGGAATTTTTTCCTTCGAAGAAAAACCAATATCAAAACTTCCCTTTTTATTTCCGAAACGGTCGTAAAAAGCAAGAAAAGAATTCATAGATTCTTTTTGCAGAATGCTATTAGACCATTGTATAAATGCAAGTGCATCAAAGTTTAAATTGCTTTGAGCGAAAGATGAAATCACCTTTTCATCTGAAGCTGATTGATTTATAAGCTCCATCAAATAGAACTGAATAAGATTTTCATCAATTCTATTCAGTTCATAAGCGGTTGTTTTTAATGATTCCTTTTCAAGTTTAGAATTAAAATAGTTTAATAATGTGATTGAAAATATCGAACCAACAAGAAGAAGTAAAACATAATTAAAAACAGAGTTCCGACTTCTGATAAGAACCTGATAACTGACAAGAATAATTGCAGCAACAAAAGCTATGAGGATTAAAATATTTACGAGTGGATCTTTACTTATAAAAAACATTACTAGACTTATGATGACTAAAGTCAGATATGATATGACAAACAAACCTACAATTTTCTTCTTCACATTAAAGCCATTCATTTTCAAAACAAGATTAAATAAACCGATAACTAAAGCGGTAACGATGAATCCAATCAGCAAAATATTAAGATGCATTGAAAGTAAAGTTAAATCCGGAATTATATCAGGATCTTTGAAGTATCTAAGTTTTGAATCAAAAATTACGCTTCTGATTGCCGCTGCAAAACCACGCATCAATAACACAATAAGCGGAAATAACAAAATTGAGAAAGATCTTGTTAACAGATTTGGCTTTTTGATTTCACGATTTAGGAGATAGATATTAGTATATCTGAAAAACTGAATCGCAATCAGAACAAGAAAGAAATTTGTTACGAGAAATTCTATTGGAGATTTTACAATTCCAAAAGCAAAAGTGGATGAGAAATTTGCCGGCTCAGTTAATGGTCCTTCAATTAATCTTGTTGGAATATCCAGGAGGAAAATAATTACTCTTACAATAACTAAATAAAAAACGAAAAGAATAAATTTAATTTTTAATGAAGTCAGACTGCGATAATCAGTCTTTAATCCCAAACCAACAAATACAAGTGCAATAAATACAAGTATCGCCTGAATATTCGCAGAAATATCTTTAATTGAATTGAGTTCAGCAACCAAAGTTGGTTTGTTAATAGTAGCGAGACCAATTTTCTTTTCGTTGTTATTAAGAAGTTCGAAAGAATATTTCTTACCATCCTTTGTGGAAGATGTAAAAGGATTAAAATCAACTTTGCATTCTATTTCATAATTCTTACTACATTTTTCTGAAAAATTGATGTTTCTGAAATAAGGATTTGTTAAAGAATATTTTAATTCAATCGGATAATTTGCTGTTAAATAAAATACATCTGAATCAATGTGAATTGTGTCAATTATCGAAATGTAAAATGCAAGCGGTTTCTCAAGAAAATAAGTTTCGCCAAGCGGAGCTGGTAAAGGAAAAAGTTCGTTCTGATTTATTGCAACTGATTTACTCCAGGCAATCAGCTTTCCATTTGGAGCAAAAATTTCCAAAGAATATTCATCAAATTTTTTATCATTTAAAATTTCAACAAAGGTCTTATATAATTCTTCACTATTCGAAAGATCAATAACTAATTTTGATTTTAGTACTTTTACGATTGAAAGTAATTTGGTTTGCTCTTTATTAAAATCTCCCGTAATTGAAGATTGTAAATAGTTAATCTTTCTGGTAAGAATATCAAACCATTCTGCTTTGGTTTTTTCGATAAGATTGTTTGTAATAATTCCCGAGACAGGAATCATCAAAAAAATAAAAAAGACGATAGAGAAATATTTTCTATCGCCTTTAAACTTTTTTCTGAGCCAATTAATCATCAGTTAATAGTTAGTTGAGTAATATTCCACTTATCACCAATTTTCTTCAAAGAGATATATACTTTTGCAGTGTTTCTTTTCCCTTTGTTATCGAAAGAAAAAGTCCCGGTTGCATAAGGACTGATTTTGTCTTTGCTAATCTGATTAAACTTAAAAGCTGTTACTTTGTACAAATTAAAGAAATCTTCCAAAATATAGTATGCCTGATTTGGAGAATAATAACCATTCACTCCGTTAGAAAGACTAAAATAAGTTTGTGCACCAAGATATTTAGATAATCTTCCAACATTTCCTTCTCTGATTGAAATTTCAATATCATCAAAAACATAATTGATTATTTGATTAGAATCCTTTGATTGAATATTTGAACGAAAATTTTCCTGTGCGGAAAGAAATCCCGAATAAAATATTATAATAAGTAATATGGATAATAATTTTTTCATAAATATAGAAAAGTGAGTCTAATTAAATGTTTTCAATTAGACTCACTTCAAAACTAATAATTTCGTTATTCTCTTTCCAGAGTAGATTTATTTATTTGTTTTCTTATTCCACCTTTTACTGATGGTTTCAACATCGGTTCACCTTCAACTAATTGATAAGCCCAATCAAACACTATTCTATCCGGAGTTATATTTTTCACTCTGATCTTTGCATAATGATTATTCCAGGTCCAGATTACATAAGTATGTCCGACTTTTGCGATAACATCCTTCGAAGGTGACCAACCGGATGTTGGTGCATAAGGGATATCATATATATCATTAGTAACTCCCATATCCTGAATGTCTGTATCATCCCATACCACCAGATAATAAGTTCCCTGATAGTTTTCGAAAAATACATCAGAATTTTGGTCATCGTAACGAACAACGGAATAGTTCGAAAATGAATAACCAGCGTTGTTAGGAAATCTTCTGTAATCGAAAATTGTTTGATTGAATCCTTCAGGTCTGGGAACAGCATAAACGACATCATAACTTAAATCACTCTCGTTTCCGTTATAATCATAAGCAGCTACCGCATAATAATATTTTTCACCATTGTTAGCATCAAAGTCAATAAAGTAATTATTTGCTGTTGAACCGATTAAAGTATATCTGCCATTATAGGAATAACTGTAGTAAACATTATAACCGGCAACATCACTTTCCCTGTTGTGATTCCAGTAAATATCAACTCTTTCATCACCATTTATAACCTGTATTCCGGTTGGTGGAGCCGGTGGAGTGTAATCTTCATAATAGCTGTCATTAACATTACAAGCTGTTAAGAAAGTTACTAAAGAAATGATTGTGACGAATGTTAATCTTTTTTTCATTTCACACCTCAATAAATAATTTCATCGTAACAAAGCCAAATGAAATGCCATAGAAAAGTTTATTCATTCCAACCTAATCAAAGGATAAACCGGAAATGTGTATGCAACAAAATACAGATACTGAGTAATTAATCGTAATTTTAATCAGATTGATGTGAATCTTCCATCGAAAAACATTTTACGATTGTTAATTACTCCAATTGCTTTTCCTGTGAGTAGTCTTTTATGAAATGGAGTATTTCTGGATTTAGATAAGAATTTTGTTTTATCAACAGTCCAGACAACATCAGTATCGAGAATAGTAAGATTAGCAATATTGCCTTTTTGAATTAAAGGCATACCAAGATTTAAAATTTTTCTCGGATTGATTGCATATTTTAGAATCAATTCTTCAATACTTAAAAGTTTTTTATGAAGTAGTTCGGTAAAAGCTAATCCAACTGAGGTTTCAAGTCCAACAATTCCATTAGGAGCATATTCGAATTCCATTTCCTTTTCTTCAATTGAATGTGGCGCATGGTCTGAAGCGATTGCGTCAATCGTTCCGTCCTTCAATCCTTCAATAATAGCTTCAACATCTTTTCTTGTTCTTAAAGGAGGATTCATTTTGGTATTTGTATCATAAGTTTTTACTGCATCATCTGTCAGCGTAAAATGATGCGGAGTAACTTCCGCAGTAACTTTTATCCCTTTTTTCTTTGCTTCACGAACCATATTTACTGCATTAGCTGAGCTAATATGTGCGATATGAACTCGTCCACCTGTATATTCAGCTAATAAAATGTCACGCATAACAATTAAATCTTCAGCAACATTTGGAATTGCAGGCAAACCAAGTAATGTTGAGTTTATACTTTCATTCATAGCTCCACCAGCAAGCGACTCATCTTCACAATGTTCGATTATCGGTAAATCAAACATTAATGAATATTCCAATGCCCGCTTTAGTAAAGAAGAAGATTTAATCGCAACACCGTCATCTGAAAAAGCAACAGCACCTGCATCTTTAAGTTCTGCCATTGGTGAAAGAACCTCACCTTTTCTACCTAATGTAGCAGCAGCAACAGGATAAACATCAACAAGATGACCAGATGCCTGCTTTTTAATAAACTCAACCACTTCTGCTGAGTCAATTGCAGGTTCTGTGTTTGGCATACATGCAACTGCTGTAAATCCACCATTCGCAGCAGCATTACAACCTGTTTCAACTGTTTCTTCATCTTCCCTTCCCGGCTCTCGCAGATGAACATGAATATCTATAAATCCCGGAGAAATTATTTTTCCGGATAAATCAATAGTTTTAATATCTCCAGAATTTATTTGAAGATTTTTTCCTGTTTCTTTTATAATTCCATCTTCTATAAGAATATCAAAATCCTTTTCGTTCAGATTCTGCAATGGATTTATTACTGAAGCGTTTTTTAATAATAGTTTCATATTATCACTTTAGTTTAAAGTTCCTAATAAATACAAAACAGCCATTCTGACTGCAACACCATTAGTTACTTGTTGAAGAATTATTTGATAAGGACCATCCGCAACATCTGATGAAAGTTCAACTCCACGATTAATTGGTCCGGGATGAAGTATAAGTATGTCTTTTTTATTTTTTTCAAGTCTTTCAGAAGTAATTCCAAAATACTTAACATACTCCCTTATTGATGGGAAGTATTCTCTCGCTTTTCTTTCAAGCTGAATTCTGAGAACATTTAGAACATCATTTTCCTGAATAGCTTCATCAATGTTGTAAATAACATCAACTCCAAGATCTTCAATGTATTTGGGAATCATTGTAGAAGGACCGCAAACTGAAACTTTAGCACCCATTGTTTTTAATCCGAAGATGTTTGAAAGCGCTACTCTGCTATGAGCAATATCTCCAACGATACAAACTTTAAGTCCGTCCAGTCTTCCGAGTTTTTCTCTGATGGAATACATATCAAGTAATGCCTGAGTGGGATGTTCGTGAATACCATCACCGGCATTGATTATATTAGCATCACAAAGTTTTGTAAGCATCAGAGGCGTTCCGGCAGCAGCATGACGAATAACAACCATATCAACTTTCATCGCTTCAATATTCCTGACAGTATCTTTTAGTGATTCACCTTTATTCACACTGCTTGTAGATACTGCAAAATTTATTGCATCAGCTGAAAGTCTTTTTTCAGCAAGTTCAAAAGATATTCTCGTCCTGGTTGAACTTTCATAAAAAAGATTTACAACTGTTTTTCCTTGTAAAGTTGGAACTCTTTTAATTGGTCTTTCCAGAACTTCGCGAAATGTGGTTGCTGTATCTAAAATTAACTGAATGTCCTCTTTAGGAACACCTTGTAACCCCAGTAAATGTCTGCTTGATAATGACATGTTTTATCCAATTATTTTTTTTCTGCTTCTACTAAATAGATGGCATCTTCACCATCATATTCTTCAACTTTTAATTTTATTTCTTCATTAAGAGATGTTGGAATGTTTTTTCCCACAAAGTCAGCACGTATTGGTAATTCACGATGACCTCTATCAACAAGGATACAAAGCTGAATGGTAGCTGGTCTTCCAAAATCCATTAAAGCATTTAATGCACTTCGGACAGTTCTTCCTGTGTATAAAACATCATCAACAAGAATTACATCTTTCTCGTTAATATCAAAAGTAATATCTGAAACTGAAACCTGTGGTTGTTTCAATCTCGTTCTGAAGTCGTCACGATAAAGAGTCACATCAAGAACTCCGAACGGAAGTTCAACACCTTCAATTTCTTTAATTTTCTTCTGCAGTCTTTTTGCAAGAAACTCGCCGCGTGTTCTCATTCCGATTAAGACCAGATTTTTTGAACCTTTATTTTTTTCCAGAATCTCGTGAGCAATTCTGGTAAGGATTCGGTCAAGTCCCTCTTTGTCAACTAATTTTGCTTTGATGTTCATATAAAAAAAATCCTCATCGGAATAAATTCCTCTGAGGTCCTTTATTTTTTAATAAATTTGATTTCTTCATTTGGTATCCTTCTCTACCTCACCGGATAGATTTAAAGGTGAATAAATATTATTTGCTGCCCAAACTTAAAATAATTTTAGTTTAAAGAAAAGAAGGTCGCTCTCAGGAATAAATTTTATTCAAAGTTGATATATCTTTGTGATGTAGAAATAAAAATTTTATACGAAAAGAATATTCTGAGTTCTTTCTAAATTTTTAATTCCTTCGGGGCGTGGCTCAGCCCGGTTAGAGCGTCCCGACAAGTCGGGAAGGTCGTGGATAATTTTTATACTTACATAATTGAGTCTCTTTCTGATCAATCCTGGTATATTGGACACACTAACAATATCGGAAGAAGATTGGAAGAGCATAACTCGGGTGAAAATAAATCAACCAGAGCAAAACGACCCTGGAGATTAATTTTTCTCAGGAAGTTTGAAACGAATTTATAAGCAAACAGATTTGAACTAAAACTTAAAAAACTTCGAAATAAAAATTTTATACGAAAAGAATATTCTGAGTTCTTTCTAAATTTTTGATTCCTTCGGGGCGTGGCTCAGCCCGGTTAGAGCGCCTGGTTCGGGACCAGGAGGTCGGAGGTTCAAATCCTCTCGCCCCGACACTTAACTTGTTATTTTTTTATTGATAGAATTTATTTTTTGGCTCAGCCCGGTTAGTACGTCCCGACTTGTCGGGAAGGTCGGAGGTTCTCCGAAGGATGCTTTGCAAAATCCTCTCGCCCCGACTAAACTTGTTATTTTTTTATTGATAGAATTTATTCTTTGGCTCAGCCCAGTTAGTGCGTCCCGACTTGTCGGGAATGTCGGAGGTTCTCAGGTGAAGTGTGAAGGTATAAAGAAATAAGTTTTTCTTAATTTAAAATTTTAGATATAAAAGAGATTATTTAATTATGGCACAAAATCATTCTTTCGATATAGTTTCGGAAATTGACTTACAGGAAGTTGATAATGCTGTTAATCAGGCATTAAAAGAAATCCATCAGCGATATGATCTAAAAGATTCTAATACAACAATTGAGCTTAATAAGAAAGACAAACTTCTTACAATAAATACAAAAGATGATTACTCCTTAAAACAAAGCATTGATATTCTTCAAACAAAGTTTATCCGAAGAGGAATTTCAATAAAAGCATTAAAGTTAAATGAACCCGAACAAGCTGCAGGTGGAAGATTAAAACAAATTATTAACCTGCAATCCGGTATATCAAAAGATAATGCAAAGAAAATTGTCAAAATGATTAAAGACTCAAAATTAAAAGTTAATGCACAGATTCAGGATGAGCAGGTGCGTGTTACAGGACCCAAGATTGATGACCTTCAGGCAGTAATAAAAATGATTAAAGACGCTGACTTAGATTTTCCAACTCAGTTCGTCAACATGAAATAATTCAACCAAGATAAGCTTTTCGCAGTTTCTCCTGGTTCAGTATTTCTGCCAGACGAAAATCTTCCTCAGAAATTTTTTCTATATCACCGAGATAAGTGTTTTCAACACCATCTTTTTCAAAATCTGATTTTACAATCTGCGCAGAAAGTATTGATAACTTTTTAACAATAAGATTTGTATGATCATTCTCATCAATTATTCCTTCTACAAAATACGGTCCCATTGAAGAAGTAAGTTCAGCATACTGGTGATACACTTTTGGAAAGATTACAGCTTCGAATGTTCCGGTTAGATCTTCAAGTGACAGGAACTTCATTATTTCACCGCTTTTGGTTTTTATTCTTTTCGAAGTCATATACCATCCGATCATTTTAACATACTTCCCTTTCTTCTGTTGCATTTCAGCAGCTTTGGTTACTGATTTATCATCAATATATTTTCTGTAAAAATGCAATGGATGTCGCGTTACCATATAACCAAATGCTTCATATTCCTGTTTACAAATTTCTTCAAGAGAAAAATTCTGATAAGTATCCACTTCATTTTCAAGAGCAAATGATTCGGAAACAAAAAGATCATTGTAATTTTCTTCAAGCAGTTTTCTTTTGTGGATATAAATATCCAGCAGGCGAAGCAAAGTTGGTCTTGTTTTTTTCAAACATCCCATAGCTCCGCATTTTATAAGAATTGAGGATTCTTCAAATCCGGTTTTCGTTCTTACAAGAAAATCAGCAAGCGATTTATATTCACCGTGAAGTTCTCTCTCTTCAACAATTTTACGAATTGTTTTAGTTGAAAGATTTTTTATTGCCATAAGTCCGATACGAATCTCATTTCCGCTGCCAGTGTATTCATACATACTATGATTGATGGATGGAAGTTTTACTTTTAATCCACAACGAACAGCTTCCCAGATGTAAACTGCAGGAGAATAAAATCCACCTCCGTTACTCAGCACAGCCGCCAAAAACTCAGCAGGATAATGTGCTTTAAGAAAAGCAACCTGATAAGAAAGCAAAGCAAATGAAGCACTGTGTGCTTTGCAAAATGAATATCCGGCAAATGATTCTATTTGTCGCCATAGTTCTTTTGTTTGTGCATCTGTGTAACCTTTCTTTTTGCAGCTTGCAAAAAAGTTTCCTTCAATTTTTTTCATAGCATCGTGCGAACGCATCTTACCACTCATTGCTCTGCGTAGTAGATCTGCTTCTTCGAGACTTAGTCCTGCAATGAAGTGAGCAACTTTAATTACATCTTCCTGATAAATCATTATTCCATAAGTTTCAGCAAGTAATTCTCCCATTTCGGGAATCAAATATTCTCTTCGGGAAGGATCTTTATGCCGCGCAATAAATTCCTGCATCATACCACTTTCTGCAACACCGGGACGAATGATTGAACTTGCTGCTGTAAGCATTTCAAATGTGTGAACATCAAGCCGGCGAAGAAGTGAACGCATTCCGGGAGATTCGATATAGAAACATCCAATGGTTTTTCCCGAACGGATTAAATCAGTCGTTGATTTATCATTAAACAGCATTTCGAAGTCGTAAATATCAAAATCAACTTCGGATGTTTTTCTCGGAATGGGCGGATAGATTGTTTTTATCTTTAATCCATTTAACCATTCTTTTGGCGGCTGATATGTCAAATGAAATTGTTCTGCCATTTTAAATAAATTAGTGTTCACTTGCACACTATTTAATATTTTTTGAATTAAAAGGCAATAGCAGAGTTGATAACCAGCAATTGATTTTTAAAGAGTTTATTAGCTAATTAACAGCAGAAATTTTTGGTGACTTTATGCAAACCGATGATGTATTAGAATGGACTTGTCAGTATTGCGGAGTAGAAAATTCTGTGTGGGTTGATTTAACAATTGAAGGCAAGCAGGATTTTGTTGAAGACTGCAGAATATGTTGCCGCCCAAATCGAATTATTGTTGTAAGAGATTATGACGGCAATGTGATGATCGAAGCCCGACCGATTGATGAATAAAAATTAACTTAAAAACTCCGCACCAAATATTACTTCAAAAAAATCAGATAGATAAGACTACCTATTACTGCAGCCGTATAAACAATCGAAAGATAAATTATTAATTTCTGCTTCTTAAGAACTATTTCATGAAGTTGCTGATTGTGATACTCAGAATTTCTTTTATCGATCAGCGAAAGCTCTTCCGGCGATGAGAGAGCATCTCCCTCAAACAAATTTTTGTTATCACTAAACTGCTCTCTCATCAAAGCATTAATCCATAATCATTCTGAGGAATGAAGAACTTTCATCGTCATCATCAGAATCATCTTTCCTTTCTGCTTTTTGTTTGGACCACGAATATCTTGAAGCATCAATTGAAAAACCTGCCGGAGTTTCTTTCTCTTCATCTTCATTATCATCCAACTGAGTTTTTGGAGAATTAACCCTCAAAATTGTTGGAGTATCCAAATCCTGTTTATCAATATTATCCTGTTCAAAAAACGATGGGTTAAATCCACTTCTCAGATGGTCTGAGAGATTTGTTTTTTTCTTATTCGTTAGAGCAGAAGTTTTTGATGCTGTGAATGTCTTTGCAGAGTTAAATCCTGTAGCAATAACAGTGTAGGAAATGTAATCATTCATTTCTTCTTTCTTTACAACACCGAATATCACATTTGCTTCTTCACCAGCAGCTTCGAAGATTACATTATTACCTTCATTTATTTCCTGCATTGTCATATTGCTCGAACCTGTAACATTAACAAGAACACTCTTTGCACCCTTGATGCTTACTCCTTCAAGCAGAGGACTTGAAATTGCTTTCTGCGCAGCTTCGATTGCACGATTTTCACCACTTGCAATTCCGCAACCCATTAAAGCTTCACCACTTTGATTCATAACAGCACGAACATCTGCAAAATCAACATTTATCAAACCTTCAATTGTAATAATATCAGCGATTCCTCTTGTTGCTTCATAAAGAACTTCATTTGGTTTATCAAATGCAGCAAATGCTGTTGTACTCTTATCAAGTATTGTGAGAAGTCTTTCATTAGGAATAACTATTAATGAGTCAACATGTTGTCTTAGCTCCTGAATTCCTTTTTCAGCATTCATCATTCGGAGTTTACCTTCCCATCTGAAGGGTTTGGTAACAATTCCGACTACAAGCGCGCCAATGCTTTTTGCAATTGAAGCGATAACCGGTGCACCACCAGTGCCTGTTCCACCGCCCATTCCAGCAGTTATGAAAACCATATCGCTTCCGCTTAAAACCTCTGCGATAAGTTCACGATCTTCTTCAACTGCTTTTCTTCCAATATTAGGATCTGCGCCGGCACCAAGTCCGCGGGTTATTGTTGTTCCGCATTGAACTTTATGAGTAGCACTGCTACCTGCTAAAACCTGAGCATCAGTATTAACTGCAATGTATTCTACACCGGTTAAACCTCTTGCAATCATACTTTCAATTGCATTACAACCTCCTCCGCCAACACCGACAACTTTCAGTACGGCAGACATTGGTTTTTCTCTATCGATTGTTGCAAAGCGCGCCATAAGGCCCTCCTACTATAGTTTTATAATTCGTTAAAAAATTCCTGAACTTTTTTAAATAACTGTTTGAACTTATTATCTGATTTTTTCAGATTTTTTCTGATTAAAATTTGATATTCACTAGACTTTCCACCCGGAATTCCTTTTATCAAACCAGCAACTGTTGCAAATTCCGGACTTTCAATTTCATTTGATAATCCCTCACCTAGGTCCTGAGGAACACCAATTCGTGTGGGCAATCCAAAAACTTCTTCAGCTAATTCTGTACAACCTCTCAGTAATGAACCGCCTCCTGTAAGAACAATTCCAGCTTTGATTTTAGATTTAAATCCTGCAGCTCTAATTTCATTATCAACCAGAGTAAATAACTCTCTCATTCTTAATGAAATGATTTGTGTTAATAAGCTTATTGGAATTTTTGTATTTCCTCTTGCACCAACACCGCGAATAAGAATATCTTCATCTTTGATTATTGCAGCTTCAGTAGCATAGCCATACTCTCTTTTCAATCTTTCCGCTTCTTCTGTGATAACACCTAAAGATTCTCTTATATCATTTGTAACCTGATTACCAGCAACTCCAATAACCCTGGTGTGCTTAATTGATTTTTTATGATAAATTGCTATGTCTGTTGTACCTCCACCAATATCAAGAAGAGCTACACCGAGATCTTTTTCACTTTCATCGAGTACAGATGCACTTGAAGCTATTGGTTGAAGTATATAATCCTGTACCTGATAACCTGCTCTTTCAACCGACTTCTTGATGTTTTCTATTGCTGCTACAGATGCGAGAACAACATGACTACTTGCCTCTAATCTTGATCCGGACATTCCAATCGGGTTTTCAATTCCTCCCTGATGATCCACTGAAAACTCTTCAGGAATAATATGAAGAATCTGTCTGTCACTCGGTATTCTGATTGTTCTTACATCAGCTTCAAGCCGATCAAGATCTTCCTTTGTAATTTCCTTTTCATCACGATTTATTGTTACATAATTTCTATGTCTAATGCTTGTTATATGTTCGCCAGCAACTCCAACATTTATTGTTTTAATTTCGATGCCTGCACGATTACAAGCTTGTGACATTGCCGCTTTAATTGCTTCTGCAGTTTTACCAATATTAGCAACCAAACCTTTGTGCAATCCTTCAGACGGTGCGACACCAAATCCAAGAATATCTATTTTATTCTTTTCAGGAATTTTTTCTGCAATAACTGCACAGACTTTTGTCGTACCTAAATCAAGTCCTGCCAGAATTTCTTTTTTCATTCTGTTAACCTGTTCCTGTTTTTTTACCAATGAAAGCTTCATTTGAAAATCTCAAGTCAATGTATGATGTATTATCTCCAATAAGATCGAGTTCTTTAGTTTTATCCCACATAATGCTCAGATAAATCATTTTCTTAACTTCATTTCCTCGTCCAAAAATTACGGGATAGTTCATCCCACTTAATGTCAAAACCACATCCCCACCAAACTTCATATTTATTTCTGCAAGGCGTTTGGAAATATCCTGATCTGTAATTCTTGCTGCATCAATTATTCTGAATGCCTGAATTATATCACTACTTTTGTTAGAAATTCCCGGAACAATTTTATCCGGTAGCTTTGCATTACTTATTAAAGGTATATCAGTGTAATTCGTGTATTCAAGAATTTTAATGAATTCAAAGTCGGCTGAAATAAAATATGGTTCACTGCTGTGAATTATAACCGCATAAATTTCTTTCTCTTTAATATTTATATCTACATTCCCCCTTCCATCAGATTTTACTTCTGCTTTGAAGATGTACGGATGTTTTTCAATTCTGTTTTTTATTCCATTCAGAGATAAATCAGAATATTCATCAGTCTGATTTAAATCCGCAAATCTGAGATACTGCTCTTTACTGAGGAGCGAGTTTCCGTGTAATGTAATCATTTTTATTTCTTCTTTCCCTTTTTTGTTATACAAAAAAAGAGCTAAGTAAAGAATTACAATCAGTATTAAAGAGAAAACAGTTAGTCCGGCAAAATTTCCAAAATCGTTTTTCATTTTTTATTCAATAATCCGACAAATTGTTCACCATATTTCCAGATATCTCCTGCACCCATTGTAACTATTATATCATCATCCTTTTTAATTTCATTTAAGAATGCTGGAATATCTTTTTTATCAGCTATGTAATGAACATTCTTATGTCCGAATTTTCTTGTTGCTTCTGCAATAAGTTCACCAGTTACACCCGGAATTGGTTCTTCACGAGCTGGATAAACATCCGTGCAAACAAATACATCGGAATTAAGAAATGATCTTCCGAACTCCTGACAAAAATCCTTCGTTCGTGAATATAAATGTGGCTGGAATACTGCAACTAATCTTCTGTCCCATCCATCTCTTATAGCTTTAAGTGTAGCCGATGTTTCTGTCGGATGATGCGCATAATCATCAACGACAAGAATTTCTTTATTATATTTAACTTCAAATCTTCTGTAAACACCAGTGAAGGATTCCAAAGCTCTCTTGATAATGCTGAAATCAATTCCCAACTCAGTACCGATTATAACAGCAACGAGTGAATTCTTTACATTATGTACACCAGGAACTTTTAAAGTTATCTCGCCAATTTCTTTACCGAAATATTTAACAGTATAATTTGTAAGAAATTTATCTTGCTTAATATCAATAGCTCTTACATCCGCCTGAGCAGTTGTTCCGTATGTTATGATTTTTTTGTTTATCTGTGGAATAATATCCTGCAACGCCGGCTCATCAAGACAAAGAACCACAAAACCATAAAACGGAACTTTACTTGCAAATTCTACAAAAGCCGATTTAATATCTTCGAGATCTTTATAGGTATCAAGATGATCACTTTCTAATGTAGTTAAAGCCGCAATAGTCGGTGTAAGTTTTAAAAATGATCTGTCAAACTCATCTGCTTCAACTACAATGAATTCACCATTTCCAAGTCGGGCATTTGTTCCGCCAAGACTGCTGAGTTTTCCACCAACGATAATTGTAGGGTCAATTCCGCCTTCGGTTAAAGTTAAACCAACCATCGAAGTAGTTGTTGTTTTACCGTGTGTTCCTGCGATACCAATTCCGTATTTCATTCGCATTGTTTCAGCAAGCATTTCAGATCTTTTAATTATAGGAATTTTTCTTTCGATTGCGGCTTTAACTTCAGGATTATCAAGTGTTACTGCAGACGAATAAACTAATACATCAACATCTTTCAGATTTTCTTCCGAATGACCTTCGTAAATTTTAATTCCAAGTTTTTCTAATCTGTCGGTTACATCAGAAAGAGATTTATCAGAGCCGGAAACTTCAAAACCCTGATTCCAGAGAATCTCCGCAATTCCACTCATTCCGATTCCACCTATTCCGACAAAATGAACTTTTTTAATATTCTTAAACATTAGCTTTTATTAATTAAGTCTTTTAATTGAGAAAATCTTTTAATTAATTCATCATCATTTTCATAATCTGAAAGTCTGATGATAACAGGTCTTATTCTGTTTTTAAGTTTTAATCTTACTAATTTCAATCCCGGAAATCTTGCATTGGCTTTTTTCGAAATTTTTATTTCTGCTATCTGATCTTTTCGAATTACTTTCGATTTAAATCTGTCGCCGAATGCAACTCCTTCATTGTTGAATTCAATGTAACGGTTTCTATAAATGTTATAAATCAAAGCAACAACTGAAATAATTACAATTATTCCAAAGAAATAAATAATTGGATCTTTTGTTATAACAGTGTAATAACCTTCAACAAACTGACCCCGGATAATTAAATAAAGTGCAAACGCAACAAAGTATATAATTGTTGACTGATAGTAAAAAGCTACATTGTATCTGAATACACTTTTATTTTTTAACTGTTCTTCTGTCATATTATTTGAGCAAATTTTATTGCGCTCAGAGCAATCTCTTTAGCTGCATCAGGTTTAGCCAATTTCTTAGCATTTGATGCAAGCTGATTTAAGTTTTCTGAATCATTAATGAGATTTAAAATAGTTTCCTGAAGTTTATTCTCCAGCTCATCATCTTTAATCAATACTGCAGCATTTTCATCAGATAAAGCTTTAGCATTATGGTATTGATGATTCTCTGCAACATTTGGTGAAGGAATTAATATTGCAGGCAAACCAAGCACAGTTAACTCAGCTATTGTTGTTGCACCAGCCCTCGCAACAAGAAGATCACAAGCTGAGTAAGCTTTATTCATATCTTCGACAAAGTCAAAAATTTTAACAGCTGCAAAGTTAAGATTTTTATAGTGATCGTAATAATTTTTTCCTGTCTGCCAGATCAATTGCAAATCATTTTCTATGAAAGTGTTTAAAGATTTTTCAATTGTTCTGTTGATTGATGAAGCACCTAAACTTCCGCCAAGAACTAAAATTGTTTTTTTATTTTCATCAAGTCCAAAATATTTTTTTGCGGATAATTTATCTGTTGTTCCGAGATATTCTCTCACAGGATTTCCGGTTACTTTAAGTATGTTTTGTCTTCTCAAATATTTTTTTGATGATTCAAAACTCAAATGAACTTCATCTGCATATCTTTCAAGCAATCGTGTTGTTATTCCTGGATAACTATTTGATTCCATTAAAATAATTTTAGCACCCATTACAGATGCGCCCCAAAGCGCCGGACCAGCGACATAACCACCAGTGCCAATTGCAACTCTTGGTTTAAATTTCATTGAAATCAAAACTGATTGAATTAGTGAAACCAAAAGTCTTATCGGAAACAATAGATTTGACAAATTAAATTTCCTTGCAAATCCTTTTATCCAAATTGATTTAAATTTATATCCAAGTTTTGGTATCACTTTTTCTTCAATTCTATCTTTTGTTCCGACAAATAAAATTTCAGATTCGGGTTTAATCTTTTTTATTTCATCGGCAACAGCAACAGCAGGATATAAATGACCTCCTGTTCCACCAGCGGCGAACAAAAAACGATATGGTGTATTACTATTGCTCAAAATTATTTCTCAGAGAAATATTCTTAGTTAAATTGTTTTCAGCCACTTTTGTTTTTTTGGAATTCAGAATTGCAATGTTAATCAGGATGCCAATTCCCATACTTAAAAATATTATAGAGGTTCCTCCATAGCTTATGAATGGAAGAGGCAAACCAGTAGTTGGGATAGTACCTGTTGCAACTGCAATGTTTACAAAAGCATAAATAGCAATTGAAAAAGTAATTCCAAACGCAAGCAGTTGTCCAAACTTATCCTGGGCTTTCTTTGCAATAAGAATTCCTGCAATGAACAGAATCAAATAGAATAAAATCACAGCAACTGAACCAATAAATCCTAATTGTTCGCCGAGAATGGCGAAGATAAAATCACCATATGCTTCAGGTAGAAATAAATTATTTTGTTTACTGTTTCCGATTCCAACACCAAACAAACCTCCGCTTCCAAGACTTACCAATGCCTGCTTTACCTGAAGATTCAAATCACCACCATTTATAATTGAATTCACAAATGATAAAATTCTTTGTCGGGAGTGTGAAAATATCATAGCGATTGCACCACCAGATAAAGCCATTGCAGCAGAAGATAAAAAAATATGTTTGAAATGAATTCCTCCAACAAACATCATTGTTAATGCAATAGCAATAATTAAAAGTCCGTTACTGATATTTGGTTGAATTAAAATCAATCCTGCAACAACAACTACCCAGATGAACATTGGTACAAAAGCATTTTTGAAATCATAGAGATAATCCGATTTCTTCTCGAGCATCACTGCCAAATGAATAATCAAAACTAGTTTGGCGATATCTGCCGGTTGGAAAGTTACTCCTGCAATACTTAACCATCTTCCTGCGCCTTTAATTTCCGGAGCAAATAGTAAAGTGTAAATCAAAAGTCCAACTGCAAAAGAAATCATTGGTTTGCTAAATGACTTATAAATTTCATACGGAATAAAACTAAACACTATCATTACGAATATGGCGATCAGTACTCTTATTAAATGTGAATTAAATAGATAAAGACTATCAGAAAATTTAATTGCACTTATTGTGCTGCTTGCAGTAAGCACAATGATAAGTCCAAGACAAATCAACAATAGTGTATCGAAGAATACTGTTAACGCAAGCTTTTTCATATTTTGTTTACGATCTCCTTAAAAACTTTTCCGCGATGTTCGTAATTTTCAAACATATCGAAGCTCGCACAAGCCGGAGATAAAAGAACAACATCGCCAGCTCTTGCTTCACTTAATGCTGATGCAACTACTTCTTCAAGATCTTTTCTTATTTCTGTTTTTACTTTGTTATGAAAGTAATTAAATATTTTTTCTGCGGATGAACCAATAGCATAAATTTTTTTTACTTTTTTAATAACAAGTTCTTCAATTGTTGAATAATCATTTCCTTTGTCAAGTCCTCCGAGAATTAAGAAAATCGGTTCATCAAAACTTTTAAGTGCAACAATAACTGAATCAATATTCGTCGCTTTCGAATCGTTGATGAATTTTATTCCTTCAATTTCTTTTACGAATTCTAATCGATGCTCAACTCCTCTGAATGTATTAAGTGCATTAATAATTTTTTCATTTTCGAAATCAAATATTTTAGCCGCTACAATCACAGCCATTGCATTCTGAATATTATGTTCTCCCTGAATAAAAATATCACTTACATTGCATGAAAATTCTTCTTTACCATTTCTGCTGAAAACAACCCGACTATCATCTAACCAGCAACCATCATTTACTTTTTCTTTGGTTGAGAACCAAAATGTTTTACTCTTATGTTGAAGTATGTATTGATTGAGCAATTCACTATCACGACCTAGAATTAAAAATTCATTTTCAGTTTGATTCATATAAATACGTTGCTTTGATAAAGCATATCTCTCAACACTATTTTCATATCTGTTAAGATGATCCGGTGTTATGTTTAATATCATTGCAACTTTAGGATTAAACTTATCAATTAAATCCAATTGAAAACTTGAAACCTCCAGAGAAAGGAATTCATTCTCTTTAACCTGATCAGCAATTTCAGAAAATGCGAGACCAATATTGCCTGCTACATAAGTTTTTGCACCACACTCATTAAAAAGATAACCGCACAAACTTGTTGTTGTTGTTTTACCATTTGTACCTGTTATTCCTATTATAGTACCTTTACAAAACCAGAAAGCAAATTCTATCTCACTGATAACTTTTAATTTTTTTGCTTTGGCTGACTTAATTACTTCTGCATCTGAAGGAACACCTGGTGAAACAACCATCAAATCACAATCGTAAACACGCTGAGAATGTTGCCCGACCTCATAATCTATGTTTGAATTTTTTAGAACCAATAAATTTGATTTTAATTTATCTTCAGAACCGGAATCGCTTACAAATGGAATAGCACCATATTTCTTTGCAAGCTTTGCAGCGCCAACACCACTTCTTGCGGCTCCAATAATTGATATTTTTTTATTCTTTATCTCCATTATCTAATCTTAAATGAAACTAAACTTATAATTGCCAGAATGATTCCGATGATATAAAACCGAACAACAATTTTTGGTTCCTGCCATCCAAGTATTTCAAAGTGATGATGAATCGGAGCCATCTTAAAAATTCTTTTGCCTTCTCCGTATTTTTTCTTTGTGTATTTGAAATACAATCTTTGTACAATCACAGAAATTGTTTCCATAAAAAATATTCCGCCAAGAATAGGAATAAACAATTCTTTTTTAATTAGTACAGCAATTATTCCGAACGCTCCACCTAAGGCAAGAGAGCCAGTGTCTCCCATAAATACCTGTGCCGGATAAGTGTTGAACCATAAAAAACCTAAACTCGCACCAACAAGTGCAGCAATAAACACTGTCAATTCACCTGAGCCAGGCAAGTAAATTATATTCAAATAATTTGCGAAGATTGCATTACCGCTGAAATAACTAAGCAATGCGAGAGCAATCATAACAATTGCAATAAGACCTGCTGCCAAACCATCAAGCCCATCGGTCAAATTAACCGCATTTGAAGTTGCAGCAATAATAAATACAACTGCTGGTATGTAAAGAAACGAAAAATCAAAATTCACATTTTTAAGAAACGGAAATGTTGTAAGCGTACTTATATCTTTAAATTCAGGTGCAAAGTAAATTGTTAATCCGACAACCAAACCAATGATGATTTGTCCAAGAAGTTTATATCTTGCTATCAGACCGTTTGGATATTTTTTTATAACCTTCAGATAATCATCAAGAAAACCAACACCACTTAGCCATAATGTTCCAACAAGAATTAAAATTATGTAGATACTTTTTATATCAGCCCAAAGAAGAACAGGAACAACAACGGAAAAAATTATTATAAGCCCACCCATTGTTGGGGTTCCGGCTTTTGACCAATGGAATTTTGGTCCATCAGCTTTTTTTGCTTCACCAATCTGATGCTGTTGTAATTTTCTTATTATCTTCGGTCCGAGATAAAAAGCAAGGAATAAACTCGTGATTGCAGCTAAAGCAGATCTGAAAGTCAAAAATCTGAAAATATCAAATCCAGGTGGTGAATAAACTTTATTTATGTATTCAAACAGATAGTAAAGCATTTACTTTAAACTTTCCTCCAAAGCTGAATAAATTTCTTCCATCTTCATTCCTCTTGAACCTTTAATGAGCACAACAGTCTTCTTTAATTGACTTCTTTTTAGGGAACTGATTAAATTTTTCTTTTCTTTAAAATGCTTTTTAACTGGTACTCTACTATTTAATGTGTTTATAATATTTTCAGAAAATTTTCCTAATGTATAAACCGTATCTAATTTCAATTCATTTATGAAAGAACCTATTTCTTTGTGTAATTTTATTGATTGACTGCCAAGCTCAAACATATCACCGAGTACAGCAATTTTTTTATATGATGGTTTCATTTTGCTTAAAAGATTAAGTGAAGCTTTCATCGAATCAGGATTTGCGTTATATGAATCGTTTATGATTATTGTGTCTTTAAATTTTTTAATCTCGAGTCGTTTATTCACCGACTTAATTCTCTTTAAACCTTTAAGAATTTGTTTATCACTCAAGCCAAGTTCTTTTGCTATTGCGAAGGCAGCAAGGAAATTTTTAGCATTCTGTTCACCAGCAATCGGAAGTTTTGTCTGAAATAACTTCTTTCCGTACTTAATTGAAATTATTGCTCTGCCCGTTTTATCAATAATTAAAATTTTTGCCTGATAGTCACTGAAGTTGTCGAAACCAAAAGTAATTTTTCTTTTTAACCGTTTTCCAAACTTTCTTAATAAATCGTCATCGTTATTAATAAAAGCAACACCACCTCTTTGAACCGTAATCTTCAACAACTCTGATTTTTCTTTAAGTACGCCATTCCTATCCTTCAGAAATTCAATATGCGAATAACCAATATTTGTTATTAAAGCTAAATCTGGTTTTGAAATTTTTGAAGTATATTTTATCTCACCGAAATGATTGGTGCCCTGTTCGACTACTAATATCTGATGCCTTGCTTTTGCATTTAACAAAGTTAAAGGCACACCAATATGATTATTATTATTTCCATTTGTTTTGTGAACTCTGTAACGAACAGAAAGAATTGCAGCAATAATTTCTTTTGTTGTAGTCTTGCCAGCACTTCCAGTGATGCCAATAACCTTCGCATTTAATTTATCTCTCCATACAGAGGCAATATCACCTAAAGATTTTGTTGTATCTTTCACAGTGATAAATGGTATTTCAAGATCAGAAAATCTTTTCAGTTGATTTTTATTAATCATTACTGCTGAAACTTTTTTCTTCACAACTTCTTCTATAAAATCATGTCCATCAAATCTTTCCCCTTTAATTGCAATAAAGAGACAATTCTTACCAATCTTTCTGGAATCAATTGAAACCGATGTAATATCCTTAAACCTATCCGGATTAAATATTTCAGCATCGGGAAGATTGAAAAAGTCGTTCAATGTTAGCTTTATCTTTTTCATCAGCTTAAAAACTCCCTCGCTGTTTCCTGATCAGAGAAATGATTTCTAACACCATTAATTTCCTGATAAGTCTCGTGACCTTTGCCTGCAATTAATATTGCAGCATCCTCTTTTGATTTTTGAATTGCATACTTAATCGCTTCATACCTGTTTTCGATTACAATAAAATTATTTTTTATAACACCTTTTTTTATGTCGTTAATAATTTGCATCGGATTTTCAGTTCTTGGATTATCTGAAGTAATTATTACAAAGTCACTTAATTCTGTTGCAACCTTACCCATTACAGGCCTTTTGGTTTTATCTCTATCACCACCACAACCAAATACAGTTACAAGTTGTCTATCACTTCCAATAATTTGTCGCAATGCAAGAATAGCTTTCTCAAGACTATCAGCAGTATGAGAATAATCTACTATTGCTTTTTTCTTTCCACTACCAATGACTTCAAATCTACCAGGCACAAATGGAGTTGATTTTATTCCATCAATAATTTTTTCTTTAGCGATGTTGGATTGATCTGCTATTGCGAATGCAGCTGCAGAATTGTAAGCATTGAATTCGCCAATCAATTTTGTTTGAACTTCGTAAGATTTTCCACCACAGGTAATCTTAAAAGATGTTCCATTCAAATCATATTTAATTGAAGAAATCACATAATCTGAATTTTCATTTTTACCGTAAGTTATTACTTTTGCTTTTGAATCAGAGACAATGTGATGAGAAGATTCATCATCAGCATTGACCACTGCAGTTGCATCAGATGGAAGTATATCAAACAAAATCTTTTTTGCATTCAGATAATTTTCAAATGTCTGATGAAAATCCAGATGATCTGATGTGATATTTGTAAAAACAGCTGAGGAAAAATTCAATCCATAAACTCTGTTCAGAACAAGTGAATGGGATGAAACTTCCATCACGGCATTTTCACATCCACTGTTTATCATCTGTAAAAACAAATCATTAAGATCATTTGATTCTGGAGT
Organism: Ignavibacterium sp.; assembly: GCF_025998815.1. Lineage (NCBI taxonomy): Bacteria > Pseudomonadati > Ignavibacteriota > Ignavibacteria > Ignavibacteriales > Ignavibacteriaceae > Ignavibacterium > Ignavibacterium sp. Next base: position 1,337,083 of record NZ_AP026678.1, read on the forward strand.
TGTGAGTTTTGAATCAATTTTTTCCGAGCCAATATAATTTGCAATTGTTCCGACTAAACCTGCTCTGATTCCAGCTGTTTCAAAAATATTTTTTATTATAAATGCCGTAGTTGTTTTACCATTTGTTCCTGTAATTCCAACAAGTTTTAATTTTGAAGTAGGATCTTTATAAAATCCTTTACTCAATTGAGCCAATGCAATTCTGGTGTTGTGTACAACTATCTTGGCAATATCAGCGTGAATAAAAATTTCATCAGGGATATTATTATTCTCTTCAACAACTACTGCTACTGCACCTTTATTAATAGCATCCATCACAAACAAATGACCATCTGTCTTATATCCTTTAATTGCCACAAATACAGAATTCTTTTTCACTTTACGTGAATCGTGTTCAATGCCAGAAACATCTTTGCGCTGAACATTTCCCGCAACCTGAATAACTTTAATGTGATTTATTAATTCAGTTAATTCCATTAATAAATACTCGCTCCTGAAATTGTTACTTCAGAACAGTTGAGAACACAAATTTCATTAGTCCGGATTTTACTACCGGGTTGAATACTTTGATTAATAACTACACCACTTCCATTAATTTTATATTTAATTCCCATTCTTGTTAAAGCACTTATGGCATCACGAACCGTACAGTTTACCAAATCAGGCATCCTTTTATCAGCAGGTAATTTTACTTCTTTAATTTTTATCTGATTGGAATCATCAGCAGTCATTCCTTTTTCTAAAGATGTGAAAAGAAGTTTCTGCTTGAATGTTTCATCAATATACTTTTCAAATTTGTCAAAATCTTTTTCAACTATTCTGGAAGCAACTGCTTTGAAAACTGGAGCAGCAACTAAACCTCCATATTTTCCAACATCAGGTGAATTGAATAAAATCAAACAAACAATCTGCGGATCTTCAACAGGAAAGAAACCGATAAATGAGGAATTGTATTGAGCTTTAGAATAAGAACCATCAACTAGTTTTTGTGAAGTTCCTGTTTTACCACCAACCGAGATAAATTCAACATCAGCATTTTTACCTGTTCCATTTTTTACAACGCCACGTAATATATTTTTCATAATTACTGATGTCTGTTCGCTTACAACTTTTCTGATTGGTTTTGGTTCAAATTCGTATTCAAGTTCACCATTGTGATTTATTCTTTTCAAAAGTAACTGAGGTTCGTAAAGAACACCACCATTAATCAATGCTGAAAAAGCTGTAATCAATTGCAAAGGTGTAACAGAAATTTCATATCCAAAAGACATATAAGCTTTTGTAATTTTTGACCAATCATTTGGTTTCTTCAGTTTACCGGCAGTTTCACCGGGCAATTGTATTGATGTCAAATTTCCAAAACCGAATCCTCGCAAATATTTATAAAAGTCATCATCTGAAATTCTTTGAGCAAGTTTTGCAATTCCAATGTTACTTGATTGTTCAATTATTTCTGCAACATTTAGATATTTATGTGGATGTGTATCTCTTATCTTCACATTTTTAAATTGATAAGTACCGTTTTCCAGATAGAGATTTTCATCAAGTCTGCAAAGTTTTCTATCCAATAACGCAGCAAGAGTGAAAGGTTTAAATGTTGAACCAGGTTCGTAAGTATCTGTAATTGCTCTATTTCTTCTTTGAAAATCATTGTACTGCCAGTAGAAATTAGGATCATAATCATCAACATTTGCAAGCGCCAGAATTTCGCCTGTGTTTGGATTCATCATTATTCCGGTTGCAGAATGTGCTTTGAACTTTTCTAAACCTTTTCTTAATTCTTCCTCAAGCACTGATTGGTATTCTTTGTTAATTGTAAGTACTAAATCCGAACCCGGAATTGCTGGTTGAGTTTCATTTTCTTCAATGCTTACTAACTCCCCGATTGCATTTTTGATTATCCGACGAGAGCCATCAACCCCTTCAATTTCTTTCTGAAAGAATTCAGTTACACCTGAAACTGGTTTACGTTCTTTGTTAATGTATCCAAGCAAGTGACTGGCTAAATTTCCGTAGTGATTAATTCGTGTTGGGTCATCTTTATAATATAAACCGGCAATTTTTATTTCACCCAAGGCTTTTAATTGTTCAGTAGTAACTTTTTTCGCTAATGTGATTGTACCTTTTTTGCCCTTCAGCAGATTTAGAAAATAACTCTTTGGTTTATCAAGCACTTTTGAAAACTTATTAGCAATCAACTCTCGTTTTGATTTGGGAAGCATCGCCAGATCAGCATAAAATGTAACATCATTCCTATTGTAAACAAGCAAGTTATTTTCTCTGTCATATATCAACCCAAAATCCGCTTCAATTTTTTCAACATCTGTTTGTTGCTGAAATGCATAATATGAATACTCCTCGCTTTTAACCAATTGAATATTTGCTAATCTTATTACCAGAACGGTAACAAGAATGAAAACTGCAAATATTATTATGAGTGCCCGGGTGTTATTCATATTTAAATTTAATTTCGTTCTCGAGTTCTTCTGTTTTTTCTCTTGATACTTTAATTAAGATCGATGGTTCTATTCGTTTAATCATACCAAGTTGAGAAGAAGCTATAAACCTGATTTTATCTTCTGTAGTCACATCCTGGTACTCTGCCTGAAGACTGACTAATTTTTGATTTTCTGCCTTCAATCTTCTTTCTACTTCTTCTTTTGATCTTATTGTTTCCTCATAACTTATTTTCACTATCACAACAGCTATAAAAAAAATTGTTACAATTACAAGTAAAAACAGAACATAAAAAATCAGAGGTTTAGCACTTTTACTCATATTCTTTCCGCAGCTCTTAATTTTGCACTTCTTGCACGTCGGTTCAACTTAACTTCATCTTTTGAAGGAAGAATTGGCTTCTTGGTTAAGATTTTCAACCTGGCTGATTTCTTTTGCAATCCAAATGGATCTTCTTTTGGACTGAGACTGGTAATAGATTCATTCCGGAAAAAATCTTTAACTATTCTATCCTCCAAAGAATGATATGAGATGACAACCAACCTTCCACCTGGTTTGAGAACTTCAACTGATCTTTCTAAAAATTCTTTTAGCATATTCAATTCATCATTCACATAAATCCGGAGCGCCTGAAATACTCGAGATAATGTTTTAGTCAGATAATTAACCGGAGTAAATTCAGAAATAATTTCTTTCAGATCGGTTGTGGTTTCGATTTTCTTAATCTCTCTTTTATTAACTATTGCCCGGGCAATTTTTTTATGATTTCTCTCTTCACCAAAATTCCGAATTATCAATGATAACTCCTCTTCACTCAATTCATTGACTACATCAGCGGCAGTTTGTTTTTTACTTTTATCCATTCTAAGGTCAAGCAAAGTTTCTGTACGAAATGTAAAACCTGAATCCGGATCATCCAGTTGAAAGGAAGAGACTCCGAGATCTGCAAGTATACCATCAAATGCCTGAAGAGATTCTATTTTAGCTATCACATCCACCATTGAAAAATTAAATTTATAAAGAGAAACCCGCTTATCGTCTTTAAACTTTTCTTTACAATAATTAAAGGCATTTTCATCAACATCAGTAGCAATTAACTTCCCCTTTGAATCGAGCTTTTGTAGGATGGCTACGGAATGACCGCCAAATCCTAAAGTTGCATCGAAATAAGAACCGGATTTATCAGTAATTAAAAGATCAATACTTTCATTTAGTAGGACTGGAGCATGAACTATACTCATCGTGAAGCCATAACTTTAGCTGCTATCTCTTCATAACTTTCTGGTGAACTGTTAAGGTAATTTTCAAAAACTTTTGGATTCCATACTTCTATTTTTCTTAAAGCACCGAGAATCAGAACTTCATTTTCAATTTTTGCATATTCCAATAGATTCTGGGGGATTAAAATTCTTGCCTGCGAATCCATTTTATCTTCCGAAGCATATTGAGAAATCATTCTAAGGAATCTTGCTTCAGATTCACTGAATGAGTTTAACTGAAGAAGCTTTTCTTCAATCTTTAACCATTCATCCATTGGATAAAGATCTATGCAGGAAGATAGTCCTCTGGTCATTACGAAGGTATCATTAGCTTCGGGAGAGATATGTTTGCGGAGCTTTGCAGGGATGCTAATTCTGCCTTTGTTATCTATGGAATATGTAAATTGACCTTTAAACATTGCATTTTCTCAATTATTTCATGGGAATTTTCACCATTTTTCCCCACTACTCCCCAAAAATAACATAAAAGTTTGAGGAAAGTCAAGATTTTAGGAAAAAAAAATTTAACTTTTTTTTCTAGTGATTTGATCTCAGGAGAAATTTAAATGTGGATAAAAAGGAAAGAGTTATTAATGAAGTAAAAGGGAAAGAGCCAACTGCCGGATTTGAACCGGCGACCGGCGCATTACGAATGCGCTGCTCTACCAGCTGAGCTAAGTTGGCTTTTACTAATCGAAAAGATAAAAACTATCTGATTTTCTTTTTATGTCTGTTCTTTCTTAATCTTTTCTTTCTCTTGTGAGTTGCCATTTTATGGCGCTTACGTTTTCTTCCGCAAGGCATATTTTCTACTCCTTAATTTAATGTGATGTTAATAATTGTTGTGCTTTTTTTCCGGCTTCTGTGTTTGGGTTTATCTCAACTGCTTTTTTGAAATATTCTTTTGCTTTCTCAAGATTTCCTGCATTAAGATTTACAACTCCTAAATTCAAATGACCAATTTGATGATTGGGTTGATATTGCAATGCTTTTTCCATTTCCGTAATAGCAGTATTGAAATCTCTTAAGTTAAAGTAACAAACTCCCATATCAATCCGCACATCTGCATCTTCTGGATGATGCTTAAGATAAGTTTTATAATTCTGAATTGCTTGCTCATAAAAACCTGAATCCATTCTTAAATGTGCCAATTCTAAAAGTGTCTGGTGATCATTCGGATTTGCTTTAACTTTTGCTTCCAAATCATTAATTTTTTGAATGGCAGAAAGATCAACCCCTGGTTGCTGAGTTTGTTGTGTATTATTATTAAAGTTCATAGTGTTTGTAGAGGGAACCTTCGTTGCATCAAATACTCCTGAGACATATAATATCAAAAGAATAAGTACTATTCCACCTAACACCGATGCATAAACAATTTTTATGTCTAATGTTTTTCCCTGAGCGTTATCAGCTTGCTTAGAGTTATTTGTTTTTTCTCTTTTTGAAGACTGAGCGGAAGAACGCTCGCTTAGCTTCGTTCCGCATTTGGGACAAAATACATAATCACTTTTTTGAATAACATATCCGCAGTTCGAACATTTAATCACTTCTTTTCTCCTTTACCAAAAGTTCCATCAGAAATTCTTTTTTGAATTCCACGATCAACCATTTCTTTAAAGTCTTTCGAAAATTTAAATGTTGGGACATAATGCTCAGGTACAAAAACTTTTTCACCGGTTTTAGGATTTCTTGCTTGTCGTGCTCTTTTCTTTTTTACTTTGTAACTGCCGAATCCTCTTATTTCTATACTTCTACCTTCGGCTAAAGTATCAATGATTGAACGAAGAAAACCTTCAATTATTGCTTCGGTTTCTAATTTTGTTAAACCAGTACCAGTTGCAACTTTATCTACTAAATCAGCTTTTGTGGCATTCATAATTTCTACATTTTATTTATTTTTGGGCTGTAAAATTATTAAACCTTAATGCTAAAAGCAATTTTAACTCATTAAAAAATAATGAATTACCGAGATTAGTCACTTTTTATATTTCAATTTTATCTTAAATCTCATTTTGGACGATATTGGTTTGGTTATAATTTGATTCTGGATTGTTTTTAGGATTTAATTCTGGCATTTATTTAGAACCATTTTAGTGTCTTTTTTGGAGGGCTTTTGCCTCTTATTGAAATAATAAATATTACCTTACTTGCTTTTTCTGTTGGACTTTTAGCCCTGATGGGAATTTCATATCTGGTTTACAGATATCGGGAATCATCTAATAAGTCCGTAAAACAAAATGTAAATGATAATCTAAAACTCATTCCCAAAGAAATAAAAGAAATTGAAAAGCCAACTGTTACTACTGAAAAGAAATCCACCTCTGTTTCGAGATATCAAATAATAAAAACTTATACTCAATCAGTTCCTCTGGAGAAAAAAACTACTAATGCGGCTGAGAAATTTTTAGTTGTAAATAAAAATATTTCTTCATTAAGAAAGACACACTCACCGAAATTCATTTACCTTGTTACTTCTCCTTCCAATAGATAATTTTCACAAAAAGAAATTTGAACCTTGGAAAAAGCCATTATTCACATAAAGAACATGGTTTGTAATCGCTGCATTAAGGTAGTGCGTGAAGAATTACAAAACCTTGGTTATAAAGTAGATGAGATTTCTTTAGGTGAAGCCACAATTCATTCTGACTCCAAAATTGATTTTGAATTAATAAATAAAGTTTTGATTGAAAATGGATTTGAGTTGATTGACTCAAGGCATTCAAGAATAATTGAGAAAATTAAGGTTACAATTATTGAAACAATCAAAGAAATGTCTGAAGGAAAAATCGTTAATGTTCAATTCAGTGATTTACTTCAGGAAAATCTTCATCTGAGTTACCAATACTTATCAGGATTGTTTTCTTCATCCGAAGGAATCACAATTGAAAAATATATCATACTTCAGAAGATTGAAAAAGTTAAAGAGTTGATTGTATATGATGAATTATCAATCAGTGAAATTGCTTATCGGCTTGGTTATAGCAGCGTTCAGCATCTTTCAAACCAGTTCAAAAAGATTACCGGATTAACTCCCTCCCACTTCAAAAAAATCAAAGACATTAAAAGAAATCCTCTCGATAAAATAATCTGAATATTTTACAAACATTCTATAAAATTTTATAAATAACCACTCGCCTTCTTTCTCTAATTTTGTTTTGTATTAAAAAATTAAATAAGGAGTGTAATATGACAATTCAGTTCAAAGTTGAAGGGATGTCCTGTCAACATTGCGTAATGGCTATACAAAAAGAATTAAACAAACTGGATGCAAAAGACTTTAAGGTTGAAATTGGTTTAGTCGAAATTGATCCCGAGAAAAACAATTTATCGAAGGAACAAATTAAACAGGCTATCGAAAAAGCAGGTTACATTGTAGTAGAATGAAAAAAATAGAAACAGAAAAAATTTCAATTCCAATTGAGGGAATGACTTGCGCTAGTTGTGTTACTCGGGTTGAAAAAGCTATTGCAAATGCACCGGGAGTAAAAAAAGTCTCTGTTAATCTTGCAACCGAAAAAGCGTTGGTAGAAATTGATCCTACAAAATTTGATTTCAATTTAATTAAGGATGCTGTAGAAGAAAGTGGCTATAAAGTTATTTTACCTGAAAATTCTAATACAATTAATAAATCATCAAGTACTACTTTTCAAAAAAAAGAAACCACTTCAGAATATTTAACTGAAATTAAAAAGGACTTTTTCATTTCGCTTTTTTTCACCTTACCTGTTTTCATTTTAAGCATGGGAGTGATGTGGTCTGAATTCAGAAATCTGCTACCAATTAGCATCGAACAATTAAACAAAGTCCTGCTATTACTTACGACTCCAATAATTTTTATTCCAGGCAAAAGATTCTTTTCTGTTTTCTGGAAGAACACCAAACACTTCACTGCGGATATGAACTCGCTTGTTGCAATTGGAACCGGTTCAGCTTACTTGTATAGTTTAATGCTAGTATTATTTCCTGAAATTTTTCATCATCAGAACACTTCTCATGTTTATTTTGACTCAACTGCAGTAATAATAACATTAATACTTATGGGTAAATGGCTTGAAGCCAGAGCAAAGTCAAAGACTAATGATGCTGTGAAGAAGTTAATTGCATTAAGACCAGAAACCGCCACGGTTGTATCAAATGGTCTGGAGATAGAGAAAAGAATTGACGAATTACAAATCGGTGACATTGTTATTGTTCGGCCTGGTGATAAAATTCCCGCTGACGGAATTATCATCAAAGGTAATTCATATGTTAATGAATCAATGTTGACTGGTGAAAGTTTACCGGTTGAAAAATCAGTTAATAATAAAGTATTCGGTGGAACAATCAATGAAAATGGAACATTCGAGTTTAGAGTTACTGCTACCGGTGACAATTCTGTTTTAGGAAATATCATCCGATTAGTTGAAGAAGCTCAAGGTTCAAAAGCTCCTATTCAACAACTTGCAGATAAAATAGCAGCGGTGTTTGTTCCTGTAGTGATTTTAATTGCTTTGATATCATTTTTATTCTGGATTTTATACACTGATAATTTTTCTCTTGCACTGATGAACTTTGTTGCCGTTCTGATAATTGCCTGCCCTTGCGCACTGGGTTTAGCAACTCCTACTGCACTGATTGTTGGATTAGGAAAAGCTGCACAGAAAGGTATTCTGATTAAGAATGCAGAAAGTCTTGAGCTTGCTCATAAAGTTAATATAATTTTATTTGATAAGACCGGCACAATTACAGAAGGAGTTCCGGAAGTAAGTAAACTTATCACTTTTGGTTTTAGCGAATCAGAAATATTATCAATGCTTATTCCCGCCGAAAAAAGATCTGAACATCCGATTGCAAAAGCAATTTTAAGATATGCTGAGAAATTAAAAGCTGGTGAATATCCATTAGAAGAGTTTGAAAGTAAAACCGGTCTTGGAATTAAAGCCAAAGTAGATGAGAAAAATCTTATAATTGGGAATGAAAAGTTTCTTAAAGAAAATCATATTAATACTGACTTTCATATTGATGAAAAATTATATCTTAAAGAAAATTCTTCCACTAAAATTTTTATTGCTGTAAATCAAAAACTTGCTGCGATAATTTTTATTGATGATAAAATTAAAGAGACTTCCAAAGAAGCAATTCGATTACTGAAAGAAATGGACATAAAAACAGTAATGCTTACAGGTGACAATAAGAATACTTCGCTTAAAATTGCTAATGAAGTTGGAGTAGATGAAGTAAAATCTGAACTATTGCCGGAAGATAAACTTAAAATTGTTTCGGAATACAAGGTTGGGAATAATATTGTTGCGTTCGTTGGTGATGGGATTAATGATGCACCTGCTCTTGCTTCGGCTGATGTTGGTATAGCAATTGGTTCGGGAACTGATGTTGCTCTTGAAACTTCTGACATTGTATTGCTTAATACTGATTTGTTAAATGTTGCAAACGCAATTAAAGTATCAAAACAAGTTGTGAAGACAATTCGCCAGAATCTTTTTTGGGCTTTTATATATAATGTTATTGGAATTCCTCTGGCAGCAATTGGATTGCTTAATCCGATGATTGCAGCTTTGGCAATGTCATTCAGTTCGGTTTCTGTAGTAAGTAATTCATTAAGATTAAAAAGAAGCAAGATTTAGTATCCGGGGAAAACTTTTTTATAAATCTGTATAACAGAATCTTATTTCACAAAAAAGCCCACAAACAAATTGCGGGCTTTATAATTAAATCATATAAAAAAGAATTATCTGGTGTAATTAATTTCCATCATCTTTACTTCTTTTCCATCAAAATTTCCAAACATTTCAAAAACCATTTCATTATCACTAACCATCTTCGAAACAGATTTGAATTCTACATCTTTACCGGCAAGTGGATCATACATTTTACCATTGTAGATTATACTCTTGGTTGCATCATCAAATTTACCTGTGCTGATAGCAACTCCGGTTCCCATATTATCAATCCAGATGTTAATAAATTCTTTTTTGCCATTGTCATAAGCTTCAAGTGACCATCCTTCGGTTTGCATACCCATCATTGGAAATTTTGCAACCATTTTCAGAAATCTTCCACCAAGGATCATTTCAGCATTAACAGTACCTTCAGAAACAACTGGCTCTGCATTTGGCTCCATCCACATTTTAGAAACCATTTTCCATTCACCAACGTATTTAGCCATCATCTCGTGCATAGAACCGGGAGTCATGTAATCCATCCAGATTTTCATTTGTTCGTCAGAATTCATTCCTTCATTCTGAGCGTATGAGTTACCCCAAAGAAAAGTGAGTAAAAGCGAAGTGATCAAAAATTTTTTCATAGATGCGCTCCTTTTTGAAATTGATAATATGTTATTTATCCCCATTAAATCTTAGGTAATCTTTCAAGATATGAACTATTGCTAAGCACCGCAAATGTATCAGCATTTCTTAATTCGTTGATGTTAATACAGTTCATATAACTCATAGAACTTCTTAATCCATCCGAAATTGCATCAATTACATTTTGAACTGCTCCTTTATATGCAACCATTGTTTCTTCACCTTCAATAAACTCGTTTCTCATCTTTACTCCGAATGAAGCTGAACCACGATATTTTTTCCAGAGCTGTCCTTTGTATTTTATTACTTCGCCAGGTGTTTCTCTAGTTCCGGAAAGCATTCTACCAAGCATAACAACATCAGCACCAAGTGCAATAGCTTTTGCAACATCGCCGGGACTTTTAATTCCACCATCAGCTATGATTTTAATTTTTAATTTTTTTGCTTCTCTATGGAAATAAACATTCAATAAAGATGACACTTGTCCAATTCCAATTCCGGTTTGAATGGAAGTTGTACAAACGCTTCCACTTCCAATTCCAACACGAACTGCATCTGCGCCAGAATCTTCAAGTTGTTGCAAAGTTCCGCCGTGAGCAATGTTGCCTATTATAATTTTTGTTTCGAACTTCTTTTTGATTTGCTCACATTTTTTCAGAACTTCTTTATTATTTGCATTTGCTGTATCAATGCAAATAATAAGATTTTTTTCAACGAGTTGCTCAACAATTTTCATATCCGTACTTAGACCAATTGAAACGGCTCGCACTCCTTTACCATTTTTACCCTGTAGTAAAATTTCCAATGAAGAATCGAAACGGTTAAGAATGCCAAGACAACCAAGTCTTGTTAGCTCTTTAGCCATCTCAAGTCCTGTAACTGTATCCATTGGACTTGAAAGAATCGGTAGCTGAAGTTTCAGACCTAAAAAAGTTGTTTGAGTTGACGGATCTTTTCTTGATTTAACTCTTGATACCTGAGTTGGAATAAGACTTATATCATCATAAGTGAGTGATTGAGTGTATTCGTTTAATTCTTTCTTAGAATATATTTTCATATTTATCCCTGTAGTTAGAGTAGATTTTCTAATTCATCTAAAATTGTGTTCATCTTTTTTGTAACTGATAAAACCGGTTCGGGAGAATTCATATCAACACCGGCTTTTCTTAAAACATTAATCGGATAATCAGAATTTCCGGCTTTAAGAAAACTGATATATCGTTCGATAGCTGGTTTACCTTCTGTCTTAACTTTATGTGCTAATGTTTCTGATGCAGACATTCCTGTTGCATATTGAAATACATAAAAGTTATAATAGAAATGAGGTACTCTTGCCCAGGTAAATGATTCCTCTTCATCAACAAACATCGAAGGTCCCCAATACTTCTGAAATAATGAACTGTACAAGCTACACAATTCTTCAGGTGTAAGAGCTTCACCTTTTTCTGTTTCTTCGTAAACAGTTTGTTCGAACTCAGCAAACATAACCTGTCTGTAAAATGTGCTTGTGATATTGTTGAGATATCTTTCAAGCAAATGAAGCTTTTCTTCTTTTGAATTTGAATTTTGAATCAGATAATCCAATAAAAGTGATTCATTAAAAGTTGAAGCAACTTCAGCAAGGAAGATTGAGTAGTTTGCATAATGAAATGGCTGTGTTAAACCAGTATAATATGAATGCATATTATGACCCATTTCGTGAGCTAGAGTGAATACATCGTTTAGTAAATCAGTCCAGTTTAGCATTACATAAGGATGGACACCATAGGTTGTTCCGGAAGAATATGCACCGCTTCTTTTTCCAACAGTTTCATAAACATCAATCCATCTTTCGTTAAAAGCTTTTCTTAATGAATTCAAATAGTCATCTCCCATAATTTCCAATGCTTTGAGAACTAATTCAACTGCTTCATCATAGCTATATTTTTTCTCATATTTCTGATCGAATAAAGTAACATAAATATCATAAGGATGTAATTTATCAACACCTAAAAGTTCTTTCTTAAGATTCGCCCAGCGATACATTGGAGCGAAATTTTTGTTAACAGTTTCAACAAGATTATCATAGACAGAAACCGGAATATTGTTTTTGCTTAATGCTGCTTCTCTTGCTGATTTATAATTTCTTACCTTCGCATAAAAAATATTTGCTTTAAGATTTCCTGTAAAAAGTGAGTTTAAAGAATTCACATATTCTTTGTAAGGTTTAAGATATGCTTTGAATGCTCTTTCTCTGTATGCTCGGTCTTTGGAATACATAGCTGCATAATATCTACCGTGTGAAATCTGAATATCATTTCCGTTTTCATCTTTTATGAAAGGAAATTTCATATCAGCATTTGTAAAAATTGAATATGTGTTGTAGGGAACCTGAGCAATTTCAGAACTTAATGCAAGAATAGATTCTTTATCACTATCCAAAGTATGTGGTTTCTCACGAAGTATATCATCAAAATAATGTTGGAAAATTTTTAACTCCTGATTTTCTTCAATCCATTTTCTTAACTGATTTTCCTCAATTGAAAGAATTTCGGGTTTAATGAAAGAGCTTTCTGAAAGTGCACGGGCATATAGGTTTTTAATTCTGTCATCCATTGCGTGATAACGCGAAACCCTCATATCACTATCTTTTGCAAGCATTGCATAAAGAGAAAGCTTTTCCAATTTTATTCCGATTTCTTCGTCCAGCTTCAAGCAAGCATATAAAGCCGAAGGTGAACTGCTAAGTTTGCCTTTAAAGTCAGAATATCTGATCAGATTTTTGTTAGTCCATTCAAAATCTTTATCCCATTGCTCATCGGATTCATAGATATCTTTTAGATTCCATTTGTACTTTTCGTCGATTTGTTCTCTTGTGGGAAGTGTGGCTGTTGCTGTTTCGGTAGAATGAATAAATTTGGGCAAAAGTCTATAATCCATAATAACCCCCGATATATGGTGAATAAAAGATTTCCATTAAATATAAAACCCGAAAATTTTGAAACAATAAAAATTTAATCGAACAGTACATCATAGGGCATAAAAACTTAAGATTGAATTTATGCGGATGGCAATATAAGAAAAGTAAAAGGAATTATCATAAATTTTCTTTTGGCAAAATTAAGGAGTCGCTTTACTCAATTGAACCCTTATTTTACCACTAAAATCTGTGCAGGATATTCTGACCTTGTCCGGAATATTACCTCGAATTCTGTCTACAAGACCTGGAATTTCGGTTTCAATTGAGGCAACATAAATCAGATTTTTATTTTCATTAAGAACATTAACAGTAACATTCCCTTTTTCGCGGTCAACTACTGATATTAGTATTCTGGATTCACTGGAATTAAAGTTAACATTGATTTCAAAGTCGTATGTAAGATCAGATGCAGTCATCACAAGATTCAGATAATTTAATTTGTTTTCCTGAAATGGCTGATTGACATTACCCGCAGGATTGTATGGTTCAAGGATTTCTTCCCTGCAGGAAGTAAATGCGAATAATAAAACTGATATAATAACTAGTTTCATTTCAAATCGTGCTTATTTGTGAAATGAAATTAAGTTATTGTGATATTTCTGTCAATCCTTTATTTAATAGTCAGTCAATTTTTTTTAGAATTGCTCGGGAAGCTTTGAATTTGCCTAAGAATTTCTCGGAATGTTTTCGCTGGAATTCCGGTGCAGCTTTTTCAGCATACTGATAATAGTCATCAATTGAATTAAAACGGTAATGAAACTGATAAACAGCTTCATCGGAAACAGTATCAGGAATTACAACTTTAAAAATTTCGTAGCTGGTGAAAAAACCTGCATTCATAATATCAGGAATGTGCTCCTGCTTCATCCATTGTAACCACTCTTCTTCAACTTGTCTCTTGATATTTATAGTAACAATGTAAACACCCATAATCACCTCTGTTATTTTGCCCACTCAGGAAATATGCTCAATCCAAAAATAACATTTCCCAATGTGTAAACAAGAAGTGTGATTATCAGAATACTACTGATATTTAAAGTAAATCCTGTTTTAATCATATCAATAATTCTTAACCTTTTACTTGCGAATACGATTGTGTTTGGAGGCGTTCCGACTGGTAACATAAATGCCATAGAAGCAGAAAGTGTTGCAGGTATCATTAGCAACAATGGATTAACTTCCATTGATAAAGAAACTGATGCTAATACAGGAAGAATCATCTGCGTTGTTGCTGTGTTTGATGTAAGCTCAGTCAGAAAATTAATTGAAGCAGAAATGATTAGAATAAGAATTAGAATTTCAATATGAGTAATTCCTTTGAGTTGCAACCCAATGTATTCTGAAAGTCCACTTACAGAAAAAGCATTTGCCAAAGCAAAGCCACCACCAAAAAGTAATATAACACTCCAAGGAACCTGCTCAATGGAGTTTGCAGCAAGTATTGAATTCTGCTCTGATTTATTCCTTGTTGGAATTACAAATAAAGTCAGCGCTGCAATGATTGCAATAGTAGAATCATCAACCAATTCCTGAATTTTCAATAATGAAGCCCATCCTTGAATTATCATAAATCCAAGATTTAGTTCGACTCTGAAAATCCATAAGAGTACCGTGCTTACAAAAACTATCAAAACTGCTTTTTCCTCGAAAGTTATTTTACCTAAAGACATATACTCAGTTTTAATATAAGATTTATCTAATGATATCTTTTTATTAACTCCAAATAAAAATTTGATGATAAGAAAAGCAGCAAAAAAAAGTAATATTGAGATAGGAACCGCAAGCATCATCCAGCTTCCAAATGAAATTTGAGGTGAATCTGGAAAAATAATTTTTGTTATTCTAACCAATGCAAGATTTGGCGGAGTTCCGACCAAAGTTGCAATTCCACCGATAGAGCAAGAATATGCTATACCGAGTAATAAAGCTTTTGAAATCTTTGATGCTTTTTCTTCAGAAACATCGCTTTCAATTTTGGAAATTACTGCAAGTGCAATAGGTAACATCATTACTGCAGTTGCTGTGTTTGAAATCCACATTGAAAGAAAAGCGGAAGCGACCATAAATCCAAGTAATATCGAAGGTGCTGAAGCTCCCATTATTGTAATAATCTTAAGAGCAATCCGTCTATGCAATTTCCATCTTTCCATAGCAATTGCAATCAGAAAGCCACCCAGGAAAAGGAATATCACAGAATTGATATAAGAATCAGATACTTTGGATGCAGGGAGTACACCGGTTAATGGAAATAAAACTAAAGGAACAAGAGCAGTAACGGCTAAAGGAAGTGCTTCAGTCATCCACCAGATTGCCATCAATACTGCAACTGCAGCAGTGTATTTAATTGATGGTTTGTCAGGTTGCGGATCAAAAAAAGAAAGCATAAGAACAAATGCAATTACTCCAATGCTAAAGCCCAGATATGAAAAATTATTTATAAACAATCTTCTCATTGTTGTTAAAATAAATATTCATTTCTTAGTTTTCAAAAAGTACATCAAAACATGAACCGGATAAATTTATCAAATCTTTCATTCATCTATTCAGCTTTACCCACCGAAGATAGGCATTCAATCATACTTCCATTCAATCAATCAATCATTCATTCATTCAATCATTCATTCCCTTTTTGCGATTGTTATTCCCAAAGAATATTCTTTCCAATGCACACAATCATATTTATATTTGAGCCCTGAATTATTGTATGCAGATAAAAAACAGTAAATACGAAGCGGTAATCGGACTCGAAGTTCACGCACAACTTCTCACCGAAACAAAAGCATTTTGTGGCTGTTCCACTAAATTTGGTGATGCACCGAATTCAAATGTTTGCCCGGTTTGTCTTGGTCATCCCGGTGTGTTACCTGTTTTGAATAAAAAAGTTGTTGAGTTTACCGTACTGATGGGACTTGCAACTAATTGTACAATAAACAAACACTCTATCTTTGCCAGAAAAAATTATTTTTATCCTGATTTACCGAAAGGATATCAGATTTCACAATATGAAGAACCAATTTGCGAAAATGGATTCATTGAAGTAAATCTCTCAGATGGAAGCACAAAAAAAATCAGGATAAAAAGAATTCACATGGAAGAAGACGCTGGAAAATCAATTCACGACCAAAGTGAATATACTCTCGTTGATGTTAATCGTTGCGGGGTACCGTTGATTGAAATTGTTACCGAACCTGATATCAATTCATCAGAGGAAGCATATCAATATCTTACTAAGATAAAGCAGATTGTTCAATATCTTGGAATTTGTGATGGGAATATGGAAGAAGGTTCACTAAGATGCGACGCAAATGTTTCTGTAAGATTAAAAGGTGAAAAGAAACTCGGTGTCAAAACAGAAATAAAAAATATGAATTCATTCAGGAATGTTGAGCGAGCGTTAAATTATGAAATTGAGAGACAGATAGATTTGCTTGAAGATGGCGAAGAAATAATTCAACAAACTTTGTTATGGAATGCTGATTTGAATGAAGCTTTACCGATGCGAAGTAAAGAAGAAGCTCACGATTACAGATATTTTCCTGATCCGGATTTACTACCTGTTATTGTTGATGATGAATGGAAAAATAAAATTTCCTCACTAATGCCCGAACTCCCTGAAGCAAAGTTTAAAAGATTTGTTCAGCAGTATAATCTTCCGGAATACGACGCAGATATTTTAACTCAATCAAAAGCAATTGCTGATTACTATGAAAAAGTTTCTTCTGTTGCGAGTGACTATAAATCAGTGAGCAATTGGATTATGACTGATGTTCTCGGTTATTTGAATGAGCATAAAATCGAAATTGAACAGTTTCCGATTAGTGCTGAAAATCTTGGCAAATTAATAAATCTGATAACTGATGGAACTATCAGCAGCAAAATTGCAAAAGAAGTTTTCCAACTGATGCTTAAGTCAAATGATACTCCGGATAAAATTGTAGAAGAGAAAAATCTTGTTCAAATTTCTGATGAGGGAGAAATCATAAAAGTTATAAATAGTATTCTGGATAAAAATAAAAATCAGATTGATGAATATTTATCAGGAAAAGATAAAGTGCTTGGATTTTTTGTTGGACAAGTAATGAAAGAAACTAAAGGCAAAGCCAATCCACAGATGGTAAATCAACTTTTGAAATCAGAATTAGAAAAGTATCGCAAATAAAAAGGAGAATTAAATTGTCGTTTCAGGAAAAATTGAAGAATATTTTTAAGAAGAAAGAAAAGAAAGAGCCACAAACTCCTGCAGAGAAAGTAAAGGAGTTTTTCAAACAACTATTTTATGCTGCAATTGCTGCTTTTTTCATAATCACATTTATAATTCAAAATACAAGAATTCCAACCGGCTCAATGGAAGATACGATTCTTGTTGGTGACTTCGTGCTGGTAAATAAATTTATTTACGGTTCAAGTTCACCAAGGTATATTCCATTTACAGAAACTCCGCTTCCCTATTTCACTTTGCCGGCATTTAAAGATCCAAAACCAACTGATATAGTTGTGTTTGAATATCCAGGGGACAGAGACCAGCTTGAACCGACTGAAAAAGGTGTAAACTATGTTAAGAGATGTATCGGAACTCCTGGTGATACTGTTGAAATAAGAGATAAAGTAGTATTTGTAAACGGTAAAGAATTCTGGCGTCCACCTTACATTAAATACTATCGTGGAATGATTGGATCAAACTTAAGACCTCTTCCAAAAGGTTATGCTGAACCAAGAATTTTCCCAAGAGGAATGCCGTGGAATGAAGATAATTACGGACCATTAGTTGTTCCTAAAAAAGGAATGACAATTCCAATTAACATATATAATGTTGAGCAATGGAGGACAACAATTGACAGAGAATTTGGAAAGAGAGTTGTTGAAATAAGAGGCAATGTAGTTTACATTGATGGTCAACCTGCATCATCATATACATTTAAAAAAGATTATTACTTTATGATGGGAGATAATCGGGATGATAGTCTTGATAGCAGATTCTGGGGATTTGTTCCTCGCGATGCTGTAGTTGGCGAAGCATTTATAATTTTATTTTCCTGGGATCGTGAAATTCCATTTTCAGAATTATTCAGATTGCTTGCCTCAGTCAGAACAGATAGAATTCTGAAGTTAATTCATTAAACATCTTTTTAGGAGATGGACTGTTGTCAATTTCTTTGACTTCCTTTTCACATAATAGTTTATAAACTGTTCACCATTTTAAAATAAAAAAGCTGCTCATTTCTGAGCAGCTTTTAATTTTTAAGTGCGAGATACTGTTAATTGAAATTGTATCTTACACCAAGTTGTATTCTGTATACATCGAGAACTGAAGCAGAAGGTTGGAAAGTCTTATCAATAAGCTTACCACCAATACTTCTTAATCTGTAAACAGGTTTACCTTCAGTGTCAATACTTCTGAAAATAAGAGGTGAAGTTGTAACGAAAACATCACCAACTCCCCAGCTCTTATTCAAAAGATTTGTGAAGTTCAGAATATCAACTCTTACCTGCAATGAATTTTTCTTACCGATAAATTCACCGTAGAATTCCTGAACGATGCTTAAATCAGCACGGAATACCATTGGCATAAATACAGCACCTCTTTCAGCATATTCGCCTCTATGCTTGCTTAAGTATTCATCCTGTTCGATGAAAGCATTCCATGCAGCTTGTTGATCAGCTACTGTGAATGTAGTGCCACCATCAGTATATTGTTCAAAATACATTTCGGAAGCATCCTTAGGAATATAAATCAGGTCATTACTTGTTCCGCCATCACCATTAAGATCGCCTGCATAGGTATAACTTGCATTTCCCTGTGTAAAGGCTTCACCAAATAATGTAATTGTGGTTGAACCAAAATTGAAGTAGTCAAATTTATATGATAATGTTCCGAATACTCTGTGACCGGGTGAATTTGCGGAGAAACCTAAGTCCGGGATTATTTGCATTTCCTGAGTGTTGATTGTTATTCCATGAACCGAATGCAATTGAGCCCGGGTCAACTGTGTTTTTAGCTTCTCCGTAATTGTAACCAGCTTTGAAATACCAGTTATCGCTGAATGGCTTTTCTAATGCAGCAGAAATGCTCCAGTAATAACCTTCATTCTGATTTTTCAGCACAATTGCATTATCAACTTTCTGATAAATTTTCCTTGCACTTGAACTTGTCCATCTGGGTCTGGTATCTGCTCCAACTAATACAGAATTTGGTTCAGCCTGGTTAGCATTGATATAATAGATGCCGTTTACATCTCTGCTATATAATCCCTCAACTGTAGCTACCAAACCGAATAACGGTAATTTCTGATCAACTCCTAAATTTGATCTCCAAAGTTGTGGGAACTTGAAATTAGGATCAGTTAACGCCAATTCATAAGAGCCAGCTGGTGCTCCTGTTACATTAGTAGGTTTATATCGGTTTGGATTGGGATTAAATGGATAATTTGTTGTATTGTCTTCTCTTTCAAATCCTGTGAGAATTCCGTTGTTTCCGATCTGGTTCGAAATCCATACATAAGCAGGTTTACCAGTGAAGATACCTGTTCCACCTCTCAACTGAGTCATCTTGTTGCCGAATACATCGTAGTTGAATCCGATTCTCGGCGAGAAGAGAATATTAGCGTCAGGCATTTTATCAGTTTTGTAGTTAACAATATTTCCATTCTCGTCTCTGAAATTCATTGTATCAACTTCAGGATTGTGGTATCCGGTATTTTCAAAGAATGGTACATCTACTCTTAAACCGGCAATAATATTTAAGGTTATCAAGTACTCTGCCACTGATCCTGTGCATAAGCACCGGTATACCATACTTTTAATGGCTGAATTGGTTTTTCCTGACCCGGAATATTTGACCAGCGAACCTGGAATCTTCTTAATGTTACCGGTGAAGTTGTTCTGTTTGGATTAACCAAATAATCATTAGCATCTGTATAGAAATCAGCTAATGAGTTATAGACATAAACACTTTGTGAGCCAGGGAAGAACACATTTTCAGATTCATATCTTTCTGCACTAATACCGAATGTAAGGTTATGTTCACCAAGATAAACACTGAGGTTGTTCTGTAATTGGAAGCTCTTGTATCTTAATTCGTTATTTGGTGTAAAGGGTTCAAATCCGAATGATGTATAAACAGAACCGCCTTGTAAAATATCAACGAATGGGAAGAACTTTCCTTTTGATTCACGACTTTCATCATTATAGTGTATATCCGACAATAAAGGTTATTTGACATATTATCAGCAAGAATTGAGTTCCATTCACCAACGATTGAACGGATATTTTCAAGATCTTATAATTTGAATTAGCAAAGTTCAATGCCTGGGTAGATGATCTTCTGCTACCAAATCCTAGTGAGCTGGAGTTTGAAACAAGTAAATCAGTGAATGAATCGAGATGAGTATATCTTAAACTAACTTTGTTCTTGTTGTCAATGTTATAATCCAACTTCATCAAAAATCTGGTTGATGGAGTTTCGAAATCATAACCCTGATATGGTCCCGGATCATAACCAAAATTTGATTTTAAATAATTACTTAATGCATCAAGATCACTTGCAAGAACTCTTGTTACATTACCTCCAACAGGAGTGCTTGTATCTGGTCTTGCAATGTAAGTTGTTCCGGGTTGAGTAAGTTTATCATCTTCAAAATTGACAAAGAGGAAAAGTTTATTCTGAATAAGAGGAGCACCTAAACGCATTCCAAACTGTCCGAACTTAAATGTACCTGACTTAAATTCAACATCACCAGCATTTTTACCAACAAAAGTGTTGTTTCTGAAATTGTAGTAAACTGATGCTGAATATTCATTTGTTCCGGATTTTGTAACTGTATTAACACCAGCACCAACAAAGTTTCCATTTCGAACATCAAATGGTGAAATGTTTACCTGAATCTGTTCGACAGCATCAAGAGAAATTGGTGCAACACCAGTTCTGTCTCCGGGTAATCCTGCCAAACCGAATGAATTGTTAAAATAAGAACCGTCAACTGTAATGTTGTTGAAACGATTATCCATTCCGGCAAAAGTCATATTTCTTCCAACCTGAGGAGTAAGACGGGTAAGGTCTTCTATTCTTCTTGAAATTGTTGGAAGAGTTTCGATGCTTTCTCTTCTTACAGTGGTTGATGTACCTGTTCTGTCTGAACGAATGATAGCATCTTTTTCAGCAACAACAGTAATATCTCCTAATTGAATTGCTGATTCAGATAATTTGAAATCAACTTTTAAATTCTGCCCCAATTCAAGGTAAAGATTTTCAATTGATTGGCTGTTATAACCAACAAAAGAAACTGTTACTTTATAGGGACCACCAACACGCATACCTGTGATATTGTATTTACCATCAGCACGGGTTGATGTTCCATATTGTGTTCCTGAAGGTACATGCAATGCAATGATATTGGCACCAGGCAATGCCTCTCCTTTATCATCAGTTACTGTTCCGTACATACTGGAAGTAGTAACAACCTGAGAGTAGGCATTCTGGAAGAAACCAACTGCAGTAACCAGAAACACAATCGAAATAAACAGTTGAAGTTTTCTCATAGGTTTCTCCTAATTAGTTTATTAAAGAGTTAATTAAGGTAAATTTTATTGACACACTTGTTAGATAAAAAACTTTATTAATCATCAATTCAAACTTATCCATCAGGGTTTTATTAGCCAAAATCTTACGAAAAATTAATAATTTCTTAATTTCTGAAATATTTTTTTTGTTAAGATTAATTCATTACTTTCCGACGGATTGGTACTTAAGTTCATCCTCTGAAATTTTTATTCCTGAAATAAATTTCCCTTCTATATCATAAAAATTACATTCCAGTTCACGGTTCTTTCTCGGACCTTTAACGGTGATTTTGGCAAAATTGTGCTGGTCAATGCTTTGCCCAATCCTATATGGATTATTTTCATTTTTACCGGGTGATACTCCTGCAGTCAATGATGAAACTGTAATTTCATACAGAGGATAAGAGTTTTCTCTTTCCATTTTAGAAACTTCTGAATGATGTCTGTCGCCTGAGAGAAATATTACACCTTCAATTTTATTTTTCTCAAGCAAGCTCAAAAGTTTTTCCTTTTCCTTCTTGAACATTTCATAGGTTTCAATTCCTCTTCCACTAACAGGATTCAAAACCTGACCACCAATAGCTACAATCTTAAATGGAGCCCTACTGTTAACAAGATTATCAATTAACCATTTAATTTGTTCATCTCCCAGGTATGGTTTTTCATCATCTGCTAAATCATTTGGCGCACGAAAATAACGATCATCCATTAAAAAGAAATCAACATCAGCCCATTGAAAGTAGGTTGTAATTCCGGGATTACCATTAACACCAAAAGATGGATTGACCCAAAATAATTTAAATGCTTCAAGAGTTTTTTCTTTATTCCAAAAACCTCTGTCACTATTGTTCGGACCAAAATCGTGATCATCCCAAATTGCATAATGATGAACCGAACCGAGAAGCGGCTGTAATTCCGGAAGCGAACGAGTGTGTGTTATTCGATGAAGAATTCCCGACCACGAATCCCAATCGGCTTCTCTTAAATAATAATTATCTCCAAGCCATAGCATAAAATCTGGTTTTGATTTATGAATACTTTCCACGATCTGATAATCACTTCCATAAGGTTTCCCAGGTCTGTCATATTTTTCTTCGTTAACATAAAAGCAACTGCCTGTTACAAAACTGAATTCCGGAGGGTCTTCACGCCATTGCCAAAGTTTTTGTGTTTGAAATTTTAATTCATAATTGAAGGAGACTTTTTTGTTATTAACATAAACTTCATAGTTATAGATTTGTCCGGGCTCAAGATTATCAGCAATTAGTTTTGCTGTGAAAGCTTTGTTCTTTTCAGTCTTAACAGAGTTAGTAGAAAATTTTTTTGGTGGTTCTTTGGTGTTCCAGTATTTAATGAACACTTCTGCATCAGTTTTAGTTTGAACCCATAAACCGACTTCACGCATTGCAGAATATCCAACCATCGGACCTGATTGAATGAGTGATTGTGCATTTAAGTTAATCGAAAATGATAGAAGTAAAAAGAATTGTAAAATTAGAATTGTGAAAGTTCGTTTTTTATTAAGCATATTCACTATTTCCAGATTAGTTTTTTAATCTAATATTGGTCGAAATTAAGCCAGATGCCTTCACACAAAATTGAGTTTCGAGAAAGTTTTTACTATAGTGCATAAAAATTTCTGTGTAAAGCTAATTCATTTCTTTTAAAGTTTAAAGAATTCAAAATGATATGGCTCAAAGTTGGTGACTAAAGTTGCAAATTCTTATAAGAATTAAACTGATTTTTTGAAATTTATTAACATCAATTGCTGAAAAAGATTCGTTCTAAAAAACTATTTTAACGCATAAAATTTCAAGGAATTTTTATGAAAACATTATTGAACAGATTTATCGTCATTCTGATATTCATCTTACTGACAGCATCAGGTTTATATTCTCAAAATATTCCTTATACAATATTGATTTCATTCGATGGATTCAGATGGGATTATACTAACAGAGGATTAACTCCGAATTTTGATTACATAGAAAAACACGGTGTAAAAGCTCTTTCGCTTAAGCCATCCTTTCCTTCTATTACATTTCCAAATCATATCTCAATTGTAACAGGAATGTATCCTCAAAATCACGGAGTTATAGCAAACACAATGTATGACCCTGTTACAGATAAATTATATTCACTTCGGGATACGGCAGAAGTTCGTAATGCTTATTGGTATAAAGGTGAGATGATTTGGGAAACCGCCAGAAGACAAGGTGTTATCACAGCCAGTTATTTCTGGCCTGGCTCTGAAATGAACATCGAATATCGGCGTCCGACATATTATGAAAAGTATGAACACGAAAGAGACTATGCCGAGAGAATAAACGGAGTAATTAATTGGTTAAAACTTCCATACAATCAGAGACCAAAATTTATTACTTTGTATTATGATTTAACCGATAGTGAAGGTCATCGATTTGGTCCGAATTCGCCGGAGGTTAATACTGCTATTGCAAGACTTGACTCACTGATTGGTGTCTTGTTCAAAAAGCTTGATGAAATTAAACTACGCGACAGTGTAAATTTGATTATCGTATCTGATCACGGAATGACTGAAATTTCAAAAGACCGATATGTAAACATCGAAGAGATTGCGAACTGCAATAGCTGTAAATTCTTTAATCGTGGAGCTGTTATGAATATTTTCATCAATGATAAAAATAAAGTTGATGAAGTCTTCAATAAACTAAAACGGAATGAAAATCATTACAAAGTTTATAAACCGGAAGATGTTCCTGCACATTTTCATTTCAACCATAATCATTTAATTGGAGATTTGTTTGTGCTTGCAGAACCAGGTTGGTCGGTCGGTACCACAAAAGATAAAGACAGAATGAATGATTATAATGGTGGTAATCACGGGTTTGATAATTCATTTATGGATATGCACGGAATATTTTATGCGATCGGTCCGTCATTTAAAGAAAATTATAAAACCGGCACCATAGAGAATATTAATATTTATCCTTTGCTTTGCAGAATTCTTAATATTATTCCAAAGCAAAACATTGATGGTAAACTTGAAAACATTTCATTCATCTTAAAGGAAAAGGAATAACAGTCTTGAGTTTATTTAATCTAACTTATACAAAAACAAAACTTAAAAACGGACTTGAGGTAATTCTTCATAAAGATTCGTCTCTTCCTCTTGTGGCAGTAAATATCTGGTACAAAGTCGGTTCTGCAAATGAAAGAGAAGGAAAAACTGGGCTTGCACATCTTTTTGAACATATGATGTTTCAGGGCTCAGAAAATGTTCCTAAGGAAATGCACTTTAAATACATTCAGGAAGCTGGTGGAATTCTAAACGGCTCAACAAGTTTTGACCGAACAAACTATTATGAGAAACTTCCGTCGAACGCAATTGAAATTCCGCTTTGGTTAGAAAGTGACAGAATGGGACTTCTGCTAAATGCACTGGATGAAGAAAAACTTGAAAATCAAAAAAGTGTTGTAATAAATGAGCGACTTGAGCGATATGATAATCAGCCATACGGACTTGCCTGGGAAATCATAGTAAAAAATCTTTTTCCGAAAAATCATCCTTATAGTTGGCCCACAATCGGATTTAAAGAAGACATCGAAAGTTTTACTCTTGATGATGTGAAAAACTTTTTCAAATCGTTTTACTCACCATCAAATGCAACACTTGTAGTTGCCGGTGATATAAATGAATCGGAATCTCTGCAATTGATAGAAAAATATTTTGCTGAAATTCCGTCTTATGAAACTCCGGCATCGCCAATCGCACCTGACTTTCAACTTAATGAAAACATTTATATCGAGCATAAAGATAATGTTCAGTTGCCAAGATTGTATCTCGCTTTTCCTACTGTGAAAAGTTACGAACCAAAAGATGCTGAGCTTGAAGTACTAAGTGATATTCTTAGTGGTTCAAAAAACAGTCGCTTAAATAAAAGACTGGTTTTTGATGAGCAGATTGCTCAGGATGTTTCTGCTTTTCAGTTCTCAGGAAAGTATGGCGGAATGTTTATGATTATTTCAACAGCAAAACCGGGAGTTGAGAATTTCAGATTTGAAAAAGAAAATTTTTGAAGAGCTTTCATTAATCAGTTCAAATGGAATTTCTGAGAAAGAACTAACGAAAACACGAAATGGAATAAAATCAAATTTCATCTCAGCAATGCAAAATCTTGATAACATTGCTGATCATCTTAATCATTATAACTTTTATCTCAATGAACCAAATTCATTTGAATGGGATTTAAATCGATATATGTTAATACAAACTTATGATGTAAAATCAGTCTGCAATGAACTTTTAAATAAAAATTATCTTGAATTAAATATCATTCCGAAAGAAAAATAAATGAATTCTTTTCGAACAAAACCAGAAATTAAAAACGAACTGAAATTTCAACTTGAAAATATTTCTGTTAAAGAGTTTTCAAACGGATTAAAAATATTTTACCTGCAAAAAGAAAAACTTCCTTTAATCCGATTAAATTTTATTGTTGAAGCCGGAAGTAAATTCGATTCTCTGTCAATTCCAGGATTAGCAAGACTTACTTCCGCTATGATTGATGAAGGAGCAGGAGGTTTATCCTCTCTTGAGTTAAGTGATGAGTTTGATTTGCTTGGAACGGATTTTAACATTTCAACTGATAACGATTTTATTGTTTTGTCTTTGCAATCGCTTACAGAAAATATTGAAAGATCACTTGAGCTTCTGTCTCTGGTAATTACTAAACCTGATTTCCCTGAAAGTGAATTTGAAAGAGAGAAGAAAAAACTCCTGGTTAGCATTCTTCAGTTGAAAGATGACCCGGAAAGAATTGCCGAACAGATTTTTGACAAAGTAATTTATCAGGATCACTATTACAGCTTTCCTGTGAGAGGTTATTATGATACTGTTGAAAAAATTAATCTTCAGGATATCAAAAAGTTTTATGAAAATTTATTTAAAGCAGATAAATCTTTTATAGCCGCTGCAGGAAATATTTCTTCCGAAAAGTTTTATCAATTAGTAGAAAAATATTTTAAAGGTTACAAATCATCTGATACCAAAATTGTTTTAACAGAAAAAAATATAACTTCTGATAAAAAAGTTTTTGTTTATAACAAACCTGAGTCAGTGCAAACAGAAATAAGAGTTGGTTATGTTTCCGGCAAACGAAACGCAAATATTTTTTTTCAGAAGCATCTACTCAACACAATTTTCGGTGGACAATTTAACAGCAGGTTAAATTCAAATCTGCGTGAAAGAAATGGTTTTACCTATGGTGTGGGTTCGCAGTTCGTTTATCAGAAAGATTCGGGTTATTTTGTAATCAGCACTTCCGTTAATACAGAAAATACTTTGGCCGCAATCAAAGAAATCAAAAGCGAACTGGAAAAACTCAAAGACGGAGTTACTTCGGATGAGCTTAGTTTTGTAAAGACATCTTTATCAAGAAAGTTCCCATTGAACTTTGAAACTTATCGTCATCTTACATCAAATCTTTCTGCTTTGGGAATACATAATCTTCCGATTGATTACTTTAACAATTATCTGAATAATCTGAATGCAGTTACAATTGATGAAGTAAACACTGAAGCGCTAAAACTTTCCCAAGCAGATATGAAAATTGTTCTTGTTGGAAATAGAGATTCATTTGCAGATGAGTTCATTAAAAACGGATT
Organism: Ignavibacterium sp.; assembly: GCF_025998815.1. Lineage (NCBI taxonomy): Bacteria > Pseudomonadati > Ignavibacteriota > Ignavibacteria > Ignavibacteriales > Ignavibacteriaceae > Ignavibacterium > Ignavibacterium sp. The sequence goes on from NZ_AP026678.1 coordinate 1,364,262, forward strand.
TGAATTGATTGATGTTGATGAGAGAGGAAATATTAAATAAAAACATTATCAATTGTTTTACACTCTTCTAATAATTTTACGTTAAAATTCTACTTCAACAACTCAGTAGCAGAAACAAACTTATAACCAATTTTCCGGTAAGCCGGAATTAACGGAAGCAGTTCGTTAAAATTTTTGCTGTCAATTAAAATTCTTCTCGATTCATTCTTACTCATGCTTTTAATCATCTCTCTGAAAGCACTTTCTGCATTCGATGAGTAACTATCAAGTAAATCAAAGCGACTGAGATTAACATAAAATGCTTTTCGCCAATCCAGTTCTTTAATCAAAAAATCTTTTATAGATGATTCAAATAAATCTGACTTATCATCAATAGCAATAAATGCAGCCGAAGGAAAATACTTGAAAAGATTCTCAACTGATTTTTTATTTCTGCGAATCGGATAACTCTCATCCATTTTATAATTTAAATCCTGAATATCATCATTCAGAAGAAGAGCATATCTTTTTCCTGCAGAAAGAATTTTATTGATAAACTTTTTTGATTGTTCCGAAGGCGTAATAAGGAAAATTATTTGTTCCGGAGTATTTAGAATTGCTGAGTTATCAATCGCATAATCAATATTAAAGACAACAAAGCCAACTCTTCCCTTTTCTCTTGAAATGTTTTTATCAGTTACAAACTCTGAAACAATAAGTGGCTTGTTATCAAGAATAATTTTTAGGATTGTTTTTCCGCCAATAGATTCTTCTTCGCTTGTTATCTTCGCTGTGGTTGGAGAAAACAAATTTTCTATCTCGAGAAGAAGTAATGAAATCGGAACATCGCTATAAACTTTTACCGAATAGACAGAATCGGAAGGATTTTTTTTATTTCTTTTAATGCTCAAAAACTTTTCACTGATGTCATAATTTTTCAAAGCTTGTTTGAAAAGTGAATCTGCTTCAGAAATAGAAATATCTTTCTTTTTGAGCTCCGGTTTTTCCGCAGTTATGTAACGATCAATAAGGATAGTGACAACAAGCAATAAAATCGCAACAGCAAATAAATACCTTGCTGATTTAGATAAATCAAAATCTTTAAACATCACTTCTTTTATTTGTTCTTAAATGCAGGTTTTCTTTTTTCCAGAAAAGCAGAAGTTCCTTCTTTAAAATCTTCAGTTCCACAACACATAGCAAAAAGCACTGCTTCAAAATCAAGTCCATCCTGCAAATTCATTTTATCAGTTGCATTAACTGCCTCAATTGCAAGTCTTATCGCTTGCTGGCCTTTTGAATTAATTTTTTGTGCAATCTCAAATACTTTTGCCTGCAGTTCTGCAGCAGGAAAAACTTTATTCACCAGGCCAATTCTTAAAGCTTCATTTGCATCGATCATATCGCCGGTTAAAATCATTTCCATCGCTCTGCCACTTCCGACTAATCTTGCAAGTCTTTGAGTTCCACCATAACCTGGAATGATACCAAGATTAACTTCCGGTTGACCAAACTTTGCATTTTCAGATGCAATTCTGAAATGACAAGCCAAAGCAAGTTCGCATCCTCCACCAAGTGCAAATCCATTAACAGAAGCGATAACCGGTTTTTCAAAATTTTCAATCGTGTTGAAAACACTTTGACCAAATTCAGCAAACTTTTTTCCTTCGAGCATGTTCAGTTTGTTTAATTCCGAAATATCTGCTCCTGCAACAAAAGCTTTCTCTCCGCTTCCCGTCAGAATAACAGAATAAACATCATCATTGTTTCTTAATTCCTGAAAAACATTTTTCAGCTCTGTTAATGTTTGATGATTTAATGCATTCAGTTTATCAGGACGATTTATTGTGACCAAAGCTGTTTTATCTTTTATGTCCAATAATAAATTTGTATAACTCATTGTTCCTCCTATAAACTTATAAAGATTGGAAGCCGGACTCTTAAATCGAATCCTACAAACTGATTTGATTCAAAATAATTGTATGAAGCTAGTATCTCAAGCATAAACATTGAAACTCCTGCACCAACACTGAATCCAAACTTTGAAGTCTCCTCCAGAAAATTTGTCTTGCCTCTGCCTGGTTTAAACTCATGAAGTTTCTGATAGTATGTATAAGAACCTGAAACTTGCAGAATAGGCATAAACAGAACAATATTTTCTGCAAGCGGCGGGAAGTAATATCTTGCACCAAAATTTACAGGTAAGGTATTAGTGTGAAAATTTGAATAATCTGTCTCGCGATAAAAACTTTGAGAGCCAGGATATTGTTCAAAACCAATTGTAGTATAAAGAAAAACCGGTAGGAACTCATTATCGGTATATGAAAATTCAATATTAAAACCATAACCAACATCTGTGTTTGAAGCAAAATCACCAATTGGTAAACGAGGACCAACTCCAACTCCAACAAAAAATCCCACAGCACGACTGCTTGGAGGTTTCTCAGCAAAAGAAAAAATACTTAATGCGATTAATAAAAAAATGGTATTTCTAAAGATTGATTTCATACTATTGAAAATTACAAAATAGTTTTTGCTTAATGAACTATGGAAAAATTAATTTCACGATAGAATAAGAAGTTACTCCTCTGTCATTCCGAGCGAAGCGAGGAATCTTTGGTTATCATTCATTCTTCCCAATGATAGTGCTGATTCTCGTATGAGCTGTTTTCCCTCCGTATTCACCAGTCTGGTAAATGAAATAACAACCTGCAAACGCAAGTAAGAGCAAAATTATTTTCCACTTGCCTTCATACTTCTTTTTTATCTGCAAATAAATTCTTGAAAACAAAATTAATGAGAATAACCACACAACAATGTTTGCATAAGTATAATGTTTATCAGCTAATTCATATAAATCCGGATTCATTTTATCAATTGAATTTAATGCCTGATTACCGGTAAGAACTGCAGCCAATGATGCAACTATTCCAAGAATCAGAATTACCAATGAGGTGAATGAGAAAAATTCTTTTTTATAAAAGATTGACACGGCTTCAATGAAAGGATAAATGAAAAGCAGTGCAATCGGAAAATGAATTATCTTATGATGAAGTTCTGCTAAAAATTCCATATCAACCACACATTACCGAACCACCGTTTACATTTATCACTTCGCCGGTAATATGTCTGGCAAGATCTGATGCGAGAAATAAAACCGGACCAGCGATATCATCAGGTTGTGCAATTCTCTTTAAAGGAATTTCTTTTATTTCACTTTCAAAACTTTTCTTATCGGATAAAGCTGGAATTGACATATCAGTCCAAACCCAACCAGGTGCAACACTATTAACAAGTATATTGAACTCAGCAAGTTCTTCTGCCAAAGATTTTGTAAATGAAATCATTCCACCTTTTGATGCTGCGTAATGTGAATATCTGGCTTCACCTCTTTGTCCGGCAGTTGAAGAAATATTTATTATTCTTCCAAAGCGTTTCTTTTTCATCGAAGGAATTACAAGTGAGGAAAACAGAAAAGCAGATGTAAGATTTATTCGTAAAGTTTCTTCCCACTGAGCTAAAGTCATTTTATCAATTTTGCCTTCTTTCCAGATTCCGGCATTGTTAACAAGAATATCTACACGACCAAAATCTTTCATTACCTCTTTAACACATTCCCGGATTTCTTCCGGATTTGCTACATCGACCTTATAAGCTCTGATTCTTGTAAGCTTTGAATATCTTTTAACAAGTTTTTCCGCCTGCGATTTGCTGCTGTTGTAAGTGAATGCTACAGAAGCTCCGGTGATTGCAAAATATTTTACACAGGAAGCACCAATTCCTCTTGAGCCACCTGTTATCAAAACAACTTTGGATTTCAGATTAATCATTTTTAATACTCCACTTTATGAAGAAATAAACCTTTTGCCGGAACAGCTTCTCCGGCAAATTCTCTGTCTTCTGATCTAAATACTTCCTGAATATATTCTTCAGGTTTTTCCATTTTTAATGCTTTGAGCAATGTTCCAACAATCGCTCTAACCATTCCGTGTAAAAATCTGTCAGCAGAAATTTCAAACACAATAAGATCAAATTGATTTGTCCAGCTAATTTCAGTTACTTCGCAAAACTTATTTTCAACCTCAGATTTCTTTTTACAGAATGAAGAAAAATTTTTCCTACCTAAAAAAAGTTTACTTAAGTCATTAAGAATTTCTAAATCAATTTTCTGTGGATAAAAAAAAGAATAATTTTTATAAAACGGTGACTTGAATTGTGAAATCAAATAAATGTAAGTCCTTTTCTTTGCATCAAACCGTGAATGAAAACTTTCGCGAACTTTCTCAATTGAGAGCACTGAAATATCTTGCGGAAGAATTGAATTGAGCGAGAATTGGAATTTGTATAAATCAATTTCTTTTTCAGATCTGAAATTTGCAACCTGACCTAAAGCATGAACTCCAGCATCAGTTCTTCCTGAACCTATCAAATTAACTTCTTCTTTAAGAATAATTTTAATCGCATTTATAATTTCTTGCTGAATTGTTTTTGCGTTCTCTTGAATTTGCCAGCCTGAATAAACAGTTCCATCATATTGTAAAATCATTTTGTAGTTATTCATAATTACAAATTATATGAAAGAGAGAATTAAAAGATAAATAATCTGAACAAGCAACATTATACCCAATCCTTTCCACACAACATATTTAAGAACATTGCTTCCCCAGAATGATGAGATTGACATCTTAATAACTGTGTTTGAAATAGTTGCAAATACAATCGCCTTCATTGCTACATTTAGTGTAATAGATTCATTAAACAATCTCGAAATTGAAATCGTAATAGCATCAACACTTGAGAATCCAGCCAAAGCACTTGCTGCAAATAATCCCTGATCTCCAAAATAAACCTGAGCAGCTTTTGCAAGAAAGATTGTAACTCCGAAAATAATTCCAAAGACGAATGCAGATTTCAGTTCGAAAGGATTTTTAAGTTCAATTTCTGCCTGAGGAATATTAATATTTTTTTTGTAAAAGATTATTGAAGCAATAACACCAGCCAACGCAAAAATTATCATTGGAAAAAATAGTGGGATTGCTAAATCAACATTAAGAATTGAAATTATCAGCAATACTCTCAAGAACATCATTGATGATGCGGTAATAACTCCCAGACCATAATTGAATGAAAGTGGCTCTTCAATTTTACTTTTCTTTGTTAATGAATAAGTAAGTGCGGTGCTCGATACCATTCCACCAAGCAAACTCGTAACTATTATTCCCTTATCCTTTCCCAAAAGTTTAATAAAAATATAACCGATAAAACTTATTCCACTTACAAATATTACCATATACCAGATTAGTCGTGGATTAAGAACATCGAAAGGACCATAAGTTTTGTCTGGAAGGACAGGAAGCACAATCAGAGTAATGATTGCAAGTTTTAAAGTGGCATAAATATCTGCAGCGTTAACTTTTCCAACGAAGGAATGCAATTGAATTTTAAGCGAAAGAAACATTGTGATTATTATTGCTATCACAACCGGAAGAAGAATATATCCCCAATAAACCAATGAACCGAGAATAAAAACTATGAATGAAGATACTTCACTTGTTCCACCAACTTTACCATCTCTTGAAGATGAATAGTATGCTGCGATTGTAAGTCCTGCAAATCCTATAAAGAAAATTGCATAAACCCAATTTTCAGTAATTGAAGAAATAAGTGCAGAAGTAAAACCATAAAGTCCGATTAAAGGAAAAGTTCTTATTCCGGCAAAAATTTTTTCGTCTTTATTTCTTGCGTACTCTCTTTCAAGTCCTATTAGCATACCTATGAAAATAACGACTGCAAGACCTTTAAGAATTGTAAACATATCGCCGGACTCTAAAAGAGGTTCGGGTTTGGGCAGTAGATTTTGAAACAACGATGTTGAATCAGTGTGTGTCTGCATAATAAAAATTTCTTTTTGCAAATCTAATGATATTAGAATAATTTTATTCGCAATCTTAATAAAGTATTCTAATTTGTTCCAACCCTGGGAAAAATCATTTGTATGTTAACTAATAAAAGTAAGAAGGATCTTTCTGAATTAATAAACCAGTTTAGTGTAGCTGCATTATTGTTTGATGAAGAATTTAATTTGCTTCATTACAACAATTATGCTTTAAATTTTTTTAATGAATCTATCAACAAACAGAATGAATCTTCAGAGATAATTGCAGAGAGTTTTAACTCTTTACACTCAGAAGTTAGAAAAAGATTAAAGAATATTTCCGAATCAAACTTTTTTGAATTTGATTTTACTGATTTCAATTCTCAAAAGGTTCTTCATATAACAATCAGTAAAATAAAGTCCGAAAATGAAACCCGTTTCCTTTGCCTGCTTACTGAAATTGAAAAAGGGAATATGGAATCGGTCTTTATGAAACTTTTTGAATTGACAAGTGATATTATTCTTCTGATTGATCCATTAGAATTTAAAATCGTAGAAGCCAATCAAGCTGCTGTAAAATCTTATAATACCTCGAGAGAAGAAATTATTGGTTTCAACTTTATTTACTTATCCAGATTACCCGAAAAAGAAATTGAAATTCTCCGCGATTCAAACCTTTCTGATAAACCAATTGAATATGAAACAATTCATCTTAAAAGCAATGGCGATGAAATTTATCTAAAGGTTCGTATTTCCAAAATAAATTATTCTAACAGAGATTTAATTTTATTTGCTGCGAGTTCAAATACATTAAACCAAATATCTGCACAGAAGCTTCAGTCAAGTGAAAATCGTTTTAAGATTTTGTATGACAATAATCCTTTAATGATCTTCATAATTGATTCTGATGGAATTATTTCGGGAGTTAATAAAAGTGTTCTCAGTGAATTGCAATATCTGAACGATGATTTGATTGGTAATCACATTTCAAAAATCTATCATCCCGAAGACGAACGACTTATTAATTTTCAGATTAATCAATGTCTTCAAAATCCAAACAAAACATTTACCTGGGAATTAAGATTATTAAACAAATTCAAAAACATTGTTTGGGTAAGAGTAAGTGCTATTTCGTTCGTTACTGATAAAGGAAGCAATGAAGTGATGATTGTTTGTGATAATATTACAGTTCAGAAAGACACTGAAAAGACTTTAGTTGATTATGCAAAATCACTTCAAAGAATGCTTGATGCATCTCCACTTGGAGTTCTTGTTTATGCGCTTGATAAAGATAACCATCTAAGATTGATCACTACTAATCATTCAGCAGAAACAATTTTAGGAATAAGAGCCGATGATTATTTGTACAAAAAGATTGAAGAAATTTTTCCTGCTTTACCTCATCAAACAGTTGTTAAGCAATTCAGAGAAATTGCAAAAAACGGTGGGAGCTATTTATTTCAGAAAATAAACTACAACGATAAAAATGTAAGTGGCGTTTATGAATATTCTGCAATTCAGCTTGCAGAAAATACTGTAGCAATATTTTTCACAGACATTACTGACAGAGAAAAATCAATTGAACGAATTGCTGAAAGTGAACTTAAATACAAAACTTTGTTTGAAGGTTCAAATGATGCAATCATACTTATGAAGAATGAATACTTCATCGATGCTAACCAGAAAGCACTTGAAATGTTTGGTTGCTCGAGAGAAGAGTTAATAAATAAAACTCCGTTTGATTTCTCCCCCGAGTTTCAGGATGATGGATTAAAATCACAGGATAAAGGAATAAGCTTAATTCAGGAAGCATTGAATGGTTCTCCACAATTTTTCGAGTGGAAGCATATCAAAAAGGACAAAACAGAATTTATTGCAGAGGTAAGTTTAACCTCTACTGAGATTAAAGGCGAAAAATTTATTCAGGCAATTGTTCGTGATATAACAGAAAAGAAAAAATCGCAAAAACAAATTGCAATGTTCGCAAACGCATTCAGAAACATTTCAGAATGCGTGATAATCGGCGATACACAGGACAACATAATTTTCGTAAACGAGGCATTCACTAAAACCTATGGATATAAACCTGAAGAAATCATTGGGAAAAATGTCAGCTTAATCCGCTCTCCTAAAAATCCAACTCATATTGTTCAAAAAATATTACCACAAACTTTAAAAGGTGGTTGGAAAGGTGAGCTCATAAATGTAAAAAAATCTGGTGAAGAGTTCATAATTTCGCTCTCAACATCACCAATCTACGATGAGAAAGGAAATCTGATTGCATTAACCGGAATTGTTGAAGACATAACTGAAAGAAAACAAACTTTACAGAGACTCGCAGAAAGTGAGGAAAGATTCAGATCACTTTTAGATAATATTATTGAGTCAGTTATAATAGTTGATTGGAATGGAAAAATTTTATTTGCGAACAAGAGTGCGGCTAAACTTGTTGACTTGGATTCACCTGAAAAAGGAATCGGGAAAAGTGTTACGGAATTTCTCCATCCATCAAACATAGATAAAGCAATCCGATTAATTTCATTTGAAAAAGATAGCGGCGAATCAAGACGAGATACATTTCAAATTGTTACTGCAACCAAGCAAATCCGTTGGGTTGAAAGTATGTCAACGCGTATCCGCTATCAGAATCAGGAAGTATTACTTACAACATTAAGAGATATTACTGATAGAGTTAAGACCGAAAAGATGCTCCACCTTTTAACAAATGCACTGCACAGCGCTGCTAATGGTGTAATGATCACTGACAGAAGTGGAAAAATTATCTGGCTAAATGAAGCAATTGAAAAACTAACCGGTTATAAAGAAGATGAACTAATCGGAAAGTCAACTTCAATTTTCAAATCAGGATTGCTACCGGATGAATTCTATAAAAAGATGTGGGATACCATTGAAAGCGGAAAAGTCTGGAAGGGTGAATTAATCAATAAAAGAAAAGATGGAACTTTTTATGAAGAAGAAATGACGATCACACCAATTTATGATAGCGATAGCGAGATTAATCATTACATAGCCATTAAAGAAGATATTACACAACGAAAAAAGAATGAAAGAGAAATCCGTGAGGCAAAAGTTAAAGCTGAGGAAATAAATAAACTCAAATCAACATTTCTAGCTAATATGAGTCACGAATTACGAACTCCGTTAGTGGGAATTCTTGGATTTGCAGAGTTACTTCGTGATAACATAACTGATAAAGATTTGTCTGAAATGGCTTCAAGAATTCATGTAAGTGGTAAAAGACTGCTCGAAACTTTGAATTCAATACTTGACTTATCCCGTATTGAAGCTAACAGAATGGAACTTAAACTTGATCATATAAATATATGTCGTGTTGTTCGCGAGAATCTTCTTCAGTTTGAAGCACTTGCAAAAACAAAAAACTTATATCTGAAAAGTGAGTTAGAGGAAGAAGAAATAATTTGTTTCCTGGATGAAAAAATTCTTCATCAGATTATGAATAATCTGATTAACAACGCTATTAAGTATACGCAAAAAGGTGGAGTAACAGTTAAAGTCCGGAGAGAAATAATTAACAACAATTCGAATGTTATAATTAAAATTCAGGATACAGGAATTGGAATACCAAAAGATAGTCTCTCCAGAATATTTGAAGAGTTCAGACAGGTTAGCGAAGGACTTGACCGTAAATTTGAAGGAACCGGACTTGGATTAACTCTGACTAAAAAATTTGTTGAACTTTTGGGAGGAACAATAAGTGTAGAAAGTGAAGTTGACAAAGGTTCAACTTTTTCAATTTGTTTCCCGGCAAGCTATGAGGAAAAACAAATTACTGAAAAAGACACAAATGATACTGATACTTCAACCACTAAAGTTATTCCTGCACAAAAGAAATCACTAAACATTCTCCTTGTTGAAAACGATGAAGCAAGTATTGAAGTGACAAAATTATTTCTCAGAGATTTTGGGAAGATGATGGTCGCAAAAACCGGAGCAGAGGCACTTGAGTTATTGGATAAAACTAAATTCGATTTGATTCTTATGGATATAAATCTTGGAAGAGGATTAAGTGGAATTGAAGTCACAAAACAAATAAGATTAATGAAAGGTTACGAAGATGTTCCAATCGTCGCAATGACTGCTTATGCAATGCTTGGTGATAAAGAAGAATTTTTAAAGGCAGGTTGCTCGCATTATATTTCAAAACCATTTAAGAAAGATGAACTGCTCGGATTGGTAAATGAAATAATTAATTCGCAATGATTTCATTTATCAGTGCATTTGTAAATAGTCTATCTGAATTTCGTTAAACTTATTCAAGTTTCAATTTATTTGATAGAAACAGTTTTGATATTAACAAACTCTCTTATTCCAAAAACTGATAATTCCCTTCCGTATCCTGATTCTTTAATTCCACCAAATGGCAATCTTGGATCAGAACGAACAAATTGATTTACGAAACAACTTCCTGCATTAAGTTTTTCTTTTGCAATTCTTTCACCCCGTGCTACATCTTTAGTAAATACAGCCGCACCCAAACCGAACACTGTTTGATTGGCAAGTTTAATTGCATCATCCTCATCTTCAGCTTTTACTATGGCAGCAACCGGACCAAAAAGTTCTTCATCAAATGCTGGCATTCCTGGTTTGACATCAGCTAAAACTGTTGGAGGATAAAATGCACCTTTCAATTCAGGAACAAATCCACCGAGCAAAAGTTTAGCACCAGCTTCAATACTTCTTAGGACCTGATCATGAAGTTCATCTCTGAGTTTAACACTTGCCTGAGGTCCAATGTCATTCGTTTCATCAAAGGGATCACCCATTTTTTTGTGCTTCATAAAATCAACATACATTTCTGTGAATCTATCATAAACTTCTTTCACAACAATAAATCTTTTGGCAGCAATACAACTTTGTCCACCATTAATCAATCTTGAATTCACACACGTTTGAACTGTTTCTGTTAAATCAGCATCTTCAAGAACAACATAAGGATCGCTTCCTCCAAGCTCTAAAACAGTTTTCTTTATAAACGAGCCAGCAACTGATGCAACAGATTTTCCTGCAGGCACACTTCCAGTTATTGAAACAGCTTGAATGATTGGATTGGATATTAAATCCTTAACTCTTGATGAACTTAATATCACAGATTTAAAGACAAACTCAGGAAAACCTGCCTCTGAAAAAACCTCTTCAATTGCTAATGAACATCCACTGACATTTGAAGCGTGTTTAAGAATTCCGACATTTCCTGCCATCAAAGTTGGTGCTGCAAATCTGAAAACCTGCCAGAAAGGAAAATTCCACGGCATCACGGCAAGTATCACTCCAAGCGGTTGATAAGTAACGAAACTTTTCGTTGAATCTGTTTTAATGATTTCATCTGTTAAAAATTTTTCTGCGTTATCAGCATAGTAATCACAAACCCATGCACATTTATCAATCTCAGCTCTGGATTGAGAAATTGGTTTACCCATCTCGAGTGTCATGAGCTTAGAATATTCTTCTCTTTTCTTTCTTAAAATTTCCGCCGCATTTTTCATTAAGGATGAACGAAAACTAAATGATTGTTGCTTCCAGTTTTCAAATGCAGTCTTCATTCTTACAAGAGTGTTTTGTAACTCTATATCAGAAATTTCCTTATAGGATTTTATAAGTTCGTTGTTTGAAGGGTTTATTGACTGTACCATCTTAAACTCCGAAATTTTTATTCATTTCTTTTTATTACAACCAAAGTTTTGTCGTCGGAATAAGTACCATTTTTGTTATATCTCAATACATCATCAAGAATTCTCAATGCAATTTCTTTTGGAGTTTTATTTCTATTGTTCTTCAAAAGATTAATTAATCTTACCTCCGGAAAAGGTTCTCCTTTTGAATTAGTTGAATCAACAATACCATCAGAGAACATCAAAAGAATATCGCCGGGAAAAAAGTTTATACTTTCAATCTGATATTTTGCGTGAGGAACAGGACCAAGAACAGGACCAGTAACCATCAGGTATTCAACTTTGTTTTTTCTGCTGCTATAAAAAAGAGGAGGATTGTGGCCCGCATTTGTGTAAAGGAATAATCCGTTTTTATCTGTGGAGAGTTCTCCATAAAACAAAGATGAAAATTTATCGTCCTCAAAAATTTTGTTTACAAGTTGATTCATCTTTTTCATCAAAGGAGTAATCTTTATCTCAAAATTGCTTGCCATACGGAGTGCACCAGAAATGTACATTGCTTCGGCAGCAGCGGAAACACCCTTGCTTGCAGCATCACCAACTGCAATTCCTAATCTATCCTGATCATCACCAATTTCAAGATAGTCAAAAAAATCACCACCAACTATTTCTGCAGGATCAGTTAATCCGAATATATCATAATTATGGAATTTATATTCGTGTTCAGGTAAAATTGATTTTTGAAGTTGCCGTGCTTTATCAAGATCAGCTTTAAGGTTTGATGCGCTTGCAAGAATTCTTCTTTGCCTGATTTGCGAAGTAAGAGCCGTTGCTATTATACTCATATTCAAGCGGAACTCTTCATCCAAAGAATTGCTGTTTAATGCAAGAATGTATTCGTAATAAATTTTGCCGTTAAGTTTAATTCTTGAACCAACACCTGTAGCTGAATATCTGAAAATTCCCTTCTTCTTTAATTCGGTTAATGTTTCGTCGGCAAGAATAGTTCTTTCGCTTGCAATCCGGTCGAACTCAGGGTAATTTTTTAATTTTATTTTGAATCTCGGATCAATCGCCTCCATCTTTCCTGTTTGATAAAGAAGTTTATAACTGAATGTTTCCGGTTCAAGTTTCCAGATTCTTCCACCGGTTATTTCAAAACTCTTATCATTAACTATTTGCTCAAGCACATATTTCAGCATCTCTTCTTCGCTATTGAATTTTTGAGATGCAATACTTTCAATTGTTTTATGTAATTTCTTTTGATCCAATTTTTATTTCCTCAGTTTGAATAAAATTCTATCATTCGCTGAATAGCTCTTTTGCACACAGCACAAAAGTTATCAATTGAAATTGATTTCATTGTGCAATCATAAGCTGGTCTGTAAACTCCTTTGGCACTATAACCTCCGCCTTCGAACACTCCGATTTTATCCCGGTATTCTTTGGTATTTGGCGTTGGTACGGGAGTTCCTTCCTCAATTAAATCTTTCCACTTCAAATCAAAATTTACAAGTGTGGAAAGATTTGGATCCAATGGTTCAACATCAAGCGGATAAAATTCAGAGTAAGCTACTTCAGAAGTGTAATATTCATCTCCCAATGCTGCAAAACCATGTCCAAATTCGTGAACAAAAATATATTCTGAATTAGGATTATCACTTACACAAACAGAATAGTGATTATAAATTGAACCACCGCCATACTTACTAGTATTTACCAAAACATAAATCTGATCGTAAGGAGCGTTTGATGCAAGATGACGAAGTGTTTTGTTGTCGTAAATCATCAGATAACGATCAACATCAAAAGTATAAAAACTGGAATTTGCAATTGTACTCTTCCAGATATTTTCTGCAGGAATATCAGTTCCTGATTCTTCGGACCAGGCAAGCACTGCGTGGATGTTAAACTTATCTTTATTTTCTTTAAATGGTGATGAACCAAAAAGATAATTCGAAAATCTTTCGCAGTCACGAAGAAATTTAATACTATCTGTTTTTGTATATCCATCCGGAATTATAACTACATCAACCTTTTCTGATGGGTTTCCAATATCAAGAATTTTAACTGAAGAAAATTTTAATGGCCTGTCTCTTCTAATAAAATAATTTGAAGGGTCAAATTTATATTCAAATTTTTTATGGAGCTGGTTTTTCTTATCACGCGAATAAAATTCAACAATCACTTTATTCTTTGGAAACGGAAATACTACAGTTTCACTGAACGACTTTGTTGTTAGTTTTGCTTCTTCAGTTGTCAGCCACTCACTGAATAATGTTGAATAGGTTCTCGAATAGATTTCAGCTTTGGTGATTTCATCTCTCACAACGAATTTATACTTCCCGTAATCAAAAACATCAATCAGATTATTCTTACTTCCACCCCAAAATGGTTCAGCATATAATTCATCAAATGAATAGATTTCCAGAGTGTCATTTCCTGTGTGAAAATAATCCAATCGTAGTGAACCATCTGTAAAGTAATCATCGAATTGAATCTGAGCTTGTAAACTTATTTGAACGAGAAATATCAGCAGTAAATTTTTTAACTTCATTTTATTTTAAGATTTGGATTGATGTACAACAACCTGAGTGAAAGGAATTTCAATATTGTGTTTGTTAAATTCTTCATAAATTTTTTCCCGTAATCTGCATTGCATTGCCCAGGCATTCCGATAGTCATCTGTTCTTGCAACTAATCTGAAATCAAGTGATGAAGCTCCGAAATTTATGAAGAATACATCGGGTGCAATTTGTTTTGAGCAATCAGGATCATTATTTGCGATATTAAGAAGAATTTCTTTTACTTTTTTAATATCAGTTCCATAGGCAACACCAACATCAACTACGACTCTTGTAAGCGAGTTTGGATAAGTGATGTTAACGAGTCTGGACTTTACTATTTCATTATTCGGAATAATAACAATATTGTTATCAAAGTCTAAAATTTTTGTGCTTCTTATTCCGATATCAACCACATCGCCAACCTGATTATCAGCATATCTGATTCTGTCACCAATTCTGAAAGGTCTGTCAGTCATTATTATAAAACCGGAAATCATATTCGATAGAGTTTCCTGAGCTGCCAAAGCGATTGCTAATGAACCAACACCGAGCGATACAACAAAAGCACTTATATCTACATTAAATTTCCCAAGAACTATTACTACCGCAAGAGCAAACACTACTATCTTTAAAACTTTTTTTAATAACGGAATCAGACTACCACTAAGATTTCTGTTATCACTTGCATCAATTTTTTGCGAGTACCAATCCAGTAAAACATTTATATATCTGAATGAAACTACAAGAAGAATTATTACTAATGCGATGAAAAGAAGAGCTTCAGTTATTAATACAACATTATCAAGAAACGGATAAATCTCGATCAATGGCTTTGGAAGAAATTTGGATTCGCTTTTAATACCTTCCTTAAATATCTCGACTGAAAGAAAAATTCCGGCAATAAAGGACAGCCGATAAATTGCTGAACCTGAAGCAGCAAGTATTTTATCATCAAGATCTGTTTTAGTCTTTGAGACAAATGGTCTGATAATTTTTTTAAGAATGAATGCAAGAAATTTTGAGGCAAAGTAGGATAAGACGATTACAACAATGACAAGAATAACTCTGTACAGAAGATCATCTTTAACCAAATCACGAAGGAAGTTAAATATCCAGGCACTCATGAGACTTTCCTTGAACCAGGTTTAACAAGCGGCAATTTTCCTAAAGCACAGATAGGGCATTCATCAGGAAGATAAGAAACTACATCAAGCTTCAATGTACTTTTGAAAGGATAACCAAAATTCACCTTGCCATTACTCCTATCAACTATTGATGCAACTCCAATAACTTTAGCACCTGAGCTTTTCACAATATCAATAACTTCAAAAACAGAACCACCGGTTGTTACGACATCTTCACAAACTAAAACTTTCTCTTGTGGCGAAAGAGAAAATCCACGACGTAAAGTCATAACATTGTTTTCTCTTTCGGTAAATATTGATCTTCTATTCAGCTGACGGGCAACTTCATAGCCAACAATTATTCCACCCATAGCCGGTGCAATTACTGTGTCAATCTCAAAGTTTTTGAAGTAATCTGCAAGAACAGAGCAAACCTGAGATGTGTAATCCGGATATTGAAGTACTTTAGCACATTGAAAATATTGATTGCTGTGTCTTCCCGAGGTTAATAGAAAGTGTCCTTGAAGGAGTGCATCAGTTTTTAGGAATATGTCAAGGATTTGCTGATCATTCAAGCTCATCAAGCAAATCCTCCATTTCATTTACAGCGTGACGATCATTTTTTTCACGAGCAAGTTTGATTCCCTTTCTCAACAGAAATTTTGCATCTTCAATTTCATTCTGATTTATTTTCAAAGAAGCATATTGCATATACGCTGGCACATAACCAGGATCAGCTTCCAGTAGCTCTTTGAAATATTCTTCAGCTTTTTCATCATCATTCATTGCCATGTATTCCAAAGCAATTCCATAAAGAAGGAATGAATCGAATGGCTGTTGTTCAAGCATTTCGAGTAATGATTCTAATCTTGATTTCATTTGAGTCTTTCTTCAATTTTTTTTGCGAGTTGAAAATCTTTTTCCGTAACTCCACCAGCGCTGTGTGTTGAGAGATTTATTTTAACTTTATTCCATCCATAAATTAAAATATCAGGATGATGATCCATTTTTTCTGCTTCCAGAGCAAGCGAGTTTACGAATGCCATTGCTTCAATAAAATCTTTAAACTCAAACTCTTTACTGATGGAATTATTAACATAAATCCAGTTCTTTAAGGATTTTAATTGTTCTAAGATTTGTTGATTTGTTAATGCAGTCATATTGAATTGATGTTATTGATTTTACAATCCAAATTTAAACAAAAAAAGACGCATTCAGAAAGAATGCGTCTGGTAAAATGATAAAGTTTTTTTATGACTCTTTAGATTCCTGCTGAATTGGTTGTTCCGGAGTTTCCTCTATGAATACCAACTCTTCAGAATTTTCAAAATGTTTGGCGATAATTGTTGATCCCTCTTTGAAAGAACCTCTTAAGATTTCTTCAGCCAAAGGATCTTCAACATATCTTTGAATTGCTCTTCTTAAAGGTCTTGCGCCAAATTTTTCATCGTATCCTTTTTCCACAAGAAAATTCTTCGCTGATTCATCAAGAACAATGTTCATCTTCTGATCTTTCATATTCTGCAGCAAGTCCTTCAATTCGATATCGATAATTTTAAGTATATCTTCTTTATTCAGACTTCTGAATACAATAGTTTCATCAATTCTGTTCAGGAATTCCGGATTAAATAATTTCCTCATTGCTTCCTCAACAGTGTCTTTCATATGCGCATAATTATCAGCTTCTTCTTTTGCACCAAATCCAAACGAGCTAATATTCTTCAGATCCTTTGTACCAATGTTAGAAGTCATTATGATGATTGTGTTCTTGAAATCAACTTTTCTTCCAAGACTATCTGTAAGCATTCCATCATCAAGTACCTGAAGCAAAATACTGAAAATATCCGGATGAGCTTTTTCAATCTCGTCAAACAATACTACCGAATATGGTTTACGTCTGACTTTTTCTGTTAACTGTCCGCCTTCTTCATAACCAACATATCCCGGAGGTGCTCCAACTAATCTGGAGACTGAAAACTTCTCCATATACTCACTCATATCAATTCTGATGAGAGCATCTTCGCTATCGAACAAGTATTTTGCAAGAACTTTACAAAGCTCCGTTTTACCAACTCCTGTCGGACCAAGGAAAATAAAGCTTCCGATTGGTCTGTTTGGATTTTTAAGTCCGGCTCTGGTTCTTCGAATAGCTTTAGTTAATTTAATTACAGCTTCATCCTGACCAACAATGTGCTGTTTAAGAGCATCTTCCATCTTGAGAAGTTTTTCAGACTCAGTTTGAGCTATTCTGTTAACAGGAATACCGGTCATCATTGCAACAACTGTTGCAATATCTTCTTCGGTTACATCGTGAACAATGTCTTTTGTTTTGTTTTCCCATTCACGTTTTGCAAGCTCAAGTTCTGACTGAAGATTTCGTTCTTTATCACGCAATCTCGCAGCTTCCTCATAATCCTGCATTTTAACAACACGTGCTTTTTCTTTTCTTACATTTTCAATTTCAGCTTCAAGATCAAGAATTTCTTTTGGAACTTCAAAATGTCCCATATGTACTCTTGAACCAGCTTCATCAATAACATCAATTGCTTTATCAGGCAGATGTCTGTCTGTTATATATCTGTTGCTAAGTTTAACTGCGGCTTCAATCGCCTCTTTTGTATATCGAACGCGATGATGTTCTTCATATTTGAATTTTATGTTTTCAAGAATCTGAAGAGTTTCTTCATAAGAAGGTGGTTCAACCATTACTTTCTGGAATCTTCGATCTAATGCACCATCAGTTTCGATATATTTTCTATACTCATCAAGAGTAGTTGCACCAATGCACTGAATATCACCACGAGCTAAAGCTGGTTTGAACATATTCGAAGCATCAAGTGAACCTGATGCACCTCCAGCACCAACAATCGTATGAAGCTCATCAATGAAAAGAATTACATCTTCAGCTTTCTCAAGCTCATTCATCAAAGCTTTCATACGCTCTTCAAATTGTCCGCGATATTTTGTACCAGCGACAAGTCCTGCAAGATCAAGTGTTACAACTCTTTTATCCTGCAAAGTTCTTGGAACTTTTTTCTGAATGATTCTTAAAGCAAGACCTTCGGCAATTGCTGTTTTACCAACGCCTGGCTCGCCAATGAGGACAGGATTATTTTTCTTTCTTCGACTAAGTATCTGAGCAACTCTTTCGATTTCCTTTTCTCTTCCAACAACAGGGTCAAGTTTATCTTCGATTGCAAGCTTGGTCAAATCACGACCAAAATTATCGAGCACAGGAGTTTTGGTTTTTTCTGGCTTCCTGTCGGAAACAGGTGGTCGTGGTTGAGAAGGATCTTTAGGACTTTTGCTGCTAAGCATTTCATTCAACTCAGCCCGGGCAGCATCATAAGTAACATTGAACTGATGAAGAATCTGAGTAGCAATGTTATCTTCATCTCTCAACAATGAAAGAAGAAGATGCTCAGTTCCGATAACATCAGCTTTATAAATCTTTGATTCGATCTGAGTAATCTTAAGTACTTTTTCTGCCTGTTTGGTAAGAGGAATATTTCCGATAGTAAGAGTTCCACCGGAAGTTCTTACAGTATCTTCGATTGCTTTCTTTAATTTCAATAAATCACAATCAAGATTTCTTAAGATTTTTACAGCAACACCTTGTCCTTCCCGGATAATTCCGAGCAGAAGATGTTCAGTACCAATATAATCGTGTCCAAGTCTTAATGCTTCTTCGCGGCTGAGTCTTATAACATCCTGCAGTCTGTCTGAAAAATTTCCATCCATAGTTTTATACCTTTAAGTGTTTTATAGTTAAACAAAAAATTTTTGAATTCCGTTTCTTTTGCAATATATAAATGACAACGGGGCTAATCAATAGAAGGCAATCAATTTTAGCCCCAATAATCGAGTAATTCAGCCAAATAAAGTGCCATTATTCACTCTGCAATTTTACTGATTTTTTAAGCTTAAAAAAATGTAAAATATTATAATGAAAATTATTCAGCCAACTATTCCTAATATCTAACAATATGGCTAAAAATCTTTGTAATAATTACAAATAGTCTGAATAATTAACCTAAAAGATTTCAGAAATAATCCTTAATTTAACAACACAAATCTCATTAAAATTCTGGAGTATGAATATGGAAGCATTAACAGGTTTATCAATTGTAATTATTATAGCAATAGTATTACTTCTTATTCTTTTCTTTTACTTCATTCCAATTGGACTATTCATTACCGCTTACTTTTCAGGTGTTAAGCTGAAAATATTCCGTGATTTAGTTGGAATGAGATTAAGAAAAGTTCCACCAGTTTTAATTGTAAGAAATATGATAACTGCAACCAAAGCAGGACTAACAGTTGACCAGGCAAAGCTTGAAGCTCACTATCTTGCCGGTGGAAATGTAACTAAAGTAATAAACGCTCTAGTCTCTGCTGATAAAGCAAATATCGGATTGACTTTTGAAAGGGCAACAGCAATTGATCTTGCTGGAAGAGATGTACTTGAAGCTGTAAAGATGTCAGTCGTACCGAAAGTAATTGAAACTCCAATGGTTGCAGCGGTTGCAAAAGATGGTATTCAGCTAAAAGCGATTGCGAGAGTAACTGTAAGAGCTAACATTGACAGGTTAGTTGGTGGCGCCGGAGAAGCTACAATTCTTGCAAGAGTTGGTGAAGGAATCGTCTCTACAATCGGTTCAAGTAATTCTCATAAAGAAGTTTTGGAAAATCCTGATAAAATTTCCAAAAGCGTTTTGGCTAAAGGTCTCGACTCCGGTACTGCTTTCGAAATTCTTTCAATTGACATCGCTGATGTAGACATCGGACAGAACATTGGTGCAATTCTGCAAACTGATCAGGCAGAAGCAGATCTTAAAGTTGCTCGTGCAAAGGCAGAAGAAAGAAGAGCAGCTGCAGTTGCATTAGAGCAGGAAATGATTGCAGAAGTTGCTCGTCAGCGTGCAAAAGTTATAGAAGCTGAAGCCGAAGTTCCAAGAGCAATTGCAGAAGCTTTCAGAGCCGGAAGACTCGGTGTTCTGGATTATTATAACCTGAAGAATATTCAGGCAGATACTGAAATGCGTTCTTCAATAGCACAACCTGAAGAAAAGAAAAACAAACCAAATGGATAATTTTTTTGAAATACTTATCTATCTGATAATAATTTTTTCTTTCCTCAGTTCTTTGTTCAAGAAAAAAGAACAGGAAAAGAAACCGGGAAGTAGTTTGCCCGTTCCTGAAAGAGAAAAAGAAATGTCAACACCATCTGTTGAGCCAGGAATGGAAACTAAATCTGCTGAGAGCTATGATATTCTTAAGGAGATTGAGAATATCTTCAAAGAAAATATGGGAATTCCTGTTCCTCAACCAGAAGACAAAAACAAAACAATTCTTCAGCAGAAGGAAGAAGAAAAATTTAACGAAGCTTTTAGTACGAACTATGATAAGCAAGATGCAAGAATGTTTAGTGCAGAGAGTCGTGCGATCAAATCGAGGGATGCTGTAAAAAAACTTGATGAAAAAACTCTTCGTGAAGCAGAAAAATTTGAAGAATTGCTCAAAGAACATTCAATATCTGAAAAGAAAAAACATCCGATTGTTGACAAACTAAAAAATCCTCAATCATTGAAAGAATATATTTTAATATCAGAAATATTGGGTAAACCTGTCGCTTACAGAAGGTAATGGAAAAGAAATATAAGCTTAAAAGATTTTCTGAAGCGGGATTCAAATCAGAAGTTGATGAATCCCGCTTTAAGATTAATTACCGAGAAGAGTTAAATCCATCGCAGTACGAAGCGGCTTCTGCCGTTGAAGGAATATATCTTATAATTGCCGGTGCAGGAACAGGAAAAACCAGAACACTGGTTTATCGTGTTGCAAGACTTATTGAACTTGGCAACGATCCTAATTCAATTCTGCTTTTAACCTTCACAAGAAAAGCAGCTAATGAAATGATGCGACGAGCTTCATTACTGCTTGATGATAGATGTTCTAAAATTCGCGGCGGAACATTTCATTCATTCGCAAACATTACATTAAGAAAATATGCCCGCGCTGTTGGTCTTGATTCCAACTTTACAATTCTTGATCAGGGTGATAGTGAAGATGTGATAAATTTAATTCGTTCTCAGGATAAATTTCTTACAAAAGAAAGAAGATTTCCAAATAAACAAACACTTGGCAAAGTCTATAGTCTTAGTGTAAACACTAAACGGAAAGTTGAAGAAATTATTCAGGAAGACTATCCACATTTTCTCCCATTACTTGATAAGATATTGGATATTCAAAAAATTTATAATGATTATAAAAGAAAAAATAATTTGCTGGATTATGATGATTTATTACTATACTTAAAAGAATTTTTATTTAACGGCGGATTAGCTGCCAAAGCTTTTACCTCCGAAATAAAATTCGTAATGGTTGATGAATATCAGGATACTAATCATCTTCAGGCAGAAATTGTTAAAGGACTTGCGCAGTATAACAGAAATGTAATGGTAGTTGGCGATGATTCACAGGCGATTTATTCTTTCCGTGGAGCAGATTTTAAAAACATAATGGAGTTTCCAAAACTTTTTCCGGATGTGAAGATTATCAAATTGGAAGAGAACTATCGCAGTTACCAATCAATATTGGATTTCGCAAATCGAATAAATCACACTGCATTAGAAAAGTTTGAAAAAAATCTTTATACAAGACGAGGAAGTGGTCCGTTACCAAATATTGTTGCTGCAACAACAGAAAATCTTCAATCCAAATTCATTGTCGAAAAAATTCTTGACCTCAGAGAGGAAGGAGTACCGCTCAGAGACATCGCTGTTTTATTCCGTTCTTCATTTCATTCTTTTGATCTGGAATTGGAACTATCAAAAGCTAACATCCCTTTTCAAAAATTTGGTGGAATGAAATTCGTTGAAACTGCTCACATTAAAGATGTGATGGCATTTCTTAGAATAGTTGTAAATCCAAGAGATGTAATTAGCTGGTACAGAGTCTTATTGCTTCACGAAGGAGTCGGACCAAAAACTGCACAGAAAATTTTGGATGAATTGGCAACAGCAAGAATTACAATTAAAGCTGAACCTGAACAACAACCGGAATTCAGTTATCAGAAATTAGGTCCGCTTTTTTATCTGTTGTATAATCTTCAAAAGAAAAAAATTATGCCCTCGGAAATGGTTCAATCGGTTTATGAATATTATTGGGATTTATTCAAAGCTAACTATGATGATTGGAATAAACGTAAGAAGGATTTAGAAATATTTTTAAATATCGTTGAGAACTATTCATCCGTAGATACGCTTCTATCGGATATGGCGATTGAACCCATCATTGATAGTGTTGTTGATATTGGAGCTGAAGATAAAGAGAATGAATTTGTCACTCTTTCAACAATACATTCAGCTAAAGGACTTGAATGGCACACAGTTTTTATCATTCACGCTGTAGAGGGTTACTTCCCTTCAAGTAAAAGTGCAGAAAATCTTGAGCAGCTTGAAGAAGAAAGAAGACTGATGTATGTAGCATCAACAAGAGCAAAGAATAATCTATTCATAACTTATCCGATGAATCTTTACGACCGGGAAGCCGGAACAACTTTATCAAAACCTTCAAGATTTATTTCTGAAATTACTCCGGATTTAGCTGAAGGTTGGTTACTTGAAGAAGAATTTTAAATTGAAAGAATGATTGAAAGACTATGTGAATGAATGATGTCATTTCGAATCCTTACTAGGATGAGAAATCTTTTTGTACAAATCTGATAAACCAAAAACAAAAAAGTCTTTGATTGAATGTTTGAATTGTTGAACGATTGAATGAATGATGTCATTTCGAATCCTTACTAGGATGAGAAATCTTTTTGTACATATCTGCTAAACCAAAAACAAAAAAGTCTTTGATTGAATGTTTGAATTGTTGAATGATTAACCGAATGACTAAATGAATGGCTGTCATTTCGACCGAAGGGAGAAATCTTTTTAAACAAATCTGCTAAGCCCAAAACAAAAAAGTCTTTGAATGAATGAATGAATTGTTGGATTATTGAATGATTTAACGAATGACTGAGTGAAGGATGTCATTTCGAATCCTTAGTAGGATGAGAAATCTTTTACCCTAATTTTGCTTAACACAAAAGTGAAAAGTTGAATGCCTACCTTCGGTAGGTAAAGATGAATGATAGAATGACTCGATAAATGAATGATTGGTTGAATGGTAGAATGAATTTTTAAATAGTTAATTATTTAAATCTCAGAAATTCTTCCCAAATTTTATATAACTGATAAGTAGCATAAATATCCTTTGAACAATAAGTAGCAATATCTTTTATTCTTCCGGCTTCATACAAATTCTTTACTTCCATTCCGGAGATGTCTTTTGATTTGGGTGATTCGATTCCAAAAGCATTGCAGTAGAAATCCAGATTAAATTTTCTGGTCGTACCGAAAAAAGTAAACTGCTCAAGTAAGTCAATATGAGTTTCATTATATCTGCTTCCCATCAGATTTACGGATGGCTTCACCTTCAGCATTGCAGAACGAAGCATTAAAAAAGGCACATCGAAGTTTCTTCCATTAAATGTAACAAACTGGTCAACTTTCTCTGCAATTCTCCAGAACGATTCAAGCATTTCTTTTTCGGTTAATCCTTTGTAATTAGTTTTTTCATCCTCCGATTTCCATTCTTCTGGATTTTCAGATTCATAATAAACATAAGACTTTTCTTTTTCGATATCATAAATTCCTATCACAATACACTTAGCGGTAAACGGATAAAGACTTGTATATCTGATTGCTTCATCAGTCATTTGTTGTTTTTTGTCAGGATCAGTTTCTTTATCAGCATATTTTAGTAAATACTCCTGCTGACTTGGAGCTAACGAGCTAAAAGGATACGAACAAGTTTCAATATCAAATACAATTCTTCTCATTTGTTTCTAACTCCTAATTAATTGGACATCAGGATCAATCTTTTTCACTTTTTCTATAAAATCATCCGGTAATGATGTTGATTTTCTTGTTTTAGGATCAACATAGACCACAACACCTTTACCATCGACAATGATTTGTCCGGTTTTCTTTTTTACAATCAAATGATCAAAACCAAACGAAGAATTTTTTATGTAAGAGATTCTGGAATAAATTTCTAATTCATCATCATAAAAAGCATGATCACGATAATTGATTTCGTTTCGAACCATAAAAAAAAGTTTTCCATCTGAAAAAATTCCACCCTTAGGAATCAAACCGGCAGCTTTCACATACTCAAGTCTGGCGTGTTCAAAATAATTTATATAAACAGCATTATTACAAACACCTAGCATATCAACTTCGTGAAAGCGAACTGTTACTGTAGTTTTATGATTGAAATCTTTCATAGAACTCTATTTTTTCTTTATTATTGAAATAAATTGCCAATCAGATTTAAGAAATATTGATAAGAAGATATTGTGTGAATATAATTCAATATTATTTATTCTTTTTATTTCAACAGCACCGACTTCGTTAAGCAATTTTTGAAAGGAAACCTCCGTAAAATAATTTTTTGGCAAAGCAACTCCATAACCCCAATTGCCGATTATATCCATAAACTTAAGCATTAAACGAGAATAAAATGATTTTTGAAAATGGTCCTTTATAATAGTAATATGACTAACTCTTAAAGATTCTTTTAGCAAACTATATGAATTTTTAAAGTCGTGATGTAACACATCACTCAAAATTGAAAAATCGAAATAATTGCCATCATAAGGAATATTTTGTCCATCAAATTGTTTGTACTTTTGCCATTTAGAGTCGTTCAAATACTCCCCAGGTAAGGGATAAATATCTAAGCAAATTGGATTAACATTTTCTACATAAGTCTGAATCAATTCAATCAGAGACATATCGCCGCAGCCAATATCCAAAATTTTTATCTCTTCTCTTCCTGATCTTAATGATGAAATTTCCTTGGATATTATCTCCCCTAATACTGCTATCCTATGGCTATGAGAAAGTTTCTTGTGCAAATTAATTATGCTTTTTTTGAGAACAGATTTTTTACTAGTAGCAATTGGTGAACTCATAACTTCCCTTTACTTTTTAAAATACTGAATCAATTATATCTGCTGCTTTTTGCACATCATCGAAAGAGACATCCAGGTGAGTTACTGCACGAATTAAATCCACTTTACCAACTGATAAAAGCAAACCTTCATCTTTACAACGCTTTATTCCTTCCTCAACACTTAATGTTAATGGTTTAAACAAAATAATATTTGTTTGAACTAATGCAGGATCAACTTCAAGATTAGGATTTTCAGAAATTCTTTGAGCAAGATATCTGGCTTTTTCGTGATCTTCTTTTAATCTCTGAATATTGTTTTTCAAAGCATATAATCCTGCTGCAGCAAGAATTCCTGCTTGTCTCATTCCTCCACCCCAGGATTTTCTGATTCTGTATGCTTCTTTAATAAATTCTTTTGTGCCGGCAATGATAGAACCAACCGGAGCTCCGAGTCCTTTTGAAAGACAGCATGAAATCGTATCGAAATGCGATGAATACTCTTTAACAGAAATTCCTGTTGCAACTGATGCATTCCAGATTCTTGCACCATCAAGATGATAAAAGAGATTGTACTTCTGCGCAAGAATTTTCAATTCAATTATTTTTTCCAAAGGCCAGATTGCACCACTCGCACGATTGTGTGTGTTTTCTACTTCAATAACTTTTGTGCGAGGCATATAATATGCAGATGCAGGTCTGATTAAAGGCTCAACCTGTTTTGCAGTAAAGACACCGTTCTTTCCTTCAACAGGCAGCAATTGAATGCCGCTTAATTTTGCAGGTGAACCTGATTCATAATTAAAAATGTGCGCATCTCTTTCACAAATTACTTCATCCCCCGGATTTGTTAAAACATTAAGACAGATTTGATTGCCCATCACGCCACTTGTAACAAATAATGCTGCTTCTTTACCTAAAAGTTCTGCAGCAAATTCCTCAAGTTTATTTACTGTGGGGTCTTCTTTGAAAACATCATCACCAACCTCAGCTTCACACATTGCTTTGCGCATTTCCTGAGATGGTTTTGTAACTGTGTCGCTTCGTAAATCAATAAATTTCATCAATATTAAAAGGATTGATTATCTTTAGATTGTGAATTTTACTGAAATCTTTTTCATTTCTTGTTATAAGAACAGCATTACAATCTAATGTTGAAGCTGCAATTATTGCATCCCCAATTCCAAGATTATAATTTTTCTTCAATTCAATTGTTTTATTTACGATTGAATCAGTTAAAAAGATTTTGTTGAATGCAAAAAGGCAATTTTTTATGGCAGTAATTTCTTCAGAAGTAATTTTGGGGAATGATAAAAGTTCTATTTCATTTATTACTGAAAAATAAATTTCATTTTTAGTAATGAAATCTTCGTCGAAATAAAATTGTACAGCATCCTCATCATTAAAGTAATAAATAAAAATATTAGTATCGTAAAAGTATTTTGATTGCATTAGTTATTTCTTTCCAATTCTTTTCTGACTTTATTTTGATACTCTGTTCCATCCATCAGATATTTTTTAAGGATGCCTTTTGCTTTTTTAACATCTGAAATTTTTCTGTTCTTATTTAAGAGTTTTTCATTAATTTCAACCTTGATTATTTTATCATCAAGATATTTCAAAGCATCTTTGGGCAATGTAATTATCATTTTATTTACCTCTATTAATTATCTTAATCAAAAATAATCTGATAAGTTTAGAGTTTCAATTTATTTTTCATCCAGAGCAAAATTGATATTCCAATTATCCACAATGATAGTGCAGAGCTCAAGACAGGAATAATTAGTGGATATTTAGTATAAAAAGGTTTTTCATCATTCAGAGGAACATCAACCACAAATGATGTGCGAGTAAACAATTTCGTTTCGAATTCTGTTATTCCGAATTTGTTTATCAAACAACTAATTCCTCCGTTGGCAGAACGCACTACTGCTCTTCTGTTTTCTACTGCACGCAATGCTGCAAATTCCTTATGCTGATAAGGTCCGCTTGAATTTCCATACCAGCTATCATTCGTAACCACAGTGATAAATTGAGCACCTCTTTTCACAAAGTGAGTAACAAAGTCAGGAAAAACAGATTCATAACAAACCAATCCGGCAATTCTGAGTGAGTCATTATCAATTTTTAATTTAAAGACAGTAGTATCTTTACCAACATTCCAACCACTTAATCCCACGCCCCATTTAAACCAGTCAGCTAAAAATGGCAAAGCATCAACGAAGGGAACTTTTTCACCAAGCGGAACCAATTGCATTTTACCATAACGCTGAATCTCATAAGAATTTGGACTTATCAGGAGAATAGAATTATAAGTTGAATAATAAAAATTTCCTGCTTTACTTAACTTCGCATCAGTCGGGGGATTTTCGTAGTGAACAATGTAATCAGGCATTCCGGTAAGAAGATAAACATTATTTTTTCTGAGAAATGAATAAATTGAATCTACAATATCAGAGTAAGTTCCTGAAAGAAGATAAACCGGTAATGCTGTTTCCGGCCAGATGATAATCTTTGCATTTTGCTTTGTACATTCTTCAGATAGCTCAATATAATTTTTCAGAATATTATCGAGACCGCCAAGTTCCCATTTGTCCCAAGGATCTAAATTTGGTTGCACAACACCAACTCTAATAAATTTTTCCGAATCATTTTTCTCATTCAACTTTACTAAACCATAAATAAATACAAAACAAAACAGAAGGACAGCAATGAAGAGATACTTCAGATTATATTTTTTGGTTGAAATGAAATTTTTTATAACAAGAAAAAGTGAAACATTTATATAAAGAACAATCAATGATAATCCAAAAGCTCCTACAACATCGACAATCTGAATAAAAGCTGTGAACTTTGCCAATCCGTGTCCAAGAGTAAGCCAAGGAAATTTCAGATCAGTTAAGGTCAGAAGATATTCGCCTGTTACCCAAATGATTGGAAAAAGCCAGAGTGCTTTTTCTTTCACGACAATTTTTTGTGATAAATAAAACAAAGTAGAATTTATAAGCAACACAACAGGATAGAAAAATATTAAAACTCCACCTCCAATCATTAAAAAAGGATCGGCTTTACTTTGCCAGCTACCTACCCAATAAATTGTAATTACGCTTAAAGTAAAAAACATTAAGTAAGAAGCACGGTTTATTTCGAGTAATGTTTTTCTTTTGTCAATTACAAACAAGTATGGAACAAATGAGAAGAAAAGAAAAAGTGAAAAAGGAAATGGAAATGGCGTGAAAGAAATTCCTGTTAATATTCCGGATAAAACTATTAGCAGTCTTTCTTTTCTTAAAAATGACTTTTCTTCCGCAGATAATTTATTTCGCCTAAAAAGTTTTAACAAATTCAATTCTGGAATTTCTTTTTACTTTTCTTGATGAAGTAACGAATAATCAGAAACGCTATAACTACAACTGTTGCTGCAATTACTATTTGATTATATGTAGTCAGAAATGCATCTACTTTTTGAATGTTCTCACCGAAAACCATTCCAAGTGAAATTAAAATTGAATTCCAAATAAGAGCACTCGCAGCAGAAAGCAGCACTGTGTAGTGAACATTCAATCTGCTCATTCCTGCGAAGAAAGAAATCACTGCTCTTGTTCCCGGTAAAAACCTATTAGCAATAATCAGAAAATATCCGTACTTGCGAAATGCATTCTCCACTTTTTCAATAGACTCAATGGTAAGAAATTTAATTTTACCTGAATGTAATATTCTTTTATCAATCTGCCATCCAATAGCAAATGCAGTTAGAAAGCCAACAAGACTTCCACCTGTGGCAAAAATAAGAACCGGAACAAAGTGCAGGTCAGAAGCTCCGACGAGTGAGCCACCAACAACAATAACCATATCGCTAGGAGAAGGTGGAAATAAATTTTCTATGAAAGCGAAAAAAAAGATTGTCAGATAAATCCAGATTGGACTAAGTTCTGAAATTCGAGTAAGAATTTCTTCAAACATTAAAATCACTCTTGATTAGTAAAACTGTAGCCATTGCAACCGCACCTTCAGCCCTTCCAACAAAACCAAGTTTCTCGGTTGTTGTAGCTTTAACTGAAATTTGTGATGGAGAGATTTCCAGTAATTGCGAAATGTTATTTTTAATTTTTTCTATGAAAGGAGAAATTTTCGGAGATTCAAGTGCGAGCATCGAATCAATGTTGGAAATTGTATAGCCTTCTTTCTTCACGAGAGAATAGCAATGTTTGAGAATGATTGAACTATCAACATCTTTCCATCTTTCGTCAGTGTTCGGGAAATGCTGACCGATATCTCCTAAAGCCAAAGCACCAAGAATCGCATCAGAAATTGCGTGAAGAAGTACATCAGCATCAGAATGACCTTCCAATCCTTTGTTTGACGGAATTTCAATTCCACCTAAAATTAATTTTCTTCCTTCCGCAAAAGAATGAACATCAAAACCAAATCCGATTTTAATATCAAGTTTCAATATCGCACCTCAAAATCTTTAAATTCATTTTTGAATTCTTTCCATTCTACTTTACAATCTTTAACATAGGCGTGAGAAGGACCAACTTTTAACTTTTTTATCAACTCGTGAATCATTCCTTCTTCACCTTCAACTTCTGTTAACACTTCACCCGTAAATAAATTTTTTGTGTAACCTTTAAGTCCTAAAGCATTTGCATTCCGCAAAACAAAATATCTGAATCCAACTCCCTGAACAACTCCATCAACTATTATTGTTGCTCTTGCCAGTTTGCTCATTTCTGTTTTCTAATATTTCTGAAAGAAGTAAACCAATTACTATAAATACGCCACCAAACATTCCAAATTTAGAAATTTTTTCACCGACAATGAAGAATGCCAGAACTGCTGCCATTATTGGCTCGAAAGAATAAATTATTCCTGCCTTAGTTGGCGTTACGACCTTCTGATATTTTAATTGAAGTATTGTTGCAATGATTGATGCAAAAACTGAAGTGTAAATCAAAGCAAATAGTACATTGGTATTCAGATTAAACTTTACTATCTCTAAACCGAATGCTGAAAGAATTATTGAACCAAGAAATCCACCCAAACCTGTAATCAAAAGCTGAATAAATACCATAGGCATATAATCATATTTTTTTGTAAACACATCTACATAAACAACCTGAAAGGCAAATAAAACAGCACAAAGTAAAGTAAGGAAATCTCCGAAGTTAAAATCAGAACCGAGTTCATTTATGAATTGAAATAAATTATCTCCGCTGCTTGAGAGAAAAATTAATCCAATCATAACAAACAAAATACTGACGAGGTTATACCACTTAGGTTTTTTCTTTTCAATAATTGTCTGAAGAATCGGGATTATAACAACAAATGTTCCTGTAATAAATCCGGACTTTGTTGCAGTTGTGTAATTTAAACCGATAGTCTGAGTGGCAAAACCAAGGAAATAAAATACTCCAAGAATAGAACCTGCTATAAAAGTTTTTTTATCGGTCTTTTTAACAATAGAATAAATGAAAGGAAGTAAAATAGCCGCTGCAAGAAAAAATCTGATTCCAAGAAATAACAGTGGAGAAATATCAGCTAATGCATTTTTAATAAGAGCAAATGTTCCGCCCCAGATAACTGTATTAAGTAAGAGAGCACTTTCACCAATGTATTTTTTCATTGAAGAATTGTTCCCTCAATTATTTCCTGGTTCCGTATCCAAAATACTTCAGCATCTTTTCGTTAGAGCGCCACTTTTCTCTTACTTTCACTCGAAGCTCAAGATAAACTTCCTTTTGTAAAAATTCTTCGATTTCTTTGCGGGCAAGTTCACCGAGTTTTTTAATTGATTTCCCTTCTTTACCAATTATGATTGGTTTTTGAGAATCACGCTCAACAATAATTTCAGCACTAATAAAATCCTTGCCCGATGATCTTTCTTTGAAGTCTGCTATTATAACTTCTGTGCTGTACGGAACTTCATCTTCATACAGTTCAAAAATTTTTTCACGAATTATTTCTGAGACAAAAAATCTTTCACTTGCTTCAGATATTATATCATCCGGATAAAATTTTTCTCCTTCAGGAAGTAACGAAACTATTTCCTGAATTAATCTTTCTACATTAAAATTCAATGAAGCAGCAATCGGAACAACAGATCTAAACTTATTTAAACTTTCATAATGATTTACCAGTTGTTGCGCTTGTTCCTGTGTTATTGAATCTACTTTATTCAAAGCCAGGATAATCGGCTTTGTCTTTTGCTCGATAAGATTTTTTATTATTTCATTTTCTTCACTTTCTTTTATTCTGCTCTCATTACTAACATCAAACAAAAGCACAATAACATCTGCATCTTTTATGGATTCATTGATTTCCTCAAGCATTTTTTCGTGAAGAAGGTAAGCGGGTCTTACAATTCCGGGTGTATCGAGAAAAACAATCTGAAAATCATTTTCCGTTAATATGCCGAGAATTTTTTTTCTCGTTGTTTGTGGTTTTGGTGTTACTATGGAAATTTTTTGTTTCAGAATTGCATTCAGCAAGGTTGACTTACCGACATTTGGCAAACCAATAATTGAAACATATCCAACTTTGTGACTCATATTAAATTCCGTATCGTTTATTCAAATATAATAATGTTATCCTCATTTAAAGTGATTGAAGATGTAGTGATTATTCAAAAAAAATTTCCTGAATAAAAAAACCCTTCTGTTTAAGAAGGGCTTCTTTCAAAAAATAATTACTAGTTATGATTCCTGAGCTTCTAACCATCGTTCAGCGTCAAGTGCTGCCATACAACCGGTTCCTGCTGCTGTAATCGCCTGACGATATTTTTTATCAGCAACATCGCCTGCAGCAAAAACTCCTTCGACATTTGTATAAGTTGAGCCGGGTTTTACAATGAGGTAACCTGTTTCATCCATCTCAAGATAATTCTTAAATAACTCTGTATTTGGTTTATGACCAATAGCTATAAATAATCCATCTGCATCAAGCTGAGTAACTGAATGATCTTTCGTGTCTTCCAGAAGAACTCCGGTCATTCTTTTCTTTCCACCTTCCTCAACACCAAGCACTTCTTTGATAACTTTATTCGTTACAAATTTTATTTTAGGATTTTTCTTCGCTCTATCAAGCATAATCTTAGAGGCTCTGAATTCATCTCTTCGATGAACAATAATAACTTCACTTGCAAACTTGGTAAGGAAATTTGCTTCCTCCATCGCTGTATCACCACCACCAACAACAATAACTTTTAATCCTTTGAAGAAAAAGCCATCGCACGTAGCACAAGCAGAAACTCCGTAACCCATATACTTTGCTTCGCTTTCAAGTCCAAGTAATCTTGCAGAAGCGCCTGTTGAAATTATAACTGCATCAGCAAAATATTCTTCATCATAAGATTTTAATTTGAATGGTCTCTTTGAAAAATCAACTTCCGTAATGTCTTTGTAAATTGATTGCGCTCCGAAACGATGTGCTTGTTTTCTCATTATGTCCATCAATTCAGGACCTTGAATTCCGTGCTCAAATCCGGGAAAGTTTTCAACCTCAGTAGTTATTGTTAATTGACCGCCAGGTTGTAATCCTTCAAATACCACAGGATTAAGATTTGCTCTTGCAGTATAAATTGCTGCAGTTAATCCAGCAGGTCCGGATCCAATAATTGCAACTTTAAAATGATTTATTTGTTCCGACATTTTTTACCTCAATGTTTTGAGTAATTAAATTTTTGTTTAGCTTCCGTTTGATTCAATTGTACAAGTTTAGTTTCAATTTTAATGATTGCAATCACTCGAATAAAAATTTAGCATTTCGCTTAAGTCCAGAAAGCTTTGTTCTTTTAATGGGACTATCTGAAAATTTTTCTTTGAATGTTTCTTCATCCATCTGCATTATTTCAGAATAAGTTAGTTCCTTATTCCTCGGATAAAAATCTTTTAGTGATGTTGTAATACTAAATTTTTTATTCCACGGACATACTTCCTGACAGATGTCGCAACCAAACAACCAATTTTCAAATTTACCTTTCAGTTCTTCAGTTATCTCGTTTTTATTTTCAATCGTTTGATATGAAATGCATTTATTTGAATCAACAACATAAGGTTGAACTATTGCATCAGTTGGACAGGCATCAATACAAGCTGTGCATTCTCCACAAAAGTCAGGAATCTGTTCAGAATATTCGAATTCATAATTACAAATGATGTTAGCAATAAAAAACCAACTACCAATTTCACGATTAATGATGTTAGTATGTTTTCCCATCCAACCTAAACCAGCTTTAACTGCCCACACTTTATCCATTACCGGTCCGGTATCCACATAAGAAATAGAATTAAAGTTTGAATCAATTGCTTTCAATTCATTTTCCAACTGATCTAATTTTTCCCAGATGATAAGATGATAATCTTTTCCCCAGGCATATCTGGATATTTTACCAAAGTCTTTATCATTTGAATGATAGAATGGTGTATTATAAATGAGTGCAAGAGAAATAATACTTTTAGCATCGGGCAGAATTTCTTTGGGATTTTTTCTTTTATGAATATTTCGTTCCATATAACTCATTCCGGCTTGAAATTTTTTATCAAGCCAGAGATTCAGTTTTTCAATCTCATCAGTAAGTTCAACAGCTTGTGCAAATCCTACTAAATCAAATCCGAGGGACTTTGCTTTCGATAAAACAATTTCATTCGTAAGCTTTTTCATGTTTACCAATTAAATTTCTTTGAGTGTGCAGCAACCATTATTTCATCTTTTTCAATTTTAATTGGATAAACATCTAATCCTTTTCTTCCCGTTGGTTGATTTCCGGTTTTCAAATCAAACTTCCAACCGTGAGCCGGACATACAACACAACCATCTTCTATAAATCCATCATAGATTAACGCAGTGTGCTGATGCGGACAAATATTACTCAGAGCATAAATCTCACCATCTACTTTGAATATAGCAATTTCAACTTCATCGCCAGAACCATCAGACGCAGGAACTATGAACCTTCTACCTTCATTTTCCCGAAGTTCATTTATTCTGCAGACTTTGTGAAATTTAATTTCGTTCATATCAAATCAAAGAAAACTTTGTCGTGAGTGATTCCTTTATCAGAGTGTTTAATTGTTACTGCGGCATATTCCGGATCGTGACCAAAATACAAAATCCAGTTTTCCTCCAATGCTTGCTTCAGATATTTCTTTTTTTCTGAAAGTGTAACCAAAGGTTGTAAATCGTAAGCCATTATATATGGCAAACGTATATGTGAAACAAATGGTAGCAAATCTGCACAGTATAAAACAGTATTTGTTCCATCAGAAATTTTAACCATCTGCTGACCAAAAGTATGACCATTTATAACTTCGAAAGAAATGTTTTCGTCAAACTCATTATTTGTAAGAAGATTTAGCACACCTTCTTTTACCAATGGTTCAAAATTTTCTTTAAGATAACTCCCACGGTCTCTATCGCTTGGATTCATTGCCCATTCAAAATTCTGTTTCTGAACATAAAATTTTGCATTGGGAAAAGTTGGAATGAGTTTATCATTTTCAATTTTAGTTGAACCACCGGTATGATCAAAATGCAGGTGAGTAAGTATAACATCGGTAATCTGATCAACAGTAAAACCTTTTTGAGATAAGGATTTTTCAAGTGAAAGATTATCATCAATTCTATAAATGTTGCGGGATTTTTCATCCCACTTTGTACCCATTCCTGTATCAATTAAAATTTTTCTTGAATCACTTACAAGAAGCAAATTTCTTGTGGAAAGAGTAACTCTGTTAACTTCATCAGCAGGGTTGTTTTTTTCCCACAACGGTTTGGGAATAATTCCGAACATAGCTCCGCCATCCAAACCAATGTAGCCGGAATGAATGGTATGTAATTGATATTTACCTATTTTCATTGAATAATTTGAAATTATTGAGGTTCAAATTAGCGAAGATTAGAATAATGATAAAGATGAAATGCTTTAGTAAAAAGAAAAAAGGGCGGATTAAAAACCCGCCTTCTCTCCTCTGAACTTATTCCCCTATTATTGTAACTAACTAACCAACTAACCAACAAATAAAGGAGGCACTATGAAGTTCTATATTTTTACAACTGCATCAGTAGGACAGTTGCTTACGCACTGAGGTTCATCATAAAATCCTACACATTCAGTGCATTTATCAGGAACAATGTAATAAAACTGATCAGAATAAAAACCTGTTGCTCCGGAAGGTGCAGGATCGCCTTCTCCGTAAGTCTGACCATTCATATCCCAATTGCTTCCTGCTTCGTATATTGCATCGTTTGGGCATTCGGGAAAACAAGCTCCACAATTGATGCATTCTTCAGTTATTCTGTATGCCATTTTATCTCCAATAATAAATTTGATTTATTATTTGCGAAGATAATGCCAAAATAATTTTGTGAAATTAAGGTAATAGTAAACAGCTTTGGAGTGAGGTTTCTCAGAAATGAAATAATGCGAAGATTAGTTTCTAAAAAATAAAAATGGGCATCGAAGTGATGCCCTGAATTTTTATCTTCCTAATGAATCGAGATATTCTTTCTTTTTGAGTAGTGTATCTTTATCCTCAACATGTTTTGGATCAGGAACACAACAATCAACAGGACAAACGGCTGCACATTGTGGTTCGTCATGAAAACCGACACATTCAGTGCATTTGTCAGGAACAATGTAGAAATAATCATTCGAGAAAAATCCTGTTGCACCGGAAGGAGCCGGATCATCCGGACCATAAGTTTTACCTGCTAATTCCCAATTTGTGCCACCTTCATAAATTGCATTATTAGGGCATTCAGGTTCGCATGCACCGCAGTTGATGCATTCTTCAGTTATCATTATAGCCATTTTTAGTCTCCTTAAAGTTAAATTCAGAAATAGAATAATTCTTAAAATCTCTTATGCATTTTATAAAAAGTATAAAACTTCATCAAGTCAATAGAATTATAGAAAATTACCAGGAACCACTTGCACCACCGCCGCCTGACGATCCTCCACCGCCGCTAAAACCTCCACCTCCGCCCCAACCACTTCCACCACTACTCCATCCTCCAAAACCACCACTACGATATACTCCACCGGGCATTCCGCCTCCGCGCCTAAAAATAAATATAAATAAAATTATAAGAACAATAACAAAACCTATGGAAATCGAATCTTCATCCTGATTTGCATTATCGGCAATATATTCACCACCAATAGCAGAAATAATTGCATTTATTCCGTCACTTATGGCGAGATAGTATTGTTCTGCTTTTAATCTTGGGACAATAACATTTCGGATAATTGAAGAACATAGAGCATCTGGTAACACACCTTCCAAACCATAACCAACTTCAATTCTGAGTTTTCTGTCATCTTTTGCAATTAGAAGTAAAACACCATTATCATTCTTCTTAGTTCCAATTTTATTCTTGGTAAAAATTTCATTTGCGACCTCTTCAATCGGATATCCGCCGAGAGATGGAATCATTAAAGTAACTAATTGATTTGAAGTTGTATCTTCGTATGTTTTTAACCGATAATTAAGGTCATCTAACTCTGATTTGTTGAGTGTGTTTGTTAAGTCAGTTGCCCACATTTTAATTGTGGGTATTTCAATCTGTGCAAAAGATTGAACGGAGAATAAAATTAAAATCAGAGTTAATCTTAACATAGATTAAAATTCTACTTTGGGCGGAACTTCAGCTCCCTGAACAGCTTTGAAATATTGCTTTTCACGAAAACCGAACATTCCCGCAAGCATCGATGCAGGAAATCTTTTAATCATAGTATTGTATTCCTGCACAGCTTCGTTAAATCTTTTTCTTTCAACAGAGATTCTGTTTTCAGTTCCTTCAAGTTGTGCCTGAAGTTGAAGAAAGTTTTCATTAGCTTTTAGTTCGGGATAGTTCTCAACCACAGCTAATAATCTTGATAAGGCACTACTTAATTCTCCCTGAACTGATTGAAATTTTTCAAATGCCTGAGGATCATTTAAAACTTCAGGAGTAACATTAAACTGTCCGACTCTTGCTCTTGCTTCTGTAACCTGAGTCAGAACTTCTTTTTCAAAATTAGCATAACCTTTAACTGTATTTACCAGATTAGGTATTAAATCGGCTCTTCTTTGATATTGATTTTCTACCTGAGACCATTGCTTAAGAACATTTTGCTCGGATGCAACGAGATTGTTATACACACTGATTCCCCACATGACCAGAAGTATAATTCCGATTATTAGAACACCCCCAATGGCTAAACCAACAATTAGTCCTTTATTTTTCATTTAACCTCCTGAATTCAGTGGTAATAATGTTGATTTTCGTTTAGTGAATATAATATTTGTTTATTCCATTTGCACTAAGAAAAATCCAGTTTTTTATGGTTTTAATCCCATAAAATCATTTTGGAGAATAGAAAGTGTTTCATTTTTGATTAGAAGATTTTTTTCTTTGGCAAAATTTTCTGCATTTTGAAAATTTCCTCGATAAAACCTGAACCAAAGAAAATTTGCTGTAACAATTCCATCAAAAATTCTTTCTTCATTAAAAGCATTTATTGTCAGATATCCTGAAAAAATATTCCAGGCAAGTGATAATAATCCATTCAGATACTCGCCTGTGTAAATCTGTCCAAGCCCTGGTAAAATCATCGAACTGTATTTTGCAAAATCAACTGAATAAAATTTATTATGAGTATTAAGACATAATTCAGCTAATTCAGTTTCATTTATTTGTTTGAAGATGTGATGTGCCTCTTCCCATTTATCAGAAAATAATTTGTTCCAGGCGCGCCAGTATTTTATTTCGCGCTGATGTTCTGTAAAACGATTATCATTTTCAAGTTCATCAAGAATTTTTTCTGCTCTTGAAGTTGAGCGACGCAAAATATTAGTTCTAACCTGATAAATTTTACTTTCAAAAAATTGTTCCGGATTATTTGCACTCATCTCAGCTAAAGCAAAATATTTTATTGCATCCGAGAGTTTATTACCTTCTTTGTAAGCAAGACCTATTTTGAAATTTGCTTCGTGCGAAAATTGTTTTGTCGAATCAAAAAACAACAATCTTTTATACTCTGTGATTGCGTCAAAATATTTTTCAGAAGTAAAAAGTGAATCAGCAATTCTTAACTGTTCTGACAGAAACTCCTGCGGGAATAAATTAACGACATTAACCAGCAGCAGAAAAATTATTTTATTTACAAAAGTCATATTCCTTCACAAAATAATTTCTATTAATCAGAAAATCAGAAAGTGATTCAAGAAAATTAAAATCAACTTTTGCATTAAAAATCTGAGCCGAAGCAACTGAGCCATAAATATTTCCCAAATAAAATCCGCTGGCAATTCCAGTAAATAAGTAACCTCTGAATTTATGATCATTCTTAAAGTTATCATATGCCAGATAGGTAAATATTCCTGTTAACAAAAATGCAGTCACTCCATCACCATATTCTTCCGTATAAATTTTTCCCCAACCAGGAACAATTGCGGATAAAATTCCTGCAACTAATTCAGACTTGTAATCAGGATTTTTTCTTTGCTGATAAAACCTTTTTAATACAAAAAATTCTTCATCAGAATTCGAAAGCAATCTTTCCAAGTCATCAGTTTGATTTTTTACTAACTTTAATGCGATTTTAAGTTTTAATAATTCATTAAATGAATTTTCATCTTCATCAATTAACTTATCCAGCGAAGTATCATCTTGA
This sequence comes from Ignavibacterium sp., assembly GCF_025998815.1. NCBI lineage: Bacteria > Pseudomonadati > Ignavibacteriota > Ignavibacteria > Ignavibacteriales > Ignavibacteriaceae > Ignavibacterium > Ignavibacterium sp. The sequence goes on from NZ_AP026678.1 coordinate 1,403,123, forward strand.
TTCAGATAATAAATTTTTCCGATTTCCTTTAAAGAGTTATCATAAAAAAAAGATGATTGAGGAATTCTGGAGAAATAATTCAAAGAATTTTCATAATCACCAATTATTGAATAGCTCTTAGCGATTTTATACAGAATTGTATCAGAGAGAAAAGTTTCCCCTAAAGAAATATATTCTTCCGCAGCACGAAGATAATCCTGTTCACAGAAAAGATAATCCGCAAAAAGTTTTTTGTTTTGTGGAGTATGTAAATTATTTAACTGGCAAAATGCCGGAATACTTATGAGCAGTGAAATAAAAATAATTTTCATCACTCAACAACTCTTTTGGGTGGGATGAATTTAATTTTGTTTTTATCAAGAGCGTAAAGAGTTGGAGGATCATAAAAGCGATAGTTTTTATAAACAGGATAATGTTCTTCTCTTGCAACAGGATTTGAATCTCTTGTGAAGCGATCAAAGAACATCAAAGCGCCCTGAATTAAATTTGTTTCCTCAATTGATTGAATGAGAAAAGAAGAACAGGATGGATGAAATGGACAATTGTCTCCATCAACATCAGATATTAAAATCCAATAAGCATTGATTAAAGTCTTTGAAAGAATATAAGAAAGAGAATTATCACTATATGAATAATCTCTTTGATGGTTTGATGTTTCTAACAAATAATTTGATTCGGTTTTTTCCCATCGTTGCCAGTCAGTCTGTGCAACTGAGCTGACAACGATAAGAAATGAAAAAGTTATCTGGATGAAAAATTTATTTTTGATCAAGTAATGCACGAGCAATTACTATTCGTTGAATCTCGGATGTTCCTTCATAAATTTCTGTAATCTTTGCGTCACGGAGATATCTTTCTACAAGATATTCTCTCACATAACCGTAACCACCGTGAATCTGAATTGCTTCCAACGCACATTCAACAGCTATTTTTGAAGCATAAAGTTTTGCCATCGCTGCTTCTTTGTAATAAGGTTTACCAGCATCCTTCAACGCAGCAGCTTTTAATGTAAGAAGCTTTGCAGCATCAACTTTAACAGCCATATCCGCCAGCTTAAATTGAATCGCCTGAAAGTTTGAAATCTCCTGTCCGAATGCTTTTCTTTGTTTTGAATACTTCAATGCAGCTTCAAGTGATGCTTCAGCAATGCCAATTGCCTGAGCAGCAATTCCGATTCTTCCGCCATTCAGAGTATTCATTGCAAAGTTAAAACCTTTTCCTTCTTCCCAAACAAGATTTTGTGCCGGAACTCTGCAATTTTCAAAAGTTAAAGAACAAGTATCAGAGCTTCTGATTCCAAGTTTATCTTCTTTAACTCCGTGACCGAAACCTTCGAAACCCTTTTCAACTACAAAAGTTGAAATTCCTTTGTGACCTTTTGATTTGTCAGTAGTAGCCATTACCAAAACATAATCAGCAGTGGTTCCATTTGTAATCCAGTTTTTTATTCCATTCAATACATAGTAGTCACCATCTTTATCAGCAGTAGTTTTTTGTTTTGTCGCATCACTTCCTGCTTCAGGTTCGGAAAGAGCAAAAGCTCCAAGTTTTTCACCTTTTGCTAAAGGTATAAGATATTTTTCTTTGATATAAGGTGAACCATATTTTTCCAATCCATAACAAACAAGTGAGTTATTAACAGACATAATAACACCAACACTCGCATCAACTTTCGAAATTTCAATCATAGCAAGTACGTAACTAATCGTATCGAGTCCTGCGCCTCCAAATTCAGGAGGAACCATCATTCCCATAAAGCCAAGTTCGCCCATCTTTTTTACAATCTCATACGGAAATTCAGCTTTAATATCCCGCTCAACAGCAGAGGGCGCGATTTCATTCTGAGCAAAATCGCGTGCTGATTCCTGAATCATTAATTGTTCTTCAGTGAAATTGAATTCCATAAAAACCTCTTTGATTGAATTATGAAGATATACTATTGATTCAAAAATAATTTTTTAATTTGTGTATATCAATTAAAGATTAAGATGTAAACAATAATTTTTCAAACTTTTGTTTGATTTAAGATTAATCTTATTTTTGCTCAAATCCTTTATGAAATATAGGTGCTATGCAAAATAACATTACAACTGAGGAACCCGTCGTTAAGACGATGCTAAAGGGATTAACCCTTAAAGAGCTTAAAGATTTCTTCTCAGCCGTTGGGGAAAAAAGATTCAGGGGTGAACAGGTTTTCGAATGGCTTTATGGTCATATGGTTCAAAGTTTTGATGATATGGCCAACATTCCGAAATATCTCCGAAAGAAAATGAATGTTTACTGCGAACTGAATACTCTCCGTTTTTTAACAAAACAGGAATCACCATCAACAGGTACCACAAAATATATCTTTGAAACAAACGATGGACATAAAATTGAAGCCGTCGTAATTCCGGATTCCAAAAGAACAACACTTTGTATTTCAACTCAGGTTGGCTGTCCACTTGACTGTCAGTTTTGTGCAACAGGATTGATGGGTTACAAAAGAAATCTTTCTGCCGGAGAAATTTTCGATCAGTATTTACTTGCATCAAAAGATTACACAAAGTCTCCGATAACCAACATCGTTTATATGGGAATGGGCGAACCACTTCTCAACTTTCAGAATACATTAAAATCGCTTCAGATATTTGCAGAAGAAAAAACAAGAGGAATCAGTCTTAAGAAAATTACTGTTTCAACTGCCGGAATCGCACCAAAAATTGTTGAACTCGCTGATTCGGGAATTAGAGTAAAGCTTGCTCTTTCACTTCATTCTCTCTTTGAAGAAACCAGAAGCAAAATAATGCCTATTACACGAAAGTACTCGATAAGTGAAAACCTAGAAGCTATCAGATATTATTCTAAACAAACCGGAACGCGGATTACTTTTGAATATGTTATGCTCAAAGATATTAACGACAGAGAAGATGATTTTCATGCCTTAGTAAGATTGTGTAAATCTCTTCCCTGCAAACTGAATGTTATTCCTTTTAACTCAATTGCTCATATGTTTCCGCAAGGATTAGCATCTGAACTTCGTCCGTCTTCAAAAATCAGAATTGATGAATTTGTAAGAAAGTTAAGAGAAAAAGATATTACGGTAACTGTCAGATATACACAAGGTGATGATATTGCAGCAGCTTGTGGTCAGCTTGCATATAAAATAGAACAAAATTCAGATGCGTAAGCTTACCCACGATGAAATTTCATTAAAACGAAGCAAACCAGAAGATATTCCTTCGGTTAAAAAACTTCCGGTTTATGTAATCCTTAATTCAATAAGAAGTAATTACAATGTCGGCTCAATTTTCCGTACTTCGGATGGAGCGATGATTGAAAAACTTTACTTATGTGGTTACACGCCTCATCCTCCCAAAAAAGAAATTCTTAAAACAGCGCTTGGTGCAACAGAAAGTGTAAAATGGGAATACATCAATGACCCATTAACTATTATCAAAAAATTAAAAAATAAAGGAATAAAAATCTGTGCACTTGAACTAACTGAGAACAGCAGACCTTATTATGAAATAAGTAAAAATGATTTTCCTCTTGCTCTTGTAGTAGGAAATGAAATTACAGGAGTTTCTCAGGAAATTCTTGATCACTGTGATTTCTCAATTGAAATTCCTCAATATGGAATAAAACAATCACTTAATGTTGCAGTAGCTTACGGAATAGCTGTTTATCAGATGCGTAAAATTTATGATGAATATGATTTCTAACTGAAATTATTCATTATCCAATACTTTTTTTGAAAATAAAAATACTGTAGATTTATTTAGTTGTTCGGAACTGATTAATTATCCAGATGAAAAACGAGATTAATCTGAATTACTTAGAATCCTTGAGAGTAACTACTCTTGAGAAAATAAATAACACTCCTTATCCGAAACAAAAATTATCCTTTCTGTTTATCTACTTTGAGCAAATACTGAAAACAAATAACAACAACATAAAGGAAGCATTTCTTTCAGAATTTATTGAAACTTATGTTGATTTAATCGGGGAATTTGAAATTTGGGGAGTTGATCCAAATTATTCTTTGCAACTAATAGAACAATTAAAAAAAATTTCTGATTTAAAATTTTTAACGAATTACCAATTAACTCTCAGGAATCAATTAACAAGAATAGAACAACAATATGAGTCACTAATTCAGATTCTTGAGGGCAAAGAAAGTGTCGGGTACATCTATACAAAAGCAAACTTCCCTTTAGTTTACAAAGACTCTTTAACTCAGATTTATGGTATTATTGATTCAATAACTATCAGGATCAGTAAAGCTACAAATAGGAATAAGTTTATTTTAATACCGAGTGAGGTTGAAATTGAAAAAACAATCTCAGAACAAATAAATATTTCGTGGGAACTTGCAATAAAACTTCTGAAAAAATATGTCAGGAAACCTTACCCGTTTCACGAAGTAATAATAAGCTTTGACAAAAGAGAAGGAATTTATGAGGGTAATTCGCTGGGACTTGCATTAAGTCTGGCAATGCTGGAGGAGTTACTTAAATTTTATAATCCGACTTATCAGATAATTATTGCAAATAATACAGCATTCACAGGTGGAATTGATATTGACGGAAACGTTCGAAATACGGGTGAAGAAATTATAAAGAAAAAGATTCATACAATCTTTTTTTCACCTGTGAAAAATTTTGTTTTTCAAAAACATGAAGAATCTTATGCTTTCTTTGCTTTAACTCAGCTGCAAAAAATTTACCCAAACCGAAAACTTAAGTTGATTGCGGTTGAAGACATTAACGATGTTCTAAATCGAAGAGACCTTTTGAAAATAAAAAAAGTTAACCCGGTTATCAGAACAAGAAAATATATTCAAAAGAATCGGGTTGTGATTTTATTGCTTTTTGTACTGAGCGTGGTTTTATATTTAACTAATTGGTGGGATTTTGATTCTAATCCTCAATTACTGATTTATGAGAATAATCAGATTAAAGTTTGTAATTCAAATAAAACATTATTGTGGAGTACAAAAACAGTACCCATTCCCGATTATTTCATAGATAAAAACTGCTTAACAAACGATATTTCTCTATTATATGATATAAATGATGATGGAACAAATGAAGTTATTCTAACTAAACTTTATCTCTGGAATGAACTTAAATCCGAGAACAGAGAAGGCATAATTTGTTTTGATAATAAACGACAAACCATTTGGCAATTCAGATTTGACAAGCAGATTACCGCAACTAATTTATCAGGTTCGACAAATTATTTAATGAGTTTTATAGGAGTTCATAAAGAAGGTGATAAAAAAATATTATATGTTATCGCCAGAAACGAATACTTTCCAACTGCCGTATTCGGATTAGATTTAAATACAGGAAAGATAGTAACTGATATATTCTGGCATTCAGGTCATCTTGCTGGCGGAATTTTATTTCAGGATGTAAATAAAAAACAAAAAATTTTTCTGGCTGGAATAAATAACGGTTACGAATGTGTTGCAGTTATGTCACTTGACCTGGATAATCTTTCCGGACAGGCAATAGCTCCTGAGAACTATGTTTTAAAAGATATTCCACCTGCTAAATTGGATAAATATTTACTAATCCCTAAAACTGATTATGCAGAATATAATGGATTAAGATATAATTTTCCTCTTTTCTATCAAATTAAATATTATTCAAAGGATAAATTATTAACGATTAAAACTTGTGAGAGCGAAATGGTTGGTGATATTGCAGCTAATATTCAGTATAATTTTAATCTTGATTTATCACTTAACTCTATCGAAACTGCTGATTACTTTCAATTAGAACGAGATAAACTCGTCAGAGGAGGAAAATTGTCTTATCCTCTCACATACACACCTGAATATTTTCAGATGCTTAAGGATAGCATTAAATATTGGGATGGGAATAAATTTATCAGTTTGAAAGAATTGAAAAAATAATGTTTCATCAATCCCGAACTCTCACATTGCCGCAGTAAAATACTCTTCACCATTATCCTTTGTGTGAATCATTAAAAGATTAGCACGAACCATTTTCACAAGTGTCCGTGAAGCTCTTCTTTCTGAAATGTTTACAAGTTTGCTTAATTCCTTTACGGATATTCTTTCGTTGTGTTTTAAATATTCAAAAACAAGTTTTTCATTCTGACCAATTGTGTATTTTATCAAAGCTTTGTTTCCGTTCTGTGCACGAAGTAATCTTATCATCTCTTTGCTTGCCTGAACACTTTTATCATTTACTCGAATCGTAACTACAGATTTGTGTAAATCTATATCTTCAAGATAATCCTGTAACCTGTGTGGTTTGATGTATGATTCTGGAATTGCAACGATAACTAACTCTTTCGAGTGGTATTCCATAAACTCAATTGAAAATTCGATGGGAGGTTCACAATATTTTTCTGCAGTTTCTTTTACAAGTTCGGCTACTTCTTTTTCACTTTCAACACCAACAACATCTTTATCATCATCAACACCAAAAATTATATAGCCGCCTTTTGTATTTGCAAAAGCAATCATTTCGCGGGCAATCTTCTCAGGTGTGGAAAATTTCAGTTTAAATTCACACTGAATATTCTCCCCTTCTTCAATTAACTCTTTCAGTTCGCGATACTTCATAGCAAAGAACAAAATTTTATTTGATGAATATTATCGCCTAAGTTTTCTTGGATTCCAGAGACGTTCTAATTTTCTTTTAGTCGTCTTTGGAGTTTCTTCGTTCTTAATCTCCGGATTAGTAATAAGCTGTTCCTGCTTTTGAATTTCTTCTTCGGTTAATTCTTCATCTTCTTTATTGCCAAGAAATGCTAATTCAGTAACATTGGTTGAATCTTTCTTCTCCTGTTGTTGCTGAATCTGAGTTTGTTTTTCTCTTTCAATTCTTGCTTTTTCCTGTTTGTAAGTGTTAACCTTTGCAGCTATACTTTTAACATAAGGAGATGAAGGATATTTAGAAATTAATGTGTCATAAACAGATGCAGCAGAATCAGTAAGCTTTAAATCATTTTCTAAAATGAATCCTGCTGCATAAAGACCTTTTGAAGCATACTGCGATTGAGGATGCTTTTTATAAATTTCATAAAATTTTCTGAATGATGCATCAAAGTTTCCGTTTTTCATTTCAGATTCTGCTTCAATGTATAATTCAACAGCAGGATCATAGTTCAAGTCAATTAAAGGCAAACCGAGTTTATTTGCTGCAGCATTGGCAATCGGACGATCTTTATAATTATCATAAATTATTCTGAACAAACTATCAGCTTTCGCATTCTCATTTACCGTCTGATAATAACTTCCTAATGCAAGCAGAGCATCAGGATAGTATCTCGTATCAGCAAAGTTTTCGATTATTTCTTCGTATAATTTTTTTGCTGAATCGGGAACATTAATCTCTGTGAAAAATAAATTTCCAAGTTCCAATCTGTTTTTTGCAAGCAAAGTTTTCAGCGAGTCAGTTGTAATCTTTGGTTTTTGCGGCGGATTATTTTTGAACTTCACGGTATCTGTCTTCATCAACGCCTGCATTTCCTGAGATAATTTTAATTCTGCTTGCTTCTTTTTCTGCTGTATTCTTAACTCAGTTTTAGCAATTAATAAACGGTTCACTTCTGCTGTATCAATGAAAGCTGAAATTTTGGAAAGACTATCAACTATAGCCAGACTATCCTGAACAAAAATTGAATCGCGGAAAACTAAAGTATCTGTTTTAGAAGTGTCCTTTAAATTTTCGGTAAGAGCAGATTTCCAGATATCAGCTAATTCTTTCTTTGCGAGATAATCCTGAAGAATTTGTAAAGAGTCCTGAACATAATTTATCGAGTCTTGAATAAACACATCAGGATTCTCAGCATAAAACAATTGCTTATCGTAGTTGTTAATTGTCTTTCGAAGAGTTGAATATCTATTGAAAAGCTGATTGAGACTTTTTGCTTCGTCAAGATAGTCTTTTGGTGGATTGTTGAGAATAGTTTTTGAGAAATATACTGTTGCACTATCATAATTAAGCAACTCATCTCTGTACAATTTGCCGATTTCCAGACTTGCTAATGCTGCAAATGGAGAACCTTTATAAGTTGTATCAACTTTTGTCAATTGTTCGAGTGATGAAGTAAAATCACCAACTGCAGAATAAGATTTACCAAGTTCAAGATCTATTTCGGCAAGCGATTCTGAAAATTTATCTTTCTTTCTCAAATCACTGAAAAAGTTAACTGCATCCTCGGCTCTGCCAGATTCTCTTAGTGCTTTTCCATATCTGATGCTTGCTTTTATCTCGGTGTCAATGTCAGGCGAGTATTCAAAAACTTTATCATAATACTCAACTGCGTTTTCGTAACTTCCGGTTTGAGAGTAGAGATTTCCTATTTCAAAATAAACTGTTGCTTTTAATTCATCATCATCAGCTACATCGGCAAATTGTTTCGCGAGTTCTAATGCAATTGCAAATTCTTTTTGAGCAATGCGATATTTAATTTCTTCAACAAATGACTCTTTAATAATATTGTCTATTTCTTTTTGCAATGCTTCATCACGAACTCTTTTTAATCCATCCAAACCAGCAGAATAATTTTTCAACTGCATATCGCACTTAGCAATCCATAAGTTAGCTTCAAGTATTAAATCCTCATCCGGGTTTGTTGCCAGCAATTCCTCAAATTTTCTTTTTGCTTTTTGAAAATTGCTCTGATAATAAAAAGACTTTCCTAAAATCAGAAGTGCATCATCAACATAAGCTGTGTTGCCATGAAATTGAAGAAGCTCAGAACATTTTTCTATTACTTTGGTAAGATTGTTTCTTGCGGTATTTGAAAGGACGAGTGGTTCGTTTGAAAACAAATCTTTTTTCTGCGATTGAATGTCCTTCTCTGCATCACTGAAAAGTGTTTTTATATTGTACCAAAGATTGAAGTATGTTGTGAAGTTTTGCCAAACACTGCAGGCACCTAAAGAAAGCATAAGTGAAATGGCAAAGATAATTTTTATGTTTTTTGATGAATTCATATCAAAAAGTATAATGCAGCATTAAAAAGAAAAAGGTATTTTTTTTACAACGCGTGAGGTCCTGATTCTTCAGTTCTTATTCTGATTACTTCGCTTATTTCGGAAATAAAAATTTTTCCATCACCAACCTGACCTGTCTTGGCTGCACGAATTATGGCATCTACAATTTTATCAACAAGATTATCATCTACTACAACTTCAATTTTTATTTTAGGCACAAATTCAATGTGATATTCACTTCCGCGGTAAGTTTCAGTATGACCTTTTTGTCTTCCGTAACCACGGACTTCTGAAATTGTTAAGCCGCGAACTCCTTCTTCAAGTAATGCCTGCTTAACATCATCCAATTTAAAGGGACGGATGATTGCTTCGATTTTTTTCATAGATGCCCTATTAATTATTTACCGTGACAGTGTTTATATTTTTTACCGCTTCCGCAAGGACAAGGATCATTTCTGCCAATTCGTTCTTCAACTTTTATTGGCTGCATTTTACCACCCTGGCTTTCTCGTGATGGTTGTGCTGCAGTTGTTAATCCTATGTTATCAGCACTTTGCTTAACTTCTGAATATCTTCTGACCGGTTGTCTTCTGCTTTGCTGAACTTCATCGGGCGCCTGCGGGAAAAATTTAAATACAAATGAAACCGTTTCATTTCTTATTTGTTCAAGAAGTATTACAAATAACTTAAATGCTTCTGCTTTGTACTCAACCAAAGGATCTTTTTGGCCATATGCTCTTAAACCAATTCCTTCTTTCAAATCATCCATTTCTCGTAAATGTTCTTTCCATTTATGATCGATTACACTGAGCATTGCATATCTTTCAAGTCGTGCCATCAGCTCCGAGCCAAGCATTTCTTCTTTTTTATTGTAGAATTGTTTTGCTGCTTCCACGATTTTATCCTTGATTCCCTGTTCACCAAGTTTCTCAAAATCTTCAGGTTGAATTTTTACATCAACCAGAAGATGTTGCATCACTTCATCACGAATTGCCTGAGCATTTGCATCTTCAAAATGCTTCTCAACAATTTCGCTAACCCATTCATCAAGTAATTCGAAAATTTCACTTTTAAGTCTATCACCTTGCAAAGCTTTTTGTCTTCTTGCATAAATTACTTCGCGCTGCTGATTCATTGTGTCATCATATTCAAGCAATCTTTTTCTGATTGCAAAGTTGTTCTCTTCAACTTTTTTCTGTGCTCTTTCCACTGATTTTGTAATCATCGGATGCTGAATTACTTCTCCTTCTTTAATTCCCATTCGGGACATTATTGAAGAAATTCTGTCGCTTCCGAATAAGCGCATTAAATCATCTTCAAGTGAGATAAAGAATTTTGAGGTTCCGGGATCTCCCTGACGACCAGCACGGCCTCGCAACTGACGATCGATTCTTCTTGATTCATGTCTTTCTGTTCCAAGAATATAAAGTCCACCTCTTTCACGAACGCCTGCACCAAGTTTAATATCAGTTCCACGACCAGCCATATTTGTTGCGATTGTAACAGCACCTATTTCTCCTGCATGTGCAATTATTTCTGCTTCACGCTGATGTTGTTTTGCATTCAAAACATTGTGTGGTATTCCTTTTCGTTTCAACATTCGGGAAATAGTTTCAGATACTTCAACCGAAGTTGTACCAACAAGAACTGGTCTTCCCTGTTTTCTTAATTCTTCAATCTGATCAATAACTGCGTTATATTTTTCCCGTTTTGTTCTGTAAACTGCATCATCAAGGTCTTCTCTGATTACAGGTTTGTTGGTTGGAATAACAACTACTTCCAGTTTATATATTTCATAAAATTCTGCTTCTTCAGTTTCTGCAGTACCAGTCATTCCGGCAAGTTTATTGTACATTCTGAAGTAGTTCTGAAGAGTGATTGTTGCAAGAGTTTGAGAATCTCTTTCAACCTTTACATTTTCTTTTGCTTCGATTGCCTGATGAAGTCCATCGCTGTATCTTCTTCCCGGAAGAATTCTTCCTGTAAATTCATCAACGATTGCAATTTTTCCATCTTCAGTTACAACATATTCAACATCTTTTTCAAATAAAGTATAAGCTTTCAGCAATTGGTGAATTGCGTGAATTCTTTCACTCGCTTCTGAATAATGTTTATAAAGTTCTTCTTTTTTTCTGACTTTCTCTTCAGGAGTGATATTCGGATCGTTTTCAAATTTGCTGATTTCGGTTCCAAGATCAGGAAGAACGAAAAAGTCTTTTTCTTTTCCTGTACCACGAGCAAGCTCTTCTCTTCCTTTTTCAGTTAAATCAATTGTATTAGATTTTTCATCAATGACGAAATAAAGTTCATCGTCAATGATGTGCATATTCTTACCTTTCTCGCGAAGGAACTCAAGTTCAGTCTCCTGCAAAAGTTTTTTATACTCAGGTTCAGAAAGTACTTTCATCAGTTTGGCATTCTTAGGTAATCCTCTCGAAGCTCTTAATAAAAGAATTCCTGCTTCACGAGAAGTTCCGTTGTTCTTCAAAATTTCTTCAGCTTCAGAAACAATCTTGCCTACTAAATTTTGTTGAAGACGATAAAGTCTTTCAACTTTAGGTTTCATTTCTCCAAAAAGCTGATCGTCTCTGTCAACAGGACCTGAAATAATAAGCGGCGTTCGAGCTTCATCAATTAATACCGAGTCAACTTCGTCAACAATGGCATAGTTATGTCCGCGTTGAACCTGATAAGATTTATCAATTGCCATATTATCGCGCAGATAATCAAAACCAAATTCATTGTTTGTTCCATAAGTTATATCGCAAGCATATTGGACTTGTCTTTGTGCAGAATCCATTGTGTTGAGAATACAACCAACTGTTAAACCATGAAATCTGAAAATTTCTCCCATCCATTCACTATCTCTTTTGGCGAGATAATCATTAACAGTTACGAGGTGAACTCCTCTTCCTGTTAACGCATTAAGGTAAAGTGGCAAAGTAGCGACAAGAGTTTTACCTTCACCTGTAGCCATTTCAGCAATTTTGCCCTGATGAAGAACAATTCCACCGAGCAGCTGAACATCATAAGGTACCATATCCCAGGTAATTTTGTGACCTGCAACTGTCCAGCTTTTTCCAACAAGTCTTTCACAGGTTGATTTTACTACTGCAAATGCTTCGGGAAGAATCTGATCTAATATTTCTTCATATTCCTGATTCAGTTGTTCTTCAAGTTCATCGAGTTCATCATAAGCTGCTCTTCTGTCAAAATCTTCATTAGATTGAAGACGGGCTTTTATTTCATCAATTCGTTTTCTGGTTTCTGCAGTTCGTTCGTTTATTCTTTCTTTGAATTCTTTTGTTTTGTTACGAAGTTCATCATCAGTTAGTTTTTTGAATTCTTCGTAATACTTATTTATTTCATCAACTATTGGCCAAAGAAGTTTTACATCGCGTTCTTTTTTATCGCCAAATATTTTCTTAATAAGATTTATCATCTAAAAATTTTTCTCCAGTGAAATTCGAATTGAAAATTAAAGATTGTCATTCTGATATGAAATATAAGAATAAATGCATTAAGCATAATTATTGAGAAATACTACCAATCTTATCTATTATGATTTAATTAATACTGATTTTGCTTCCATTTAATCGTACAACCAATAGAAAAAGTTTCAGGAATGGATACTTCTTTACCTTCAAGAACTTCTGTAATTGCATCACGCAGATAATTATATTTTACTTTTTCCGGTTCTTTCCAATTATCATCAATTTTTCCGTGATAGCGCAGCTTTCTTTGTTCATCAAAAAGAAAAATTTCAGGAGTATGAGTCGCGCCGTAAGCTTTTGCAACTTCCTGAGTTTCGTCCCGCAGGTAAGGGAAATTATAATTTTTCTCTTTACTTCGTTTAATCATTTCATCAAACGAATCTTCGGGATAATTAACATCTTCATTCGAATTTATTGCAACTATCTGAACACTTTTATCAGCGAAGTCTCTCTGAATTGATATTATTCTTTTTTCATATGCCTGAACATAAGGGCAATGGTTACAACTGAAAATAACAATCAAAACTTTTTTATCTGGAAAACTATTTAGTGAATATAGTTTTCCATCAACACTTTTAAGATTAAAATCTGGAGCAGATGAACCTATTTTAAGTTTATCAGTTGCCATGTTATTTTCTCCTTAGTTTTTCTAATAACTTTTCATTTCATTATGAACAAATTTAAAACAATCCTTTTAATAATACTTTTTAACGGTATTGCTATGTCACAGAATTATGATTTCGAGCAAAGTCTTTATTATAATTATGAATTTTTCAAAGATAAATCTTTGCAAAACAGATTTTTTAAACATTCGGATATAACTAAGCTTATATCAAATCTTCAAAAGAAAAAATTGTTTGAAGTGAGTGTGGCGGGAAAATCTTTTGAAGGAAGAGAGATTTTTCTTTTGTCAGTTGGCAGCGGAAAGAAAAAAATTTTCCTTTGGTCTCAAATGCACGGAGATGAGCCAACTGCAACAATGGCATTGTTTGATATTTTTAATTTCTTTTCTGACACAACTCATTATAAGGAAGTAAAAGAATTTATTCTTACAAACACTAAAATTTATTTTATGCCAATGGTCAATCCGGATGGTGCAGAGGTTTTCAAAAGAAGAAATGCTCTTTCAATTGACCTGAACAGAGATGCAAACAGACTTCAAACTCCGGAAGCAAATATTCTGATGACTGTATTTGACTCACTTAAAGCAGATTTCGGATTTAATCTACACGATCAGAATCATAGATATTCAGCTGGAAATTCTTTCAAATCAGCTGCAATATCTTTTCTTGCACCACCAATAAACTATGAAAAGGAAGTTGATGATGTTAGATTAAATGCAATAAAGTTAATCGGTAGTTTGTTTAAGATGCTAAGTAAATATATCCCCGGACATATTGCAAAATACTCCGACGATTATGAACCAAGAGCATTTGGTGATACATTTCAACGAAAAGGTACAAGTACAATTCTTGTTGAATCAGGTGGTTGGCAGAATGATCCTGAAAAACAATTTATCCGGAAACTTAATTTTATCTTATTACTTTCTGCTATGAAGCAAATTGCTGAAAATTCTTTCCGGAATATTCCAACATCAATTTATGAAACGATTCCATTTAACGAAGAAAAAATATTCGATGTGGTTTTGAGGAATCTTACATTAGAAAAAAATGGAAGCAAAATTAAAATTGACATCGGAATAAATTTCGAAGAAGTGCTTGATGATGATAAAAAAACATCTTACAAAAAAGCAACAATTGAAGATGTCGGAGACTTATCTGTCTTTTTCGGTTACACTGATGTTGACCTTAGTGGATATGAAATTCACGACGCAAAAACTTATAATGAAAAATCATTTACTGTTGATGAGTTGAAAAAAATCGACATTTCCGAATTTTATAAAAAGGGATTCTTGAACTTTATTCTTAAAAAAACCATTAACAAAGAGTGGATTGATATTCCAATAAATTTAATTTCAAACAATAAGAAAGAAATTAAAACAAAAATTCAACCTGGAGCCAAACCTAATTTTGTTCTGAAGAAAAATGGTAAGATAGATTATGTTATTATAAATGGATTTTTAGAAAGAGTTGATGGAAATTCAGACTTTCAGGGAAATGGACTTGTCATCAAATAGACTTTGACAAAAGCCATAATATTTTTATAATTCAGAAAGAAATTTAAAGTCTTATATGTTTTTCCCTTTTATATTCAATTTTGCAATAGTAGTACCTGATGAAAATCAAAGACAGCTCTATGAGGACTTTGAGCGCGAAGCTGTTCCTCATATGGATGCACTTTACAATTTTGCACTTAAAATGACTGGCGATAGTGACGAAGCTGATGACCTTGTTCAGGAAACTTACCTTAAAGCATTCCGTTTTTTCGACAAATTCGAGAAAGGAACTAATTGTAAAGCCTGGTTGTTTCGGATAATGAAGAATACTTATATCAATAAGTATCGAAAAGAAACCAAAGAGCCGGATAAAGTTGATTATGAAGAAGTTGAGAATTTTTACGAGAATGTCAAACCATCATCTACAGACAGCGCACACCTCGAGAAAGATATTTATGATAATCTTCTCGATGACGAACTTTCTGAAGCAATAAATTCGCTTCCCGAAGATTTCAAAACTGTGGTTATCCTATGTGATATCGAAGGTTTCACTTATGAAGAGATTGCTGACTTCATTGATGTTCCCGTTGGAACTGTAAGGTCAAGATTACATCGGGCTCGAAAAATGTTATT
Source organism: Ignavibacterium sp. (assembly GCF_025998815.1). Classification (NCBI taxonomy): domain Bacteria; kingdom Pseudomonadati; phylum Ignavibacteriota; class Ignavibacteria; order Ignavibacteriales; family Ignavibacteriaceae; genus Ignavibacterium; species Ignavibacterium sp. Next base: position 1,418,331 of record NZ_AP026678.1, read on the forward strand.
CACAAAATTGCAAAAGTACGCCAGTGAGCGTGGTTATATTAGTAAAGATGAAAAATAGTTATGAATAAAGAACTTATTACAGCATTCGTTGATAATGAGATTAAAGATGCTTCTCTGAAAGACGAAATAAAGCATCTGATTGATACTGATGAAGAATTCAGATACGAATATCAGGTTCAATCGCTTGTTAAACGAATTGCCAAAGAGAAATACAAAAGAACAACTGCTCCTGACCATCTGAGGATAAGAATTCTTAATCAGATTGCACCTGAACAAGTAAAAGCAAGACCACAAAAGAAAGCTACTTCATTTTGGGCAGGACTTTTCTCCAAGCCTGCTTTTTCATTCGCAACTGCAATTATAATTGTCATTTCTGTTATTCTGATTTTATTTAACAGAACTCCTCAACAACCACCGGTAATTTCTGAAGATAAACTTACACCTGACAATATGTTTTATCAGGCAGAGAATAATTTTGAAGCAATCATTCAGGGAAAACTCGCACCACAACTCGTAGCAAATAATCCTGAACAGATTAAAAGTTTTTTTGAATCAAGTGGGGTTAAATATTCAACTTTAGTTCCCACATTTTCCGAATGGTCATTACTTGGTGCTGTTGTATCTGAAGATAAAGGAGAAAAATTTGCACATCATGTTTATGCTGGTAAAAAAGGTGAAATTGTTTATGTCTTTCAGGTTGATGAATCTTATCTTAAAAGTCACGAAATAATTTCACTGGATGAAAGTTTATTGCAATATCTTGAGCAAGGCAACTGTTATGTAAAAACTGAGAAAGACAAAGTTCTTCTCTTCAAAAAAATTGATCATAACATTTGTGCTGTAGTTTCAAATGCTCCAATACAGGATGTTCAAAATAATTTTTGTAACATTTAATCAAAGAGATTCTTATGATTAAGATTAAAAATATTCTCCTTCCAACCGATTTCAGTAAAACCTCATTAGCAGCAGCCGAATATGCGGTTAACCTTGCGATGCAATATGGCGCAAAAATTCATTTGCTTCATGTATTGGAAAAAACTCCACCAATTTTAACAATAAGAACACTTGATTTATCGAGAGAAAAAATCCTTGAATCAATTGAATCTGATGCAAATGCTCAATTACATAAAACTATCGAAAAAATCAAAAAGCACGGAAATGTTGAAATAATTCCTGTTTTAAGGAAAGGTTTGGATTACGAGGAAATAATTAATTATTCCAAAGAAAAGAAAATAGATGTAATTGTGATTGCAACACACGGAAGAACCGGATTATTACATACATTGTTAGGAAGCGTTGCAGAAAAAGTCATTAGATACTCCAAAATACCTGTTTTGGTCATAACTCCGCATCACAAATAGACTTATAACCACCTTATTTTTGGTTAATGGCTTAAGATTTAATATTTTTGTAAGTGATTTTGTTTCATTGAAAGGAATAGTTATGGCAAGAATAAAAAATGTTGAGGCATTTTGTACAATCTGCGGTTCTGTTAAGAAGTTTGAAGTTACCGGTACACTCACCGGCGAAGAAAACCAGAATAAACGCTGGGCAAAATGTAAAACCTGTAAGCAAACAAGAATAATTGATTTGGCTGATATTAAAACTGAAAGTAAACCAAATCTTGAAGGTATTGAAAATCAGAGTGTAAAAAATTATTCGCCAACAGAGACTTATGAGATTGGTGATAATATTTATCATAAAAGCTGGGATGATTTTGGGAAAGTTGTGAACAAGGTTGTTACATCAGACGGACAAAGTTCAATTATAGTTGAGTTTCAAAAATCAGGAAATAAAAAACTAATAGAATCATATATTCAAAAACCACAAAGCGAGGTGATATAATTGGTAGGGATTCAAATCGGTGAAAATGAATCCATCGATAAAGCTCTCAGAAGATTCAAAAAGAAATACGAAAGGTCCGGCGTTCTTAAGGAATTTAAGAAACGCACTTTCTATGTTAAGCCTTCTGTAAAGAAACGAATGGAAAAACTTAAAGCTATCAGAAGAGCTCAGAGACCTGTAGAGAGCATGTAATTTAAAAGCCCCTTTTGAGAGGGGCTTTTTTATTTATGATATTTTATGATTGTACTACTTAATATTCAGCTTTGGTTCAATAAGTGCACTTTCTTTTTCTTTCATAAAATACTTTTCGAGATGTGAAGTTATTGTTTTGAAAGCTGTATCAACATCATTACAGAAATAAAATAAATCCAAATCTGTTTCACTAATAACACCATGCTCTATCAGCATATCAAAATTTATCACACTCTTCCAATACTTTTCATCGTAAACTACCAATGCAAGTTTCTTTCTGATTTTTTCAGTTTGAATTAAGGTTAATATCTCGAAGAATTCATCCATAGTTCCAAAACCACCGGGAAAAACAATCAATGCTTTTGAAAGATATGCAAACCAGAATTTTCTCATGAAGAAGTAGTGAAATTCGAAGCTTAGTTCCTTTGTAACATAATTATTTACAAACTGTTCGAATGGAATACTGATATTTAATCCAATTGAATAACCACCGGCTTTCTTTGCACCTTTATTTGCTGCTTCCATAATTCCGGGTCCGCCACCAGTACAAATGATAAATCTGTTTGCTGATGTTTCAAGATTCATAGACCATTCTGTTAATCTTCTTGAAAGTTCTACAGCATCTTCGTAATACTTCGACATTTCGAGCATCTTTTGAGCATGTCTTAACTCTTTAGCAAAACCAGGCGCTTTTGGATTCATTGATTTGAATTTGTTCAATTCTGCTAAAGCATCTTTTCGTGACTTTAATCTTGCTGAACCGAAGAATACAATTGTATCAAGAATCTTGTGTTTTTTGAATCTTGACTGGGGTTCAAGATACTCAGCAAGAATTCTTATTACTCGTGCATCAGAAGAAGAAATAAATTCCTGATTCTGATATGCTTTGGGTGGTTTGATTATTTTAGCCATACCGATTTTTATATTGTGATTAAAAATGATTTTAATTTATAATTGCTTTCAAAAATTTTCTCTTAAAAATACCGAAAAAATTATTAATGATTAGAATTTTACTCGTATTAATTTTACTATTAACTCCTTATCACCCAAACTCGATTGCTGGTTCAAAAGATAAATTAGAAAATCAAATTTCAACAATACTTTCAAGAATTCCTTCGGATACAAAAACCGGCATTCTTATTTACAATCCTTTAACTCAGGATACAATTTATTCACAGAATATTTTCTCACCAATGATACCTGCATCAGTTACAAAAGTATTCACAACTGCAACTGCACTCTCGTTGATGGGAAAGGATTACAGACTTTCTACTATTCTTTTTACTGATGATTCAAACATTAAAGATGGAACTATAAACGGAAATCTTTTCCTAAAAGGTTTTGGTAATGCAACTTTCAGCTCCGAAGACCTTCTTCACTTTATTTTTAAGTTAAAGAATCTTGGAATAAAAGAAATCACTGGCAATATTGTTGGCGATGATTCATACTTTGATAATATTTATTACAGAGAGGATTGGATTCCTGATGAATCTGCAAATGTTAAATTACCTCCGATATCTGCATTAGTATTAGACAGGAATAAAACTGTCGCCAAAAGAAAAAGGGGCAGAAGAACAATTTATGTTACTGAGAATTTTAAAAATCCTCCGTTAAACATTGCTCAAAAATTCAAGCAACTTATTGAAGAAAATGAAATCTCAGTTAAAGGAGTAGCTAAATCCGGAATTACACCAAATAATGTACTAGAAATTGCTGAGTCATCTGTTGCAATAACGGATTTAATTGCAATGATAAATAAACACAGTGACAACTTTTTAGCTGAATGTTTATTTAAATCAATTGGAGCTTTTTACTCAGGGAAACAAAGCAATTCATTTTATTCTCAACAAGCAATTCAGGAATTTATCAAGAAGAATAATATATATTCGATAAATACAGAGATTGTTGATGGTTCCGGAATTTCAAGATTTGATCAGGTTACTGTTGCGTCAGTTAATGGAGTACTCGAGACTATGTATTTTGATTTAAAGAATTTTGAACCTTTCTATAATTCATTAAGCTATGCCGGTGTAGATGGAACATTACAAAATCGTTTAAGTGATTTACCAAACGGATTTAGTTTTCGTGGTAAAACCGGAACACTTAATAGCGTGATTGCTCTAACCGGTTATCTAATGTCTGATGATAAAGATGAATTGATTATCACAATTATGTTTGAGTTTTCGAGAGGTAGCTGGAATTTTTATCGTGATATACAGGATGAGATTATTAAATCGCTGGCTAAATGGAAAAAAGAAAGCTCCGATTTTTAACCGGAGCTTAAAAAATTATTTATTGTTGTTTTGCTGCTGAGGCATTTGCTGAGGAAGTGTTGGTTGCTGAGGAACTGTGGTTCTTCCACTTTCCTGAATAACACTTCTCTGTTCTTTGGTTGTTTGACCTGGTAAAAAGAATAGGTTTATTGCTAATGCTAATACAGCCAGAATTCCAGCAAGCCACCAGGTAGATTTACTTAAAAAGTCAGCAGTTCTTCTTGTGCCGAACATTGAACCAATGTTACCTGCACCACCGAAAGTACCTGCCAGACCTCCGCCTTTACTTGCCTGAAGTAAAACAATTATTATAAGTAAAATTGCATCAATTGTAGCAAGCAATACTAATAATGTATACATAAAATAATTCTCCTTAAAAGTTGTAGCGGGGGAGGGATTCGAACCCCCGACACGTGGATTATGATTCCACTGCTCTAACCTACTGAGCTACCCCGCCCTATTTATTTTAGGGTTACAAATATAAACAGTCAAAGGTCGATTTTCCAAGTTTTTTAATATATCTGATAACTCTTATAATGAATTACTTCACATTTGGGGAGCTAATTAAACAATTTTTACACTATAATTAAGAAAATACCTCAAAGAATGTAAATAACTTTGAGTGTTAATCAGTTAGATAAAGTGTGTTTATTATCCGAATAAAAAAGCGAACTAATAAAATTTTTACTTTTACAATAGTCATTTAATCATTCAGTCAATCAGTAAATCAGCCATTCAGTCATTCAGTCATTCAACAAATAAACAATTCATTCAATCATTCATTACTATTAAGAGCCAACCACAGTCTGTCGAGTAATTCACCAATTCCGTAACTGCTTACAGCGGAAAAGATAATTACCGGTTCATCAATTCCCTTGAACTTTGTCTTTTTTAATTTTTTTAATTCACTTTCTTCTACCAAATCTGCTTTGGATAATGAAACAAGAATTTTTTTATCAACCAGTTTTCGACTGTACTTTTTCAATTCGTTGTACAAAGTTTTAAAGTCACGCTGATAATCATCCGAAGTTATATCAATCAGAAACAATAAAATTTTTGTTCTTTCAATATGACGGAGAAATTTCAAACCAAGACCTTTGCCCTGATGCGCACCTTCAATTATACCAGGAATATCTGCAACTGTAAAACTTCGGAAATCTTTATACTGAACTATTCCAAGAACAGGTTCAAGTGTGGTAAAGGGATAATCAGCAATTTTTGGTCTTGCTGCAGATATTGTAGAAATTAAGGTAGATTTCCCTGCATTTGGAAAACCTACCAATCCAACATCAGCAATTAATTTCAGCTCGAGGATGATTCTTCTTTCTTCACCTGGTTTTCCTGGTTCAGCAAATCGTGGAGTTCTTCTTGTTGGAGTCGCAAAATTTGAATTTCCTTTTCCTCCTTTTCCGCCTTTAGCAACCAGGACCTTCTGTCCGTTCTCAGTCAAATCAAAAAGAATTTTTCCTGTTTCTGCATCTTTAACCACAGTTCCAACAGGAACTTTAATAATTACATCTTCACCATTCTTACCATCTTTTAGTGAGCTGCCTCCGGGTTGACCTTTCCCTGCATGATATTTTCTTTTATATCTGAAGTCGAGAAGAGTTGATAAATTTTCATCAGCTAAAAGATAAACGCTACCACCATTGCCGCCATTTCCACCGCTTGGTCCGCCTTTGGGAACATACTTTTCTCTTCTGAAAGCAACTGCACCATTTCCACCATCGCCGGCTTTAACTTCAATTTCGGCATAATCAATAAACATAATTAATCCTGACTGAAATATCTGGCTACGGCATTTGTAAGTAACACTGCTTCTTTAGAAAGTTCCCCAACCTTGTAAGTTGTGAAAACTGTTTTTAATATTTCAGTTGCCTCTTCGTAAGTAGAACATTCGGAAATTCTTTCAATTGTGCTTGCAAAATCTTCGCTGTCAGAGTTGAATACTGAATCAATTATTCTATCAATTTCTTTTTTACTCAGGTAACTGAAAATATCCTTCTCACGATTCGGTTTATTTTCTTTATTTTCTGAAATATCTTCTGCCGGAACTTCATTTTCTTCAACCTGTTGTTCTTCACCGGTTCTTTCTGTTATATCAAGTTGAATATTTTCTTTTTCTCCTTCGGTTTCAAATTCAATTACTTCTTCGATTTCAATTTCATCAGATATTTCAATTTCATTATCCAAAGCTTCCTGCATTTCCTGCTCAAGTTCTTTAAGTGAAGAATCTATCTCATTTGTTTCTTCAGCAACTTCATCAACTTTTTTCAATTCCTTATCATAAAAAGAAAGCAACTCTTGTTCTTCTTTTTCGGTTAAAGGTTCTATTTCATCTGTTCTTTCGTCAGACTCTAATTCCTCTTCAATGTTTTCAAGAATTTGTTCAACTTCCTCTGAGACTTTTTCTTCTGATTCTTCTTCAGGAACTTCGTCCGAGATTATTTCTTGAGAGATTGATTCATTGATTGGTTCTGATTTTTCAGCTTCTGTCTCCTGAGGACTCGTTTGTATATCTTCTTCTTTTAATTCTTCATTAGTTGATAACTCTGCTTCAATTTTTTCTTCTTCCTGAGTGATGATTGGAGCAGTCGAGTAAATGACTTTTTTAATATCATCAATAGGTATTGGTTTTCTGATATCTTCTGGGAAAACTCTTTTAAGTTTAATCAACTCATCAATCAGATTTTTTTCTTTAAGAAAATTTTCAACGCATTCAACTGTAACTGAAGATTTATTTAATGCACCAATACTAAAAAAATCTGCAATTGAAATGAGAGAGTTATCAATTAGCTTTTGTTTATCATATTGAAAAAGTTCACGATCAATTTTGTTAAGTATTAGTTCAAATTCAGTTACTGAAATTGTTAGTAGTTTTCTTTTCTCAAGATATGCTTCGATGATGTTTTTCAGATAATCATAGTAATAGATATAATTCAGCATCATCGAAAGTTCTTCATTTGAGATGGATTTGTTGTTACCAAAAATTAGTTTAGTAAGCGACCATTTTGGACGAACCACATAATTCGCATTAAATGAAACTGCCTGAAGTACAAGCTTCTGAATATCTTCAACATTAACTCGTTTGGATTTTTTTATTTCCTGAGAAATCAGTTCAAAGTATCTGGCAATCTTAATTCCTGTATAATCAAATATTGAATTCTGCAAAAGTTTTTTTCTGTCATCATAAATAAGAAAATCTATTTCGGCTTCGATATATTTTTTAATTGCAGGATGAATATCTGCCTCAAGCAGTTTTTCGATAGTAAAAACTTCGCCAAGATTTTTTATTCTGTTAATAACAAAATCATAAATAAATTTTATTTCGTTCTGAAACATCGCTTTACTCTTAATTCTTAGAAATGCACCTGAAAAATAAAAAAATCCCGATTATAAAGTATAACCGGGATTTGTAAGTTATGTTAGTTAGTTGGTGTCAGTCACACTTCAATCATTTTTGAAGTGAACTTTGCGCGAACGTAATCTCTGTTCATTCTTGCAATGTTAGTAACTGAAATTCCTTTTGGACATTCTGCTTCGCAGGCATAAGTATTTGTACAGCTACCAAAACCAAGTTCGTCCATAACTTTAATCATTCTCTGAACTCTTATATATCTTTCAGGTTGACCTTGTGGAAGAAGACCGAGATGAGAAATCTTTGCTGAAACAAAAAGCATTGCTGATGCATTTTTACAAGCAGCAACACAAGCACCACAACCAATACAGGCAGCAGCATCAAAAGCTTCTGAAGCTGCATCCTTTGGAATTGGAATTGCATTTGCATCCGGTGCACCACCAGTGTTTACAGAAATATAACCACCTGCCTGAAGTATCTTATCAAATCCTGAACGATCAACCATCAGATCTTTTATAACCGGAAATGCTTTTGCTCTGAATGGTTCTACCCAAATTGTTTCTCCATCTTTGAAGTTTCTCATATGAAGCTGACAGGTTGCAATTTTCGGTAAAGGTCCGTGTGGGCGACCGTTTATTACGAGTCCGCAAGTACCACAAATACCTTCTCGACAATCACTTTCGAAAACAATTGGTTCTTCATTATTAGCTTCAAGACGGTTGTTCAGCTCATCCAGCATTTCGAGAAAAGACGCATCAGGTGAAACCTGAACATCATAATCAACAAAACTTCCAACGGAGTTAGAGTTTTTCTGTCTCCAGATTTTAAGCTTAAGATTTAATTTCTTTGCTTCCATTATTTATAACTCCTTACAGATGGTTTCACATATTCAAAAACAAGTGGTTCTTTATGGAGTTCCCAATTACCAACCTCTTTGAACTCCCAGGCAGCGACATAAGAGAAGTTTTCATCATCGCGTTTTGCTTCTCCATCTTCATACTGATATTCAACTCTGAAATGTCCGCCACAGGATTCGTTTCTGTGCAATGCATCAATTGCCATAAGTTCACCGAGTTCAAAATAGTCAGCTAATCTTCCTGCTCTTTCAAGTGTTTGGTTAACATCATCACCACTGCCGGGAACATTTACATTTTTCCAGAACTCTTCTCTAAGCTGCCTAATTTCCTGAATTGCTTCTTTCAATCCTTGTTCACTTCTTGCCATTCCAACTTTATCCCACATAATTCTGCCAAGCTGTTTGTGCAGGTCATCAACAGTTCTCTTACCTTTTATAGACAGAAGTTTATTTGTAAGATCTTTTACTTCTTTAGCAGCTTTTTCAAATTCAGGATGATCAGTTTTAACAGCTGCTGGTTTGTAACTTGCAAGATAATCACCCATAGTGTAAGGAATAACAAAATATCCATCAGCTAAACCTTGCATCAAAGCTGAAGCACCAAGACGATTTGCACCGTGATCTGAGAAGTTTGCTTCACCAATTACAAACAATCCCGGAACTGTGCTCATTAAGTTGTAATCAACCCAAAGTCCACCCATAGTGTAATGAGGTGCAGGATAAATTTTCATCGGAACTTCATAAGGATTTTCACCGGTTATCGTTTCATAAATTTCAAAAAGATTTCCATATCTTTCTTCAATTACTTTTCTTCCTAAACGATTTATTGCATCTCTGAAATCAAGATAAACAGCTTCACCTCCCTGAACACCACGTCCTTCATCACAAACTTCTTTTGCTGCTCTCGAAGAAATATCTCTTGGTGAAAGATTTCCAAATGAAGGATATTTTCTTTCAAGATAATAATCTCTCTCTTCTTCAGGAATATCATTCGGATGACGCATATCGTTCTTCTTTTTAGAGACCCAAACTCTTCCATCATTACGAAGTGATTCACTCATCAAAGTAAGTTTTGATTGTGAATCACCATGTACAGGTAAACAAGTCGGATGAATCTGAGTGAAACAAGGATTTCCAAAGAAAGCACCTTTTTTATGAGCACGCCATATTGCAGTAGCATTACAATTCATAGCATTGGTAGAAAGAAAGAATACATTTGAATAACCACCTGTTGCAAGAACAACAGCGTGCGCAGCATATTTTTCAATTTCACCTGTAACTAAATTCCTTACAATTATTCCTTTGGCCTGACCATCCACAATTACAACATCAAGCATTTCCCTTCTTGTATAAAGTTTTACTGTTCCTCTGTCGATCTGTCTGTTCAATGCAGATACAGCACCAAGCAAAAGTTGCTGACCCGTCTGACCTCTTGCATAAAATGTTCTTGAAACCTGCGCACCACCAAAGGATCTGTTATCCAACAAACCGCCGTATTCTCTTGCAAACGGAACACCTTGAGCAACACATTGATCAATAATATTTCCACTTACTTCTGCAAGACGATATACATTTGCCTCTCTGGCTCTGAAGTCGCCACCTTTAACTGTATCATAAAACAATCTGAAAGTTGAATCACCATCATTCTGATAATTTTTGGAAGCGTTTATTCCACCCTGAGCAGCAATAGAGTGCGCTCTTCTGGCGCTATCGTGGAAAGTGAAAGCAAGTACATTATAACCAAGTTCACCGAAGCTTGCAGCAGCAGATGCACCGGCTAATCCTGTTCCAACAACTATTATTGTAAATTTTCTTTTGTTAGCCGGATTCACAAGTTTCATATTAAACTTGTGATTAGTCCATTTTTCTGAAATGTGACCGGCTGGAACTTTAGATTCTAACTTTGTCATTGATTACCTCCGTAAAAAAAGAAAAAGTAAATCGGCATTGAAGCAAAACCAACTGCCATAATAATTGCATAGGCAGTTCCGATTTTTTTGATAAGAGGAGTATATTTTTTGTGGTTCCATCCAAATGTTTGAAAAGCACTTTGAAATCCATGATTGAGATGAAATCCTAAAAGTATCATTGCGATGATGTACAATAACACATACCACCAAATCTGAAAGAAGCCAACTACAATATCATAGTATTGATGTGAATCAGCTAACTGCTGAGGATCGTGTACATTAAATCGCCAGAAAAATGTTCCGAGATGAAGAACGAGAAAGATGAAAATGATTGAACCGGAAACAAACATAGTTCTTGAGAACAGAGTTGTGTTTTCCGGCGAACCATTAATTTTATAAGTAACCGGACGGGCTTTTTTATTCTCCCACCAAAGTCGCGCTCCATTAAATATATGGAAAATGAAAGCTGAAAGAAGAACCAATTCAATAACCCGTATCAATGGTTTGATAAAATCAAGGGTTTTTACATAACCATTGAATGCATCAGGACCGAAATAGAGGGTAATGTTTCCTATTAAATGAATAATAAGAAATATGATCAGAAAACTCCCCGTTAATGCCATAATAAATTTTTTACCGAGCGAGGAGTTTGCAAAAGTTGTAAACCAGCCCATTAAAGAACTCCTTTTAATTCACTTAGTGATTGAATAGGAAGTTTGTTTAAAAAACAAAAGTATCGGATGCGCAGTTCACTGAGAAATGATTTTGATTTCATCAAAAGCTGTAAAAAAATTCTTAGTTTGCTAAAAGACAATAAATTCTGTGCTAAACTTAGGAAATTTTAATTAGTGTGAAAAGAGTTTCAAAAAAAAATTTTAAAGTTCTTGTCAGTTCAAAACTTAGTAGTATTTTTGTGCGAGTTCTTTTCATTGTGTTTATGGTGTTCCCATCCCGAAAGATCGGGACAAGGGAAATTATAGGGAAGTCCGGTGAAAATCCGGCGCTGTCGCGCAACTGTGAAATTCAGTAAGCAGTTCACAATAGTCAGTAAGTAAAATGTTGCTTACTGCATTCTGCCCACTGCCCACTGAATGAAGCCAGGAGACCTGCCGTAAACAACTTGTAATCAACCTTCGCGGGTGAGGTTAGATTAACGATGCTTTCCAAAAAAAGCTGTTCGTTTTTCACTAACACAAAATCCCTCGAAGTTACTTTTAACCATTTTTTAACAAAAGGAGTAACTTCTATGGAAACATTCAAAAAACTTTTTTTGCTCTCTGCAATTTTTCTTTTCTTTTCTGTATCATTTGCACAAGTGAATGATTCAATTAAATCCTTTCGCTTATCTGAAGTTGTTGTAACTGCAACCAGAACTTCGGGTAACACTTTAGAGCTGGCAAATTCAATATCAGTTATTGACTCAATTGAAATAGCATCAAAAAATGTCAGCAATCTTTCCGACTTACTAAATAATGAATATGGCTTAAGTTTAACTTCTCAAGGCGGACCAGGAACTTTGACTAATGTTTACATGCGTGGAAGTAATACAAATTATGTTTTGGTTCTAATAGATGGAGTTGAGTTAAATCTTAACAACGATCCGGGTGGAGTTTTTGATTTTTCTTCTTTCCCTGTTGACAACATCGAAAGAATAGAAATTCTCAGAGGACCACAATCAACTCTTTATGGCGCTGATGCAATGGCTGGCGTAATTAATATTATAACTAAAAAAGGTTTTGGCAAACCTGCCTTGTCGCTTAATGCTTCAGGTGGTTCATACAAGACATACAGATTAAATGCTTTATCAAATGGTTCGTTTGACAAATTAAATTACTCAATTTCACTAAGCAGAAATGGTAGTGATGGATTTTCTGTAGCGAATGAAAAATATGGGAATAACGAGAAGGACGGCTATCTTAAAGATCAGGTCATTTCGAATATAGGTTTTAATTTTTCTGATAAGATAAAAAATGATCTTTTCTTCAGATTCATAAAAGCAAAATCTGATCTTGATCAATCAGGTAAACTGGGTGATGATCCGACTTTCGTTTACAACTTAGAGGAACTGAATCTGAGTAATGAAACCAGAATAAATTTATTCGAAGATAAATGGAATCAAAAACTGAGTCTTTCCTTTTTAAGAAATGTACGTAAATACAAATTTGATGAAACATTGAATAATCCGGCCTCATCAAGAAGTCTTTATGATGGACGAAAATATAAAATCGACTGGCAGAACAATATTCAGTTATCCGAGAATAATCTGCTATCAATTGGCGCTGATTTTCAATATGACGAAGCTTTATCTGAATACCTGTATTTCTCTTCATTTAATTATGAAAGTCTCTTCCCAAAGGTTAACAGTAAAATCTTTGGTGGTTACATTCTTGAACAGATTAAAATCGGAGAATCATTTTTCACTTCAGCCGGAATCAGAGTTGATAAGCATGATAAATTCGGAACATCACTAACATATCAAATTGCGCCTGCAATTATCTTTTGGGAAAGCGGAACAAAAGTTAAAGCCACTTTTGGCACAGGATATAAGGCACCATCACTGTTTTATTTATACGACCCGGCTTTCGGAAATAGTGAGTTAAAACCTGAAAAAAGTTTCGGAGTTGATTTTGGATTTGAGCAATACTTCTGGAAAGAAAATTTTTCATTTGGTACTACTTTCTTTGTTAATTATTTCAGGGAAATGTTTGGATTTGATCCTAATACATTCAAAACGATTAACATCAACAAAGCTCAGACTAGTGGAATTGAATTCTTTACCCAATTCAAACCATTGGATAATTTTTATTTGAAAGCAAATTATACTTTCACAAAAGCTTTCGACAAATCAGAAGGTGTTACTGCTGAGGATGAACCTTTATTGCGAAGACCTGAACACAAAGCCGGATTATTTGCAAGCTATGATTTCAACACAAAAATTAACTCTTCCATTGAAGCTATTTATGTTGGGAAAAGATTTGACAAAGATTTCAGCTTATTCCCTGCTGAAAGAGTTACCTTAAATTCTTATTTACTATTAAACTTAGCGGCAAGCTACAAGGTCACGGATTTTCTACAATTGTTCGGTCGCATCGAAAATATTCTGAATAAAGAATACGAAGAGGTATTTGGTTACGGAACGCCGGGAATTTCATTTTATGCTGGTTTAAGTCTTAATCCTTTTGCAGCATTTTGATGAAAATTAATTAAATGTAATTACATAAAATTTACTTCTGAATACTAAATTGTCTTTCAGAATTTGTTTCAGATAGATTATCTTTGATTAGTTAGAAATGAAAAAATTCTAAGAAATTTTTAATTGAAAGGAAAATAAAATGGAAAAGATTACTCCAAGATTCTGGATTTTAACTATTATGATTTTTGCTGCTGCATTTGTAAGATTATTGCCTCATCCACCAAACTTTGCACCTATCGCTGCAATGGCATTATTCGGTGGAGCTTACTTCAATAAAAAATCATTTGCATTTGCTGTACCTTTAGTAGCAATGTTTTTAACTGATGCAATAATCGGTTTTCATTCGGGAATGTGGATTGTCTATTTAAGTTTCGCACTAATCGTAGTAATCGGAATGTTAATGCTGAAAAAGGTTAGTATAAAAAATGTTGTGCTTGCTTCAGTTACTGCTTCATTAAGTTTCTTTATCATTACAAATTTTGGTGTTTGGGCATTCGGAACAATGTATCCTAAAAACATTGCTGGTTTAGTTGAATGTTATATTGCTGCAATTCCTTTTATTCAGAATACATTACTTGGAGATTTATTCTTCAGCGGTGTAATGTTCGGAATATTTGAATTTGCTAAAACAAAACTTCCCGCTTTAGCTCAGGCAAAAGCTTAATTAAACTCAAAATTTTAGAAGCCGGCTAAGTCCGGCTTTTTTTATATGAATAAAATGAAACCATTACTGATTGACTTTGATGGTGTTATTAAAATTGGAAGCGAGATTGCACCTGATGCAAAAGATTTTTTTGAATTCTTGGATAAGTCAAATATTCCTGCCTGCATTCTCAGCAACTCAACTTTACGCACATCCGGGTTGATGAAAAATTTTTTGAAAGATAAAGGTCTGGAAATAAATATTCCTGCGTTTACTGCATTCGATGTAACCCTTGAATATGTGAAAAAGAATTATTCAAAAGTAAAAGTTTATTGTCGTGATTATTTACTTAATCACTTTGAAGGAGTAATTGATGATGAAAATCCGGAAGCCGTAGTAATCGGCGACATCGGTAATCGTTGGAATTATGATACTATGAATGAAATCTTTAATTATGTAATGAACGGGGCAGAAATAATTGCAATGCACAAAAATAAATTCTGGCAACCTGAAGGAAAGCTGATACTTGATGCAGGAGCTTTTATAACCGCGATTGAGTTTGCAACAGGCAAACAGGCAACTGTAATAGGCAAACCTTCTCCTCTTTACTTCAAAACAGCAGCTGAAAAACTTGGATTTAGCTTTCAGCAAGGGTTTATAATGATTGGAGATGACCTTGAAAATGATGTTATTGCTGCTCAGAAAATTGGTGGAAAAGGTATTTTGATTTTAACAGGGAAAACCAGATCAGAAGATATTAAGGATGAAAAGCCGGATTTTATTGTTAACTCTTTGTCTGAAGCAATACCTGTTTTATCTTATTTTTCAGTCAAATAGTTTGGCTAAAAATTTTATTTTGTTTTCCTCTTTTATAAGCGAGAGTTATAATCTTCTTCAGAGTTTTTACATAAGAATAACCGGCAGCTTTAGATGAACGCATAAATCCGGCATCTTCAGTCAAATCAGGATTTGGATTTACTTCAAGAACATAAAGTTTATTATCCTTACTCAATCTCATATCAATTCTGGCATAATCACGAGCACCCATAATCTTAAAAGCTTTTACAGCAATTTCTTTCGCTTTCAATTCAATCTTTTTCGGAAGTTTTGCCGGACATATTGGAATTGTTTTATGATAAGCTTCGTGAAATGGATCCCA
Organism: Ignavibacterium sp.; assembly: GCF_025998815.1. Lineage (NCBI taxonomy): Bacteria > Pseudomonadati > Ignavibacteriota > Ignavibacteria > Ignavibacteriales > Ignavibacteriaceae > Ignavibacterium > Ignavibacterium sp. Next base: position 1,433,760 of record NZ_AP026678.1, read on the forward strand.
TTTTGCCTGATAACTTACAATATTATAAAGATGATCTGGCATTTGTGAGAAATCAATTTCACTTATTGGTAGTGCTACAGGATTTTCATCACCAAGAACAGCAACATTTAATTCCCTGCCGTCAATAAATTCTTCACAAAGAGCTGGTTGTTTGAAATGCTCAAAAACAAATTCAATTCTTTTCTTAAGTGCTTTGTCATCACTAACAATGGCTGAATTTTCGATTCCAACACTTGCATCTTCGAATGCAGGTTTAACTATCAGAGGATAATTCAGATTATGTTTATATGATTTTTGCGGTTTATCAAAAAAAGTAAAGCGTGGAGTCAGAACCCCTGCAGAAGATAAAATTCTTTTTGCCAATTGCTTATTCTGACAATTTGCCAATGCCATAGGCGAAGCACCGGTATAAGCAACTCCTAATAATTCATAAAGACTTACCACATTCATTTCGAGATAAGGTTTATCCTTATAAATCTCAACAAAATTAAAAACTACATCAGGTTTATTTTTCTTAAAATCGTCTATGAATGAGAATATATTGTCTTTAATATTCAGAGTATAAGCATTAAATCCAGCTTTATTCAATCGTTTGGCCATAAGCTCATACTCTTCCATCGGGGTAATTTTTTCGACCTCAAAGTAAAGTTCAAAATCAATCGTTTCCTCTCTTTTGGAAGGAATTTTATACATCTCAGGATGAGGTTCGTTGTAAACTATTGCCACTTTAAGATTTTTTTCTTTCATACCACAAAAATACCTATTTGAGCTTGCATAAAAAACAATTTGATTATTTATGTTTGCATGCAATTTTTAGATATGAACAGTTATGAGTTTCTATCCCCAACCTTATAAATATCAATGCGGACCATTCGCATTAAAGTATGCACTCGTAATGCTCGGAAGATTTGAGAGCGAAAATCAGATTGCTGTTAAAGCAGGAAGCACCTGGTGGTATGGTACTGATGAAATAGGTCTTGCCAAAGCGGCAAAGTATTACGGTTGTAAAATGAAATACTTCCGAAGAGAAAAACCTGAAGACGCAATTAAAGCTTTGGTAGAACAAATTAAGAAAGGTTATCCCTGTATTCTGAGTGTTGATAACTGGGAACATTGGCTGACCGTTGTAAATTATCAGCATAGAAAATTCATTGTAACTGACAGCTCACTTGATAAAGTAATCACTATCTACACACCCAATCAATTAGTCAAAAGATGGAAATATTATGATGAAGATGCCGATGATGTTAGCTATGATGGTTATGCAATAATTCCCCAATACAAAGTTACAACCAAAGCAAACTTCTCGCTTGAGGCTGCAAGATTTGTTATGGATTCACGTAATCAGGAACTAGCGAAAAAGTGGGATAAATACTTTAACGATTTGATTTCTATTTGTCATCCAAGACATGCCAACACTACTCATCTAATTTCATTCAAAGACTTTTTAAGAAGATATGAAAAACTACTAATCAAGCAGGTTGCATATTGGCATGGTTCTCCGACTTTGAGAGAGCTGAAAAAAATTCTGAGTAACTTTCAGTTTATGGCTGAGGTCTATGATCTTGTGATTCACGCTGACGAACAAAAGAAAGCTCTCATTGACCTTGCTTCGATTCTGATGATGTATGCTTGTGGTAAATATGGAATGGATGAGATTTACTGAAATAAGTTTAAGTTTAAGTTAAAGTTAAAGTTAAAGTTAAAGTTTAGGTTTAAGATTAAGTTGAAAAGGTAGAGATTTTAAGATAAAAAGTAAGATTAAGTGTAAGAGTAAATCATTTGGAGACTCAATATGAAAAGAAATCCGATAATTCTAAAAAAAGAATCAACAGCACTTTTAATAATTGATTTACAGGAGAAGATTCTTCCTGTTATACGAAATGTTGATTCGGTAATTGAAAACACTCTTAAATTGATTAAAGGTTTCAAAGAGCTTCAGCTCCCGATTTATTTCACCGAACAATATCCCAAAGGACTTGGACCAACATCACAAAAAATTTTATCAGAGCTTGAAGGTTATTCAGCAATTCAGAAAATGAGCTTTAGTTGTTTCGGTGCGGAAGAATTATTTAACGAACTTAAATCAAAAAAACTTCATCAGATAGTTATTGCCGGAGTTGAATCTCATGTTTGTGTGCAGCAGACTGTACTTGATTTACTCGCAAATGATTTTCAGGTAAATGTTGCAGCAGATGCAGTTTCTTCGAGAAGAGAATTTGATTTTATGATTGCTCTGGACAGAATGCGAACTCTGGGTGCAGAAATTACAACTTCAGAATCGATTCTTTTTGAACTATTGGAAGTTTGCGGAACCCCGGAATTCAAAGCTATCTCAAAAATTGTAAAATAAAAGCGGAGCAACTCTATATTACTCCGCCTTACTAACCACATATCAACAAGAGTTACATCAGCAAACTTATAATCGCAACAACCCTCAATCTATTCCCTCCTTAAAATAGAATTGAGGGTTGAGCATTATTGTACTTAAACTATTTGAACAACTGATAAGAAAGATTGTCAACAATTTGATTACAAAAACATAATTACCAATATCAGAATAAGCATAAAGAAAACAATCAATGAAACTAACAAATTAATCTTTCGAACCTCTTCATTCTGTTTGTTTTCAACTTGGTTATCAGAACTATCATTGTTTTTCATTATATAAAATTAAACTCAGCATAAATGATTAGATTTCTGGTTTTCCTCTTTGTTAAACCTGCCTTATGCAGAAATTAACAAAAGAATTATCAGAACTATTAAATAGATAATATTGAAACAATATCGGCAGAAAAAATTTTTCATAACTTACACTAAATCAGAATGAGCATAACAATTATTAATATTAGAGAAAAACCCAATATCGTAAGTGTAAAATTTGTAATCATTATGGTAAGTTTTCCATCAGGGCTGAAAGATTTCATTTTACACCTTTGTGATTTTTAGTTTATAATTGATGCAAAAATAATTTCATACCTAAAGTACTTCTGTCGATTTTGTTTCAAAGTTTTGCTTTTTTGTTTCAGATAAAAGGAAAACCAGTTTTTTTATTTTTTTAGTTAGCAATTAACTCAATATGCTTAGCAATGCCGATATTAACCGCTTTACCAATTGTTTGAATATCAGCTGATCTTTGCACGGTAAAATTTCCGCTCACGGCTACATTTGTTGCATTAACATCCGCAAGTGTACCCGTTAAAGTACCGGAAATAGCACTTCCAACATTACCATAAGAGTTTACGGAGGTACTACCTTGTACAGGAGAGTAAATTATATTTCCTGAAGCTCCGTATTGATATAAAAGAACTCCCGTATCGGCGTTTGGATCCCAGGATTGATTACCAGTTTGCTTACCGGAAAATAGAAGGAAAAATAAAAGTGTGTCACCTGCTTCCGCTTTTGTAAATTGAATGTAGGTAAGATTTTCATTTATCGCATAACCTCCTATACCCTGATTAAAAGTAATTTGTTGTCCACCAACAGTCAACTTTAACTCAGTGGTAGGATTAGTTGGTGCAACCGGATTATCTGATTTTTTTGAGCAGGCAAAAAATCCCGCTACTAATAATAAAACCAGGAATGAATTGGTGAGAATTTTGATTGAGTTCATTTTACGATCCTTTCTCTTTTGAATAGATAATTGTTGATTATGATTTTTAAAAACTATTTGATTAGAATCATCTTCTTTGTTTCACTAAACGAACCAGCATTAAGCTTGTAGAAATAAATTCCTGATGAAAGCTTTGAAGCATCAAATTCAACTTCGTATTTGCCTGAGTCTCTGTACTCATCTACAAGAGTTGCAACTTCTTTACCAAGCACATCATAAACTTTTAATGTTTGATGACTGCTGACTGGCAACTGCCAACTGATTTTTGTAGAAGGATTAAAAGGGTTTGGATAGTTTTGTTCCAACGAAAATTTTTCAGGAGAAGTTGAATATCTATTTGTCTCTATCTCTGTTGTACTTCCAAAATTGTATAAGTTGATTACTTCCTGATAAGTTAAAGCACGATTAAATATTTTTATATCATCCAACTTTCCATAAAAATATTCTGTTGTTCCGGGTACATCTCTTCCAATCTCCAGGGGCTTATTATCCGGAATAATAGGACCTTGTAATACCATAAATCCTACATATTCGTTGTTAATATAAGTTGAGACTGTATCAAGTTTTATTACTGAAGTAACCATATACCAATCATTCATGTTCATATTAAAACCTGTTTGCCAAACTGTATTTAACCAATTGTTTACGGAAGTAATAACAGTGTGTGGTGATAAAGCCAATCTGTATTGAAATGAATTATCAGGCGAATCGGATTTCATTAAGATTGGCACAAAAGAATTACCATTGATTCCCCAATCATATAAATAAACCCAGGCCGTTTGAGTTAGTTCATAAGTTGGTGATTCCAAAAGAAATGTTGATGGAGCGCTTAAATAAGAAGAGACGCCATTAAATTCAAAAGCTGAATTAGCAGCACCAAATCTGTCTGATGTAAGAGTTGCATTAAATATAGTTGCATTATTCCCATAGGCAGCATCTGTTGCATCACCATTAAATCGATAGTCTGCAACTAAACCGATTTCATGTTGCCCGGCACCAAAAACTCCATTGGCATCAACTTGCGAGCAATAAATGTCAAAATCACCGCTTCTTAAATCTGCCCAGGTTGCTATAATTCCATCCGAAGAGTCTGAGCAAACTGAAAGCTGAGTTTGATTAATATTTGCATTGCAAATTACTCCACCCCTTTTATCTCCGTAAGAAGATATTTTAGCAAACCAAATATCTGAGTATTCAGCGTCAGCTGTCACAAATGACAATAATGCACCCCCTGCTTTATCTGAAATAAAATTTAGATAGTTAAATCCGCCATTAAATTGTTGAGCAACAATTAGGGTTTGGGACCAATATTGAATAAATGTAACAGGGTCAGAATAAAATGATCTTGCTTTTATAAATGAATTTGTTGAATTGTTATTGACCCAGGCTATCATATAAAATTGATTACCTGATAAACATATTTCTGGCATTATATCATTACCCGCACCGCCTTCAAGATATTCACCTTCATTTGAAAGAAGATTTGCTCCGTTTGGAAGAAGAATTTGACCATAAATATCAAAATCACCGGAGCGATTATCCTGCCATGCAATCATATAATTTCCATTTTGAAGTTGGATTAAATCCGGATGCTGGGCTTTAACATTAATATTATTTGATGAGATTAGAAGATCATCCTGGTTAAATTCCCACAAAAAGTTTCCATTTGAATCAAGTATCTGTGAGTAGATCATTCCATCAATATTAAACGCAAAATCTTCCCACACTAAAACAAGGTTATCATTTTTGTCAATAATTGATTTAAAATTTCTAAGACTTCTTAAATGATTACCCATCTTACCATTATCACCCCAAATCATATTGCCCTGTAAATCTAATTTTTGAACAAACAGATTTTGAGTACCCATTCTATCATCGAGACAAACAACATAATAAATGTTATCGCTTGTTTTAACAATTTGTGGCTGCGTTTGATTTCCATCATTATCAAAAACAAGTACGCCATTGCTATTCCATAATTTATTTCCAAGCGAATCTATCCTCTGTGCAAATAAATCAAAGTTACCATACCTGTCGTCAACCCAGACCATAACAGCACCACCATTACCATCATCAATAAGTTGTGGATTACTCTGTCCAGAATTATAACTGCAAAGTGGCAATCCATTGTCAGTCCATTTTACAATACCGTTTTTATCAATTCTCTGGATATAAATTTTTGATGTTCCATCTCTGTAATCTTCCCAGGCAATTATTGCACCACCCTTTGAATCAGATGTAATCTTAGGACTATACTGTCCTCCGCTAACTGTACAAACCGGATTATTCTCATATGGATTTTGTGACCATTGTGAAAAATTATTTACTGTTGTAATCAGAATTAGAAATGTTATTGTTATTATTTTTTTTAGCATAATTTTCTCCGAATAGACTGAATATTTATCTTAATAAAATCATTTTCTTTGTCTCAGTAAATGAACCTGACTGCAGTTTGTAGAAATAAATTCCTGAAGAAAGTTTTTCTGCATTGAATTCAACTTCGTATTTGCCTGAGTCTCTGTACTCATCTACAAGAATTGCAACTTCTTTACCAAGCACATCATAAACTTTTAATGTTTGATGAATGCCGACTGGCGACTGCCAATTGATTTTTGTAGAAGGATTAAAAGGGTTTGGATAGTTTTGTTCTAAGGAAAAATTATTTGGCAATTCCTCTGAATTCTCAATAGAAGTTGCACCGCCCCTATCCAACAAAAATGCTTCATTTCTGTTTGTTGCTACATTATATCCCTGTCCAACTATATATCTGCCATTATTTGATATAGCGTTTGCGGAAATTAATTTTGATCCAAATGGGATTATACTTCCGTAAGTTAAATTCAGATTTTCAATAACTCCATAGTACCAATAAAAAGCATTATCTTCATACAATGTATCGGTAGCAGTTCCAACTACTTCTCCATTATCATTAACATCAAATGCTTTGCTTGTACCTTGATCAAGTGCAACTAGGGGTAAAAGACCAATATCAAATCCTGTAAATGAAGGATTTCCACTCCACAAATAAGCATTTTCATTACTAAAAGTTGTAGAGTCATCAATCCATCCACAGATATAATTTCCGTTCGGAGAAACATTGGTTACTTCACCACGCTCGATTGAAGTTGCAAAAGCAGTAAGAAGTTCATTTATTGAACCATTTAACCAAAAGCAAGGTCTTGTATAGCTGCCACCATATTCAGAATGACCAACAATTAATGAAGCATCATCAGAAATTCCGGTTGCAGCAGAAAAACGATTAGCTACATTGCCAAATGTCCCAAGGTCTTCCATTCCGCCTGAAGCAGTCCATTTAAAGGCGTGTCTGCTATTGTTACTTGCCGCTGCTGTACCGACAATAATTGAAGCATCAGCATTGCACGAGTATCCTTCACTATTATTAAAACTTCCGCTTCCACCAAGTGTACCAAGAAAAGTAATTACACCGTCGTTTCTCCACCATCTGATTGCCTGGTAGTTTATGCCGTTAATGGTTCTTGCAGTTCCAATAACTGAATTTCCATCTGAAGATATATGGACTGCCCAGCTGCTTATATTTTGCAAGTTAGTTAGCGGCTGCATACCGGTACCTGGTGTCCAAATAAATGCTCTGGTATTCCCCCCATAAGTTTCACTCTCTCCAACTACGATAGTTCCATCATCTGAAACATCGTAAGCATTGCTTGTTTCTCCACCAAGTGTTCCAAGCCAGGTTAGTGATTGGGCATTCACTTTTGTAAAAAAAAGTATAAGAGATAAAAGAGTCATAACAATTATAGAACTTAATTTCATTTTACCTCCGATTTATTTTAATACTATCATCTTTTTTGATTGTGTATAAGAACCTGCCTGAATTTTATAAAAATAAACTCCGCTTGATAATTGAGCAGCATCAAATTCAACTTCATAAACTCCGGCTGGTTTTTCTTCGTTAACTAATGTCGCCACTTCGTTGCCGAGGATATCGTAAACTTTTAATGTTACCAGATTCCTCACTCCGTTCGGAATGACATACTTAATTTTTGTAGAAGGATTAAAAGGATTTGGATAGTTTTGTTCTAAATAAAATTCTGATGGTAGAATGTTATTGTCTTGAACACCGGTGGTTTGATTCATTACAAATTCAACAGTGCTTACAGCCTGGAAATTTTCATTCATTCCACCGAGTATATAAAATTTATTTTGGTAAAGAACATCTTCCATGTATGCTCGCTTAGAGCTTATAGTATGACCGTATAAACTCCATTGATTGGTCACAATATCATATTTGTAAACTTTTATTGAAGTTCCGTTTGAAAATCCACTGGAACCACCAACTAGATAGATATTATTATCAATTACCCGCAAAGAACCACCCGATAAAAATTCCGGTAAATCCGCTAACTGTATCCAGCTATTTGAAGTTGGATTGTATTTAAAGAATAGCGAACTCGTCCATCCGGCAATATAAATCTCATTGTTGTAAACAGTAGAAGAGGAAAAACTTGCAGAATTACTAGTGCTCGTGAGATTTACCCAGCTATTAGTTGAAGGATCATATCTTGCAGCAGAACCATTAAAGAAAGCATAAACATATCCGTTCAGGAATTCCATTGTATGACCATAGTTCGAAAAAGCTAAAGGACCATTTGCAAGTTGTGTCCATGATTTGGTGCTTAATCTGTAAACAAAAAATTTTCCCGCTCCGTTTGGCCAACCACCAAAAAGAAAAACGCTGTCACCTTTTATAGTCGACTCAAAACCCCAGACATGATCGAACGGTATTGTATCGTAATAGCTCCAGGATGTTCCGTCATATTTATAAATTCTTTTATATAACTCTGTACCACTGTAATTATTTGAACCACCGAAGAAATAGATTGAATCGCCCCAGACTTCTGCAGCTGCGTATGAAACTTGAGTGGGTAAGTCGGGGATGGTTTGAGATTTAATCAAAGCATTTGAAAAGAAAAACAGAATTACTGCTATTGTAAATAATTTACTCATTGTAAAATCCTCTTGAATATTGAAAAATTTCAGCACAAAATTAGTTTTTTAACAAAGTGGTTGTTGTCGATAGTGTTGCAAACATTAGCGAATTTGTTGCGTTTAGAAGGAAATTAATGGAAAACGACATTAAGCGGATTTTTGCTGTATAAATTCCTTTGGTGTGCAATTGAAAAATTGTTTGAATGCTTTTGAAAAATGTGAAGGACTGTTAAATCCTACTTCAAGTGCTATCTGAGTTATGTTAAAATTTTTCTGAAGTAATAGTTTTGCGGCATATTTTAGTCTTATGGTTCTTATAAATTCTCCAGGGCTTTCGTTTGTGAGTTGAATGAACTTTCTGTGAAGCTGACTTCTGCTTAAAAACATTTTTTCAGCAAATTTTTCCGTATCAAAATCAATGTTGCTGATGTTCTCTTCTACAATTCGGACTGCATTCTGAATAAATTCATTTTCTTCCGGTGAGAATTTGTATTCATCTGTTTTTATTTCTTCTACTGTACTGAATCGTTCTTTCAGTTTTCTCCTCTGTTCAAGAAGATTTTTTATTCTTACTCTAAGTTCTTTCGAGTTAAACGGTTTGGTAATATAATCATCCGCACCAAGCTCAAGCCCTTCTACTTTATCATCAATAGTCATTCGTGCTGTCAGGAGAATTATCGGAATATGACTGGTCTTCCAATCTGACTTTATCATTCTGCAGAATTCAAGTCCATCCATTTCAGGCATCATAATATCGCTTACAATTAAATCCGGTAGTTGCTCCACCGATTTTTCAATCGCATCTTTTCCATTCTCAGCTAAAATCAGATTATATTCATCCTTTAAAAGTGTTGAGAGAAAAAACCTCACATCTTCAGAATCTTCGACAATCATTATTGTTGATTTTTCTGCCTGAACATCAGAAGTTGATACGGCTTCGGGATGTTCTACGGGTTTTATTTCTTCATTCGAATCAATTTTATTTTCTTGTGCTTCTTCTTTGAGTTTTTGCGACTCATCAAGGTAATCATAAAGTGGAATTGTCAAACTGAATTCTGAACCTTCACCTTTCTTGCTCTTAACTTCTATTTTCCATCTATGCAAATCAACTAATTCTTTGATAAGCGAAAGCCCTATTCCAAATCCAGAATAATTTTTTTTGTGACTATCTGTCGCCTGATGAAATCTGTCAAAAATCTTATCAATTTCATTATCATCTATTCCAATTCCATTATCCCAAACAGAAAGAATAAGATGTGGTTTTTGTGAATCAGCTGCACTATGGATTCTTAAACCTATTTTGCCATTTGTATTTGTAAATTTATAAGCATTTGAGATCAGATTATTTAATACTTTTTCAAGAATATCATTATCAAACCAAACTAATAGTTCTTTTTCATCAGATTCGAATACAAGTTCAATATTTTTCTGTTCAGCCATTGATTTGAACGAACAGAAAACATTTTTACTGAAACTCACTATGTCATTCAATGAAGCTTTCACAGGGATTTTCGCCGAATCAAGTTGTGTTAATTCAAGCAACTGATCAATTAGTGTTTTAAGTTTTTCGCTGTTTTTTGAAGCAAGCTGAGTTAATTCCCTTACAAATCCGGATGAACTTTTATTTAGAAGTTCATCAAGCGGACCTTTAATAAGCATAAGAGGAGTTCTTAACTCGTGTGAAATGTTAGCAAAAAATCTCGACTTCATCGCTTCAACCTCACGAAGTTTTTCTGCTTCAAAATCTTTCATCTTTATTTCGTTGAGAAGTTTTGCTTTGTTTAATTCAAGTCTTCTTATCGCAAGAATACCACCTAAAAACAGAATGATATAAATAAAGTATGCCCAGATTGTTCTCCACCAAGGTGGATTTATGATTACCTGAATTGAAGCTGCTTCCTGATTCCAAACTCCTTCACTGTTGGTTGCTTTGACCAGAAACTCGTATTGACCCGGATTCAAGTTTGTGTAGGTTACAAATCTCCTGTTATCTGCGTAAATCCAATCCTTATCAAAACCTTTCATCATATATGCATATTTAATTGAGGCGGGATTATTATAATCAGTAGAAGAGAACACAAATGAGAAAACATTCTGACTGTGTGAAAGCTCAATTATGCCATTATTATTTAAAGAATTTTTAACAGGAGAATTTTCGTCTGATATAAATGACTTATTAAATAATTGAAAATCAGAGATGATCACATTCGGTTTGAAATCTGATTCGGAAATATTTTTTGCAGGGAAAATTTTTAATCCATCACTAGCACCAAAAAGAAAATACTCATCATTAAAATTTAATGAAGCACCTGAATTGTAGTCATTTATTTTCCTTTCATACAAGTATGATATTGGATTAAATCTATCATTTCTTTTATCGTAAACAAAAATTCCGTTGCTGGTTGCTACCCAAAGATTATTATGTGCATCTTTATTAATTGACTTAATAACTTCAGATGTTAATCCATCACTAACTGTATAATTTTTTGATGAAACGATGATATCAGAAATTGTATTGAATTCAACATCATTCTTTAAGGTAAGTTTTGTCAATCCCTGATCTGTACAAAGCCATAATTCTGTAAGTTGGTTTTCTTCATCTGAAGAGAAAGTCGATTCATAAATACTTAAGATTGAATTGCTTTTAAGGTGATTTTTACTATTACTTACATTTAATGACACGAACCTGTTTCTACTTTCATCAAAGTAATTCAAACCACCGCCATAAGTTCCCAACCAGACTCTTCTATTCTTATCAATAAGTACAGACCAAACATCGTTGAAACTTAATGCTTCGGGATTATTTTTATTGCTTCGCCAGAATTTAAGTTCATATTTTTCACTGTTAGGGTTAATAAACTTTACAAGTCCTCCGCCCCATGTTGCAATCAATAAATTACCTTCTCTATCCTTTTTAATATCTTTTATGTAGTTGTATGCAAGAGTTTTAAATAATGGATATTCAATTAGAATCTTTTTGAGCGAGTTTGTTCTAAAATTAAAATTGAACAATCCCTGTCCATAAGTCCCAACCCATAAATTATCATTATCATCTTTATAAAGTGACCAGATATTTAAACCTGCGAGCTGAGGAATTTCTTCTTCTTTCATTTGTTTAAGATTCACTTTGAACAGTCCGTCAGATGTTCCAACTAAAATATTTTCTTTATCATATCTTACTATTGATTTAACATCATTATTCAATACTTTAAGCTTATTCTGTGATGATAATATATGGGGAAGTAAAAAATTATATCTAAGAGAAAGCGAACTAACACCATTTTCAGTTGCAATCCAAATTACTCCGGATTTATCCAGAATCATCTGATTGACCTGATTGCTTATAATTCCTTTCGGATTATCTTTCTGCTGAACATATCTGACTGATGCTTTGGATTCCAAATCGTACCTTATTATTCCTCCATAAGTTGCTATGTAAAGAATTTCCCTGTTGTTCTCTATTGATTCAACAACATCGCCAACACTGCCTGAAAATTGGATGGACTTTTCTTCAGGTAAATTTATTGAGTTTATTATTTTTGAATTCACATCAATAAAATTCAAACCGCCTGCATTACAAATCCACAATTTGTTTTTATCAACAGAAGAAAGTCGCAGTTCCCAGATAAGATTATTATTGATAGAATTACTTCCGGCAAAATATTTTTTAAATCCTTTATTTGGTTCTGCAGGATTGAATTCATTCAAACCATAATATGTGCTGATCCAGATAATTCCATTTTCATCTTCTAAAATTGAAGTTATGAAGTTATTACTTATTCCAATAGAATTTTCAGGATTGTAATCCCAGTGACCTAATTTCTTACCATTCTGATCGAATTTAAAAAGTCCTTGCTGATAAGTACCAACCCAAACATTTTTTTTCTTATCAACATAAATAGCTGTAACTGAATTATCATTAACAGTTATCTCTTCAATTATCCAACTAGAAAATTTTTGAGTGTTGAAATCGAGTTTAATCACATCTCCGCTCTTGGTTCCAATCCATAAGTTCCCTTCTCTGTCTTCGTGAATTGACCAGATATCTCTTGAAATAAAATTATTTTTTTCTGATGATGGTTTGAACACCTTAAATTCGTGTCCGTCAAAGCGGTTCAATCCATCTTCAGTCCCAAACCAGATGAAACCGGTTCTATCCTGCAAAACACAATTTACTTTATTATTAGAAAGACCATCCTGAACAGTATAATTCCTGAACTCAATAGATTGGGCTTTTAGAAGAAGTGAAATGATTAGTAAACTAAGAAGTGCTTTCCCAAACATACTTTTTTGTAATTATTCCTGATGTAAGTTATTAAGTGCCTGCCTACTTTTCAAGAACAATAGAGAAATATTTTCATTAAAAATTTATTATTTATCTTTTGAAAATTCTTTTGGAGAATTTAATTTTTAACTGAGATTAACAAACTAAAAGGAAAATATTATGGCAGAACCTTTAATTGCTCATGTTGAAATTCCAGCAACTGATTTAGAGCGTTCAAAAGATTTTTATCACAAAGTTTTTGGTTGGGATTTTAAACCCTTCGGAAATGGTTATTTACTTTTTAATAATCACAAAGGGATAATGGTTGGTTTAAGACAGGTTGATAATGTTTCGGTTGGTGATACTACAGTTTTTCATGTTAATATTCCCGACATAAATTCAATCCTCGAAAAGGTAAAAGCAAATGGCGGAGCAGTTAAAAGGAATAAAACTGTAATTCCCGCAATGGGCTGGTATGCCTTACTTACAGATCCGGATGGAAACACTATCGGTCTTTATCAAAAAGGATAAAACTTTAAACCCACGATCCCTGTGGTCGTGGGTTAATTAAAACCTGAATTGAAATATTCTCAACAAGATCATAACCAGCCACAAAATAAATCAAAGTTATCTATTTTCTCTTCCAATGAAATCAATTAATTCTTATGTTCATCAACTGCAAAACTTCTTTGCGTCCATCAATTGAAATATCCTTTGCGTTCCTGGCGGTTAATTTTCTTTTCACCGCAAGGGACGCAAAATATGTCGCAAAGTACCGCAAAGACTTTTTATCTCATCAATATCATCTTCTTCACTTCAGTAAAGTTTCCACTTATGAGTTTATAAAAATAAACTCCACTCGTTAAAGAAGAAGCATCAAACTCATACTCATAAACTCCGGGTTGCAGATTTTCATTTACAAGTGTTGCGACTTCATTACCAAGAATATCAAAAACTTTAAGAATTGTTAAAGTCCCTTCTCCTTTGGAGAAGGGATTTAGGGATGAGGCTGCTATTGTGTATCTTATCTTCGTTACTGGATTAAACGGATTTGGGTAATTCTGCTCAAGTGCATAATTCGAAATGATTTCAATATCAACCACTTGACTAAATTCATATTGTCCATTATGGTCTATCTGCTTTAACCTATAAAAATATTTGCCGGGGGCTAAATCTCTATCAATATATGAGTAATGATGTAATTCAGAAGTTGTACCACTACCTTTGACAAAACCTATAGTTATAAATTCATTTGATTCCATTTTTCTCTGCACTTCGAAGCCTAAGTTATTTAATTCGGTAGCTGTTACCCACATAAGTTGAACATCATCGTCAATCTGATTGCAATTAAATGAAATTAACTCAACTGGGAGATATCCATATCTGTCAATTAGTTGAGCATAGATATCAAAATCATCGCCTCTCTTTTCATACCAACAAATTATGGCACCTTGCATTCCATTGCTAACTAAATTTGGTGAATATTTTTCTGAAATATTGCCGCCTACTATTTTGCCATCTGGCCAAGAGAGTGCGCCACTTAAACTTACACGTTGTGATTTAATTTTTTGATCAAGTACATATGCAAACCATGCACCAACATTTTGATTATTAATACCAATTAGTGAACTGCCCATATATGCAAGCGAAGTTGGCACATTCCAAAGCGGTTCTCCATTAACTCCAATTCTTTTGCATTTCAGCCAATGCAAGTCAGGATAATCCATCGCAGTTTTGAAATAAATAATTACTCCATCAGATCCATCTTCAACGGCTTTAATTTCATCTTCGTATAGATTATTAGTTACCTCAAGCCAATTCCCAATTGGCTGCCATTGTTTTAAGCCATTAAAGTCTATTCTCTGTCCATAAATATCGTATGTAACGCTTCTTGCGTCTCTCCAAATTATAATTGCTCCATTTCCACTTTTGATAATCTGAGGATAATTCTGGTTTCCTAAATAATCACAAACAGGAATTCCGCCAGAATCCCATAGGAAATCACCATTTGAATTTACCCTCTGGGCATAAATATCGAAATTATTATTTCTATGATCTTGCCAGCAAATAATTGCACCGGAAGAATCATCTGAAATTAATCTTGGATGTGACTGTAGACCTTGTGCTGTACAAATAGGAATACCATCCATTTGCCATTTAATATTTCCAGAGGAGTCAATTCTCTGTGCATAAATATCAAAAAATCCTGTTCGATAGTCAAACCAAGTGAAAATTGCACCTCCGATTTCACTACCCACCAATTGTGGAAGATATTGAAAGCTTGGTGCCGAACATACAGGAATACCATTATCACCCCAAAGTGTTGTACCATTAGAATCAATGCGCTGAGCGTAAATATCCGGGTAATTGTTTCGGTAATCTTCCCAAACAACTATAGCTCCATAATTCCTATCATTTATTACATTAAAATTTTTTTGATCTCCCGGAGCTGTAGTTATTGGAATCCCTTCTGAATCCCAACTTAAATAACCGCCTTTTGTCACCCTTTGCGCGTAAATATCCTCATTTCCATTCCTGTAATCCTCCCAAATTAATATGTATCCTTTATCTCCGATACTAATAATTTGAGGATTTTTTTGATCTCCGTCTGCAATACAAATTGCGGTATTTATGAATCCATCATTTATCCATTGAGCCAGACAATTCGTATTGAGATTGAAAAACAAAGTTGATAAAAAAATTAAAAAAAGAAATCTCATGGTTGTACCCTTTGTTAATTTTCTTTTCACAACTAAGTTCACAAAGTACTTCACTAAGGAACACGAAAATTTTTATCTCATCAATATCATCTTTTTCGTTTGCGTGAAGTTACCAGCCTTCAAACGATAAAAATATATTCCGCTTGATAATTCTGTTGCATTGAATTCTACTTCATAATATCCTGCCGGTTTTTCTTCATTCACAAGTGTGGCTATTTCATTGCCGAGGATGTCGTAAACTTTTAATATTTGCCAACTGCTTACTGGTGACTGCCAACTGATTTTTGTTGTTGGATTAAATGGGTTTGGGTAATTCTGTTCAAGCACAAATTCTGTTGGTAATTTACTTTCTTCATCCACATCAACTGTAACATTTAAATTTTTCAATATGAAATTATAAGGATCGAATTGCATAGAGTTAATCTGTCCAAGAACTTGAATATTAAATTCCTGATTTTGCTGATCGTTAAATATAGTTATTAGAGTATCGGGAAGTCCGGCTCTTGTAATGTTTATCTGAATAGGCATTGTAAAGAAGATGGGATTAGTATTGGTTAACTGACTAATATTTAATCTCAGATTCCACAAAGAATCATTCAACTGAGATTTACTCCAGTTAACATTATATCTTGGATAATTCTCACCATAAATCCACTGCTGAAAGAAATAATCAAGATCCATTCCCGAAACACTTTCCGCAATTGCCTGAAAATCTTCAGTTACAGCTACACCATAAGCAACTGTCGGGTGATAAGTATATGTTCTGAGTATATTATAGAAAGTAGAATCACCAACAACACCTCTCAACATATGAAGAATTACAGCACCTTTCGCATAAGATCTCGCATAATTAAAAATACTATTCACAGATGAAATGTCAGTAACCCAAACCGAACCACTTGCATTCTTGGCAGAATTCATTTCATTTGCGATGTAATTATTATAAGCCGCTCTTCCCTGTGTTGCTTCAATCCAGACTCCTTCAGCGTAAGTTGCAAAACCTTCATTAAGCCAGATATGATGCCAATCTTTGCAGGTTATTGCATCTCCATACCATTGATGTGCTAATTCATGAGAATTAATCCCTTCACCAAAAGCACCCATCGAAGAACAAGTCTGATGTTCCATTCCTCCGCCCCAACCAAACTGTGCGTGTCCGTATTTTTCATTGATAAACGGATACTCTCCGAAATGCTGTTTGAACACTTCAATCATTTGTGGAGTTTTATCAAGAAGATTTTTCAGTGTTGTATTAAATGTTTCCGGATAGATGTAATGAGTTACCGGCATCGAATCAGTTGGACTATAGTTATAGTAATTTATATACTCAACGAAGTCAGTGGCTGCAAGTGAGATAAGATATTGTGCAATCGGATATCTTACTTTCCATTTATAAGTTGAAGTGTTATTTCCGTTGTCAACAACTTCAACCAGAGTTCCGTTTGAAATTGCTTTAATCGGATTAGTTACTGTAAACCAGATATCAGCGGAATCAGCTTTATCTGCCGGAGTATCTTTACAGGGCCACCAATCTCTTGAGCCATAAGGTTCACTTAATGTAAAGATTGACGGAGAACCACCCGATCTGGTGCCAAATGTAAAGCTTCCGAATCCGCTTGAAGGCGGTGTACCGTGATAATAAACCTGAATTGAAAATGATTCACCATTATTGTAAGTGTTATCGAGTGTAATGTTTATTTTATTTGTGCTGTGCGTAAAAGCTGCAGAGTTTCCGTTGCATAAAACCGAATCGACAATTAGCTGATTAACCAAATCGAGATAAATATTATTCACACTTAATGTATCGGCTTTTGCATTCACAATTACATTACCTGAAATTGTTTGTGTCGTATGCATTATTTTCAAATCAAGTTTGTAGTAAGTGACATCAAACCTTGAATCACCGGGATAATTTACATTTTCATTCTTGAGTAATCTTTCTGCTCTAAGCTGTTCCGATTTTACCCAAAACTTGTCCGGAATTTGTGACATTAAGTTGACACTTAACAAGACCACTAAAACTGATGTAAATAATTTCATAATTAATCCTTGATATTTTTCATTTAAAACTAAGGAAAATCCCAAATCAAAAGGAAATACTTTTTTAGTTCACATTCTTTAACCGACATCACGAATTCTGCAAATTGAACTGAACTCGCAAAAGCCACAAACTTTTTCTTCCCTCTTTTCAAGCGTGCTGAGATTAAATACTCCTCTTCTTATGTTCTCAATGTAATGAGGTACAACTTCCTCAAATATTTTAATCAAATCTTCAGAAGCTTGTATATAATTTTCCAATGTGAATTTTCTTCCCTGAAGATTGTGAACAATTTTTCTTCCGAATTCTTCTTTGAAAATTTTGAGTGAATATATCTCTGCACTTGCTGGTCTGTATTCTTCCTTAAACTCAGCTTTAAGTAATAATTTTGATGCGTATAAATACAAAGGTAACTGAAGTGATATTCCAAGATTCAAATCATCTTTTGAAGGTTTTCTTCCGCCAAGTTTGTAATCAATAACTTTATATAAATTTTCATCTTCATTCACATCAACTCTATCAATCTTTCCTCTGAAATTTATTTCATTGAGTTTTACTTCTACTGCGGAATTGTTCTTTCTTCCAAAAGCAATTTCAAAAAATTCAGGTTTAAAACCTTCTTTATCTTTTTGTTCTTCTTCTAAAAATTTGTAAAGTATGGAATGTTGTATGTTTCCATTTATGCCAAAGATTTTTTCATACTCGAAGAAAGAATATGGCGAAGAAAATTTTATATGCTCAGTCTTTTTCTTTGCAATTGAAAAAATAAGTTGAACAAATTCCGCAAACTCTTCTTCGCTGCAGTTTTCAACTTTTCTTTGCTGCTCTTTAACCGTTTTATAGAATGTATAAAGTATTGAATGAATAACACTTCCAAGTTCAAATGCTTCAATTTCTTCGGTTGGTTCTTCAATAGTTTCAATGAACAATATCCGACGCAGGAAATATTGGAAAGGACATTTTGCATATTCCTCAAGTTGAGTTGCAGAGTAAGTTCTGTCTGATAATGCCTTCAGTTTTTCTAATGATTCTTTGCTCAATTGCTCTGACAAGAAACCATTATATGGATTTTCATCAAACGGATTCTGAAATCTTTGTTCATCAATACTTATTTCTTCAATCAGATTCTCAGGTTCAATTCCTGCTGCGATTAAATTCTTATTTACTTGTTCAGATTTAATCTCATCTTTTTTAATTGTCGAAAGAAGTTCTTTTTCCGAAGCTATAACAAAATCATAATCAGAGCTTTTGATTTCAGAAGTCAGAACAAGATCTTTCAAATCTTTTATGAATGTTGAAGGTGTAAATTGTTTTCTTTCATCAGAATTCGGATAAGTCAGATACAAGACTTTTTTAACCGTACACAATGCCTGATAAAAATGATATCGCTCTTCGAGAATATGTTTATAATCTTCTTTTCTGAATGAACCGCTTAAAAATATTTCGGGTTGATATCGTGTGGGAAATTCTCCGTCAGTCATTCCGCCTATAAAAAGATAATCAAAGTTCAATCCTCTGATTTCATTGATTGATGTTACAAGAATTCCCGAATCAATTTTTTCACGAAGATTGTATCGCGCAAACTGAAGTGCCGTTTTAATGTTCCTCAAATAAAATGAAAGACTGTGTTTTGACTTTTCACCAAACTCAATTTTCATCAGCTCAAAAAGATTATGAACTGTTTGAACAAAACTTGTAATTGCTCTTACATTTTTTTCAGCGTAATCTTTATGATCATTTATTGCTTTGGGAATCAACTGAAGTCTTACAATCAGATTATCAAGTTCATTACGGAATTCATCAACGGTTAATTTCGATTTAAATGGATTCAGTATTTCAGCAATTGATATAATATCCTCTTTTGCTTTCAGATAATTTTCTTCAGGTAAAAAATTTCTTTCGTCATCTTCATTAATAATTTTAATTTCTTCCAGAGCATTATCAATAGTTTCAATCCAGTTATTATAGCCGGCAACTATCTTTAAGTTTGAAGCAACCTGAAGCAGATTTGATAAATCAATTCCATCAAGCTCAATCCATCTTCCGCTTAATGTTCTGAAAATATTTTTATAGAAAAAATTGTTCTCTATAATTTCCAGAAGATTTATCAGTGCAATGATTGGCTGAGATTCGCTCAGAGCGAATCTGTCTGTTAAATTAAAAGGTAAACCATATTCTGTAAATACATCCCGCACAACTTTCGAATGCTCTGAAATCAGATTAAAAGCAACACAGATTTTTTCAGGTGGAATTTTTTCTTCGAACAATAATCGTTTAATTTCTTTTGCTATGAACTCGATTTCTTTTTCCGGTGTTGCAGGATTAACAATAAAAATTTTCTCATTAACTGATTGAGGTTTATGCTTTTGATAATCAAATAATTTCTCGCGAATAACAGAATGGAAATGAAGATTCTGTGATTCAGATAAATCAGTTATTTCTTTAAATCCTTTCTTCTGAAACTTCGTAAAGCATTCGTCAAGATGTCCGAACAGTGCAGAATTGAATTTGTAATAATCAAACTGAATGAAAAAATCTTGGCGACATTCAGAAATTCTGTTAAGCAACTCAATTTCAGGATTACTGAATTCATCAAATCCATTTATCAAAACAAAATTAACTTCATTAAACAATTCATCGAATGCTTTCTTAAAATCTTTATTGGAAAGTTCATTCAGAAATTTATAAACATCGCCTATTTCAAATAAATTATTCTGCTTGCATTCGTTAAAATATTCGGTGTAGATTTTCGCAATATCAATCGCTTTGTTTTTTTCACTTCCCGAAAGATTCTCCGCTAACTCAAAAAGTAAATCTGGAGAAACACCATTTCGCTTGTATTCAGAAATTACATTTTTAATTCTGTCAAGTGTGCCTGCAGGAATTTCATCTTTATAATTTGCAAAGTAAGATGGTTTTATTTTATTGAAAGCTTTATTAAGAAGTACAACTGCTGTCGCATCATCAAGAAGAAAAAATTCACTAAGGTTTGTAATCTTGAACAATCCTAAACTCAAAGTTGATAAAGTATGAATGTGAAGATTGGCTGTTGCCCCATTTGGTGAAAGTGAAATCAATTCTCTTTTCAGTGAACGCACTTTCCTGTTTGTAGGGACAACGATAAGAGTTTCATTCAGCTTTTCATTCTGAATTTTTTCATTCAGAATAAAATCAATATCAATCTTCTTTAAATTCTTTTTTGAAAGAATCATTTCAATTCTCTTATCAAAAGATTTCTGTATGTATCCCTTAACTCAGGATATTTTTTCAACTCAAGCAATTCTACCAGATAATTGAATCGCTTCTCAGCATCACTCAAACCATTTATAACTCTTGTTTCAAGTTCAAGAAAGTATCCGAGTTTATCAACCTTATCAAGATGAATTCTTGTATTATCATACAGATAAAGTTCTCTGATTTTTTTCACTTCAATTATCCGATCGAGAACCTTATCTAAAAATTTTTCTGCATCCGGAGTATTTATATCGAGCAAATAATAATCGGACCACCGCTTTTTTGATTTTTCATTACGGTTATAAAAAATCAAAGTCTGAGTTCCGTTTTCTATTCTTAATTTCAGCAAACCTTCTTTTACTTTGTAGTAAATATCTTTTTGCTTCAACATTTCAGCAAGTTTAATGTTGTTGGCTGAAAGAATTTTTTTAATCCTCTTATGCGAATTAAGTTTTACTTTTATTTCAAGATTGCGCGCCATTTGGTTTCCTGTAAATTTGTAAAAACTCTCTTCCTTTTCTTGGTTTAATTGAATTTATTTTATCGGTCGAAATAATCAACTCAAGTTTTTCAGAGAAAAAATTTGTTGCTTCATTAACATCAACGGCAAAAGGTGGACCGCCAACTCTGTTTTCAACCGGAAAAAGAATAATTGCGAATAAACCTTCCGGCTTAAGCAACTGCGAAATTTTATCAGCATATTCTTTTCTTCTGGCTGGATCAATAGCACAGTAAGTAACATAATCAAAAATAATTTCAAATGAATTCAAGAAAGAAGTATTAAGATTAAAGAAATCTTCGACCAAAAAATTAACACTGACTTTCTCTTTTCCGGCAAGTGTTTTTGCAAACTCAATTGCCGTATCTGAAAAGTCAAGCGCAGTTACATTGAATCCTTTTTTCGCTGCTTCAATTGCATCATAACCATATCCGCAACCAACAACTAACATTTTCTTCTTATTCAAAAAATATTCTGAATTAAGCAAATCAATAAAAGCCGGAGTCGGAGTTCTTAAATCCCACGCTACAGTATTGTTCCTGTAAAGCTCTTCCCAGAAATCGCTTTTATTTACATCGTTCATATAAAAAGAATATAAAATTATACATTGTTATTTTTAGCCGGATAAGTATTTTTCGAGCAGAAATAAATAAGCTGTTATCATGAAAAAAATATTTTTTATTCTTGGTTTAATATTAGTTATTCCGTTGACAAATTTAAATGCTCAGCGAATAGGAAAACTTGCACCTGAAAAAGAACCTGAAATTTATCCTGATAATGCCTGGGGAATTGATATAATGTTTGGTGAATCGGGATTTGGATTAGGCACTTTTCTTAGAAGACAAATCGGTGGGAACCTGACTGCATTTGCAGACTTATCATTTGCAGAAGCAAAGGATGAAAGAGAGATTGAATACATTGATTACTTTGGACAAACTTTTGTAATCGGAAAAAAGAATCGTGTTTTTCAGCTTCCACTTATTTTGGGCTTGCAATACAGATTATTCAAAGGAGATATTGAAGATAATCTGAGACCTTATGTCAGTGCAGGAGTGGGACCAACACTTGTAATTACAACTCCTTATGAAGAAGAATTTTTCAGTGCATTTGGAAATGCCCAATCCAAATTTGCACTTGGAGGATATGTTGGCATTGGTGCAAACTTCGGAATTGATAAATCAAGTTTAGTGGGAATTAATGTAAGATATTTCAGAGTTCAGTTTTTTGATGATGGAGTTGAAAGTCTCTTTGGAAGATTCAAAGATAACTTAAGCGGATTCTTCATCGCACTAAATCTTGGGTTGATGTATTGAAAAATTTTTTTATTGAGCATAATGTTACTTCTTAACATTAAAAAGATGGAATTTAAACCGCAGATTTTTATTAATAATTAAAACCAATCGGCAAGATTCTTACACTTCGAAAAATTAATAATTTACAGAATAAACATTGTTAAAATAATCTGTTTCCTTTGCTATATTCTCCAGAGTGGAATGAAAGTTCACCTGAAATTTAATATGTGATGAACTGCGCGGGACCCTTTTTGTAAACTCAAATTCAATTACTTCATCAGGCAAAATTCTTACCGGATCGGGTTCAAATAGTTTGAAACTGGTAAATTTATTTAACTTAAAATCCTCTTCCGAACTTGTACTTGCGACATACAATGATGAATTAAATGGCTCCCTACCAATATTCTTTATTCTGAGTATTATGTAAAGCATTTTATAAGGTGTTTGTACAGGCATACCTGTTTGATCGTGGCCATCTTCATATCTGACAGAAACAACAGCACTTTGGATAATTAAATCCGGTCCGGTTGAATAACTAATGTTTTTATAAGAGCAACTGAAGATGAAAATAATTAATATGAAAGTAAAAATTTTATTCAGCATAAATTTATTTTTTTACTATCAGTTTAGAAGAGCATACAGAAATAATAAATTTCATCATTTCAAAAGATATTTATAGTTGAATAAGCTAATTAAAAGTTTTTATTACGATATTCAAACTAATGATTATAACGGTTTATAAGAACCTTTAATAAAAAAACTATTTCCAGGTAAAGTCAGAAAATTCTTTAAAGTGTCATAAATTGCCTGATACTTATATTCGCTTAAATTATTTGGAATATTCCTCCCAAAGGGTTCTATTACCGGAAAAATAATTTCTTGAGTTTGCGGGATAAAAGTTAAATTTATTCGATAATCAAATTTTCCATCTGGCTTTGTTTCGAATCTTTCATTCAGTTTATCAAATCCGAATAATTCTAATAACCTCACATTCCCAATTGAATTAGTTTCAGTTCCATCTGCTTTTTTGAGAAAAATATCAAGTTCTAAATCAGAAATTGTTCCAATAAATGGTTTAATCTGATAATGATTTTTCATTTTCAGTTTCCAGGCAGATTCCATTCTTGGATTCAGGTTTCTTGGTTTAACAAGTTTTAATACTCCTACTGAATCGGAATTATTAATTAGATCTGCAAAAAATTCTCCATATGCCAAATCATCCGCAACTGAAGGATCTGTATTGTCAATTTTATAAGCAACTGCAACCAGATCATTTTCATTTATTGGAATTAAAAATTTTAAAGAACCTGTACACTGATTAAATAAATAATCTCTTCCAACACTGAGAAGTTTAAATTTTCCTGTTTCAATCTCACCGGGAATAATCTCAGACAGGTTTCTTAAAGAATCGGAATATCTGCGCCAAACCGCCCTCGGTGGAAGGTTAATACGTGCGCTTGCCAAAAATCCATTTTCGCCTACTCGCTCTACTGTTTTATAAACTTCAATTTCACTAATGAAATATTTTGCTTGAACGATTGGGGTTAAATTACCATAATATAAATTATATAAATTGAGTCCAGGACTTGTATCAGTATAAACTTCATCAACAAAAAAATTATCCTCAGAGTAATCCAGAAAACTGATTTCAAATGACACCCTGTTTTCATCTGTTGTTGAAACCAGGTTGCATTCTTTATCGTTACAACTTATTAAGAAAGCAAAAACGACAATTGAGAAAATAATTTTTAATCTCATAAAACACCTTATAATTTTTGTTAACTAACTAAAAATTATCAGAAATTGCTAATATCTATGTTTAGCAATTCTTTTTTTATAAGTATTAAAATCATCAGTAATCAAATATGTGTCAAGGAAAATGTTCAAGTATCAGCTAATTTATGCCTATAGAGTTGTCCCTAACAAAAAGAAAAACCAGAACGCATTGTAAAGGTTTTGCCGTAGGTACTTTCCGTTAGCAAAGGGATTGGGTTAGCAAAGCATCAAAAACAAACCTGCCTGCCGCAGGCAGGTTAATTAATTAGTCCATTAACTGACGGAGAACACTTAGAACAAAATGCCAAACAAAAACTAAACGCCAATAATTATAAATGCGCCAAACCAAAATGGCGGTCGGCGTTGAGGCGCTGGATATTTCCAAAAAGTTTTTAACTTTTCTTATAACAACTTTTTGGAGGTCCTATGTTTTACTCTGGTATCGACCAGCATAAACTCTTCTCTTACATTACTACCGTTGATTCTGACGGTAAAATTATTAAAGAAGCCAAACTAAACAATAACAGCTTCGAAATTCTTAACTACTTCTCATCTCTCGGTATAATCAGCATATTGCAACCGTTGAGACTACCGGTGGAAGGTACTGGATCAATGAACTGCTTTCTTCTTAAGGCATTGATCTCAAACTCGCTCACGCCAAGTACGTAAAAGCCATTGCTTATGCTAAAGTTAAAACCGATAAAGTTGATTCCCACATCCTGGCTCAACTGCTTCGTCTTAATTTTATACCTGAAGCTTACAAAATATCCGATGATATCCGTACTCTTCGGGATACTCTAAGAGCCAGACTAAGACTTTCCGTAAAAAGAACAAGCTGCATTAACTTTATGCACCGAATGCTTGAGAAGTTTAACATTACTGATCCTTCATCGCTCAATGATTTCTAAAAGCTTCAGTATCAGCAGTTTGATATCCAGGCTAAATTACTTAAAGAACAAATGCTTACTTTGGAAAAATCTCTTTATTCATCTCTAATTCCTAACGAAGACATTCAACGTCTGCTCTGGATTCCCGGCATCGGGAAAATGAATGCCTTTACTATCCTTTTAGAAGTTGGTGACATTAACCGTTTTCAGTCAGAGAAAAATTTCTTCTCTTACTGCCGGCTTACTCCTTCTGCCCGCAATTCCGGCGGCAGAGTAAAACAAAAATCTTCTTCTAAAGATGGTAACAAATATCTCAAAATTGTTTTCTCCGATGCCGCAGTGCACGCCCTACAATATTATCCCGTGATTAGACGATACCATAACTCTAAACTCAGAAAGAAGAAAAAACAGGTTGCTAAAGCTATCATCTCCAAAGAAATTGCTCGTATAGTCTATTACGTTCTCAAATATAAAACTGACTTCAATAACAAATTCAAAGGTGTTGACCTAGAACAAAAGAAATCTGTTCAATGGCCGCGCATTACAAGCCCCGACGTCTAACTAGTAGCTCGTTAGCAGACTCTTTGCGCTGGAATGGGAAGTAATGCGCCAGCCTTTTATATATCTGGGATAATTTTTAAGCCCCTTAAGCGGTTTGGCTGCCATTGTTTTTTCTGTTGCAGTCCATTTGATATCACGAAGGCTATGATTGTTAAGTATTTCAAAGAACTTTTTTAGACTTATGTCCCTTTAAATTTTTACGCCCTATTGCCTGCCCCTTTGGGGACTTTTTACTTTTTTAAGCGGTTAGGCATTTTATCGTAGCAAAACCATTTTTTTACTTTGTTTGAATCCATCAACCCTAATTTGATATAAATATATTCCGCTTACCAAATTATACGAATCAAAGGCAATTGAATGTAACCCTTTTGTTTGGTATTTATTCAATAACTCTACCACTTTTTCACCAAGTAGATTAAAGATTTCAATAATTACTTGTCCCGAAGTTTCTAAATTATATTCTATTGTTGTTCTTGAATTGAATGGATTAGGATAATTTTGAAAAAGGATAAAAGATTTTAAAAAATCGTTTTGTTCATTATCATCAATATCGTTAATTGATCTATTACCTGTATTTAAAATTGTTCCATACAATCCAACCACCCAACCTAAGGTATCAGAAACAAAATAACAGGAAAGTAATGGTTCCTCAAATATCAGTGGTTGATAATTCCAGGAATTCCCTCCATCTGATGTATGTAACATTGTTCCCCCGCCTCCTACTATCCACCCATTTATTTCTGACGTAAAAAAAACAGATTCATACCACTGAGCTTGTGGTGTATACTGTGCAAACCAATTTGCGCCTGCGTTAGTAGTTTTCCTAATGGTACCACCTTGACCAATTGCCCAACCTATTTGAGATGATACAAAAAAAACATTCCGTAAATTATTTGATGTATTACTGTTTTGAATAATCCAATTCTCTCCTCCATCTGTAGTGTTTAAAATGATTCCATTTTGGCCAACACACCATACAACCTCAGAATTTAGAACATACATACCAAATAAAATTTCAGAAATAGGAGTGTCTTGAATTTCCCAAGTTGTTCCTCCATTTGTTGTATGCAATATTATACCATTTTCTCCGGCAGCCCAACCGAAATTTTGATCGGAAAACTCGACAGCATGAATCCAAGTGTTAACATTTGTAATTTGTTGAAACCATGACTCTCCACCATCAGTTGTTTTATAGATTTTTCCATTTCTTCCTGAAACCCACCCATTTTGACTATCTATGAAACAACCATCACTTAGCCATAATCCTGGTTCTATCAAATAGGAATACCAGTTTTCACCTCCATTGGTTGTTTTATAAATTGATCCATCGGAAGTAACAATCCAACCGATCTCAGAAGATATAAAACTAACCCATTCATTTCGCGCAAATGATAAATTCGAGTAAAGTTCAGTCCAATTATTGCCTCCATTCGTTGTAGATGCAATAAATCCTCCAACGCCCACCGCCCATCCATTATTTTCATCTGAAAAATCTATTTTAAAAATATTAGCATTAGTTGGTATAAAGCGATTTATCCAACTCAGACCTCCATCGGTTGTTAAGTAAACCTCCCCTCCAATTGAACCTATCCAACCAATTGATTCTGTAAGAAATTTTAGACAAAATATTGGCGAAGTTGTTGGACTCGAACTTTCTATCCAATTTAATCCACCGTCATTTGTTTTAAATATTTTACCATAACTTCCAACTAGCCACCCATTAGATTCATTTAGAAATTGAACGTCGTATAGCGTTCCATAAAAAGAAGGGACATTCTGAACTGTCCAGACATTACCACCATCAGAAGTTGTCACAACAGTACCATTATCTCCGACAGCCCAGCCATATGTTGATGACACAAAATAAATTCTTTCGAGCCAATAATTAACATTTGAATTTTGATAAAGCCAAATATTTCCAGAATTCGTCGTGTGATAAATTGCACCTCCTCCGCCACAAACCCAGCCTTCATTTTCATTAACAAAATAACAGCCAGTTAAAGCTGGTCCTCCTGTTGAGTATTGTTGAATCCATGTCTCTCCAAAATCGGTAGATTTTAATATTCGACCATCCGATCTTGTTGCCCAACCCATACCTTCGGGAAGGAAACTTAATGACCATATTGTCTTTGTATATGGGGTGGTTTGATAACCACCAACTGAATGTTTTATTTCCCAATCATTTCCGGCGTTCGTACTATAAATAATTGTTCCAGCAGATCCTCCTGAGATTACTCTTTGTGGTTCAAATACATGAACATCATATAAGTGATTCCCTTGTGGTTTTGGATTTTGCCAATTCCAAGATATTGGATTTGTTTGACTGGAAAGAAAATTTGTAAAAAACAAATACCAAGAGAGTGTAAAAACTATTATTCGCAATACTTTGACCAATTATGGATTACTTTTTTTATAAATGCCTAACGTTTTGGCTAACTTGCCGCAGGTTTGCGGGACACAGATTTTAAATAACCAAAAATTCTTCATGCGGTTTTCCAACCTTGAAAAACCGCACAGCCCCTGCGGTCAAGTTGAGCCAATTGTTATGCATCTTCTAAACATATTGTTCTAACTCTATGAATTTCTTTAGTTCCTTGAATAGGAAAGGAAAACCAATATCTATCATTTAAACCACCACAAACAATGTCGATTAAGTTGGAGATAAAATAAGAAAAAGAAAGGTCAGTTATTTCATAGATATTGTAAAAATCACTATTGCAGTTAGTAACTGGTGGTTGAAGTCGAGTGGCATCTTGGCTTCTCCATTTGCGAATGAAATAGTCTTTACCTAATGAGATATGATTTACATTTTTGGCTGATTGATTTAGATTCTCATCAATTATTTGAGATTCAATATTACCACTAAACTCAAATGCAAAGATGCCAAGAAATAATTTTCTGTTTGCAAAATTGTTATTGATAGGTTGAATTGTTTCGTCAAATTGCTGAATTACGTTCTGAAAAGTATTGTTTCCAGATCCGATATTTGATTTTACTTCAATTATGCCTTTTACGTTTTCCGTTGTTGTTATTATAAAATCACCTTCTGAAAAAAGCACAGGATAATCATTCTCATAGATAATAATATCAATTTGCTTACTGATTCTGTGCTGATCATTTGAACTAATTATAAAACCCGTTCCTACAGAGATATTTTTGGGAAGGAATTTACGCAATATGTTTTTTAGTATGGCTTCTTTATATCTGCCTTCTTCTCCCCAATGGTGATTGCCTATTAAATTTCGGACACGATTTCTTACGACATTAAGTTCTTCAGTGACAGATTCTTGGAACTTTTTTGCATCCATTGTTATTCCATTTCATTTAACTGCATAACTATTATTTAACCCGCCAAAATTCCGTATAGTATGCATGGCGGTTCTGCATATTATATTCTTTTCTATTCTTATAAAATTCTATGTTTTCAAACATTTTCTTCTTAAAATTCCACATAGTCTGCACACTATTAAGAATATTATCAAGCGGACTCCTTACTCCCTTAAATTTATTCATAACGTGAGTATAAACCATAGTTGTTCTTACAGATTTATGTCCAAGCAATTCTTGTATTGCTCTTATGTCTTTTCCCATTTCATTGGGATGTCTTTTATTGTTGAAAAGAATAAATCTCTTTATCCAACTGATATATGCTTCTTCAGTTTTTCGGCTGTAGTGGTTTACTCTAAGGTGTATCCTAACCTGATCAAGGAGTTTAGGGTTGGTTACCTGTTTTTCAGAAGTTAGAAGATGTGATGCACTATTTAGCTTTCCACCATTCAATTTGAATTTTCTCTTTTGTGCTGTTGAAACCTAAAAAATTAATTTTAATCAGTCAAGTATTATGAAAAAAATTTTTTATTTGTCAGATGTAAAATGACAAACACCAAACATTAGTGCTTTCTAATAAAATCAAATCC
Source organism: Ignavibacterium sp. (assembly GCF_025998815.1). Lineage (NCBI taxonomy): Bacteria > Pseudomonadati > Ignavibacteriota > Ignavibacteria > Ignavibacteriales > Ignavibacteriaceae > Ignavibacterium > Ignavibacterium sp. The sequence goes on from NZ_AP026678.1 coordinate 1,463,529, forward strand.
TGTAGGAAGGATTTATCCTGTCACTAAAACATACGAAGGCAAACATTCATCAACTCTAAATTAAACCTTCTCATTACTAAAAATCAGGAATTCCGGAATGACAAATTGATTTATTCATTGATACTTCTAATTGTGCCGGCATTTATGCCGGTGAAAATATAATCCCGGAAATTACTCCGGGCTTTAGCCCAATCAATAAAAGTAATTGGACTAAAGTTTTATGCTTATCGTGATGAAAGATTTCTCCCCCGACAAGTCGGAGTCGAAATGACAATTGATCAATTTCTAATTTTCACTAAAGAAAGCAGACATTCATTCAAAAATAAAGGTTAAGCTTCCAGGTAAATCTGGAATTGGGAATGACAAATTGATTCATTCATTGATACTTCTAATTGCGCCGGCATTTTTGCCGGTGAGAATAAATCCCAGAAAATACTCCGTGCTTTAGCCCAATCAATAAAAGTATTTGGACTAAAGTCCATATTATTAGAGTTTACTTTTTCCACGCTCTGAAGAGCGTGGCAATTAAATTTATTATAATTTTTTTTCGTCTTTACCTACCGAAGGTAAGAATTCATCTACCAAAGGCAGTCATTCATCAGGTTTTATGCTGATTGTGCTGAAGGATTTCTCCCCCGACAGGTCGGGGTCGAAATGACAATTTTTAAATGTTAACTATAGAAAGTAAGCATTTATTCAAAAAAAAATATTTCTTTCAATTCTGATGTACTTTTAATAAGAAAAGTTTGAGGCCAACAAAAAGTAGAATAAAGTTTTAATTGGTTAGTATTAAAATGAATAGCTTACTCCAAGCATAAACACTGCACCGTTTACGCCAACTTTGGAGTCGAATGTATCCTGGAGAATTGTTATTGTGTTTCCATTGTAATTAACTGTTGTACTGTTGTATTTGCTTTTAACTTTTACTTCGGGTGCACGGAATTTCAGTTGTAATCTGATACCGATATTTTCTTTAACAAGATATTCCATTCCGGTACTAACCTGAATTCCGAGTACTGGTTTTGTTTCAAGATTTGAAATATCTGTATCACCAAATTTTCTTGTATGTGTGGCGTAATAGAATCCTATTCCGCCAGCCATATTAAACTTAAATGATTCAGTTGAAAATGGAAGGATATTATAAACAGATAATTCTATCGGAATGAATGTAAAGCCATCTTCACTTTCAAGCTGAATAATTTGACTTCCGGCTAATACAGTCAGTAAATTTCCTCTTTGACTTTTTCTCCCGTACTCGGTACTAAGTCCAATCACAACTGCATCGCTGATTTTATATCTTAACTCGATTCCGGGAGAAATTATATCCTTCAGTTCAAATGATTGATTTCGTAAAAAGATATCGCTTGAGTTTGGGTTAAGGAATAATTGTGCAGAAGTAATGTAAACAGAACCAACACTAATACTATAATCGTGATTCTGATATTGACTGAAAGCAGAGCCTGCTCCAAAAATCAATACTAAAAAAATTTTCGGAATTAGTTTATTCATTACATGCAATCTTTGAATTTTGTTTAAAATAAAAAAACCCCCGAATACTACCCGGAGTATCGGGGGCTAAAATCATAAGAATATTAATATCCGAAGAATATATATCTGTTATCTACAATCTTTGCATCCTTTTTCATCTGTTCAAGCCATTCGTTTATAAATCTTGCTTTCTTCTCATTAAGCAACTGCATCTTTATTGTAGCTGCCTGAGCAGAATAACTGTCCTTATCAAAAGGAGTTTTCTTAGTAAGTTTCATAATGTAATAACCACGCATTCCCTTGAATGGCTCGGTTGTTTTACCTACTTCGAGTGATTGTGCTTTATTAATGAAAGCATAATCTCTTCCGAGATTAGGAATTGTTCCTTGTGCAGTAAATGGTCCGGTTTGCTGAATGGTTAAATCAGGACGAATCTGTGGCACTTTATAAATATCTCCACCAGCTTTTGAGTAAACTTCTTTTGCAGTCTTTTCAAGTTTCTCAAATTTCTTTTCTCTGATTACTGCCGGTTTCATAGAAACTTTTACTTCGTCAAAAGGAGTAAATCTTTCACCCAAAGCTTCAGCAATTCTTACAACTACATAACCACTCGGAGTTTTAAATGGCGGACTAACTGTATTTACACTGTTTTCAAAAGAATATTTTACTAATTGTTTATTGGGACCAATTGCAGGAACTGAAACGGATTGTTCGCTGAATAAAGGTGTCTCTCTTATTTCATAACCCATCAACTTTGCTTCACTTTCAAAGCCGTTTTTATTTGCAAGAAATGAAAAGTCATTCGCCTGATTATAAATTCTGTCTTTTGTAGTTGCAGATTGTTTAACCTGCATCGAAATTCTTTCTACAACAAATTTATAATTTATTCTGTCTGTCACTTTGATAATATGATAACCATAAGAAGTCTTTACGGGTTTCTGAATTTCGCCAACTTTTCCATTAAATACCGCATCTTCAAATTCTTTAACCATCATACCTTTTGTAAAAAATCCTAAATCTCCGCCGTTCTTACCACTTCCAGGATCAGCAGATAATTCTTTTGCAAGCTTTGCAAAATCTTCACCTGCAATTAATCTCTGATAAACTTTATTTGCTTCCTCAAGATTTTTCTCATCACTTCCATATTGATTAATCAGAATGTGTGATGCTCTTGCAAATGTTTCCGGACTTGTAACTTTGCCGTAAAATTTATAAAGAGTAAAACCCTGTGGTGCTGCTACAGGTCCGATTACATCACCTGGATTTGCAGAACTGATAAGCTTAAGAGCTTCCGGAGTAAAGTATTGAACTGATAGAGTATCACGGGAATATGGAATTTCAGAATAGATATCAACCATTTCTTTAAAGTCTGCACCTTCTTCTTTAATCTTTCTTAAAATATTCTGAAGATTTTTCACAACAAGATTGGTATCATCTGCAGAAGGAACATTCGGGAATAACACGAACTGAAGTTTTCTCTGCGGAGGTTGTTTATAGAGATTTATGTTTTTATCGTAATATGCTTTTAAGTCAGCATCAGTAACCTGAATTTCGGATTCCGGAACACTGTTCACATCAAACAAAACATAATCGGCTTCCATCGAGATGTTCTGATCGATAAACTTCTGTTTAACCTCATCTTCTGTAACAACAATACCAGCTAAAAGATAACTTTGAAGTTTCTGAGTTAATCTCTGCTGTCTTACGAATTCTTCTGCCTGAACCAGAGCTTCTTTGTTTCTTGGGTCAAATAATGCCTGTTCATAAAGCTGACGATTAAAGTTACCAAGTGAATCAACAAAATTTTGCTTCAGGAAATCAGGTGGATTTTCTCCCAGAATAATTTCTTTTATCTCTTCATCTGATACTGTAATTCCAAATTTCTGAACTGCCTGTTCAATCAAAACCTGATTTACGATTGATTCCCAAACCTGCTCGCGGATTTGATCCATCTGACTTTCATCAATATCCTGACCTGTCTGCTGTTTTAAATTTTCGAGTTGACGATCAAGTGCAGTCTGGAATTCCTGATAAGTAATTTCTTTTCCGTTAACTTTCCCGATATAATTTGTCTTTCCGCCAAGAGCTTCAAGAACATTTGAATCAGAAATAACCATAAATAAAACAAAAAGAGCACCTACTGTAATTATGAATGCAGGAGCTAAACTACGCATTCTCTCCATCATTGGCATAGTGAGATAATCTCCGAAATTTGTTAAAGTCTTTAATTTTAAGTGGCTAAAAATAGACTATAAGCTCTAAAAAAACAATTAAATGACACTCTGGAAAATTCTAAACCATTAAATTCCTTACGACCACAAAATATTTGATTTTCAGCTAATTCAAGACTAATTTTTAATAAACAATTTTGAGGTTAAGTGCGTGAATACAACAAATATTGACTTTCTTAAGAACATACCTATTTTTTCAGATTTGGACGACGATACCCTCCAAAAAATTTATAAATCGGGATTATTGCAGAACTTCAGAAAAAACTCCGTTATTCTTTCGGAAGAAGATGCCGGCAGTGCCATGTTCTTTATTGTTGAAGGCAAAGTTAAAGTTTCCCGTTCAAGCGGAGATGGTAAAGAAGTTATTCTTGCAATCCTTAACGAATCAGATTTTTTTGGAGAGATGGCAATTCTGGACGGTATGACACGTTCAGCTACAGTTACAGCAGTTGAAGATTCAAAACTGTTTATTATTCAGAGAGCTGAATTTCTTGAACTACTTAAAAATTATCCCGAAGTTTCAATCGCTTTACTTCAGGAACTTTCAAGAAGACTTCGTGCTGCAACCATGAAAATCAAAGCACTTTCATTAAAAGATGCTGAAGGAAAAGTAGCAACGGTTCTTCTTCAGATTGCTGATGAAGTAGGAAAAATCCGTCAGGGAATTGTTGAAATCGAAGACCTTCCCTATCAGCAGGAACTTGCTAATATGGCAGGAACTTCACGCGAAACCATTTCAAGAACACTTCACTCTTTTGCTAAAAAAGGAATGATTGAATTAGAAGGATCAAAAGTAAAAATTCTCGACTACGAAAAGTTTAAAGAACTCTATGGTCAATAGAATCTGATGAGAAAAGCTGATTTACATATGCATACAAAACATTCAGATGGAGCGCATTCCACTGAGGAAGTTATTCTGATGGCAAAAGAAAGAGGTCTTGAAATTATCAGTATAACCGATCACGATAATATTTCTGCAATTAAGGAAGCGATTGAAATTGGAAGATTTTATGGAATTGAAGTAATTCCGGGATTAGAAATCAGTTCTGATATTCGTGATCAGGAAGTGCATATTCTTGCATACTTTTTTGATCCTGATAGTAAAGAGCTGGAAGAATATTTGAAATTTTTCAGATCGGAAAGAGTTAAGCGTGCCTCAAGGATTGTTGAAAAGTTAAACTTACTCGGATTTGAAATAACAATTGAAGATGTTCTTGAGAAAGCCGGTGATTCAGCAGTTGGAAGACCACACATTGCTCAGGCAATGGTACAGAGACAGATTGTTTCAAATTATTATGAAGCATTTTATAAGTTCATTGGCAATGGTTGCCCTGCTTACGAAAAGAAAATTCATCTTTCTCCTAAAAGTGCATTCAAAATAATTAATGATGCAGGTGGATTATCATTTATTGCTCATCCAAACAATATGCCCGATGTAATTTTGAAAGAATTAATTGAAGATGGTGTTGATGGAATTGAAGTAATCCATCCTTCTCACCTTCCAAATCAGGTAAAACATTTCAGAGGAATTGTTGGGGAATTTTTCTTACTCGAAAGTGGCGGCTCTGATTTTCACGGCGGTGACAGAAATGATTATTCAAATTTCGGAAAGTACTACACAACCTCACTGAAAGTTGATGCAATGAAAAATTATTTATTAAGGAACACAGCTTAAAAATGAAAATCATAGAAGGTAAATACTCAGCAGCAGGAAAAAAGTTTGCAATAATTTTAAGTCGCTTTAATGAATACATTGGCGAAAGTTTATTAAAAGGCGCAGTTGATTGCTTTGAAAAACACGGTGTAAGTCAGGATAGTATTGATGTTATTAAAGTTCCCGGTGCATTCGAAATACCGGTAACTGCAGATAAACTTGCAGCATCAAAAAAATACTCAGCAATTGTTTGCCTTGGTGTTGTTATCCGGGGAGCTACTCCGCATTTTGAATATGTTGCTTCAGCAGCGAGTAATGGAATTGCTCAGGTTGGACTCAAACATTCTTTACCGGTTATCTTTGGTGTTCTAACAACAGATACAATTGAACAAGCAATAGAAAGAGCCGGAACAAAAGCAGGCAATAAAGGTTGGGATGCTGCATTAACAGCACTCGAGATGGCTGATTTATTCAAACAAATTTAGGGAAAATTTTATCGCTTCAATTCTTTACCTTCTATAGTAATTTTGAACAACAAAAAACGGATTCAAATCGCACCTGGTTACTGCTCTAACAAATTAAGGAAACAGTAATGAAAAATTTATTTTTTTCACTTATCATATTTTATTCTATCCAAATTTTCCCGCAGATCTTTACCGACTGGAAAAATTACTCGGATATGAAAAGTATTAAAAGTGTTGTTACTTCAGGCAACGAACTTTGGGCAGCATCATCAGGTGGAGTATTTAATTATAATTTTTCATCCGGAGAGTATAAAAAATTTGGAAAAGCCGAAGGACTATTCGGAACCGATGTTAATGCAATAGCGATTGATAATTATGGTAAAATCTGGTTCGGAAGCTCAACAGGTTTGATTGATGTTTATGATCCTTCAAATAATTCTTTCAGCACCATAAGAGATATTTTTAATTCCGACAGAACTAATAAAGGAATAAACAGTTTTTCCGTTAAAGGCGATACAATTTTTGTTGCAACGGATTTTGGTATATCACTGATTGATACAAAATCATTTTTCTTCTACGATACATATTTCAAATTCGGAACCTTTCCATCTAACATTAAAGTAAATAAAATTTTTCTCAGCAATTTGATTTATGCTGCAACTGAATCTGGTGTTGCAATACAAAAACAAGGTTCAACCAATCTGTCAGCACCGGAATCGTGGAATGTTTATAATACAAATAATGGTTTACCTTCGATTCGTATTTCTGATATAACCATTTATGAAGGAAATATTTTAGCTTCATCAGACAAAGGTATTTATGTTTTTGACTCAGCAAACTCTTTGTGGAGTTCTTTCATTCCGCAATTGAATAGCACAGCAATAATAAATATGCTTGTTGCACAGAATAAACTTTATTGTATATCTTCTGACAAGTTGTTCGAATACTCAAATTCAAATCTGAATGAATTATTTAATTCAGCTTCGGCTTTAAGAAATGTTTTCTACTCTGATAACTTTGGAATAATCCTATCAACATCTGATGGTGTTTTAACATTAAATGATAACAAATTTTATTTTCCAAACGGACCTGTTGCAAATCAGTTTCCTCAACTTTCTGTTGATGTAAACAGTGTACTTTGGTCTTCAACAGGAAACGATGTTACCGGAAAAGGAATTCAAAAGTTTGACGGAAACCAGTGGACAGTTTACTCAGTTTCAGATTATCCTGAACTTCTTACAAACTCTTTCTTTTCAATTTATTGCGCACCCGATGGTAAAATTTATTCGGGAAATTGGGGAAAAGGTTTTGTAAGAATTGATGACAATAGAATTACAAGATTCGATGCATCAAATTCGCCGATGGTTGGAATTCCCGGCGATGGTAACTTCATTGTAATTACAGCACTTGGCTATGATTCAAGAAATAACTTATGGGCACTGAATTTTGATGCTGCTGACAGAAACAATCTTGCAATGCTTACACCGGATAGTTCGTGGTATGTATTTCAGATTCCTGCTCAGCAAGGAAGAGTAGTTTCGCAAAATAAAAATCTTGTAATTGATCAATACGATACAAAGTGGTTTAATGCTGACAATGGAACCAAAGGACTTTATTACTTTAATGAAAATAAAACTTTCACTAATCCTGCAGATGACAAGAGTGGATTGCTAACAGAATCAAACGGATTGAACAGTGTGGATATCTCGGCAATCAAAGTTGATAGACGAGGTGATGTCTGGGTTGGTACAAGCAGAGGATTAAATATCATTACTAACACTTCTACAATTTTAAATTCAGCAAATCCTCAATTAAGAATTACATCCGTGTTTGCTTTAAGGCAGCAGGTTATAACAGCAATTGCAGTTGATCCGCTTAATCAAAAATGGATTGGAACAAATGAAGGACTTATTCTCGTAAGCAGCGACGGACTGAGAGTAATAGCAAATCTTAATTCCAAAAATTCACCTTTGCTTGATGATAGAATTGAAAGTCTTGCAGTTGATGAAAAAACAGGAAAGGTATTTGTTGGAACAAAATTAGGATTGAACACTTTTGAAACTCCTGCAATTAAACCTGTTGATAGCTTTTCAGGTTTATTTATTTATCCAAGTCCTTTTGTTATTTCTGATGGAAGTCAGCTTGTGACAATTGATGGATTAATAAGAGATAGCGAAATAAAAATTTTAACTGTTTCGGGAAAGCTTGTAAGAAAACTTGAAACTCCCGGCGGCAGAGTTGCTTTTTGGGACGGCAGAGATGATGATGGAAATCTCGTTAATTCAGGTATTTATGTAGTAGTTGCATCAGACAGAGAAGCAAACAGTGTTGAAACCGGAAAGATTGCTGTGATAAGAAAATAGTTCTATGATTGATCTGATTAATGTCTCACTTCAGTTTAATGGTAAGTATCTATTCAAGGATGTCAATTACAGAATTTCATCCGGAGATAAGATTTCTTTAGTCGGTGCAAACGGAACCGGAAAGTCTTCCCTTCTGAAAATTATAACCGGAGAAATTGAACCCGAGAGCGGAACAGTTCAAAGGCAAAAAAATATTTCGATTGGTTACCTTCCGCAGGAAAATGTAACTCACGCAAACAAAACTTTACTTGAAGAAGCCACTTCAGCACTCAGTGATATTATCAAGCTTCAGGAGAAGGAAAAAGAACTTCAATCTGAACTTTCAAAAGAGAATTTAACTGAGCAGGAACGTGATGATTTAATTCATCAGCTTGGTGAAGTTCACTTAAGATTAGTAGAACTTGATTCGTATTCTGCTAATGCTAAAGTTGAGAAAATTCTTAAAGGTCTTGGATTTGAAGAGGAAGATTTTGATCGTCCAACACAGACTTTTTCAGGTGGCTGGCAGATGAGAATAGCACTTGCTAAAATTCTCATCTCACAAAATGATATTCTTCTGCTCGATGAACCTACAAATCATCTCGATATTGATTCTCTTAACTGGTTAATCAGTTTTCTTAAATCTTATCGTGGCGCACTTATGGTTGTTTCGCACGATAAAAATTTTGTTAATCAGGTTACAGATAAAACTCTCGAAATATATCTTGGAAAATTTTATACATTCAAAGGCGATTATGATTCTTATCTGAAGTATAAAGAAGAAAGAGATGCACAAACAATTCATCAGTATGAACTTCAGCAAAAAAAGATTAAAGAGACTGAAAGATTTATTGAGCGTTTCCGTTATAAAGCTACAAAAGCAAGGCAGGTTCAAAGCAGAATCAAGCAGCTTGAAAAACTTGAACTTGTTGAGTTACCTGAATCGAAAAATGAAATTGATATAAGATTTCCAACTCCACCACAAAGCGGAAGAATTCCAATTCAATTAATCGGAGTCAGAAAAAGTTATGGCGATAAACTTGTTTTGAATAACATTGATTTGACAATTGAGCGCGGAGATAAAATTGCTTTTGTCGGTCCGAATGGAGCAGGCAAAACAACTTTAGCGAAAATCATAGCAGGCGTTCTGCAACATGATACCGGCGAAAGAATAATCGGTCATAATACTTTCATTTCTTACTATGCACAGGATGTTGCAGATAATCTCAATCCTGAACTTGATATTCTTGACTCGGTTTACGGAATCAATGAAGAGAAAACTGTTGGCGAACTTCGTTCTTTGCTTGGTTCTTTCTTATTCACAGGCGATGATGTATTCAAAAAAGTTGGCGTGCTTTCGGGTGGAGAAAAAAGTCGTGTTGCTCTCTGCAAAATTCTTCTTACAAAAGCTAATCTTATCATTCTCGATGAGCCGACAAACCACCTTGATATTGATTCAAAGCGAATACTTCAGAAAGCATTAGTTGATTTCAATGGTTCGCTTGTTATTGTATCGCACGATGTTGATTTCCTTAGACCAATTATCAACAAAGTGTTGGATATAAGAAAATCAGGATTGAAGATGTATCACGGAGATATTGATTATTATCTTTTTAAGCGTAAAGAATTAATTGAAGAGAGTAATTATAACTCGGATAAATCAGAATCATCTTTGCAAAAAAATTCTGTCAGTGAAAATCTTTCAAGAAAAGAACAGAAAAGATTGGAAGCTGAACTTCGACAGAAAAAATATCAGGCAACGAAAGATTTAACAAAAGAAATTGAGAGACTTGAAAAGCAAATAAGTTTACTTGAGGAGGAACATAAAGCCATTCAAACAAAACTTGCTGACCCGGAATTTTATACTAACACTGAGGAAGTGAAAATTACAAACAAAAGATTCAAGGAAGTTGAAAAAGAATTAGAAGAGTTAATGATTCAATGGGAATCAAAAACCGAAGAGCTTAATAATATTCTGAATCAGTTCAATTAAACATCAACACCTAAAAATTCCTTCGTAAGTGCAATGCCACCATAAATTGCAGCATCATCACCAAGTTTTGATTGAACGATTTTCAGATTTTTAGATGAATCTTCGAGTGCATATTTATAGAATTCATTTTTAATCAATGGAATATAAAACTTTCCTAGTGCTTCAATAACACCACCACCTAAAACAATCATATCAAAGTTCATCAGATTTTGAATTCCTGAAAGAACCTGTCCGGTTATTTGTGCAGCTTCTTTCATTCTGTTAATTACTACTTTATCTCCCATCTGAACTGCATTCAACAAAGCTTTGCTCTTAATTCTTTCATTTGCCTTGATTTGTTTTTCAAGAATACTTCTTTTCTTTTCTTTCTTAACATCTTTAATAATGTTATTGACTATTGCTGTTCTGCTTGCAAGAGCTTCAAAACAACCTTTTCTTCCGCAGCCACACTTGGGTCCGTTTTTATCTACCAACATATGTCCGATCTCTCCGGCAACAAAGTTTGAACCTCTGTAAATTTCTCCGTTGATAATGACACCACCACCTATTCCTGTTCCAATGAAAACTGCCAAAAGATTTTTAGCACTCTTTCCTACACCAAAATGTTTTATTCCAAGTGCACCAAGATTTACATCATTTTCAATTAATACTTTATATGGAAGAATTTTTTCCAGACGGTTTTTAATATTGAAATTTTTTATCCCAAGGTTTGGTGCAATTCCTATGTGTCCTGTAAATGGATTAACAGAACCGGGAACACCGAGACAAACAGAAACAATCTGAGAGTTTGATAAACCAACATCATCAACAAGTGTTTTAACAAGTGAAGCAATATCTTTTACATAATCGTTTGGGGTTTTATCGAGGTCGGTTGAAATTTTTGCCCGTGATATGATTCCTTTATGTGAATTGATAACCGAAGCGAGCATTTTTGTTCCGCCCATATCAACACTTATTACAAATTTTTCTTCCAATTTTATCTCCTGATTTTTTACAAGATTTGCATTGAAAAACTATTACATATTTAGCTCTTATACAATAATTCATCAACATGATTTTTGTAAGTTTGAATAATTAAATTCGGATGATAAGTGGTTAAACCAATAAAAAGATTCGGACAGAATTTTCTTAAAGACAATAATATTCTCAGGAAAATTACTGAAGTAATAAATCCTCAAAAGAATGATAAGATTATTGAGATTGGTCCTGGCGAAGGTGCACTAACAAAACTCCTGTCAAACAGTGGCGCTGATGTTACAGCAATTGAGATTGATAAACGCGTCATTGAACATCTGAAGGAAACATATCCTGAAGTAAAAATAATAAATCAGGATTTCCTCGAAATTGATTTAACTCATTTTGGATCTTCTGATTTACGGATTGTTGGAAATATTCCTTACAATATTACTTCACCAATAATATTTAAACTGATTGAAAACTATTATCTCATCCGTGATGCTGTGTTTATGGTTCAATATGAAGTAGCAAAAAGAATGACTGCTAAGAAAGGAACTAAGGATTATGGAATTCTTTCTGTTCTTTTAAGCTACTTTGCTGATACTGAGTTTTGCTTTAAAGTTTCACCAAATGTTTTTTATCCGAAGCCAAAAGTATTTTCGGCAGTTGTTAAAATAAAATTCAAAAAGAATCTGGATGAGTCACTGAATAAAACATTCATTCAGATTGTCAAAGCAGCATTTGGCAACAGAAGAAAAACCCTTAAAAATTCACTCTCTAACAGTATATTTGCACAATTAAATTTCAGCGGGTGCGATGTTGACCTTTCACTTCGCGCTGAGCAGCTTGATTTATCTGACTTTATTAAGCTTGCCGAATTTGCCCGCGAAAATATTTCTGCATCATCAATTTAGGTTTTAATGGATAAAGCAAAGCGACTTATTAAAAAGTTAAAAGCATTCGATGTTGTTGTAGTAGTTTTCTATCTTATCCTTTCACTGCTTCATTTAATTTTTTTCGACAGAATTGAGTATTCAACTGCGTGGATACTAATCAACATTTCAATTATTGGTTTTGCATTTCTTATATCTTACCTTGAATCGATAAGCGAAAGTAAAATCTGGTACATAATACATTACTGGTACATAGCACCAATTATTCTAATCACTTTTAAGCAACTCTGGTATATGGTTAAACCAATTCGCGGAGTTGATTATGATTGGTTATTTATTCAGATTGACAGGTGGATGTTCGGTACTGATCCAACACATTTGCTTTATCAGATTGCTAATCCGGTTTTAACAGAAATTTTGCAAATTGTTTATGGAATGTTTTATCTGTTACCAATAATTCTTGGTTTATCATTACTTAAAGAAAAAAGATTTGTTGCACTCGATTTTGCTGTGTTCTCAGTTGTTTATGGATTCTTTCTTTCTTATCTGGGTTATTTCTCTCTTCCGGGAATTGGTCCAAGATTTACTTTGCACGACTTCTCAACTTTAAATGAACAACTGCCCGGATTATTCCTTACAAACTTTTTAAGAGAAATTGTAAACACAGGTGAAAGTATTCCAGCAGGTACTCCAAATCCTGCCGAAGTTGTTCAAAGAGATGTATTCCCGAGCGGACATACAATGATTACATTGATTGTTATTTATCTTTCAATAAAACTTAAATCCAAAACAAGATATTTTCTCTCTGTTGTTGGAACTTTATTGATATTCTCAACAGTTTATCTGTGGTATCATTATGTTATTGATTTAATTGGAGGCGCTGTGTTTATGGCTTTTGCAATGTGGAGCGGCAAACACATTTTCAACTGGTGGCGAAGAAAGATTGGCAAAGAAGAATTTGAGTATGGGAAGTATTGAGAAGTTTAAGTTAAAGTTTAAGTTTAAGATTTGGGATGTATGAATTATTGAATGACTGAATGAGTGTTTGAATGAATGATTTTTGGATTAAATAATTAATTAAATCTGTACTGTCTGCGTTCTATTAAAAATTAAATAAAAGATTAAATGTCCACTGAAAAAAAACATAAAGTAAAGAACATCTTCGACGACATATCCGGTAAATACGATTTACTGAATCATCTGCTTAGCTTTGGTGTTGATAAACGATGGAGAAAGAAAGCTCTGAAACTCACAGGACTAAATAAAGATTCATTTCTTCTTGATGTTGCCTGTGGTACAGGTGATGTTGCAATCGAAGCAAAGAATATCGGTGTAGAAAAAATTGTCGGCGCAGATTTTTCGCACAACATGCTTTCATTCTTCAACAAGAAAAGTAAATGGATTGTTGGAAATAATGTTCAGATGGTTGCAGAACAAATGCCCTTTAAAGACAATACATTTACAAACATCACAGTTGCATTTGGAGTAAGAAACTTTTACGATATTCAACAAGGATTCAATTCATTTTACAGAGTGTTGAAACAAGGTGGCAAAGCAACAATAATCGAATTTAAAATGCCAAAGAATAAACTTTTTGCTGCTCTGTATAAATTTTATTTTAAGAAAATTCTTCCCGCAATCGGAGGATTAATTTCCGGAAATAAATCTGCTTATACTTATCTGCCTGAATCAGTGGAAGAATTTGATATGAAAGTTGATTTAATAAAGCTTTTACAGAATTCTGGTTTCAGAAAAATTGAAGTCTATAATTTTACATTCGGAATTGTTCAAACTATAATCGCTGAAAAGTAATCAAGGGATAAAATAATTTCTTAATTCTTCCAGAACATAAGTTGATGTTAATGATAAATCTAATCTTCCACCTCTGATTAGATTTAAAACAAATGATTCACCTTTCCATTTAACAAATCCAATGTTTTCTGCAATGTAGCCATAAGCATAAAAGCTTTCTGCAGAACCTAGCGGATCGATTTGTATTTCGAGCTTATATTCAATTTTATAAACATCAATTGTGTATTGCGAATCTCTTGTAGCTACTGTTAATTGCTCTGTTCCTAAAACTTTAGCACTTGTTTTAATTGGAGAGAATACTGGAATTCCACCAACAGTAATATCAATCTGATAAACAGGCCAGGTTTGATTTAATTGTAATGGAAGAAATAACAATCTTGATTCAGTGTCTATTCTTAGAGAATTTCTTAGACTATCGGGAATCAATTGACCCAAACCAGTAGTATCTGTGTAATAAAAAACGCCTGTGCTACTCTTTCGAAAGTATGTTGTATCTAAAGTTAAAGCTCGTTCTATAATTATTGAATCAACCTGAACGAAATATTCTGTCCCGTTAATATTTTGCACACCAGTTATATCAGAAATTCGTGCACCACTTAAAGCCAAATTGGAATCCAGAGTTAGACTATAACTAAATTTTGAACCAACTTTTGCAGGAAAATAATCCTTGTTATCATCAGGTGGATTGATAATCGAATCATCTTTACAGGAATAAGTAATTAGTAAAGAGCTAATAATCATTAAATAAAAAATCTTTTTCATAATATCGCCTCTAATTTTCTATGTAATTTCCTAAATGCCATTGAACGATGACTTATTTTATTTTTTTCCTCGTGTGAAAGTTCGCCGAATGTTTTATCATAACCGTTAGGAATAAACAGTGGATCATATCCAAAACCATTTTTGCCTCTTGGTTCTGTTATTACTCTTCCCTTCACTTCTCCGTATGCATTAGTGAAATTCTTTCCATCATAATAACTTGCAACACAAACAAACTTTGCTCTGTGAGGTTCAGGAAATTTTTGAATTGCTTTTATTAACTTTTCATTATTAAGAAAATCATTCGCATTTTCTCCGGCATATCTTGCGGAATAAATTCCGGGTTCACCATTCAATTGTTCAACTACCAAACCTGAATCATCACCAATTGCCGGAATTCCGTATTTATCATAACAAGCTTTTGCTTTCAACTTTGCATTTTCCTCAAATGTTTTTCCTGTCTCATCAACATCGGGCGAATCTTCAAAATCCAGAAATGAAATAATTTCAACATTTAGATCTTTGAAAATCTCTTTGATATCGTTCAACTTGCCTTTGTTCTTTGTTGCAATTAAAATTTTTTTCACGCTACACTCGTCCTAAAAGTTTTTGCAATTCTGATTTAGCATTTTCTGTGATTTCATTTTCATCGTAAACCAAAGACTTAAAATCTTTCACCAGCCATTTCCCATCAACAATTACAGAGTGAACATTATTCAATCCACTTGAATAAACAATGTCTGAATAAATACTGTTTTCATTTTCAAGATAAGAATTATTAAATAAATTCAAATCGAGTAAAACCAAATCTGCTTTTTTACCAATCTCAATACTTCCAATTTCATTTTCAAGATGAAGCGCTTTTGCACCTTCGATTGTAGCAAGCTTGAATACTGTTTTTGCATCCATCACATCCGCACCATAAATAGGTTTTTGTATCAATGCTGCAAGACGCATTTCTGTAAAAGCACTGAGATTATTATTGCAAGGAGCACCATCAGCACCGAGTGAAACTGAGATGCCCTCTTTCAGATAGCGTGGAATGTTAGCAATTCCCGAAGCAAGTTTTAAATTTGATGATGGACAATGAGCCACTCTCATTTTTGTTTGCTTCATTATTTCAATTTCATTTTCACTCGTATGAATGCAATGAGCAAAAACCGAATGATCATCAATTGTATTTATTGAATGGAAGTATTCAATATTTTCTTTGCCAAATTTTTTTCTTACTTCCGCAATTTCATTTTTATTTTCTGATGAGTGAGTATGATAAACCGAACCGGCGAATTCATTTTTCATTTGAAATGATTCTTTGAGCAATTCCTCCGAACAAGAGAGAACAAATCTTGGTGCAAATCCGAATTTAATTCTTCCATCAGCTTTATTGTGAAATTCTTTTGCAAGTGAGTAAGTATAATCTATTTGCTCTTTTGTGCTTGATTTGAACTGCGGGAATAAATCATTTTGATCAATAAGACAGTTACCTGCAAATGCTCTTATACCAGAGTTAATCAATTCATCAAAAATAATTTCCTGATGACGTAAAGTTCCCATATCAAGAATTGTCGTTGTACCGCCTCGAAGTAGTTCATTTATCCCAACTTTCACTGAAGCGCTTAGTGAATTTTTATCGTGTGCATTCTCGTAAGGAAAAATTCTGTACTGCAACCAATCTAGTAGTTGTAAATCATCTGCAAGCCCTCTGAAGAGTGTCTGACAAAGATGGATATGAGTTTGCACAAAGCCGGGAATCAGAGTCAGTTCAGGATAATGAAAAATTTCACCCGGGTAATTTTTTATTTCACTTTTATTTAAGTCAATAAGAGAATTAATTATTCCATCCGTAATTTCAATCGCATAATTTTTAAGAACTGAATCATTCAGATCGTTTGTTACAATGAATTTCGGAATTATCAGATATTTCATTTCTATTCATTCATAAGTTATGGTTTAGAATTTAGTATCTCGCAAAGTTGCAGAGAGAAAAAATCAGATTTATTTATTAAAGTACAAAATCAATTACATTCTTAAACTTTAACTTAAGCTTTAACTTTTACTTGAACTTTCTTCATAAATCTTTTCCATCATTTCAAATGCATATCGTAAATGCGGAATTACAATTGAGCCACCAACTATTAAAGCTATGTTGAATGTTTCATATAATTCTTCGCGTGTTGCACCTTCCTGAATTGAACGATCGATATGATAGAAAATACAATCGTTACATCTCAATACCATTGATGCAACAAGTCCCATAAGCTCTTTTGTTTTGGCTGGTAAAGCTCCATCGAGATATGCTTTGTTATCCAGTGCAAAAAATTTATTAAAATCTTTAAAGCCTGAGTTAAGAATTTTTTCATTCATCTCAGTTCTGTAAAGTCGGGTTTCGCTTGTAGTTTTTTTCATAATGTTATTCATCCTTTTTTTAAAATTTCTTTATGTCTTAGAATCTTTGTGGCAACTATTCTTTGTTTTGGGGGCGGTCGTTTTCTGCCACGAAAACACCAAGGCACGAAGAAAAAAAATTAAAGTTCATCCAAAAATTTATTCTTTTCCGGATCATAAGATACTTCTAACTTTTCCGGGGGCACATCTGATTCTTCATCTTCCCAGTCATAATGTTTAATGGGATCAGATTTTCTGAATACAAACGCTGCAATAATACCTGTTATTGCGCCAAATAAATGTGATTCCCAGCTTATTCCTTCGAGTCCTGGCAAAACTCCCCAAACAAGTCCACCATAAAGAAAAACCACAATTAAAGAAAGCGTAATTGACTTATTATCTCTTCTGAAAATTCCGCTGAAGAATAAATAAGAGACAAATGCATAAACAATTCCACTTGCTCCAATATGATAAACTTCTCTAGCAAAAAGCCAGACTAAAATTCCGGTGCAAAAATAAACGAATGCAAAAACTTTATAAGCAGCTTTGGGATAGAAATAAAAAATTCCCAAGCCCATAACAGCTAAAGGAACAGTGTTAGAAATAAGATGAGAATAATTTGAATGAATTAAAGGAGATGTTAAAACTCCAATTATCCCGGAAAGATGTCGTGGATAAACCCCAAGTTTGTATGGATAAATATTTAGCAAATTAAAAGTGAAATGAAGAATCCATAATATAAATGGGAAAGAAAGTGGAATTAACACAAAATTTATTTTTGATAATAAGTTCTTCAAAAGAGTGGATACTAAATTTTAAACCTGAGTAATCTTTCCTGTAATAATTTATGCATATCTCTTCTGCCATCAAGAACGCAATAAATAAAAATCTTTTTATTGATTATTCGATATATGATCCGATACGGCTTTTGAACAATCTCTAAATACTCATAAATACCCAAGTGTTTAAGTTCCTTTGGAGGATGACCTCGTTCAGGATGTTTCTGAAGAGATAAAATTTTTTCATAGATTTTCTGAAAAAATTTATCGGCTCGACTTGTTGACTCGTTTAAATAGATATACCGATAAATTTCAAATATGTCTGTTTCCGCATCTTCAATAACGAATATTTTATACATCGTTATAATGCTTTTCAAATTCTTTGATTTTATTCTTTAAGTCTTTAATTGACTTATTAACAGTTTTAAATTTTTTCTGTTCAAGACTCAGGTTGCTTAATGAAACTATCTTCAAAAGTGCAATGGCTTCCTGAGTTTGTTCGTAAAGTTTAATGTCTTGTAAAATTGCTTTCGCTTCACCATTCTGAGTAATAAGAAGAGTTTTACTATTTTCATTAAGATCTTTTAATATTTCTGAAACATGAGCTTTTAAATAACTTACTGGTTTTATAGATTCACTAAATTTCATTTTCGCTCCATTTTATTCCTGACCAAATATAGTCTTTTAAGTGGTCTGTGTCAATCACTTGATAAAACTACTAACTATTGTGTAATTATTTTCTCCAATGTTTTTTCATCTGCGTTAAGCAATCCAACTTTTATCAATCGTGGAGTAAGCTTTCTCCAATTGTCATCAGATGCAAAAATTTCTTTGAACATAGGTAATGCATCATTAAGTTGTCCATTATTAACAAGAGTAACAGCCGTCCAATATTTCATTTCAAGATTTTCAGGAAACATTTTCATTGCAGCAGAATAATGCTCCATTGCAAGTTTCATATCATTCTTTTCAACTGCAAGATCACCATTATTCATATGCTCATAAGCTCTGAAAACTTTCAACAATCTTTTAATTTCTTTAATTGGTTCGGGATGATCTTCAACTCTTAAATCAATGTAACGATCTTCCCAAAGTTTTCCTGTTGCCTCGCCTTTTACAACAAGTATTGCAGCAGATTGTTGTCCCCTGATATCACCGCCAACATTCTGAGCAGCTTCTAAAGCAGCAATAAGTCTTTCGGCTAACGGTCCATCACTACTTTCAAATGCTTTTGACATTTCACTCCAAACCAGATTACTTAACATTAAATTAGCCTCAACACAATAGTTATCACCCACAATATGTCCTGCTTCAGGTATACATTTGCTTCCTGTATAAGCAGCTGAATTTCCTTTTGCATCTACAATGGCAAGCTGACGAAAATCTCTTCCTTCATCCGAAGCAATAAGTAAATCAACTACTTCCTGTGCAGTCATTCCCTGCTTCAACATTTCAAGTCCTCTTTGACCGAATGATGGATTAACAAAAGATTGAGTTGCGATTACTCCAACTCCGGCTTCACCCCAACTTACAATTGAGCCAACAGAAAACCAGTGAGATTGAACTGCAACACCCATCTCTCCGGTTTTGGGATCCCTTGCTACGATTGAATAAGTGTGTGCAAGAGGTTCGTTGCTGTAAAAAAGCTGTGCATTCAAGTCAAACGAAAGAAGAATTAAGCAAAACAGAAAAAATAATTTTTTCATTGCTTCTCTCCGTAAATTTTAAATGAAATTTTTGATTGATAATCTTTTGAATGATAAACTTTTATTTGAGCTTTTACGAAATCTTTTTCATCTGCATTATAAATATCAGTAAAAGTTTGCGGATTACTATCAAAGAAAGGAAACCAACTGCTGTGTATCTGAATCATTATCTTATGTCCTTTCTTGAAGGTATGAAAGGCATCATTCAATTTAATTTTAACTTCCTCGATTTTGTTCGGAGTAAACGGTTCAGGATTTTCATAACTGTTTCGGAATTTGCCTCTCATTATTTCTGCACGAACTAATCTTTGATATCCACCCATTTCAACCTGATTGGGATTTGGTTCAGGATTAGGTTCATCATCAGGATAGACATCAATTACCTTAACAACAAAATCTGCATCAGTACCTGAAGTTGAAACATAAAGAGTAGCTTCAATCGGGCCGGCAATAGTAAAATCAGTATCAAGCGGCTCGGTTTCGAAAGTAAGAACATCAGGTCTTGTTGAAACATATCTCTGGTCTTCTATCATAAAAGTTCTGTTATAGAAATTTTTCGAGTCAAGAAATTTTGAAGTATATGGAACCGGATTCCAGGGGTCACTCAGATATTCTGAAAATTCTTTTGAACCAAAGTCAGAAGAAAAGCTTAATTTATAATCTGATGAAAGGAATAAATCTGATGTTGTTACATTCTCCGGAGGCCATTGATTGAATTGATAAAATTTATTTTCACCGGTATTAAACATATAAGCATCTGATGTCAAAGGTTTTCCAATTCCTTTCAGATAATAGTTGAAAAACGGAATTAATATTTTTTGTCTGTAATAATCAGCAGTGTTACTGCCAAAATAAAAATCACCTAGTGAATCACCTTTTGTTGCAATCCAAGAACCGTGAGTCCACGGACCCATAACAATCCTGCATTGATTATCCTGATCATTTTTCTCAATAGTTTTATAAATATTTAACGGACCGAATAAATCCTCAGCATCGTACCAACCGCCAACAATAAGAACTGCCGGTTTAATGTTCTTCAGATGTTTAAGGTTACTTCTTTCCTGCCAGAAGTAATCATAACTTCCGTGTGCCATTATCGAATCCCAAAACGGAATAGAATTTTTCAGAATGTTTTCATTCAGTTTTTTAATTGGCGTGTGTTTCAGGAAGAAAGAATAATTATCCGGCGATGGATAATCAGCACCTCTCTGCCATTGAGTTGTTGGAGCTTTTCTTGGGATTCCAAAATTCTTAAAAAAGTTGAAAGACATTTGTAATGAAAAAGCACCGTTATGATGCATATCATCACCAATGAACCAATCAGAAATCGGAGCTTGCGGAGATACAGCTGCAAGATTTGGATGAGCATCAATCGCTCCCATTATTGTATAAAAACCCGGATAAGAATTTCCCCACATTCCGACTTTGCCATTGTTGTTCGGAATATTTTTTATCAGCCATTCAATAGTATCATAAGTGTCACTGCTTTCATCAGTTTCGTTCTTAGTTTTATCAGGTTTATGCGGTCGCATATTATCAAATTCACCTTCGGACATAAATCTTCCTCTAACATCCTGAAGCACAAAAATGTAACCTTCTTTAACGAATTGTTCAGCTGGTCCTAAGAATCTTGCAAATTTATCTTCACCATAAGGTCCGATTGAATAAGGAGTTCGTGTTAAAATAATCGGATATTTTTTTGATTTATCTTTTGGTGAATAGACAATTGTGTATAGATGAACACCGTCCCGCATTTTAATACGATACTCATTCTTATCGTAATTTTCTTTTATATAGTTTTCTTTATCCTGAGCACAAGCAAAAACATTTAAAACAAAGATGAGAATGAGTAAAAAGTTTGAGTATGTTTTTATTCGCATCAGCAAATCTCCAGTATTGTTTTTGTTAAAATATAAAGATAATATTTCATTCAAAAAGTATATCAAAATCATTTATCTTCTTTTCATATTTTAGTGATTAAAATTAAGGAGATTAATTGTCTGATATTTTCTCTGTCTTGATTCTCTTTGGCGTTGGAGCAATTGCTGCGTTTATTAATGTAAACGCTGGTGGTGGCTCATCACTCACTTTGCCTGCATTAATTTTTCTCGGACTTGATGCATCTGTTGCAAACGGGACTAATCGTGTTGCAATCATATTCCAGAATATCTCTGCTGTTTATTCATTCAAAAAAGAAAAATATTATGAATTGAAAAACAGTATGATTCTTTCGCTTCTGAGTTTACCCGGAGCGATAGCTGGTGCTGTCTTTGCGGTAAAAATATCCAATGATGCTTTTGAAAAAGTTCTTGGGATAATAATGATTCTGATAATTATTACTATGATTATACCTCAGAAGCGGGAAAAAAATGTTACTGCTGATTTCAAAGTTGATTGGAAAGTTGTACTCTCGATGATACTAATTGGCTTTTATGGAGGATTTCTTCAGGTTGGTGTTGGATTCATTATAATGGCTTTGCTTCATAATATTCTTAAACTCGATTTAATAAGGGTAAATATGCATAAGGTTTTTATCGTATTCATTTTCACAATTCCTGCATTACTTGTTTTTATTTTGACAAACAATGTCAACTGGTTTTATGGATTAAGCCTTTCTGCCGGAAATGCTTTTGGTGGATGGTGGGGAGCTAAACTTTCAGTAAAGAAAGGAGAAAAACTAATCAAAGCAGTTCTAATAGTTTCAATTTTCATAATGGCAATTAAACTACTGAATATTTTTTAGGAGAACAGATGAACATTCATTCTAAATGCAAATTAAATAATGGCTATGAAATGCCGTACTTCGGACTTGGAGTTTATAAAGCTGCTCCTGGTAAAGAAACAATAGAAGCGGTTTCTTATGCTTTAGAAATTGGTTATAGATTAATTGATACTGCAGCAGTTTATGGAAATGAAAAAGAAGTTGGGATTGCAGTTAAACAGTCGGGAATTCCACGCGAAGAAATATTTATCACAACAAAACTTTGGAATGATGATCACGGTTATGATTTAGCATTAAAAGCATTTGACGAAAGTTTAAAAAGATTACAACTTGATTATGTTGATTTATATCTCATTCATTGGCCTGTTCCAAATCTGAGAAAAGAAAGCTGGAGAGCTTTAGAAAAAATTTATTCGGAAGGAAGATGTAAAGCAATTGGTGTTAGCAATTATATGATCAGACATCTTGAAGAGATGAAAGAATATTCGAATGTAATTCCAACTGTTAATCAGGTTGAGTTTTCTCCTTTTCTTTATCAGAAAGAATTGCTTGAATATTGCCGTTCAAATAAAATTGAAGTTGAAGCATACTCACCTTTAGCCAGAATGAAGAAAAAAAATAATCCGGTTGTAAACAGTATAGCAAAAAAGTATAACAAAACTCACGCTCAGATTTTAATTCGCTGGTGTCTGGAGCATAAACTGATTGTTATTCCAAAGTCTGCAAATAAAAAGAGAATAAAAGAGAATGCTGAAGTTTTTGATTTCAAGTTAAGTGCAGAAGATATGAAAGTATTAAATGAGTTGAATGAAAACTTCAGAGTTTCCTGGGATCCAAGTGAGATTGAGTAAAAATTTACTTTAATTCTTTCTTCAAAAATTTTCCGGTGAGACTTTTTTTGTTGTTTACAATTTCTTCGGGAGTTCCTTCAGCGATAATTTCTCCACCGAATTCTCCTCCTCCGGGACCGAGATCAATTATCCAATCTGCTAACTTTATTACATCGAGATTGTGTTCAATAACTATGACAGTATTTCCTTTATCAACTAATTTATTCAGCACATTCATAAGAATGTTTACATCTTCAAAATGAAGTCCTGTTGTTGGTTCATCAAGGATATATAAAGTTTTTCCTGTTGAAACTTTGCTTAATTCAGTAGCGAGCTTAACCCGTTGTGCTTCGCCACCGGAAAGTGTTGTTGCCTGTTGTCCAAGTCTTATATAACCTAAACCAACATCGTGAATTGCTTTAATCTTCCTTTTAATTCTCGGCAAGTCTTCAAAAAATTCCAGAGCTTCGTCAACTCGCATATCAAGAACATCGGCAATTGATTTTGTTTTATACAAAACCTGAAGTGTTTCTCTGTTATAACGCTTTCCGTGACAAACATCGCAGGTTACATAAACATCAGGAAGAAAATTCATTTCAATCTTTTTTACTCCATCACCTGAACAAGCTTCACATCTTCCTCCTTCCACATTAAAGCTGAATCTTCCCGGTTCATATCCTCTCATTTTCGATTCAGGAAGTTGAGCAAACAAATCACGAATTAAAGTAAATAAACCAGTATAAGTAGCTGGGTTTGATCGCGGTGTTCTGCCAATTGGTGACTGATCAATCTCAATTACTTTGTCAATATTTTCAAGTCCTTCAACTGATTTATAAGGAAGCGGAACCACTGCTGAGTTATAAAACTTTCTCATCAAAATTTTAACAAGAGTTTCGTTAATCAAACTTGATTTACCTGAGCCGCTAACTCCTGTTACTAGTGTCAGAGTTCCAAGAGGAATTTTCAAATCAACATTTTTTAAGTTATTTCCTGAAGCGCCATTAAGTAAAATAAATTTGCCATTGCCTTTTCTTCTCTGCTCAGGAATTTTAATTTCTTTCCGATGCTTCAAATATGAAAGTGTAATTGAATCAAAGCCATTTTTTGAGTCAACTAACTTTTTAGTTTCGCCGGCAATACAAACTTTTCCTCCCTGTTCACCTGCTCCGGGTCCAAGGTCAATCATAAAGTCAGAATTTTCTATTGTTTCTTTATCGTGCTCAACTACGATAACAGTGTTTCCAAGGTCTCTTAATTCTTTAAGCGAGTTTATGAGTTTTATGTTATCGCTCTGATGCAATCCTATTGAAGGTTCATCAAGAACATACAATACTCCTGCGAGCTGAGAGCCAATCTGAGTTGCTAATCTTATTCTCTGTGATTCTCCACCCGACAAAGTTCTTGCAGAACGATTTAATGTCAGATAATCCAATCCCACATTTGAAAGAAACTGAAGTCTGGTTGTTATCTCTTTCAAAATTGGTTTTGAAATTTGTGCATCTCTTCCTGTAAGTTTTAGTTTAGCAAAGAATTCGATTGCACGATTGATTGAAAGATTAGTTATCTCACTTATATTTTTTCCGGCAAACTTAACAGATAGTGATTCTTTCTTTAATCTTCCGCCATTACAAACAGGACATGTCACAGTATTCATAAATGATTCAACCCACTCACGAATACTTGCTGATGTTGTGGTTGAATAATAATTTCTGAGATATTCCATCAATCCTGTAAAACGATGAAGATAAGTAACCGGCTTACCTTTTCCGTAAGTGTAAGTAAAGGGAATTTTATCTTTTGTGCCGTTAAGAAGTATATCTTTTTGTTCCTCTGTTAAATCTTTTAATTTGGTATCGAAATCAAAACCATATTTTTTTCCTATTGCTTCAAGCTGATTGAAAAACCAGATTTGTCTTGGTTTACCAAGCGCTGCAATTGCTTCTTCGTTTATTGATTTATTCCAATCCGGGATGATCAGGTTAATATCAAGTTCTTTGATTTCTCCAAGACCTTCGCAGTTTTGACAGGAACCATAAGGCGAGTTAAATGAAAATGAATTTGGTGCAAGTTCACGATAACTTATTCCACAATCAAGACAGGCAAGATGACGGCTGTAAACTTTATCTTCCTTTCCTGTATCAATAATTACTATTCCTCCACCGTAGTTTAACGCAACATCAACAGATTCAGTTAAACGGTTTCTTGATTTTTCACTTACCTGAAGTTTGTCAACTGCAATTTCAATATTATGCAGTTTGTATCTGTCAACACTGAATCCTTTATAGATTTCAAAATACTCACCATCAACTCTGACTTTTAGAAATCCATCTGAGAGAATCTCTTCAAACAATTCCCGATAATGTCCTTTTCTTCCTCTTATAACAGGAGCTAAAACAGTAATCTTTTTACCATTATAGTTTGTAAGAATAGAATCAATTATCTGATTTGATGATTGTTTTACAACCGGTTTGCCGCAATTGTAACAATGCGGAGTTCCGACTCTTGCAAATAACAAACGAAGGTAATCATAAATTTCAGTTACAGTTCCAACTGTTGAACGAGGATTTCCGGAAGTTGATTTCTGTTCAATTGAAATTGCAGGACTTAATCCATCAATTAAATCTACATCAGGTTTTTCAAGCATATCAAGAAACTGCCTTGCATAAGCTGAAAGCGATTCGATATACCTTCTCTGTCCTTCAGCATAAATTGTATCGAAGGCAAGTGAAGATTTACCGGAACCTGATAAACCTGTTATTACAGTGAAGGATTCACGCGGTATCTCGACATCAATATTCTTGAGATTATGTTCGCGTGCACCTTTAATTATTATTTTGTCTTTTTCCAAGTTTGTATAGTAATAAAATTTTCAAACATGTATTTTAGTCACACTCAAATTCATATTCAAATAGTTTTAGCATGCACTCTAATCCTTTATCATCCAAATCACTTCCAGAACAAATAAAAACTGTGTTTGAGTTCAATGAAAGCGTTTATAAGGAAAAATCATCTGAATTTATCGCTCAGATATATCACATTGAAAAGCATGAACAAGCAGAAACAATTCTTGACACAGTCAGAAAGAAGTATTTTGATGCAACACATCACTGCTATGCATACAAACTGCTCAATTATGAAATAAAATCATCTGACGATGGTGAACCAAAAGGTACTGCCGGATTAAGAATTCTTAACGCAATTGAGCATTATGGGCTTACAAATGTTTTGATAATTGTTATTCGCTATTTCGGTGGCACAAAATTAGGAGTTGGTCCGCTTGGAAAAGCTTATTATCAATCTGCATTAAATGTTATTGATGAAAAGAAAATTGTACAATTAAATCTTTATCAAGAAATTTCTGTACAAATAGAATTTAATTATATCAGTCAATTTCACCGAGTTGTTAATAATTACGAGGGAATAATTGATAATTCTGAATATAGCGACTTTGCAAAATTTTATATCTCCATTAAAACATCATTAGTTGATGATTTCAAGAATGAATTACTTAATACTACTAACGGAACAGCTAAGATTGAAATCCATCAATCATTTACTTATAACAAATCCTTAACCTCCACTTGATTAAAATATTAGTTTTAACGATTTTTGATATGCACAATTATTAATCTTTTACAGGGGTTAAATATGGAATTAAATCAACACGCAGAGAAGCTGGCAAACTTAACATTCAGTTTGCTTGCAAATTGTCAGGAAAAAGAAGTTCGGCTGGCAGAAATTCATGGCTTAACTCAAGCAGAATTCCGTTGTCTCAGATTATTTGGTTCGGATGAAACTGTTAATAATAAGAAGATTGCTGAAAGGATGAATTTAAGTCCAAGTAGATTGACAAGGATTATTGATGGATTGGTAAACAAAGAATATATAATCAGAGAGATTGACCCGAATGACAGACGGAATATGAGAGTTACTTTATCATCAAAAGGTCAATCACTTGTTAAGCAATTGAACAAAGCTTATGTAGATATTCATCGGGAAATTCTGAAAGATATTGATCCTGATCAGCATGAACCTTTAACTACAGCTTTGGAACATCTGCTTGAAGCTTTGGAAAAGTGGTTGGCTAAAAGCTAACTGATATTTCTTTTCAGGTAATTAAGATACTTTTTTACCTGGTCGAGATCATCAACAAGTTGGGTAATGTTGTTGAATTGATCTTTACTTAGCTCAATAAACTTTGTATTTATTTCTGCGAAGACTTCTGCATTTAAATTTGAGGTCATTTCCTTTATTAAGGTTATGACCTTTTCTATATTCCTCATCAAATCTTCTTTAATCATTTGAAGATTAGTTACATCAGGATTTGACTGGCCAATTTTTATCGCTCTGAACAATCCGCTTACATACTTCCCTGTGAATGCAAGTTCTTCAAATTTCTGAACTGTATCATTTTTATTTGCTTCATCAATCAACTGCTGAAGAAATATTTTATGATGAAGTTTTCTTTCGGTAAAAGACTCAACTTCATTAAGAAAATTGTGTGTTATGGTTGTTGTCATAGTACTTTTACTCCTATTCCAATTCCATCACCAACGGGTAATATGGTTGAAGATAATGACGGCTGTGTCATAAAAATTCTGTTGAAATCTCTTATAAGTGCAGTGGACTTTTTATACTTTGGCGGAATCTTATTCGCTGCTACATAACCGTGCCACAGAAGATTATCAACAAAAATTACTCCTCCCTTTTTCAAAAGCACCATTGAGTAATCAAACAATCTTTTATAGTCTTCCTTATCAGCGTCAAGAAAAATAAAATCATACTTTTTCTGAAGCTGCGGCATTATTCTTAAGGCATCACCTTCGAGAAGTTTAATCTTGCTTTCAAGTCCGGATTTTTTGAAATTATCTTTAGCAATAGTGATGTTGTCAGTGCTTTTTTCAATCGTATGAATAATTGATTTTCTTCCTAACTTTCTTGCTATTCGGATTGTAGAGTAACCGATTGCTGTTCCTATTTCTAAAACTCGCTGAGGTTTATTCATTACGATTAGTTGCTCCAGAAGATTTGCTGAAAGGTTCGAAAGTATTGGAACATTATTTTCCTCTGCAAACTCTTCCATACTCTTTAGAAGCGAATCTTTTTTCTTATCGAATGAATCAAGATACTTTTCTTGCAGAGGTAAAATAATTCTTGACATCTGGTTACTCCCGAAAAGTTATATAAATCTTCTTTCCAAAATTACTTTAATAGAACTAATTTTTTACCAAATTGTTTTCCGTTGAGAGAGATAAGGAAATAATAGACTCCACTTGAGCAAAGAATTTTTTCGTCATTCGTTCCATCCCACTCAACAACATTTTCACCTGGATTACTAATCTGTGAAATCTCTTTTACACTTCTTCCTGAAGCATCAATAATTGAAAGTCTGAAAGACTCATTTCCTGATGAACGATAATTAATTCTGACAACTTTATTCTTCAATGGCAGAAATGGATTTGGATAAATGTCGCTAACAGTATAATCAAGATTATTACTAGATAAGTTTAAGTTGAGTAAAATATTTAACAAACCGTAAAACATTTTATAATTTTTGTTTGAAGGAACTCTTGTCAGATTTCCCGAGCTATCCTGATATGTAAAGTAAAATTCAAGTTTCTTACCGTTTGAGAATGATGGAAGAACAAATTCGTAAGTGTCATCTTTGAAAGTGTTGAAATTATAACTTGTAAATGATGCTCCATCTTCAGAAATATGAAGTCGAATTGAATTCGGATTTTTTGAATCATCAAAAAATATTTTGTTCAGCAGATAACTTCCATTTACCTGTCTGATGTTAGGAAATTCCAATGCACTTTTTGCAGAGATTAATCCATAACCAATCTGATTATTTGGTGATTGTGAATTTGATGATGATTCTAGAATTATACTTCTGACCTGTGAATTTGTTAAGTGCGGAAATTTAGAAAGAAGTAATGCAGCTACTCCGGCAGCAATTGGAGATGAAGTAGATGTTCCGTTTGCATAACGGTAATCATTCGTTGTACCTGCTAAAGCACCATAGACTGAAACTCCCATTGCAACCACTTCCGGTTTAATTCTCCCGTCATAAGTTGGTCCAACTGAACTAAAACTTGCGGGATTATTTTGTGCATCAACCGAACCGACTGCAATAACATTAAAGGCATCGGCTGGTGCAGTAATGTATTTCCATTTTGTATTTCCTTCATTACCAGCAGAAGTAAATGTAACCACACCTCTTTCGAATGCTAAATCAACTGCTTTGCTAACTATAGTAGTTTTGCCATTCATATCTTCATAAGTATATGAATCTTCGCCCGTATCGAATTCATTATAACCAAGTGAACTACTTGTGATATCCACACCAAGATTTTCCATCCAAATTAAAGCGGCTGCGTAATTGTCTTCTTCAACATGAGTTTCAGTTGCGATGTATTCAGTTTTTGCAAGCAGGAATGAACTGTTGAAAGCTGAGCCAATTAAAATACTATCCCGATAACCTCCGATAATTGAAAAAACTAATGTTCCGTGAAAATCCTGTCCGGGAACATCCTGTGATTGATTTGCAGTAACAGAATCATCAAACACAAAATCATATTCAGCAACTACATCTCTTGTTGAAAGTGCAGTATGTCTTTTCCAGTCAAATCCTGAGTCTAATAATCCGACCAAAACATTTCTTCCATCAATTCCTTTGGAATGAACTAAAGGAACATCTGACAAATTTAATTGAGTAAAAGATGGTCCGTATTCATTAACGAAGAGGTTGAAATTATTCTCTTTAAGAAGTGATTCCTGAATTAAATCTTTTTTGAATGATATTCTTTTAACTGGTTTTATATCTTCAACAAACGGAAGCGAACGTATAATATCAATTTTATCCTGAGAAACGACTGCAGAAACGCAATTGAACCAGTTCAGTTCGTGAACAATCTTTATTCCGAGTTTTCTTAATTCATTCAGATAATCGTTTCTCAAAGGCAAATCTTCGAAACGAATTATTTCTTCACCAAGATTTTTCTTTCTTCGTTCAATTGCTTTTTCTTTTAGAGAATTAACTGCTATCTGATATTCTGAAGAGGATTTACTTAACGAAATGCTTTTATCAATTCCTTTGTCTTTAAAGAAGATAAAATATTTTTGTTGAGCAAGTGAAAATGAAGTGACAATTACAAGAAGTAAAATAATTTTTTTATTCATCAGATTTTATTTCATAATTCAGTAAATGCTTTTTGTAATTCTATCGAATCGAAGTGCATTAAAGAAATCCCAAAATCCGGTTTCAATATTCGGATTGATTGACCAGTAAATCATCCAGACTTTCCCGATAATTTCATCTTCAGGAACAAAGCCGAAGAATCTGCTGTCAACACTCTCAAATCTGTTATCTCCTAAAACAAAGTAGTAATCTTTCTGAATGATGTATTCTGTAATTGGTCTTCCTTTGTAAGTGATTACTGTTCCTTCAACATTAATAAATTTTCCACCTGATTCATAATTTATAATTGGTTGCCAAATTGAAATATTCTTTGGATTTATCTGAATTGTATCGCCTCTTTGCGGAACTTTAACAGGACCGTAAAAATTTATTTTCCAGGTTTTGTCATTAAACGGATAAAATTTTTGTTCAGCTTTATTGTAGAAGAAAGGACTATTAAGATTAAAAGTAACCGTCGAGGGATTATTAATTTCTTCATCATTTATAAAAACTGATCTGTCTTTTAACTGAACAGTTTCACCAGGCAAAGCAATTATTCTTTTTACAAGATCGTACTCAGTTAAAGAAGTATCAACAAGAAACTCATTCATCTTAAAAACTACAACATCATTTCTTTCAGGTTTCTGTCTTTTAAAAATTCTGAACGATGGAATCTTAAACGGTGTGAATGGGAATTTATCCGGTGTTTTTATCTGATACGAAGATTTTTTAACAAGAACAAAATCACCTTCAATCAATGCATTTCTCATTGAAGAAGAAGTTATATGATAAGCTCCAAGAAAAATTCCTTTAATAATTATAAGTGTAAGAAAGAAAATTAATACGAACAAAAAAATCTTCAGCTTAGATTTTTTCTTTACTGCCGGTTTGTATGCCTGTGCTGACAATTTACATCCGTTTATTCGTCAATTTGTAATACTGCTAAAAATGCTTCCTGCGGAATTTCAACATTACCAACCTGCTTCATTCTTTTCTTACCTTCTTTTTGTTTTTCAAGAAGTTTTCTTTTTCGTGTTATATCACCGCCATAACATTTAGCAAGAACATTTTTCCTTAATGCTTTGATTACTGATTTAGAAATTACTTTTGTTCCAATTGCTGCCTGAACATTTATCTCAAACATTTGTCTTGGAATTAAATCCTTTAGCTTCGAACAAACTTTCCTGCCCCAATCATAAGCTTTGCTTCTGTGAACGATCATTGATAGTGCATCAACCGGTTCACCATTGAGCAGAATGTCAAGCTTTACAAGATCACTTTCACGATATCCGATAAACTCGTAATCAAAAGATGCATAACCACGAGTTACTGATTTCAGCTTATCATAAAAGTCAAAGATTATTTCTGACAAGGGAAATTCAAATTGTAAATCAGCTCTTGTCGGATCGATGTAAGTTGTATTTTTATAAACACCGCGTTTGTCCATCGCAAGTTTCATTATGTTTCCGACATATTCACTTGGAGTAACAATCTGAGCTTTCATATATGGTTCTTCAACATGATCAATTTCACCAACCGGAGGCATTTCTGCAGGATTATCAACAATTATTTTTTCGCCTTTCTTCGTATAAACGATGTACTCAACATTCGGTAGTGTTGTAATTATTGATTGGTTGTATTCACGAAGCAATCGTTCCTGAACGATTTCCATATGAAGCAATCCAAGAAAGCCACAACGAAAACCAAATCCAAGTGCAGCGGAAGTTTCAGGTTGATATACCAAAGCGGAATCGTTCAATCTGAATTTTTCAAGTGCGTCTCTTAAGTCTTCAAAATCATCCGATGAAGTTGGATAAAGTCCACTGTAAACCATTGGCTTTACTTCTTTATAACCGGGCAGAGGTTCAGTAGCGCCATTTTTAGAGTGTGTAACCGTATCACCAACTTTAGTGTCGTGAACATCTTTTACACCAGCAATAAGATAACCAACATCACCGGCAGTGAGCTGTTCAGTTTTAATTCTCTTGAGTCCAAGCACACCAATTTCTTCGGCATCAAATTCTTTATTTACTTTAAAGAACTTAATTCGCTCTCCGGTTTTCAAAGTTCCATTAACAACACGAATGTAAGCTATTGCACCACGATAGGAGTCGAACAGAGAATCAAATATCAGAGCCTGCAGCGGAGCTTTTGGATCGCCGGTTGGAGGAGGCACTTTGCTAACTATTGTTTCAAGTAATTCTTCTATTCCGATTTTAGCTTTTGCACTAACAAGATGAATATCTTCTTTGTTACAACCAAGCAAATCAATTATTTGCTGAGATACTCTGTCAATTTCAGCGCTTGGTAAATCAATTTTATTAATGACAGGAATGATTTCTAATCCAGCTTCTATTGCTAGATAAAGATTGCTTATCGTTTGTGCTTCTACACCTTGTGCAGCATCAACGACGAGAATAGCACCTTCGCAGGCAGCAAGTGATCTCGAAACTTCATAAGTGAAATCAACATGTCCGGGAGTATCAATCAGATTAAGGATATAATCATTTCCATCCTTTGCACGATAGTGCATTTGGATAGCGTGAGATTTAATTGTTATTCCGCGTTCTCTTTCAAGTTCAAGATCATCTAATATCTGATCTTTCGCTTCTCTTTCTGAAACTACTCCGGTTTTTTCCAGCAGACAATCTGCAATTGTTGATTTACCGTGATCTATATGAGCTATTATGCAAAAATTTCTAATGTTGTTCATCGTTTCCCTTAAATTCAATGCAAATATAATGATAAAATGAGAACCAAGATAAGACTGAAGATAAGCATCAACATTCAGTTTTTAGCTGAGCTTTGCTTTACTATTGTATCGTAGATAATACCTTCTCTCAAGGCATATTCGGAAAGTGTGATATTTTTTATTTCAAATAAATCGAAAACTGTTTTCAGAATAATTATTCCTGCAGGAATTATATCTACGCGCTTTAATTCCATACCCGGTAATGAAATTCTTTCAGCAGGAGTCTTTCGTCTGATAATTTCTTTATAAACAAAATTCAATTCATCAGAAGTGAATGTCATTTTGTTGATTGATTTTCTTTTTGGTTTATTGAATAACTCCTGAACAAGAATTGCTGCAGCTACAATTGTTCCTGATGCGCCAATCACCTGATCAATTTTCTTTTCGCTAATTAAATATTTGATATAGCTGATTTGTGCCTGAACATAAGATTGACAAGCTTCGACTGATTCTTTCTTGAGTATGAAATCGGGGAAAAACTTTTTGCTTAGACGAACCGCACCAATCTTAACACTTTCGGTTATGACAGGATTTCCTTTTTCAGCATAAATAAACTCAGAACTTCCACCGCCGATATCAATGCATAAAACATTTTTTTCTTTTACATCAATAGCATTCATAATTCCATAAAAAATAAGTCTTGCTTCAGTTCTTCCGTCAACGACTTCAATATCAATCCCAATTTTATCTCTGACTGCTTTAACAAACTTATCTTTATTCTCTGCTTCACGAACCGCACTTGTTGCAACAGCTCTGATTGAAGCTCCGTAGTGTTCTGCAAGCATTTTGTAATTTTTCAGAATGTCAATTGCTTTTTCAATTTCACCTTCTGAGATTACTGAAAGATCTTCACCTTTATGTGAACCAAGTCGAATGACTTCCCTTTGCTTATCAAGAAGTTTGAATGTGTTATCACTCTGAACTTCAACGATTACGAGATGGAAAGAATTCGTTCCAATATCGATTGCAGCAATTCTGTTATTAGTTTTCATCTTTTGCTCTGCTTTTAATAATTTGGCTTGCAAGCTCATAAACATCCTGAACTGTTATATCATCAATTAGTTCTGATTTACGAATAAAATGTTTATTAACACCAATCGGTGCCCAGTTATATGGATTTGTCGGACCGAACAAAGAAATCTGCGGAGTTTTAGTCGAACCTGCAATGTGCATAGTTCCTGTATCGTTTGTGATGAATAAATCTGCCTGAGAAATCAATGCAGCAACCTGAGATATTTCCATGTTTTTGAATACAGGCAGATGAATTTTTGATTTTGATTTGACATAATTCAATTCTTCATTATCAGCGTCACTTCCTGTAAGAAAGAAAGTGCAATTAAAGTTCTGATTCAGAAGTTCAATCAGTTCTACATATTTCTGCAATGACCATCTGTTCTGCGGTTTACCAGCACCAACATGAAGTCCAATAATAAATGATGAATTGTCTTTTTTAATTTCACTCAGAAATTTTTTTGCAACAGAGATGTCATCATCATCGAAATTAATTTCTGAACTGAAGTCATTTGTATCTATTCCAAATGGTCTTACTAGATCAAGAATTCTTTCTGCAACATGTGAATCGGGGTGTTTTCTCCAGTCAATGTTAATTCTTCTGTCAAAAAAGAACTGACTATCATTCAATTTTCCATCAAGAGATTTTGGCCCAACTCTAATTTTCGATTTGGAAATTCTTGCCAGAAGGTTACTTGTAAAAGAAATCGAAACAGTAACCGGAACAAAGACAACATCATATTCTTTGCGTAAGAGCTTTATTAATTTTATGAAATAATTCGGATTGAAAAGTTTTGATTTATCAAATACGAAAAGCTCTTTTATGAACCGGTTCTTTAATAGTCCTTTATAATTTTCTTTACTGAGAATTATTGTGATTGAAGAATCAGGATACTTTTCTTTGATAGCCCGAAGTAAAGATATACCAGCAAGTAAATCTCCAAGTTGATTATGCTGTCTTACAATTAATATTTCCTTTATTTCTCCGAGATCGTTTGAATGACTTTCAGGAACTTCGAAAAGTTTTTTTAGAAATGTGAGTAACAGGTTAGATAAAAAATTCTTCTTTGCCATTCATTTATTTTTTTTCTTTATCGTCCTTTATTTCGGTGTACTTTGCCTCTTCAACATCTTCATACTTTGATTTAACTCTTTTCTGTTCGCGAACTTTTGTTTTAACATCGCCTGAAGTGTAACCTTTGATAAAGTTTCTTACAATTCTGTAAACAAGAAAGAATAGCAGAAGGTATAGCAATAACCTTAACATTATAAAACTCTCCGTGTTTCAGGATTAAAGTATTCAATCAATCCTCTGTCTTCTCTAAAAATCTGCCGGAATAATTCTTCAAAATCATTTTCATTATTGACAAAATCAATTTCAGTTGAGTTGACAATCAAAAGAGGTGTCGCATTATAACGGAAGAAAAAATGATTGTAAGCTTCACTCAATTCTTCTATGTAACTTCTTGTCAGATTTTTTTCAACTGCTCTGCCGCGCTTTTTAATATTGAACATCAAACGATCAATACTTGATTGAAGAAACACAACCAAATCCGGTTTACGAAGAGTGCGGGCAAGCAAAGGATAAAGTGATTCGTATAATTTTAATTCATCACCTGTTAGATTGAGATAAGCAAATATTCTGTCTTTTTCAAAAATATAATCTGAAACAATGTAGTTTGAGAATAAATCCTCCTGTATAAGTTCTTCCTGTTGCTTAAATCGGTTTATGAGAAAAAACATCTGAGTCTGAAAAGCATATCTTCTTCTGTCATTATAAAATTTTTCGAGAAAAGGATTTGTTTCAAACTGTTCAAGAACTATTCTTGCATCAAGTCGTGCTTTTAGTTTTTTTGCAAGAGCAGTTTTACCGGCTCCAATTACACCTTCAACAGCAATGTACCGAAGTTCAGAGTTGTTATCCAATCTCTTTCTCCTCTTTTAAAATTTTTTCATCAATCTTTGAAATAATTGTTCTGTCTTTAATCTGATTCAAAAACTGTTTAACAGTCATTTTGTAAACAGGATGAATAATTTTATCATCAATTTCAGCTAATGGTAATAAAACAAAATCTCTTAAATGCATTCCCTTATGTGGCAAAGTTAAAACATCATCAGATAAAATTAAATCGTCAAATAAAAGAATATCGAGATCAATCTCACGAGGTCCCCAATGTGCTCTGTGAATTCTTCCAAGCATCAATTCAAACTTTTTCAGCAATTCAAAAAGTTTATATGGAGTTAAGACAGTTTGAATTTTAATCGCTGCATTATAAAAATTTTGCTGATTGTGATTCCCGAATGGTAAAGATTCATATAAAGATGAAACCGCAATTAACTCAATTCCTTCTGTCGCGTTAATCAGATTTACAGCTTTCCTGATGTTATCAATTCTGTTTCCTACATTGGAACCAATACCAATAA
The DNA here is from genome assembly GCF_025998815.1 of Ignavibacterium sp. NCBI lineage: Bacteria > Pseudomonadati > Ignavibacteriota > Ignavibacteria > Ignavibacteriales > Ignavibacteriaceae > Ignavibacterium > Ignavibacterium sp. The sequence goes on from NZ_AP026678.1 coordinate 1,499,911, forward strand.
AAGCTGTATGTTGTTCGTGAGACATTATAAATCTTTTCTTTCTTTTATAACTTCTACTTCAACACAGTCAACAACGCCTCCAAGCGGAGGATTGTTTTTACGAATTCTTACAGCAACCTTGTTAATCGTCTGAAAGTTAATCAGTAGTTCATCGGCAATTCTCATTGCAAGTGCTTCAATCAGATAATATTTTTGTTCGAGAGCCATTCGATATAAAAACTTATAAACTTTATGATAATCTATTGTGTCAGTCAGCGAATCTTTGCGGGCAGCTTTTGAAAAATCCGTATAGATATCAACATCTGCTTCAAATTTACCACCGACACTTTGTTCTTCACTCCGAACTCCGTGATAACCATAGAATGTAGCTTTTTTAATCCGTATAATGTTTTCCATAAGAATCCTTTTTCGACAGTGCAAAGTTAAGAAATCTGTTTACAACAATTATCTAAATTTTTATTTCTTTTGCCTTCTGAAAAGCAATTCCATAAAGGTTTGCTATTAAAAGTCCGATGAGAACCATGGACGAACCAATCAGGTGCTGAGTTGTAAGAACTTCATTATAAAATATCCAACCAAGAATTAATGCAACTATCGGAGTTATGAAAGCAATCAATGAAAGTATAACAACATTAATCCGTTTCATTAGCCAATAGAATGCGGTGAAGGTAACCACACTTCCAAACAAAGCAAGATAAAGAACTGCAAAAATTCCTGCTTCGTGTAAAGAAACTCTTGACATATCTTCAGCGAGCAAACCAATCAATGTTCCTGCAATTCCTGCAATCAACATTGGAATAAAATTCATTGAAAGCGGATTGAGATGTTTACCATATTTTTTAAGTGTCACTGCAATGTATGCCTGCATTATTCCACTTAACATAACTGCGAACATTCCGAGCAGATAATCAGAAATTGTAAAAGAAAATGAATCAGAAAAAATGACTACTATTCCTGCAAATCCTAAAATCATTCCGATAGTTTTTCCGATTCCGATTTTTTCATTTGGAATCATAAAATAAGAAAAGATTGCAACGAAGAAAGGATAAACTCCAAATAGTACTGAAGCAAGTCCTGAAGGCACAAACTGCTCAGCCCAATAAACTAAGCCAAATGGAATTACAAATGATAAAAATCCCATTTGAAGATAAAGTTTTACCGACAACTTATCTTTTTGAAGAGTGATTCCTCTTAGTCTCATTACAATAAAAATTGCAATTGAAGCGATTATGAATCTTAATCCACCTGAAAGAAACGGAGTAAACGACTCAAGACTGATTCTTATTGCAAGCCAGGTTGAGCCCCAGATAAAACAAAGCAATAAATAAGTAAAAATTATTTTAAAGGTTTCTCTGTTCATTTCTTAATTGCAATCAATCCAAGTGACCTGCCGGATTTAACTCCATCGCGTCTGTATGAATGAAGAAGCTCATTATATTCAAAAGTACATAAATCAGATTTCTGAATGTTTGATGATGGTATTCCTCTTTTTATCAACATATCATAATTTGCACCAGCAACATCAAGGTAAAATTTGTTATTAATTAATTTCAAATATTTTCCGTCAAATTGTTCGGCAACTTCTTTACCTACTTCATAATTAACTTGTGATATTGACGGACCGATGTAGACAAATAAATTTTCAGGTTTACAGTTAAAATCGTTTAAAAGTATTTGTAATGTTTTATCAACAATTTTTTCTTTAGTACCACGCCAACCTGAATGAATGGCAGCAATTACTTTTAGCTTGAAATCATAAATGTAAACAGAAGTACAATCTGCTGCGGAGATTACCAAACCAAGATTAGTCTTATCAGTTATCATTGCATCGCTTTCACCACAAACACCAGGAGAATTGACTATTGTGATAATATCAGAATGAATTTGTCTTTGAAATGCAATATTACCGGAAGTTAATCCAAAATAATTAAAGAATGCTTCTCTGTTTTCACGGACTAGTTCTTCATCATCTCCGACAGAAAGAGATAAATTGAAAAAGTATGGTGATTTTCTGTCTAACCCAATTTTGGTGCTAAAGCCGCAAACTATTTCCGGAAATCTGTTGAAGATATATGGTTTTATTACGAACAATCTGAATCTTTCAAAAAATTGTGAGCAAATTTAACTGAAATCATGTTCTTCTTAAACTTTATGATAAGGCAAAGTAAAGAATAATTGAGTGAAATTTTAATTAGTGTTATATTAAGCAACCAATTTTTAGAATAAAGGAAACCGAATTGAAAATACTAGTATCAAACGATGACGGAATTGACTCAGCCGGAATACAGGCACTTGTAAAGTCGTTACGGGAAATTGCTGATGTTACTGTAGTTGCTCCTCATCAGGAACAAAGTGCAGTTGGACACGCAATCACAATGCAAACTCCGTTGAGAGTTTTTGAATATCATAAAGACGGAAAATTTTTTGGTTATGCTATTGATGGAACTCCTGCCGATTGTGTTAAAATCGGAATAAGAAATTTGATGACCGAACCGCCCGACTTAATGGTATCCGGAATAAATCATGGTTCAAATACTGCAATCAATATTATTTACTCGGGAACTGTTTCCGCAGCAAGAGAAGCAGCAATAATGGATGTGCCTTCAATTGCAATTTCAGTTACAAGTCATTCTGTTATGGATTTTACTTTTGCTGCAAAGGTTGCCAAAATGCTTGCACTTGAAGTTCATAAAAGAGGATTGCCAAAAGGCACAATGCTTAATGTAAATGTTCCCAACCTGCCTGAAGAAAAAGTTGCAGGAATTATTGTGACAAAGCAAGGAAAGTCGAAGTGGGATGATGTTTATGAGAAAAGAGTTGATCCTTATGGAAGAAATTATTATTGGCTTACAGGCAATCTTGTTGAAGTTGATCATTCGCTAGAATACGATCAGGCAGCGATAAGAAATAATTATGTTTCCGTAACTCCAATTCATTTCGATCTCACTGATTACAAAACTTTCGAAGAAATGAAACAATGGAAAATTGAAAATCTTCTGAATGCCAAAGCTCATCGAGATATTTCAAATTGACGCTTTTACTTCTGAACCATTTAGTGGAAATCCGGCTGCAGTTGTTCTTGATGATTTCTTAAAAGAATCTGAAATGAAAAGAATTGCTGCTGAAATGAATCTTTCAGAAACAGCTTTTCTTTCAAGTTCTGACAAAGCCGATTTTAACTTACGATGGTTCACTCCAAAGATGGAAGATAATTTATGTGGACACGCTACTATTGCTTCACTTCATTTTCTATTCGAAAAAAATCTGATTAAAGAAAATTCAGAAATCACTTTTAATACTAAATCAGGAATTATTCACGCAGGAAAATCTGCAAACCATTACTGGATGCAAATTCCTGAAACAAGATTTAATAAGATCACAAAAGATTTTAATGAACTTTTTTTCGCTTTAGGATTAAGTACATCAAAGGTTAATAAAGATATTTTTGTTTCGAACAGGAAATACCTTTTTATTGGAGTTGATAATCTTCAAACTCTGTTTAATCTTGAAATTGATTTTGTAAGACTTTCAAAAATTATTTCTTCACAAAATGATTACACTGATATAGCAGTATATTCAATGGAAACTTTGGAAGCAGATTCTGTGGCTCACTTAAGATTTTTCGCTCCTGCAGAAGGAATATTGGAAGATCCTGTAACCGGTTCCGCAGCAGGTCCTTTATTGATGTTGCTTTATCAGCGAAATCTTATTAATAATTTTTCAGACAACAGAATTTACAAATTAGAACAAGGAGACATTCTCAACAGAAAAGGTCGGGTTGGAGTTTCATACAATCAGAAAAATAATATTTTGAAAATTCACGGAAATGCAGTAACCATTCTTAAAGGAAATTTAATAATCTGATGTTCGGTTATGATAAAATAGAATTCAGTTTTTCTTTTAGCTGGATAATTTTTGTATTACTGATTTTAATAGCTCTTGCTTATTCAGTTTATGTTTATCGGTTTACACTTCCACCTGTTTCAAATCTTAAACGATTTTTTCTTGCATTATTAAGATTCCTGGCTCTGACAGTTTTAATTCTTGTATTCTTTGAGCCAGTTTTAACTCTTGTTAAAAAAGTTAAAGCACAACCGGTAAATTTGATTTTTGTTGATAACAGTAAGTCAATGCAGATTAACGATGGAACTCAGAGAGTAGAAAAAACTCTTTCACTTTTAGATGAATTAAGTAAATCTGATTTGAAAAATAATTTGCTTTTCTATTCCTTCGGTTCTGATGTAAAGCAAATTGAAGGAAATAATTTTTCTAATTCACTAAACTTTGATGAAAGTTCAACTAACTTCACAAAAATTTTTAATCCGGAGTTATTCAGAAATAAAAATATTTCTTCGATATCCATTATCTCAGATGGAGTAATTACTGAAGGAAGTACACCAACTTATCAGGCAGAAAAATTTGGTAAACAGGTTTTCACAATTGCAGTTGGAGATAGTAGCAGAAAAAAAGATGTGGCTATTAAAAATGTTTTGTTCAATGAATATATTTATGCCGAAACACCAACAACTATTTCAGCTACTGTTATAAACAATGGATTTGCAGGACAATCAATTACTGCTTCGCTGTTTGAAGGTAATACTCTGATTGAACAACAACAAATTTCTCTTGATAACAGTGGTGTTAATTCAATTAACTTTAATTATACACCAAAGGAAAGCGGCGAAAAAAAACTTACTGTGAGAATTAATAATCTTGAAAACGAAACTTCTACTGCAAACAATGTATATCCTTTTTTTCTGAATGTCCGTAGCAATAAAATAAAAATCCTGATTGTTGCAGGTAGTCCTTCGCCGGATTTAACTTTTATTAAAAATGTTCTTCAAAGAGAAAATAATTTTCAGGTAAACACATTAACTCAAGCAGTTGGTTCTTCATTTCTTGAAATAAACTCAAATCAGAAGATTGATAGTGCCGATGTAATTTTTCTTTTATCGTTTCCAACAAAAGAAACTTCACAGGAAATTTTTAATCGCATCAGAGATAAAATTCTTAACAAGAATACTCCATTTTTCATAATGTTGAATAATGCTGTTGATCTTGCAAAGCTTTCTCAAATTTCGAATGTTCTTCCTGTTGCAATTCAAAACTTTCGTGGTGATTATTTAATTGCACAACCTGATTTAAATTCAGATGAAACGAATAATCCGATAATTTCTGCAAACATTAATATTAATGACTGGAATAATCTTCCACCGATTATTTATTCGGTCGGAACAATTACCGCAAAAGCAGAAAGTAAAGTACTTAGCTTTATCAAAGTTGAAACAAACAGACTAAAGCAACCACTGATTGTTTCAAGGAATCTTGCCTCCAAAAGAAGTTTGTGTTTTATCGGAAAAGATTTTTGGAAATGGAAACTTCAAACTGCAACAAAGAATATTGGATTGTATGATAATCTGATAATAAATATTGCAAAGTGGCTAAGCGTTACTGATGAGCAAAAACAATTCAAGGTTAGAACGATTAGGAAATTTTATTCGGCAGGTGATGATGTTGAATTCGTTGCCGAGCTATACGACGAAGCACTTAATCCATTGAATGATGCTGAAGTTGAAATTAAAATCAAATCATCTGACAATGAGTTTGATTTACAATTGAATTCAATAGGCAATGGATTGTATGAAGGAAAAATAAAGTTGATGAAACCCGGTGATTACAATTTTACAGCAACATCAAAGCTTAGTGGAAAAACATATAAAACAGATTCAGGCAGATTTAATGTTGGCGATATTGACATCGAAATGACAGACACCAGAATGAATTATGAAATGCTAAACGATCTTTCTTACCGAACTGACGGCAAATTATTTATGCCCGAAGAAGTAAATTCACTTATTTCTGAATTGCGCAGGAGTATTAACAAAGTTTCGGATGAAAAAATAGTTGAGTCGCAATTTAAATTATGGTCTAATGAATGGATGCTTGTAATTGCTGTTCTACTGTTTAGTCTTGAGTGGTTTATCAGAAAACAATCAGGAATGCTTTGATATCATATGCGAAACGAATTCTTAACCAAGATATTCGATTTCTTTCTTCCACGAATTTGCCCTGCCTGTAATCAAAAGCTTAAACATTCAGAAGAGATAATTTGTGATAATTGTTTTGATAAATTAAAACTTGCACATGAATCTCTCATTGAAGAAGAGTATCATAAAAAATTTTCTGCTAAAAAATATATAAGTGATTTTCATCCTGTTTTTATATTTGAAAAGGATCGTGAAGTTCAGCACATTATTCATGCATTAAAGTATAACAGACATTTTAGTGTCGGAATATATTTCGGGAAGATCATTGGAAATCAGATCAAAGATAAACTCGACAATTGGAAGATTGACCTGATTATTCCTGTTCCACTTCATAAGCTTAAAAAAGCTGAAAGAGGTTATAACCAATCAGAGTTTATTGCAAAGGGAATTTCAGTTCAGACAGGAATTCGGTGGAACAAAAAAATTATAAGCAGAAAAAAATATACTGAAACACAAACGCATCTTACTGCGGAAGAAAGACAGCTAAATGTTAAAGATGCATTCAAGATAAAAGATAAGGATGCAGTTGATGGAAAAAATATTTTGCTCGTTGATGATGTTATCACAACCGGTTCAACAATATCTGAGTGTGCACATCAGTTAATTCTTGCAGGTGCAAAAAATATTTATGCAACTTCAATGGCAATAGCTGAATAAATTACATTTGCTCAGGAGCAGAAACTCCAAGAATACTCAAACCATTTCTGATTACAATTTTAACAGCATTCACCAAAGCTAAGCGAGCTTCAGCAACATCTTTTTCTGAACCAAGTATTCTTCTGAATGTATAAAATTTATGAAACAGAGTTGCAAGTTCTTCCAGATAAGTGCAGATTCTATGCGTTTCAAAATTCTCGGCTGCATAAAGAACCTCTTCTTTAAAAAGATTTAACTTTTTAAGAAGCTGTACTTCTTCAGGTGAATTGAGTAAATGCAGATTGTTATAATCCGGCTGAAGATTTTCTTTCGCAACAGTTCTGATAATTGAGCAAATTCTTGCGTGAGCATATTGAAGATAGAAAACCGGATTTTCATCAGATTGTTTTTTTGCAAGTGTTAGATCAAAATTCATGTGCGAGGTGACATTCCTCATATTGAAAAAATATCTTACAACATCTTTTCCGACTTCATCAACCAATTCATCTAAAGTTATGTAATTAGCTTTTCGGGTTGACATTTTTACAATCTCACCGTCTTTTATAATGGTTACAAACTGATGAATCAGCACTTTGACTTTATTAATATCATAACCGAGCGATTGAAGTCCGGCTAAAACATCAGGATATGTTGCATTATGATCAGAACCAAATAAATCAACCATCAAATCATATCCACGCTGAAATTTTGTGATGTGATATGCAATATCTGGTAATCTGTATGTTGGTTCACCTGTAGATTTAACAATAACTTTATCCTGTTCTTTTCCCAATTCAGTAAGCTTTAACCAAACAGCTCCATCTTTTTCATAAGATAAATTTTTCTCTTTAAATATCTTTAAAAGTTCATCAATCTTTCCTTCTTCATACAAAGAATTTTCATTAAAGAAAATTTTATGATTAATGTTAAGATTGTTTAAAGACTTTTTTATGTCTTTAAATATTTCTCTTTCTGCGGTTTGTTTGAAGATTCCTTCAGCATCCTCATTTTTAAGCTTATCACCATATTCCTTGAACAACATCATAGCAATATCTTTAATATATTCTCCCTGATAATAATCTTCAGGAAATTCAATTTTCTCACCAAGAATTTCGAGATAACGCAATCTTACAGAATCACCAAGCACACGCATTTGTCTGCCGGCGTTGTTGAAGTAATATTCGCGATCAACTTCATAACCAATCCACTCAAGTAAGTTTGCAACTGTATCACCAACAACAGCGTTTCTTCCGTGCCCGACTGTTAATGGTCCGGTTGGATTTGCAGAAACAAATTCTACATTTGCTCTTTTGCCTTTAAATTTATCAGAGCGACCAAAGTTTTCATTTTCTGATACTATCTCTGATATAATTTTTGAAAAGAAAACCGGATTGAAAAAGAAATTTATAAATCCGGGACCAGCAATTTCTACTTTCAAAATTATGTTTGAATCAATCTCCAATGAACTGATTATAAGCTGTGCAATTTCTCTGGGATTTTTTTTCAACTTCTTTGATAAAAGCATTGCAGCATTGGAGGATAAATCACCATGCTCTTCTGATTTAGGAATATCAAACTGAAGAGAAATTTCTTTTAGTTCAGGAATTTTTAAAGCTGCCTGATTAAAAAGATATTGTAAATATTCTTTCAACTTTTACTACTCTTTCTTCTGGTTGTGGTTTTGGTTTTTGTGGTTGAAGTTTCTTTAATCTTAACTTCCTTTTGTGGTTCATCTTTTTTAAGTGCAGGATCTTCAACAATCCAGCTTGGTGCATCACCCCAAAGTTTTTCAAGATTATAAAACTCTCTGGCTTCTTTTCGAAAGACATGAACAACAACATCAACATAATCAAGCAAAACCCATTGCAGTGCTGTGTAACCTTCTTTGTGCCAGCATTTTATACCTTCATCACGAAGCTTATCATCAATTTCATCTGCAATTGCTTTAACCTGAGTATCTGAGTCCGCCGAGCATATTACAAAATAATCAGCAAATGAAGCGAGGTTTTTTAAATCAATAATCTTAACATCATAACCTTTTTTATTAAAAACGAGATTAGCAATTTTTTCTGCGAATACTTTTGAATCCAAGTTTTCTCCTTAATGATTTAATAAATTGTTAAAATCTTTTCCAATGACTAATGTAACATCCAGATAATAATTTTTATTGAACTGCTGAATTACATTCGATTTCGGAATTCCGATTGAGTCAGCTAATGAATAAGCATAATCTTTATTACCAACCCTATCAATTACAAATGAGTTATCAATATCGAATGAAGCGAAGTTCCCGGTCTTAACAACATCAAATTTTTTCGAGCGAAGCAAATCAGTGAACTTGTCGGCAAGTCCTGCAGTGCCACATGCATTAAGAACTTCAACCTGAATGATATGAGAAGTTTTATTTGCCGGTTGTTTTTCTTTTTCAAAAAGCGGAAGAATTTTTGTTATAATTACTATTAACAATGTAACCGATACTGCGGCGAGAAGCAGATTAATTACTGCGAGGAATTTTTGTTGCTGACGGGATTTCTTACTTGTATTAAATACTTCCTGATTGTCGATGTTATTCACCTCTTAATTAAAATCCGGAAAAGTAATCATTATAGAAAGGGTTATAATAATAATTTCTGTATCCATTATAAGGATTATTAAATAAATAAGGCATACTTCTGTATTGCAAAGTAATGTAAACATCATTCCAAGGTCTATAATTAACCGCTGCACGACTGATATATAATCCGTTTATACTGCTCTGAAAATCTTTTCCAAAAGTGCTGTAAGGTGAGTTCACAATGCTTGCATCAAGTTGAACATTTAGATTATCACTGAATTTGTACATCATACTATTTGTATAAACACCGAGTGCAATTCCTTGTCCAGCAAATGCAGAATAAGACATACTGAATGAATGCTTCATTGAGAAGTTTTCGCTGTTAAGAAAATCAAAAAGAAAATTTGATGATTTATTATAAATCCCATCTCTCGGAGTTTCTGTAGGAAATCCGCTATCTTTAAATTGAGCAAATGATAAAGATGAAACTAAACTCATTATAATTAAAAACTTTTTCATATTCTTCTCATTCTTTTTTTGAATTTTAATGCTTTATTAATCCAAAATCAACCGATTACTTTTTCAACTTAAAATATAAAACTTGTCATAACTGCTGTTCAAATATAATCAAGCTGATGACTTTACTTCAACAATCTGAAAATTTAGACGAAGAATTATTGATTTAGTTATTGACAATTAAAAATTCTTTTATAGATTTGCACAGAAAATTTTATGAAACACTTTACTGAGTCATATCGTTATTATTTCAATTCACCAATTATCAATTGGTGGTGGTGGAATTCTGTGTAACGATATAACTCAGTGAATTGAGAACTAATAAGTTTGTAAAACCCTTCTCAGCACTGAGAAGGGTTTTTTGTTATGTAATAAAAATTTCTGAATTAAAATTTTATGGAATTAAAAAGATTTAAGGAGCTTTCTGAAAATTTTAATCTCATTCCGGTTTACGAGATTATAACCGCAGATTTACTTACACCGGTTCTGGCTTATGCAAAACTTCGTCAGAGTGGAAAGCAAAGTTTCCTGCTTGAATCCGTTCAGGGTTCATTGAATATGGCAAGATATTCTTTCATTGGAATTAATCCTGAGAAAATCATTCTTAACAGAAAAAATGTTGTGACCGAAATAAAATATGGAAATTCACAAGAACATTATGAAAATATTTTTGACAGATTGAAAAAAGAAACAGAGAACATCAGGCAAGTACATCTTCCTGAATTACCAGAATTCACTGGCGGTTTGGTTGGATTCTTAGGTTATGAAAATATTTCACTGATAGAACCTGTTGTTGAATTTAAGTATGAATCTCAGTTCGGTTACGATTCAAACTTTGGTCTGTATAAAACTATCATAGCCTTCGATCACTATAAACACCAGATAATTCTTATCAATAATACCTATGTAAATAATGATTCAAATCCAGATGAGCTTTATTTTCAATCTAAGGAAACCCTTTCTGAGCTGAAAAAAATATTACTCAATAGTACTGTGAAAATTGGGAAATTCAGACTCAAGGATAATTCAGAGCAATATTTCGATAAGCAAAAATTTTACGACCTTGTAGAAAAATGTAAAGAAGAAATTCGTGCTGGAGAAATATTTCAGATAGTTCTCTCAAAAAGATTTTCAAGTGAGTTCAATGGTGATTTAATAAATGTTTACCGTGCTTTGAGAATAATCAATCCTTCACCTTATATGTATTTTTTAGAAAATGAAGACGGATTTTCAGTGCTTGGTACTTCGCCTGAGGATTTACTTCGCATAAAAAACAGAAAAGCAACTGTTCTTCCGATTGCAGGAACAAGAAGAAGAGGAAAAGATGAATCTGAAGATATTCAATTAGAAAAAAATTTATTGAACGATCCCAAAGAACTTGCTGAGCATACGATGTTAGTTGATTTGGGACGGAATGATCTTGGTCGTGTTTGCAAATATGGAACTGTAAATGTTTCAGAGTTTATGAAAATACAACGCTACTCACATGTAATGCATATTGTTTCAAAAGTCGAAGGTGATTTGAGAGATGATGTTCATCCGATTGATGCATTAAAATCATGTTTCCCTGCCGGAACAGTAAGCGGAGCGCCAAAAATCCGTGCAATGCAACTCATAAGCAAATTTGAAAATGAAGAAAGAAATATTTATGCAGGAGCTGTTGGATACATCGATTTCTCCGGTAATCTCGATATGTGTATCGCAATCAGAACCTTGTTTGCAAATGGAAATACAATTTACTGGCAGGCAGGTGCCGGAATTGTTGCCGACAGCGTTCCGGAAAAAGAAGCGCTTGAAATAAATAATAAATCAGCAGTAATGTTAAACGCATTAAAATATGCAGAGGTAATTGATGAAAATTCTGGTAATTGATAATTACGATTCATTCACATACAATCTTGTTCAACTGCTTGGAAGTTTTGATTGTGAGATTATAGTCAAAAGAAATGATGAAACAGATGTGAATGAAATAAAAAAAATTAATCCGGATAAAATTCTTATTTCTCCGGGACCGGGTAAACCTGAAGATTCAAAAATTTCACTTGATGCAATTAAAAACTTTGGAAAAGAAATTCCGGTGCTTGGAGTTTGTCTGGGTCATCAGGCAATAGGAATTTGCTTTGGTGGAAAAGTGATTCGTGCTTCAAAGCTAATGCACGGAAAAACCAGTAAAATAAAACACAACGGTAAAGGTGTATTCAAATCACTTCCGCAAAATTTTGTCGCAACAAGATATCATTCGCTTATTGTTGATAAAAAAACTTTACCTGAATGTCTGGAAATTACAGCAACTTCTGATGACGGAATGATAATGGGAATAAGACATAAAACTTATCCTGTCGAAGGAATACAATTTCATCCTGAATCGATTCTGACGACTGAAGGAAAAAACCTGATTAAAAACTGGTTGGAGGCAATATGAAACAGGTAATCGAAAAACTACTTGAAGATTCACACCTTTCATTTGATGAAGCATACAATGTTATGACTTCAATTATGGAAGGAAAAGCTACTCCTGTAATCATTTCATCTTTCCTTACTGCGATGAAAGCAAAAGGTGAAACCGCAGAAGAGATTGCAGGATTTGCCAAGGCAATGCGTGAGCATAGCATAAAAATTAAATGTGAAAATCCGGATGTAATTGATGTATGCGGAACAGGTGGAGATAATTCCGGAAGTTTTAATATTTCAACTGCTACGGCTTTTGTTGTTGCAGCATGTGGAGTTCCGGTTGCAAAACATGGTAATCGTTCAATCAGCAGTAACTCAGGCAGTGCAGATGTTCTTAAACAACTTGGTGTTAATATAAATATGTCACCACAAACAGCAGAAAAAGCATTGAATGAAGTTGGAATAACATTTTTGTTCGCGCCCGTTTATCATCCCGCAATGAAATTTGCTGCACCAGTCAGACAGGAATTAAAAATCCGGACCGTATTTAATATTCTTGGTCCTTTGACAAATCCTGTTTCATTAAAAAGACAAATGATTGGAACATTCAACAATGAAACTGCAAAACTACTTTGTGAAGCAGCTTCACATCTGAACTATGAAAGTCTTTCGGTTATCTGTAATAATAATCAGTATGATGAAATTTTTCTCGAATATGAAACGAATGTATTTGAGCTAAATAACCAGAAAGAAATTATTAATTACAAACTGAATCATAATGATTTTAACTATGAACAAGTAAGTAAAGAAAATCTTAAAGGTGGAACACCTGAAGAAAATGCCAGATTGATGCTGGATATTTTTAAAAATCATAAAAAGAACGGAGCATTTCACACTGTTTGTGCAAATGCAGCTTTGGCTTTGAAAATTTCAGGAAAGTATTCTTCCCTTTCTGAGGCAGCAATTGCTGCAGAAGAAGCTATTCTAAGTAACAGAGCTTATGAAAAGCTTGAACAATTAATTCAAATCTCAAATAGTTGATATATGAATATTCTTGAAGAAATTGTCGAAGTTAAAAAAGAAGAAGTAAAAAATCTTAAAAAGAAATATTCTTTTAACTCATTTAACTCAATGGAATATTTTTATAGTCAAACGAGAAGTTTGAAAAAAGTTTTATCTAATCAAAAGAAAATTTCAATCATTGCTGAAGTAAAAAAAGCAAGTCCATCAAAAGGCATAATACAAAATAATTTCAATCATATCAGAATTGCAGAAACATATCAATCAGCCGGTGCTGATGCAATATCAGTTCTTACCGATGAAAAATTTTTTCAGGGACATATAAATTTTCTCACTGATATCAGAAAACAAACAAACATTCCCTTACTCAGAAAAGATTTTCTGATAGATGAATATCAAATTTTTGAAGCTAAAGCATTCGGTGCTGATGCTATTCTTTTAATCAGCGAAATTCTTTCTGCAAATCAGATAAAAGATTTAACTGATTGCGCAAAAGAAAATAATCTTGATGTATTACTCGAACTTCACTCTGAAAATGAAATCATAAAGATTGATTTTAACAGAAATGATTTAATTGGAATTAACAACCGTGATTTGAAAACATTTGAAGTTGATTTGACAACAACTGAAAAAGTTCTTAAGAAAATTGATAAAAAAATTATTTCTGTTTCTGAAAGTGGAATCAGTAAAAGAAATGACATCGAATACCTTAAATCAATTAATGTTAACGCAATTCTTGTAGGAGAACATTTTATGCGCTCAGAAAATCCTGCTGACGAACTCAAACAATTCACTGAATGGTGCAATTATGAAAATTAAAGTCTGTGGAATAACAAATCTTGCTGATGCTTTGCTTTGTGAAAGTCTTGGTGCTGATGCACTCGGGTTTATTTTTTATGCAGGAAGCAAAAGACAAATTATGCCCGATGAAGCATCTGAAATAGTTAAACACTTAAATCCCTTTACCGTTAAAGTCGGAGTATTCGTTGATGAAAATCCGGTTCTGATTAATGACATAGTTAGAACTGTTGGTTTGAGCATGGTTCAATTGCACGGTGGAGAAACACCTGAGGATATTAGCTTAATAAATTCGCCAGTTATTAAAGCATTTCGTGTTGATAGTAAATTTGATTTTTCAGTGCTTGAATTTTATTCAAACTCTTTCATACTACTTGACTCATTTGACAAAGAAGAATTGGGTGGAACGGGAAAATCTTTTGATTGGTCAGTAATTCCTGACAAATTAAAATCAAAAATTATTTTGGCAGGTGGAATAAGTTCAGAAAATATTGAAGAAGTCTTTAAGCAAGTAAATCCAAAAGCAATTGATATATCTTCTTCGCTTGAAGAATATCCGGGTAAAAAGAATAAAGAAAAAGTAATTCAGTTTTTTAATAAAATTAATTCTTTAAGGAGAAATTATGCTGATAATGATGAGCTTAAACTCACCTCGTGAGCATATTGATAAAGTAAAAAACAAAATCATCGAACACGGCTGCACGCCACATGAAATTCCTGGCTCGGAAAAACTGGCAATTGGAATTACAGGACCATCGTCAACTTTAACAATTGAAGATTTCCTTACATTAGATTCAGTTGAAGAAGTTGTGCGCGTTTCAAAACCTTACAAACTTGTAAGCAGAGAGATGAAGCGTGAAAGCACTATTATTGATGTTGGTGGAATAAAAATCGGCAATACTAATCTTGCTGTAATTGCCGGACCGTGCTCTGTAGAAAGTCGTGAACAGATTTTTGATATTGCATCCGAGCTGAAAGAGATGGGAATAAAATTACTTCGTGCAGGAGCTTATAAACCAAGAACAAGTCCTTATGCATTTCAGGGATTGAAAGAAAAAGGTTTGGAATATCTTGCAGAAGTAAAAGAAAAACTCGGAATGAAAATAGTTACCGAAGTAAAGGATACTGAAACTCTTCCGCTTATTTCACAAGTGGCTGATGTAATTCAGATTGGTGCAAGAAATATGCAGAACTTCTCTTTGCTTGAAGCCGTTGGTAAAATTGATAAACCTGTTTTATTAAAACGCGGACTCGCAGCTACAATTGAAGATTTACTTATGAGCGCTGAATACATTCTATCAAAAGGAAATTATAATGTAATACTTTGCGAAAGAGGCATTCGAACTTTTGAAACATATACAAGAAACACACTTGATCTTAATGCTGTTCCTGTAGTAAAGAAAAATTCTCACTTACCTATAATTGTTGATCCATCTCATGGAATTGGCATTTGGGATAAAGTGAAACCAATGGCAATGGCAGCTGTAGCTGCCGGAGCAGATGGATTGATAATCGAAGTTCACAATCATCCTGAAAAAGCTTTGTCAGATGGATATCAATCCCTAACTCCGAAACACTTTAAATCTTTACTTGATAAACTTGTTGAATTAGCTCCCGTAGTAGATAGAAAACTCGAGTTGCACTATGATTAAAACATCTTACAATCAACCTGATTCTAAAGGAAAGTTTGGAAGATTTGGTGGAAAGTTTGTTCCCGAAACTTTAATCACACCGCTTCAACAGCTTGAAGAAGCTTATCTGAACTTAAAAGATGATAAGAGTTTTAATGACGAACTGAATTATTTAAATATAGAATTCACAGGCAGACCAACTCCTTTGACTTTTGCAGAGCGATTGACAAAACATTTCAGCAAAGCAAAAATTTATCTGAAAAGAGAAGACCTCTGTCATACAGGTGCACACAAAATAAATAATGTTTTAGGCCAGATACTTCTTGCAAAATATTTAGGAAAGAAAAGAATCATTGCAGAAACAGGTGCCGGTCAGCACGGAGTTGCAACAGCAACTGCCTGCGCAAAGTTTGGTCTGCAATGCGTTGTTTATATGGGCGAAACCGACATCGAAAGACAGAAGCCAAATGTTTTCAGAATGAAACTGATGGGCGCTGAAGTTATTCCCGTTAAATCCGGTAGCAGAACTTTGAAAGATGCAACGAATGAAGCAATAAGAGATTGGGTTACAAATGTTGAGGATACTCATTACATAATTGGTTCAGTTGTAGGACCGCATCCTTATCCAATGATTGTGCGTGATTTTCAATCAATAATCGGAAAAGAAACACGCAAACAAATTATTGAAAAAGAAAATCGTCTGCCCGATTATCTGCTTGCTTGTGTTGGTGGTGGTAGTAATGCAATCGGAATGTTCTTCACTTTCATTGGAGATGATAAAGTTAAAAAGATTGGAATAGAAGCTGCAGGAAAAGGTTTAGACACAGATGAACATTGCGCAACTTTAACTAAAGGTCGTGATGGAATTTTTCAGGGAATGAAAACCTATTTACTTCAGGACGAAGCTGGTCAGGTGCGTGAAGTTTATTCTATCTCGGCGGGACTTGATTATCCGGGCGTTGGTCCTGAACATAGTTTTCTGAAAGAAGAAAATCTTGTTGAATATTTTTCAATTACTGATCAGGAAGCGATTGAAGCAGTAAAACTACTTTCTCAAACTGAAGGTATTATTCCCGCGCTCGAAACCGCACATGCAATTGCATATCTGAAATATCTTTTACCGCAAACTAATGAAAATGAAATTGTAATTATAAATCTTAGCGGAAGAGGTGATAAAGATTTAAATACTATTATGGAATTCTTATGAGCAAAATAGAAGCAACTATTAAAAATGATATATCGAATGGAAGAAAAGTTCTTTCAGTTTTTCTGACTGCAGGATTTCCTGTTGTTGATGGATTTTCAGATTTGGTTTTAAAGACATTTGAATCCGGTGCAGACATGATCGAATTGGGAATTCCATTCAGCGATCCAATTGCTGATGGTCCGGTTATTCAACATTCATCTCAGGTTGCTATTGAGAATGGAATTACTTTAGAAAAAGTTTTTCTAATCGTTAGTGAAATCAGAAAACACTCAGATAAACCAATTATTCTAATGGGTTATGCGAATCCGATTTTAAAATTTGGTGTTACTTCATTTTTTTCAGCTTGTAATGAATTAAAAGTTGATGGCTTGATTATTCCGGATATTCCATTAGAAGAATATGATTCATTCTTTGATCCTTCTGTAAAAAACATTGATACAATTTTGTTGGTTAGTCCAACATCAGATAATTACAGAATTAAATTAATTGGAGAAAAATCCAGAGGATTTGTTTATTGCGTTAGTGTTAAAGGTATAACCGGAGAAAGAAACTCAGTTTCTCAGGAAAGCTTAGACTACATCAAAAAAGTAAAAACGATTTTACCCGACAAGAATATCTTAGTCGGATTTGGAATTTCTAATCCGCAGATTGCAAAGCGTTTCGCATCTGTGTCAGATGGAGTAATTGTCGGAAGTGCGGCAATAAAATTACTCGCTGAGAATAAATTTGAAGAGATGTTTTTTCTTCTCAACTCAATTAAAAATGAGTTAAGTTTTCAGTGAACAGAAAAGATTATGTTATCAAAAATTAATCTTTTTACTTAATTACTGGAGCGAACAGGATTATGCTTCATACAATCATTTTATATTTTTTATAATAATGAAGTTTAGTCTTCAGATTTTTTAATAAAAAAAGAGCGGACATTTTATCCGCTCTATCAACTTTTCATACCTTATTTCTAAATCCTACTTGAGCATTACCATCTTCTTCGAAACAGAATAATTTCCTGCCTCAATTTTGTAGAAGTAAACTCCACTCGAAACAATTTCGCCATTATCATTCTTACCATTCCAGGTAACTTCATAAGTGCCGGGAACCTGATAGTTATTCACTAACTCGGCAACTTGTCTACCCTGAATATCATAAACGATAATTTTAACATTTCTTCCTTCCGGTAAAGCGTAACGAAACTTTGTAGAAGGATTAAACGGATTAGGATAATTCTGGCTAACTTCAAATTTATCTGGGATTATGTTGGTAATTTCTGCAACTGATGTTGTCGTTTGAATAGTTGCACGGAAGAAGTATGTTTCATTCCAAGCAGACCAGCTTATACCATCATAGTCCCATGCTCTTCCGTTGTTTGTAGGATCATAACCAAATGTAGGTCTGTCTGTTCCATTATACTTTAAGCCAATGAAGAATTCATTGTTAACAGTAATGTTATATGATGTTAAATCTGTATTATCCCAACCGGGAACTGAAGCCGCTGTTTTGAAAGGATGATTAATTAAATCATATCCGGGAGTACCACTATTGCTTGACATTACAATTGGTTTATAAGTTGCATTACCTTGTACAATACTCACAAAATAAATCTGCATATTTATAAGTTGAGCATTGCTTAAAGTTGGAGTCATTCTGTTTGCAGAACCCTGATTATTATTAGGCCAGTAATAACCGCTTGTAGGAGTTCCATCATCATAAATTAATTGAGCAGTCTGAGTTCCGCCTCCACCTCCAAGAGTTGCGACAAACATACTTCTGCCGTGTGTTGCTGCAAATATTTTGTTATCTGAACTTCTGTAATCAAGATCAAACACTGGTACATTGCCCATCGAGCCATTATCCTGAGTCCAGGAATTTCCTCCATTTGTTGTTGTAAATACACCAAGGTCAGTTCCCACAAAAAGATTATTTACATCACCAGGATTTACTAATACACAATTGACTGGTATGTTCGGAAGATTTCCGCTGATGTTTGTCCAGTTAACTCCGTAATTAGTTGTTTTGAATATCTTGTTTCCGGATGAATAACCTGAGAATGTAACAAATGCGGTTGCTGAATTATTGGTTTCGGTTGCAATTCTGGTAACATAAAGATTTGGTAAACCTGAATTACGAAGATTCCATGTAGAACCGCCATCGGTTGATACCTGAACTCTGCCATTTGTACATCCGACATAAATAGCCGGAATTCCACTGCCAACAATAACCGTTGAAATCATAGCACCACTTTGACCCGAGCCATCTCCGGTTAAATCACCGCTGATTGCTGTCCAGCTTGAAGCACCATCCATAGTACGCCAGACTCTGTAGGTTCCGCCTACAATTATGTTGGGATTACTCGGCGCCATAGAGAAAGGAGTTATGAATAATGTTCTGTCAGTTGTACCATCATAAAAATTCGGACCGGTTGGTATTCCATTCATTGCCTTGAAGAATGTAGCACCACCGTTTGTAGATTTGAAAAATGCAAAGTTCACATATTCCATATAAATATTATTTGTATTGTTGAAGTCCACTTCAGTAGCTCCACCATCTCCGCCAAGTATTTCAGTCCAAATAACTGAACCACTTGCTTTCAATGTTCCATTATCCTGTGTTCCGCCATAATAATTAGTACCGGTTGGAGCAACAGCACCATAATAAAACTGAGTTATCGGAAGATTATAATTTATTGCCGTCCAGGTTTCACCTTTATTTGTGGATTTGTAAATTCCACCATCATTACCTAAATAAACTATATTTGAATTAGAAGGTGCGAAAGCATAAACATGCTGATCAGCGTGAACATAAGGTGGTGCTCCACTTTGTGAATACCAGTTTGTTTTCTGTGTCCAGCTTGAACCAGCATTTGTGGTTTTCCAGTTATCAATTCCGCCTGCAAGTAAAACATTTGGATTATCTGGATCCACAGCAAGAATATGATCATACCATCCTTGACCACCTAAGTATGTCGATGCACCTGAAAATGACGGACCAGGAATATTAACTGCCGACCAGGATAAGCCGCCATTAGTCGTTACGATAAAATGACCAGCACCATAAGTGCTTAAACTCATAAATGAAGCATAAGCAACGAGTGGATTTGATTTTGATACAGCGATTTCGATTCTTCCCATATTTGCCTGTGAATAATTTTGAGTGAAGTTCGTCCCACCGTCTGTTGATAACCAGATTTCGGATTGATTAAACAAACCAAATGTTGAATAAATTCTAACCGGAGAAGTGTACGCAATTTCAATATCAGTACAATTCACATCAGCACCACCACTTCCGGTAAGTAAACCAGTAAATGAATTTCCACCATTGCTTGAAACAAACAAACCTTTTCTTGTAGCTGCATAAAGATTTCCGGTTGTAGCGTCAATATCAAGATCATTCACATAATAATAATTAGAGTTATTTGTTGCGGACAATTGTGTCCAGGTATTTCCTCCATCTGTTGATTTAAAGATTCCGGCACCTCTGATTGCATCAAGATTAAAAAAGCCCTCACCAGTACCAGCATAAATTATGTTCGGATTATTCGGATCAATGACCAATGCACAAACTGCCAGATTATCATTCAAACCAACAAGTGGCATCCAATTACTTCCACCGTCAATAGATTGCCAGACTCCACCGGCAACCGCACCAAGATATACTACATTCGGATCCGACGGATGAACAGCAATTGCTCTTATTCTTCCGCCAACATTTGATGGACCGACCTGTGTCCAGCTTAAAGCATTTGGTGATAGCTCAGTTCTTCTGTTGTGAAGTTGAATGTGTCTGTATGCTTCTTCTCTCCAGTTATCAGGAATAGAACCATTAGGATAA
This sequence comes from Ignavibacterium sp., assembly GCF_025998815.1. Taxonomy (NCBI): domain Bacteria; kingdom Pseudomonadati; phylum Ignavibacteriota; class Ignavibacteria; order Ignavibacteriales; family Ignavibacteriaceae; genus Ignavibacterium; species Ignavibacterium sp. Next base: position 1,520,536 of record NZ_AP026678.1, read on the forward strand.
GCTCTTTGCTCATAATACCAAAGCAATGCTTTATCCGGTTGATCATTTTTCAGATTTGCCCGTTCCTTTTTCATTTTAATTTTGTATTCGAGATAATCTGAATAGGTTTTTTCATTTGAACTTTCAGTGGTAAAAATCTGAAAGCCAATTATGACTGCACCAAGAGCAATCATAAGAATGATTAATGATTTCATTTTGCCTCCTAGTGAATTTTTTGTAGGAAATTATTTTATTACTCTCTGAATCAGCCAGCCGCTTTTCTGGTCAAGTGAAATTTCAGCATTAAACCTCTGACCTTTAGAATAATTACGGAGTGATAACAGATTAGAATTGATTTCATTGTCGAGCAGTTTACCATTATCACTGCGAAGATTCGGAATGAGAATGTATTCTTCTCCTGCAACAGCAATGCTTGGATATGCCTCCGTTTCCTGAGAATTAAGTACTTTGACTTTTACTTTAAAGTCATTACCAGCACCAATTATCTCAAGTACTTCTGCTTCAACCTTTGATAAATTTTGTCCAATCGTTGTCGGGAAATTTTGATTTGATTGGTTTGCTGTTTGACTTTCTTTGCAATTACTGCAGGAAATCAAAAAGAACAATGAACATAAAACAAGAACTGAAGTAAGTAACCTCATAATGCCTCCTTTTTTGCTATGGAAAAATAAACAAAAATTTATTTCATTCAAGTAAAGAAATAAATCATTAATCAATGTTATTTTTAATTACTCAATTCTAAATGTTTGATTCACCTTAGCAGAAAAGAAAATTTGGATGTATCGTCGGAAAAAGTTATCAGATAATTTTATAAATAAGTTTGTTGAATTGTGTGCCGGAAAAGTTTCTGCTGCACAGATTGACAAGTTTATTTCTGAAACTGATAAACTGCTCTTAGATTTTTATTTTACTGAAACATCAGAGGCAAATTTAATCAGACTTATTCAAAGTCAATTCGATTTGTCTTTTTTCATTTCAGACCTGTTGAGTTATCCTCATCATCTTGAAGTGATTATTTCTGTTTCTGTTCACAGTAACTATCTGACAGATATTTTAGTTAGGAATCCTGAATATTTTTATTGGGTAGTAAATCCTGAAATTCTGAGATTCAAGCCGGATGAAAAATATTTTAACGAAGTTGTTAAGAAATCAACTGATATCTTTAAAGGCTTCGATTCAAAAGTTAATGCGCTCAAAAATGTTAAGAAGAAAGAAATACTCCGAATTGGATTAAGAGATTTTTATAAATACGATGATCTGGTTGCGGTCACAACAGAATTATCTCAGTTAGCTACTGCAATATCCTCAAAACTTTTTTCACTTTGTTATCAGGAGATACTGAATAAATATAAAATTGAAAAAATAAATCGAAAATATTGTGTAATTGCGTTAGGAAAACTCGGAGCCCAGGAACTCAATTATAGCTCTGATATTGATTTGATTTGTTTTTATGATAAGAACTCACATATAAATAAAAGATACTTTTACAGTGAAATCATAAACGAAACGATAAAACTTTTCATTGAAACTTCAACTCAAATTACTTCTAACGGATATTTATATCGCATCGATTTCAGACTTCGACCTGATGGAAGGAATAGTCCTCTTTCAAATTCGATTACTGAATACATCAGATACTACGAAACACGAAGTGAGGATTGGGAAAGACAAATGCTAATTAAAACCGGATTTATTTGCGGAAGTAAAAGTTTGTATAAGAAATTTTTTGAGTTCAAAGATCGAATTGTTTTTTCTTCTTTTAATGTTAACTCTCCTTTTGTTCAAATTAAAAAACTAAAGCAAAGTCTTGAGCAAAGAGCAGCAGATGAAGATAACATAAAACTTTCTTCAGGTGGAATTCGTGATATTGAATTTTCTGTTCAGGCATTACAATTAGTTAATGGGAAAAAATATTCTCAAGTAAGAACAGCATCAACTCTGGATGCTATTATAGCTTTGAATAAGCATAAAATTATCACAGATAAAGAAACTTTATTTCTTATCAATACTTACAAATTGTACAGAAGGATTGAACACTATTTACAACTAATGAATGACAGACAAACTCACACTATTCCTGAAAGTGGTGAGTTGCCTGAAAAGATTGCCTTCTATCTCGGATACAAAAATGCAAATGAGTTCAGAGCTGAATTAAGTAAAATCAGGAAAGAAGTTGCAAAGTTTTATAATTCTGTTGTTCAAACAGATGAAGAGTCAAAAGAAAAATTAAAAATAAATTATAAAGATCAGGTTAGAGCTAGAAATAATTATGAATTTCTCAGAACCGGAAAATCACTTCTCGGCACAAAACAATTTGATAGCAGAACAATCGAAGCATTCGAAAAAATCAGTAAACGATTGAATGATTATTTGAGCAAATCATCTGATCCTGATTTTGTGCTGGAAAATTTTGCAAAAATTATCAGAACTGTTCCTTTACCAAAAATCTGGTACGATGAATTTACCGACGAGAAGTTTTTCAACTTTTTTCTGACAATGTGTGAATTTTCTCAGAAAGCTGTTAACAAATTTTTTGAGGATAATTTTATAAAAGATGACTTACTAAGTCGCACCTGTTTCGAAGAATTGAATGAAGATAGTTTTGCATTGATTTCATTGCCTCAACTTCACTTTAGAGTTTGTGTTCAATTATTAAATAAGAACATTAATCTTAAAGAGACTACAGAAGCTATTTCAAAATATCACTTATATAAAGTTCAGAACATTATTAAAAAGGAAAATCTTACTGAACACTTTAATAATAATTATCTGATTGCGGGACTTGGAAGTTTTGGTTCTGAAGAGATGAATCTCTCGAGCGATGTTGATTTAATTTTTGTTGTAAAGGATTTGAATAAACACAGTAACGCACAAAAAATATTTCAAACTTTATTGAATAAATTGAAAACCGAAATAAAAGGAACTGAAATTGATTGCCGTCTTCGACCTGAAGGAAAAAGCAGTTATCTTGTTTGGGATATTGAAGAATACAAAAAGTATTTGGCTAACAGAGCGAGAGTTTGGGAGCTGCAGTCATTAACAAAATGCAAATTTGTTGAAGGGAATAAAAAATTATTAGACGAACTAATTAACTCTTTCACTGAAAGAGTACAAAAGACTGATGAGAAAATTTTGAAAAACGAAATGATTCAGATGAGAGCAAAACTTTTTGCATCGGAAGAAACCGGCTTTAATATCAAAAGAAGCAAAGGCGGATTGATTGATTTGGATTTTATAGTTTCTTATCTGCTACTAAAAAATATTTCCGAATTTAAAGGACTTATTGGGCAAAGTATCTTTGAAAAGTTAATTGCTCTGAAAGCAATTTTAAGTGAAAAGGAATTTGATAAAATCAGGAACAATTATCTATTTCTGAAGAATATTGAATTGATTATACAGAATATTTTTGATGTCCGAACAGCTAAACTTCCGGCAGATAAATTAAATCTTAAGAAATTATCTTTGCAATCAGGTTTTGAAAGTGACGAAGAATTTATTCAACACTTTAATAAAACCACATTGTCTAACATTCAGTTATTTAAAAAATATCTTGGTGAGCAATGAATTTTCTTAAAAAATATTTTGCGCTGATTACTTCCCTTTTCGTTTTCATAGTTTATCTTTTTACTCTCGCTCCTTCAGTAATTCAGATTGATAGCGGTGAACTTGCTGCAGTTCAGTCAACACTGGGAATTGCACATCCAACCGGCTATCCTTTATTTACTATGCTTGGATATCTCTTTTCTTTCATACCATTACCATTCACAAAAATTTATCAGCTTAATTTGTTAGCCGCTTTATATAGTGCTTTAGCTGCAGGCATATTCACAATTACCTCTAAATATATTCTAGATAATCTTAACTCTTTCAACATCGTAAAACTTCAAAAATCAAAGAAGAAGAATAAAGTCAGCCCAAAAGATGAATCATCAGAATTAAATGAGAATCAGAAAATTATATTTGCTGTAATTGCAGGATTAACATTGTCGTTAAGTAAAACATTCTGGTTTCAAAGTACATCTGTTGAAGTTTATAGTCTTCACCTTCTTTTAATCTCGCTTATCGCTTTTTTGTTATTGAAAGCTTTTGTAAGTGATTCAACAAATAATTTTTCAATGAGGAATTATTGGATTGTCTTTGCTCTTGGACTATCGTTGGGTTTTTCAAATCATATGACAACTCTATTGATTCTGCCCGGAACAGCTTATCTGTATTTCAACAAAGAAAAATTCACTTCGCAAAGTTTTAAAAAACTTGCTTCAATGATTAGTGTATTTCTGATTTTACTCGTGATAATATATTCATACTTACCAATTCGCGCGTCACAAAACCCGCATTTGAATTGGGGTAATCCGATTGACATCGAAAGAATTCTGAGACACATTTCAGGTTTTCAGTATCAGGTTTGGCTATTTTCTTCCACAGAAGCAGCTAAAAAACAACTTGAGTATTTTATTACAAATCTTCCATCGGAATTTTTCTTCTCTTTAATCTTAGCAGTTATCGGGCTTATTAACACATTTATCAAAGCAAGAAAGTTTTTCGTTTTCAATTTAATAACTTTTATTTCGACAGTAATTTATTCAATCAATTACGATATATCAGACATAGATTCATATTTTCTGCTTGCGTATATCTCATTTGCATTTTTTAATCTTTTCGGATTGGTAAAACTTTATCAAATAATGATTGCGAATAAACTAAATCAAATGGCTGTTATGTTGGTTTTACTTCTTTTCCCTGTTTCACAATTTGTAAAATCATTTCCTGAAGTTGATCAAAGCAAAACAGTTGTTTATGAGAATTACACAAAGTCTCTATTAAATTCAGTACCGGAAAATGCAATGATACTAAGTTATCAGTGGGATTATTTCATTTCAGCTTCTTACTATTTTCAGTTTGTTGAGAAGTTCAGACCAGAAATAGCAATTGTGGATAAAGAACTTTTAAGACGCTCCTGGTATTTCAATCAACTTGAAAGAAATTATCCGGGTTTGCTTTCAGGTGTTCAGACTGAAGTAAATTTATTTTTAGACGCACTTAAACCATTTGAAAGGAAAGAAAATTATAACGCTGCATTACTCGAAAATTTGTACAGAAGAATCATAGCAAATCTTATTTCAACTAATTATGATAAAAGAGAAGTTTACATCGGTCCCGAAATTTTTGATAATGAAATACAGCGTGGTGAAATAAATTTGCCGGAAGGATATAAGCTTGTTCCTCACTTATTTCTTTTCAAAGTTGTTAAAACAGATGATTATGTAGATGCACCGTTACCGGACTTTAAATTAAATTTTTCGGAAAGAAAGGATAAATATCAAACAGCACTTAATTCAATTGTAGGATTGATGCTTGTAAGAAGAGCTTATTATGAAATGCAGTTTAACAAACCGGAAAGAGCTAAATTATATTTGAAAAAAGTTGCTGAAGAATTTCCGAATACTCAGATTCCTCAGCAACTTCAATATTTAATACTTAACTGATTCGTCTATTGAATTGAGAAGATCTTCAATCCTGTCTTTTGATAATTCATCTTTGGTCATAAATGACTGAAGCAATACATCCATCTGCTGAATCAAATTTCGCTTGAAGTATTTTGGAGCAAAAACTGAACCGTCAAGCATATAAATTCTTTTGGACTTTTCATCATAAAAAGTATAGTTCACAAATGGTCCTCCCATTCCTTTAATATTCAAATCCCAAAGTCCTTGTGTAAAGATGGCGTATCTTCCTTTGAAATTAACTTCATTACTTACAAAGAAATCCTGCGCGATTAAAACATAAGCAGAGTCATCGCTTGTTCTGTAATATTTTTCTGTAATTCTGTTTCTTATTGCTTTTATCGAATCAACATTTAGATATTCAGGTGATGCATTATCAATCCAGTGAACAAAAATCCAGCGCTCCATATCACTTCCCGGTGCTCTTCTTAACCAGACGAAATTATCTTCGGGTGATGTTTTGGCAAGTTTAAAGTCTGCCTGAACATAAATTATCCAACCAAAATCTCTTAATAATTTTCCTTCGATTTCTTTTCTCTCATACTTAGCTGAGTAAAGACTTTCTCTAAGCCGGTCATCAGAAATTTTCTGATAAGCATACAAGAGTTTGTCTTTGTTCTTAAGAATTTTGAATTCAAGTTCCTGCATTCCATTTGCACTAATGACAGTTACAAGCTGATTTCTCGCCCACAGGTCATACTTGGTAACAAAAAAATCTTCATTGCTTAAAAGTTTTTTTACACTATCATCAACAATAGTATTAATGAATTGTGATGTTAGAGATCCGGAATTTATTGGCGCTACGATTACAATATTTTTCTTTCGCTGTATTTGATTAATCTGATTTGGTGAAATTCGTTTGAGTGTAAAAAGTTTTTCGGGCAACGGAGTATTTATTTCTATTTCAAAAGTTTGAGAAAGTGCATCATACAACTCCTGATATTCTGTAGAATCAGCAACCACATAAATTTCATCTTCAAGTCCGGTGGCAAATTTTTTACTTTCACAAGAATTGAATAAATAAACGAACATTAATACAGTTGATATTAAAATTATTCTTTTCATAACTACCTCGGTACATTAGGTAAAATTAAATCGAGATTTGGAAAAACTATCAGATAAAGCGCCCACATTATAAATCCAACTGAGAGAGGGATTGAAAGATTATCATCAGCAATTCCATAAGAAATATTTTCTACAATTGCTCCGATAAATGCAGCAACAAAACCAATCATATATTCAGCAAAGCTTTCTGTTAATTTTGGTGTAAATAAAATCACGATACTTGCACTAATGAAAAAAGCTAAAGTTCCCTCAAAACTTTTCCTTAAAAATGGTCTTTTACCGAACTTCCGTCCAATCAAAGCTGCGCTTGTGTCACTAATGATAAGAATTGCAAATGCTGTAACAAATATTACTTTCGGAAAAATGATTACACCAATTAAAGCAGAGATTAAAACATAAGTAGCGCCGTTAAGATTTTTCTTTTCGTGATCAACTTCATGTTTGCGCAATAAAAATCCGAAAATTTTATAAAAAATTTTTCCCACTTCAGGATGGAAGTACCTCGCCACATCAACAACCAATGCAAATGCAGTTAAGCTTGCAAGAATTATAATTGCAACAGATTTTGGTATGAAGTAATAAATCGTTGGTATAGATAAAGAAAAGAGATGAATTAGTTTTCGGACTAACTCATCTCTGTAATGGATTGTTCCGTTATCAATTGGATTCATCTTTAGGAGCAGTTTCCTTTTTATTCCGCTGTTCCATCAGTTTCTTAACATGATCAGGAATGTCTTCTTCACCATTAGATTTTTCCGGTTTCTTGACTGGCGGAAGCTCCTGTCCTTTTATTATTGCATCAATTTCATCTCCATCAAGAATTTCTCTTTCAAGAAGTTCTTTGGAAAGTTTATGAAGTAACTCAATATTTTCTTTCAGAATATTTTCAGCACGCTGTTCAGCATTTCTTATTATTGTTCTAACTTCGTCATCAATTTCCTGAGCAGTCTTTTCACTGTAATCTTTATGACGCTGAATTTCTCTTCCTAAAAATATTTCTTCTTCTTTTGCACCATAAGCAAGCGGACCAAGTCTTTCACTCATTCCCCATTCACAAACCATTTTGCGGGCAATGTTTGTTGCTTTTTCGATATCATTGCCAGCGCCTGTTGTGAAATGGTTGAAGATAAGTTTTTCTGCAGCACGACCACCAAGTGCATAGGTAATCATAGCTTCAAGATATTCTTTGGAATAAGTATGTTTTTCATCGATAGGAAGATAACTCGTAACACCAAGCGCTCTTCCTCTTGGAATAATTGTTACCTTGTGAACCGGATCAGCTTCAGGTAATTTTTTTGCAACAAGAACATGTCCTATTTCATGATAAGCTGTTGTTTTCTTCTCTTCTTCAGAAATAATCAAACTCTTTCTTTCCATTCCCATCATAACTTTATCTTTTGCTTCTTCAAAATCACTCATTTCAACTTTCTTCTTATTTTTTCTAGCGGCAAGAAGTGCTGCTTCATTAACAAGATTTGCAAGTTCAGCACCAGCTAAACCAGGTGTTCCTTTTGCAAGAACTTCAAGATCAACATCATCACCTAAAGGAATGTTTCGTGTGTGAACTTTTAGAATTCCTTCACGACCTTTAACATCAGGACGGTCAACGACAACTTGTCTGTCAAATCGTCCCGGACGAAGTAATGCAGGATCAAGAACATCAGGGCGATTTGTTGCAGCGATGATAATTACACCGCTGTTCTGTTCAAATCCATCCATCTCAACCAAAAGCTGATTAAGAGTTTGTTCTCTTTCATCGTGTCCGCCACCAAGTCCGGCACCACGATGTCTTCCAACTGCATCAATTTCATCAATAAAAATTATGCAAGGTGCATGTCGTTTTCCCTGATCGAATAAGTCTCTTACACGACTAGCTCCAACACCAACAAACATCTCCACGAAGTCAGCACCAGAGATTGAGAAAAACGGAACACCAGCTTCACCAGCAACTGCTCGTGCTAATAATGTTTTTCCTGTTCCCGGAGGTCCTAACAACAAAACTCCTCTTGGAATTTTTCCACCAAGTTTTTGAAACTTACTTGGTTCTTTCAGGAACTCAATAATTTCCTGAAGTTCGAGTTTTGCTTCGTCTGCACCTGCTACATCTTTAAAGGTAACTCTTTTATTAGAAGGAGTGATAAGCTTTGCTTTGCTTTTTCCAAACGAAAAAATTCCTCTGGTTCCTCCACCTTGCCCTTGCATTCTTCGCATTATAACAATCCATATTGCTATGATAAGAATCCATGGTAAGAATCCTATAATGATGTTAAGCCATTCAGTTGAATCTTTTTCAAAAGTGTACTGAATTCCGAGTTCTCTCCATTTGGCTTCCTGTTCCTTAATGATTGGCTCAGGAATGTAAACTGAAATAGCTTTGGTGGGAAAATTTCTTGTACCAACTTTAACTGTTGTCTCTGTATTCAACTCAGCGTTAAAGTAATAATCGTTGATATCCTTTTTAGAAACCTTTGCTGATACAATTTTGCCTGGCTGGCTAAGTAACTTTTCATATTCACCGAATGAAATTTCAGTATAGTTTTCAGCGCCGGTTCTGAAAAGCTGCATAATAATTACTGCAGCAACGATTACAGCGCCCCAACCAAAAACCATTCTGATAATTTTAGACCAGTCAAAATTATCATCCGGTTTATTTGAGTTATTATTATTCTTACGGAAATTAGATTTGTTATCATCATCTCCGTTGTAAAATTTTCTGAACTTGTTATCCATTTAACATTAACTCCATCATTCACTTAAAACATAAATTGAAGTAAGATTCCTGTATTTTTGCTGATAATCCAGCCCATAACCAATAACAAACTGGCTCGGAATCCTGAAGCCAATATAATCAATTTTTACATCATATTTGAGACTCTCAGGTTTCACCAAAAGCGATACAACCTTCATACTTTTGGGCGTATGTTTTGAGAATAACTCTTCAATGTATTTAATCGAAAGTCCTGTATCGACAATATCCTCAACAATAATTATGTCTCTTCCGTTCACATCGCAATTAAGTTCCTTAAGCAACTTCACATTTCCGGAGGATATTTTTGAATCTCCATAGCTTGATAGTTTGAAAAAATCGATTTCACATTCAATATCAACATTTTTAATTAAATCGCTCATAAAGATAAAAGCACCGTTCAGAACTCCGATAAATATCGGAACTTTACCAACATATTCTTTCGAAATTTCCGAACCAAGTTCCTTTACTCTCGACTGTATTTGCTCTGAAGAAAGCAATGGAACAAAGGTATCGCCATTGATAATTAATTTTTCAGTTTGATTAGTCATTTATCAGCTCAAGTTTGTAAATATTTTTTGTTTCGGGAGTAACTTTAAATTTTTCATCAAGTCTTTTTGCAATTACCCAAACTATTTTGTTTTTTGTTCCAAGAACATACTGATTCTTTTTTTCTTTTGCCTCAGTTTTAATGTCATTTAGATAATCCGAAATCTTTTTAGTTCCTTTCATTCCAATCGGATTGAACTTATCACCTGGTTTCCATTTTCTTATGATGAAATTCTCGCCTGTCAAATCAGCATCAACATACTCAATATTTTTATCAGGTGTTAAATTAACATCAGATAGATCAACTTTTGAAATAGAAATTGTTCCGGAGCTGAACTTTTTAGTTTCGCCTGCTTTAATCTTAATATTATTTTCAGAATGGGAGTTTCTGGAGTAGATTGAAATAAAATCCCGCTCACGAATTGCTATAACATTTTTCTTTAAAGACTCTGAAATTCCAACCTGCTTTTTAGTTAGTGAAATAATTTTCTCAACATCTTTTTGTTCAGTCTGTAGTTTGAATTTATCGGATAAAACTTTTCTTATTACTTCAGATTGAATGAACTCATCTTCTTTCTCAAACAAAGTTAATTTTATTCTTATTTCATCTATTAAATCTTCAGAATATTTTTTTTGAGTTTGTGAAATAAACTTATCAAAATATTTATTGAAACTCTGCAAGTTTAATGATGTTGAAAGCACTGAATTAACTAATCCCGTATTTATTTTTTTCTCAAGCTCAGGAATGATTTTCAATCGTATAAAATTTCTCTCGTATTCTTCCGAAAGATTTGATTCATCAATCACATATTTAATTTTTTTCTCTTTGAGATATGAAACTATTTCGGATTTTCTGAGGCATAAAATCGGTCTGATAATATTTTCACGGAAAACTGGAATTCCGGCAATACCTTTTATTCCGGTGCCTTTAGATATGTTAAGCAGAACTGTTTCAGCGTTGTCATCGGCATTATGAGCAGTTGCAATCTTAGTGTAATAATTTTTTTCTGCGCAATCATTTAATAAATCATATCGGATAATCCTGCCGGCTTCTTCAACAGAAATTTTATTTTTCTTTGCGTAAGATTTAACATCAGCTTTGGCAGAATGGAAAGGAATTGAAAGCTCCTCACATAATTGTTCACAAAATTTCTGCTCTCTATCTGCTGATTTTCGTAATGAATGATTCAAGTGAAAAGCTGCTAATTCGATTCGGAATTTATTTGCAAACTTTTTCAGAAAATAAAGTAGAAAAACTGAATCCGGTCCTCCACTGAGAGCTAAAAGGATTCTATCTCCTGTTTTTATTAACGAATGACTTTGAATGAATCTTAAAACTTTTTGTTCAGTGGAGTTCATTGAATTATCTACTCTTCAGAAGTTTTATTATTCATAATTCTTTCGACATATTTTCCTAAGACATCAAATTCAAGGTTTACAGTGTCTCCGACTTTCTTATCGGAAAAAATTGTTTCTTTCCAGGTGTGAGGAATTATTCCAACAGAAAATTTACTATCCTTCAATTCTGCGACTGTCATACTAACACCATCAATTGCAACTGAACCAACATAAATAAGATATTGCTTAAATCTCTCGGGAAAAGAAATTGTCATCCAATGACTATTTGAAAGCTCTTTAATTTCTTCAATCCTGCCTGTAGTATCAATATGTCCAAGCACAAAATGACCACCCAATCTTGCATCTGCTTTCAAAGGTCTCTCGAGATTAACTTTTTCTCCTTGCTTCAAGACTCCAAGATTAGTTTTGTTAAGTGTTTCCTCAATAGTATCAACCGAAAAAGTTTTTTCAGTTCTTTTAACTACAGTTAGGCAACAACCATTTACAGCAATACTGCTTCCGATAGTTAAATCATCCAAGACTTTTTCTGCCTGAATTTCAAATTGAAAACCATCACCGGTTGGAATTTTTTCTTTCAATATTCCTTTTTCTTCAACTAAACCAGTAAACATTTTTTGCTCCGGATAAATTTGAAAAATTATTATACAAAATTAACTAAAGCCCGGTTCAATTGAAGTGCTTTATTTGGTCAGCTCAAGTAGAATGTCGTCTCCGACAAGTTCTGAATGTTTAACTCTGAATCTATATGCTTTTTTAAGGTCGTTAATCCGGATGGAGTTGAATGCCGGTATTCCGCTTCCCAAAAGTTTAGGACTAATGAAAAGTAAAACATCATCGAAAAGATTTTGTCTTAAGAAAGAAGAAAAAACTTCTGAACCACCTTCTACTAACAATGATGTAATTTCAAGTATTGCTAATTCTTTCAGTATACTTTTTAAGTTGAGATTGCCATTGCCGTTTCGTTTAACAAAAATTATTCTGACACCAAGTCCGGATAGTTTTTTTATTTTGCTTTTCCTGGAAATTGATTCTTTAGATGTAATTAATATAGTTTTTCCGTCTGTGTTTTGTGTGAACAATTTTAAATCAGGGTTCAACTTTAAATTAGAATCAAGAACTATTCGCCAGGGATTTCTTCCTTCAGTTAATCTTACAGTCAGGAGTGGATTATCAATTTCAGCAGTTCGTCTTCCAATCAATACAGCATCATATTCTGCTCTGAGTGAATGAACAAACTTTCTTGCTTCAGAGGAAGTTATCCACTGCGAATAATTTGAATCATCTGCAATTTTTCCGTCAAGTGTTTGTGCAATCTTTAATGTTACATAAGGAATTTTTTTTGTTATATATTTGAAAAAAAATTTATTTAATTCAGTACACTCTTTTTCAAGCACGCCAACTCTTACTTCAATTCCAGCTTTCTTAAGTTTTTTTACTCCATTTCCACTCACTAAAGGATTTACATCAAGTGTTCCAATTACAACCCGTTTAATTTTTGATTCTATGATTTTATCTACACAAGGAGGAGTGTGTCCGTAGTGGCTGCAAGGTTCAAGATTTACATAAAGTGTTGATCCTTCAAGTGGTTCGACTGCAGAGTTGATTGCATTAACTTCAGCATGATTTTCACCATACTTCTGATGATAACCTGCTCCAATGATTTTATTGTTTTTAGTAATAACACAACCAACCATTGGATTTGGACTAACAAAACCGCTTCCCCGCTTTGCGATTTCAAGTGTTAGTTGTATGTAAGTTTCATCATTCAAGTTAATGATTATTTTATTTCAAGTATTTCGAATTCCATATTTCCGGCAGGTGCTTTAATTGTTACCTTCTGTCCAATCTTTGCGCCCATCAATCCCTGACCAACGGGTGATGTAATAGAAATTTTTCCTGCCTGAAAATCAGCCTCTTCAGGTGAGACTAATGTATATTCAAAAATTTTGTTTGTTTTGAGATTTTTAATTTTTACTACAGATAGAATGTGAACTTCATCATTAGGCATTTTGGAAGTATCTATAACTCTTGCCCGTGAAAGAATATCTTCAAGCTTTGCAATTCTTAATTCAAATAATCCTTGTTCTTCTTTTGCAGCATCATACTCAGCATTTTCTGATAGGTCGCCGTGTGCTCTGGCTTCGGCAATTTTTCGGGCAATTTCTTTACGCCCATTATTCTTCATATCCTGAAGTTCTTTTTCAAGTTCGAGTAATCTTTCTCTTGTAAGATAAACAAAGTTTTGTCCGTTCATAATTACATTCTCAATTTGTTAATGAAATCAGAAAAAAAATTGCCACCGTTTCGAGAAATCCGATACAGTGGCATCGCAAAAATATGAAGGTATGTTTAGCGTGTCAAGTAAGAATTTGCTATTTCTCTATCAGAAAAATTTTATTCTTCAACGATTCTGTAAGAATGTTCAATAGGCATAGCTTTTTGAAGCATTGCAGTAACACTGCAATATTTTGTTTGAGATAATTCAATAGCTCTTTCAATTTCTTTGACAGGAAGATTTTTTCCGTAGAAAACATATTCAAGATTAATTTTTGTAAAAACCTGCGGATGTTCCTCAGCAACATCGGCAGTAATGTTCATTTCAAATCCATCAAGTTTAACTCGTTTCTTTGAAAGAATGCTTGCCACATCACTTCCTGTACAACCTGCTAATGAAATAAGAATTAGTTCCTTTGGACGAATACCGGCATTACTGCCACCAAATTCTTCAGGTCCATCCATTGTAATCCAATGGTTTGAATCTGTTTTTCCAACAAATGTAATACCCTTTACTTGTTTAACGAAAGCTTTTTTAGTTGCCATTAGTTACCTCTTATTTGAAAAATTAAATATTCTTTTAACATATCAGATGTTATATTTTGGAGAGAGTTTCAAGATACACCTACTTATGAATTTAATAGGTTTTATTATAATTTTTACAGATAATGGAACACATATAACGCTGATGAAACAGATACTCACAGATTATCAAAATAACACTTTTAGGCATTTAATTTATTAAACAAGGTTATTTACTAATTTTATTAATCCATCCATTTTTTTATCAGCTTTGCTTATGTACCATTTTTTTAATTAGTTCCCAAGCTTCAACAACATGTCTTCTTTCGTGTCTTATACTTCCAATAGTTAAACGAAGTGTAAACTTACCATTTAATTTTGTATGAGATAAAAATATTTTCCCCGAAGCGTTAATATCTTCCAATAATTTTTCATTCAATCTGTTCAATTCTTCCTCAGATTTATTTCCCGGATTATAACGAAAACAAACCGTGGAAAAAGGTACCGGAGCCATTCTTTCAAAAAACTTTTCTTCATCAACCCAATTCGCAAATTCCTGAGCCATTTCAATGTGATGCTTTATTCTCTCTGCCAATCCATCAACTCCAAAATACCTGATGATAAACCAGAGTTTTAGTGAACGAAATCTTCTTCCAAGCTGAATTCCATAATCCATCAGATTTTCTACTTCGTCATCAACCTTCGTTTTTAAGTATTCGGGAACAAGACTAAAAGCTCTTTTAAGTATTTCCGGTTTCCTGGTAAAATAAATACTCAAATCCATAGGTGTGAACATCCATTTATGCGGATTGATAACAATTGAATCGGCTTCGTCCCAAGCATCGGTAATCCATTTCATATCGGGAATCATTGCAGTAACACCTGCATAAGCTGCATCAATATGAAGCCAGAGATTATACTTTTTACATACTTCTGAAATCTCTCTAACAGGATCAATACTTGTAGTTGAAGTTGTTCCAACAGTTGCCACAACACAAAACGGTTTTATGCCTTTGGAAATATCTGATTTAATTGCCGCTTCAAGTTCTTGGGCATTCATTTCATATTTTTCATTAACAGAAATTTTTCTAACTCCTTCCAAACCAATTCCCAGAGTAACTGCACCTTTTTCGATTGATGAGTGAGCTTGCTCGGAACAATACAATCTTAGTTTTGGCAAATCAGTTCTTCCTGACATTCCTTTCTCTCTTATATTCAGATTCAATTGTTCCCTGGCAGAAGCAATTGCGTGCATCGAACTTGTTGAAGCAGTGTCGTAAATAATTCCCCAATAATTTTCAGGTAAGCCAACCATTTGCCTGAACCAGTTCATCATAGCTTTTTCAAGTTCTGTAAACGCAGGTGATGTTTTCCATAACATTCCGTTTGCGTTGAAAGCTGCAGAGAGCATCTCTGCTAAAACACCGGGCATACTTGAAGTTGAATTGAAGTAAGCCATAAATCCCGGATGATTCCAGTGTGTTATTCCATCAATTAAAATTCTGTCAATGCTGCTAATTATTTTTTCTATATCTTCACCAGTTTGTGGAGGTTGCTCGGGAATTCGGGATAAAATTTCTCCCGGCTTTACTTGTGAAAGCGGTGGATACTTTTCAATTTCTTTAATGTAATCTGCAATCCAATCAATAAGATTCTTCCCGCTTTCACGGAATTCTTCAATTGGCATATCTGTAAAATTGTTTTCCATTTTCAGTTTGAAATATTGGTGTAAAAAATCTGATTCAAATCTAAGAAAAGAATTTATCTTTTATTCGTTGATGATAAGACTTAATTTTACAAGTGAAATAAATCTTTTACACAAGATGAAATCAAAAATATACTTTTTAAGCACTGTAATTTTCTCACTGATTATACTAAGTGGCTGCTACGAACATTTTCCACTTAAACAAGATATTTCCAGAACACAAAATAATTTTCTTAACCAGGATAGTGTGGAAGTCAAATTTCCGGAATTGACAAAAGGAAAAGTTACTTTGATGGCAATGGTTTATACGCATTGTCCTGATATTTGTCCAATGACAACACATAATATGCAATTAGTAGAATCAAAATTGAGTAAAGATGAATTAGATAAAGTGCGGTTTGTAATAATTACTTTTGACCCGAATCGTGATACACCAAATGTTCTGAAAAAGTTTGCAGAGATAAGAGACATTGATTTTAATCGCTGGAGTTTTTTAAGTGGTGATGAACAAAACACTAAAGAAGTAATGCTGAAGTTTGATGTAAAAGCTGTTCCGGCAGATTCATCTTATGATGAACAAGGAAATCTTTCTTATTACATTATTCATACTGACAGGATTTCTTTAATCGATCAGGATGGTGTGCTTCGAAGAAATTATGTCGGAAGTATCGCGGATATAAATGAAATCGTAAATGATATAGAGTATCTTTTACAGTAATATTTTTCGTGTATCTTTATGCTTTCAGGTTTTAGATGAGGAAGTTTTTCGCTACTAAAGTACCAAAACACTAAAGAGAATAAATAAAACATAGAAAGGAATAAAAAATGAAGTTATTATTATTAGCGCTTGTAATCTTTATTTCTTCACCGGAAGAAAAAATTAAAATTAAAGATCCCTGGATGAGAATCAGTGCAGAAGGACAATCAACTGCACTATTTATGAAAATTGAAAATACTGGCGATGTTGCTGATACACTTTACAAAGCTGAATGCGACTTTGCTGGCAGAGTTGAAATTCATGAAACCTATCAGCAAGGCGAAATGATGGGTATGAGAGAAGTTCCTTTCATTGTAATTCCTCCCAAATCAACTTTTGAATTAAAACCAAGATCACATCATATAATGGTAATTAAGTTAAAGAAGGATATTAAAAAAGGGACTCAGGAAGAGTTTACACTTTACTTTAAACAAGCAGGTAAGCTGAAAGTAAAAGCCACAGCCCAGGAAATGCAAATGCCAAAGATGGAACATAAACATTAATTATTACTAACGAATATTTTTTCCTCAAGCCGCAGTTAATAACATTGCTGTGGCTTTGGTTTTTACTTCTAATTTTGTTTAACATTTCATCACGCTACTATTTAATTATTCAACACTTCAAAGGAACAGGTTTTCAATTAACTCTTAAATTTAATTGAAAATTAGTTATTGAAGGTTAGTTCTACTCGGTACAACAGTTGCAATCATTCAACTGTTATATCGAGTGAATAATGAAAGATATTAAACTACAATTCTCACTTGGATTTATTGCACTTTGTCAGTTATTCGGTGAAACCTGCAAAGCTATAAAACGAAATTTTAATCTATCTGAAAATGAAATACGAATCTTATTAGTTGTGTACGATGAAAAACCCGAATCAATCAAACAGATTTCCAAAAGACTATCACTCTCACCTACTCTCACCTCAAAAGTATTATCATCATTAGAAAAAAAGAATTTAATCTTTCGACAACTTAATCCTCTGAACAAAAGATTTGAGCAGGTTTTGTTAACCGAAGGTGGTATAAGAGTAACTTGTATTATAATCGAATTTATCCAGGAATTCTTGTGTGAAAAAATAGTTAAAACGATGATAGTCAAACCGGAAGATATTCTGAGTTTTTCAAATACTTTAAAATCGAAAATGGCCTTAAATAAACTTTCATTAACAGAAATGTCTAATAATTAAAAAGGAGTATCTATGGAAAAACTTTCACGAAAAGATTTCTTATCAAATGCATCAAAAGCTGCTGTTGGATTGGCAGCAGTTGGTGGATTGTCAAGCATTGTCACTACTGCTTCACTAAAAGCAGGAAGTAAAGTAACTCCCTGGCCCTGGCCTTATACTCAGTTAGATCCTGAGGCAGTAAGAATTCAGGCACATTATCTTTATTGGAATGATAAAGATTGTTCTTCCGGAACTTTCGGGGCTATAGTTCAGGCGCTTGCCGCGGCAATTGGAGATCCCTGGACAAATATACCTATTGAAACTTTGCTTTATGGTCGTGGCGGCGGTGCTGGTTGGGGAACTCTTTGCGGATGCTTGAATGGAGGCGCAGCAATTATTAGTCTTGTTACAACTAAATCTCAGTCCACACCATTAATTACTGAATTGTGGGGCTGGTATAACTCAGCAATACTTCCAACTGATCAGGCAAACCAGGTAGCTGTTAACGGACAATATTTGGTTCATAATTATGATCAGGCATTACCTCAAAATATTTCCGGAAGTCCGCTATGTCATATCTCAGTTACCGAATGGTGTATTCACGCACAGAAAAAAGTTTCTGATGTCGAAAGAAAAGAAAGATGTGCAAGAGTAACTGGTGATGTTGCTGCAAAAGTTGTTGAACTGCTTAATGCACATTTTGCCGGAACATTTGTTCCGACTTATGTTGACCCCGCAACTCTTACTGCTTGTATGGGATGCCACGGTTCGGCTGTATTGAATAATGTTATGACTAAAATGGAATGCACACAGTGTCACGGTGATAATCCACATCCAAATTCTGTAGAACAAATTGACCCTGTTGCAAACAGTTTTGAATTGTATCAGAACTATCCAAATCCATTTAACCCGTCAACCAAAATCAGATATTCAATTTCAAAGCCTGAAAAAGTTACAGTTGGAATTTATGACATTCAGGGTTCACTTATAAAAGTTCTTGTAGATCATGAACTTCAATCCCCCGGAGTTTATGAAACAGTTTGGGATGGAACAGATTTCACAGGTGCAAAGGTTGCAAGCGGAATTTACTTCAGCCGACTGGAAAGTGATTCATTTATGAAAACTATTAAGATGAGTCTTGTGAAGTAGGATACCCGTTACTTCAACTGATTCAGGCCGCAGCGATTAACATCGCTGCGGTTTTTTTGTTTTTATACCGCTATTCTTGTTTAATATTTCATCAAACAGATATTTAAGTATTCAACACACTCGTTATTTGAATTTTTCAACAATAACAAATTTATTCAATTATTCTACTGTTGTGCTGCTTAAATTTTCATCATTCAAAAAATTTATGGGGATTTAATAAATAATTCGAGTTTAAATCTAACTTCATATAAATAAATAAGTTAATTCGAAATCCAATCATAAAATTATTTAAGGCACACCCGTTGCATTAAGGATAATGTTCTTTGAAAGAAAATTATTCTTAAAACTTAAAACAATGAGGTGTTAAAATGGTCGCATTATTTGTCGTACTTACTTTTTTATTCTTTATTCTGATTGATTTGCTTGTACTGAAAGCTCAGGGTAAAGAACATCCGGCTTTTGCCGTGAAGGTATTTGATAAAAGATTTTTCTTCCCTGCTGAAGCAATCCTTTCAACTGGTCATTTGTGGTTACAAAAAGCCCAGAACGGTTTTTACAAACTTGGTATAGATGAATTCATTATGAAAGCGTTGGGAAAACTTCATCTCGTTCCATTAAAAGCTGAAGGTGAATCTGTTAATAAAGGTGAGCCAATACTTCAGGCAGTTTTCGGAAACCGCACTATAACTTTTCGTGCACCAGTTGATGGTTCAATCAGATTCATCAACAAAAACATCAATCAGAAACCTGTTGATGATCCTTATGGTGATGATTGGGCTTTGTTAATTGAACCAAAAAATGATCTCTCGCTCTCATCAGCATTTCTGAAAAAAGGTAATGATGCACTAAAATGGTTACACGATGAGTTTAACAGATTCAAAGATTTTGTTGCTGCAAAAGCTGGCGAACCTGAACTTGCCGGAGTTACCTTGCAGGATGGCGGTAATATAGTTGAAGGTGTTCTTCGTTCATTCGATGACAACACTATCAAAGAATTTGAAGAACAATTTTTATAATAGAAAGAGAGTAATGCCATGATAAAACAGAAAGCTATTCTCTTTGATGCAACACTTTGTGCCGGATGCGGCGAGTGTTATAATGCCTGTAAAGAAGCTAATCATCTTCCCGAAACAACAGACGATTTTCTGAAAGATCATCTTTCAGCAAATACTTACACAGTTGTAGAAGAATACGGGGATGTTTACACCAGAAAAATGTGTATGCATTGTGTCGATCCAACCTGCGTTTCAGTTTGTCCGGTTGGTGCAATGGAGAAAACAGAATTAGGACCTGTAATTTATGACGGTGATAAATGTCTTGGTTGTCGTTATTGCATGCAGGCATGCCCTCATCATATACCGAGATATGAATGGAACAAAGTAAATCCAACTGTTAAAAAATGTATAATGTGTTATGATAGAGTAAAGAATGGACAGCAAACTGCTTGCGCAGAAGCTTGTCCAACCGGTGCTACTTTGTTTGGCGACAGAGATGAGTTAATCAAAATTGCAAAAGAACGACTTGAAAGTGATCCTGATACTTACTATCAGAAAATTTATGGATTGGAAGAAGCCGGTGGAACTGATGTATTAATTATTTCTCCTGTTCCTTTCGATCAGCTTGGATTTGCTGAAAATCTTCCCAAAGAAGCTCTGCCAACTTACACAGCAAAAGCACTTGAGAAAATTCCGGGCGTTGTTGCTGGTGGTGGAGTGTTCCTCGCTGCAATGTACTGGCTTACAAAGAGAAAAAACCTAATTGCAGCAGAAGAAAAACAAAATAATATGAATTCAACATCCGGAGATGAAAAATGAAACAGATAATTCCTAAAATAACTTTCTGGAGAGTGGTGGCAGTTATTATAGTTGTTGCCGGACTTTATTCAACTTATCTCAGATTCACCGGCGGACTTGGAGCTTCCACTAACTTAAGTGATGAATTTCCCTGGGGCTTGTGGATTGGTTTTGATATTCTCGTCGGTGTTGGTTTAGCTGCTGGTGGCTTCACCATTTGCGCAATCACTCATATCTTCAATATCGAAAAGTATAAACCACTCGCAAGACCAGCAATATTAACTGCATTTCTCGGTTATCTTCTGGTAATTTTTGGTTTGATGTATGATTTGGGAAAACCATATAACATCTGGCATGCAATAATTTACTGGAATCCCCGATCTGTGATGTTTGAAGTTGCATGGTGCGTTATGCTATACACTACAGTTTTGTTTCTCGAATTCCTGCCAATTGCACTTGAGAAATTCCGGTTGAAGAAACTTCTTGCATTTATGAAGAAAGTCGGAATTCCTATAATGATTACGGGAGTAATTTTATCAACACTTCATCAATCATCATTAGGATCTTTATTCTTAATTGTTCCTCAGAAGATGTATCCTTTGTGGTACTCGGGTTTGCTACCTGTATTTTTCTTTATTAGTGCTGTTGGTGCAGGTTTGACAATGGTAATATTCGAAGCATATTTATCAGCAAGAGCATTTAATAAAGGAATAGAAGCTGATTTACTTTCAAGGATTGGTTTGTATGGAGTTATTATTCTGATGCTCGGCTTGATAATTAAGTTAATTGATTTCGCTCTCACGGATAAAATTCATCTTCTTTTTACAATCAACAATTATACTTTGTTATTCTATCTTGAAATACTTGTTGGTACAATTGTACCATTTGGTTTGTTAATTCAGAAAAGAATCAGAGAAAACAGAAGATGGCTTTATGCCTCAGCTATTATGGTAATCTCAGGATTCTTACTAAACAGACTTAATGTTAGTATCACATCAATTACTCCGGGTGCAGGGGTAAGTTATTTCCCGAGCATTTATGAAATCAGTGTAACGCTTATGCTTGTAACATTGGGAATGTGGGCATTTAAATTTATTGCAAAGAACTTTCCTGTATTCGCATCAGAAGTTCATTTTGAAAATCATAATCTCAAATACAGCGAGAAATTATCTGAAGGCAAAATCTGATTAAATATTCTTAGCAGTGGCATAAAGCACAAATGTCACTGCTATTTATTTAATTTATTTTTTGGCATTTAACAACTGTTTGTAAATCATAATTGATATTGGAACAAAATAAAATTAGATTTCGAACAGTCAGCGGGAGAAAGATGAAAGTAACAATTCTAAATAAACTTAGCACACGCCTCATTCTCATTTTCTTATTGATATTCATTATAACAATAAGTGTTTATTCTTTCTACACAATTAAAATGATTCACGAGAATCTCGGACAAGCCTGTACACAAAATGCTTATAACATAAGTGATGTGATTAAAAAATCAACAAGATATGGAATGCTACTTAATAGTCGTGAACATGTTGAACAAATCATAAATACGATTGCGACTGAAAAAGGTGTGATGAAAATAAGAATATTTAACAAGAACGGAATGATTGCTTATTCATCTGATTCAACTGAATTAAAAACAATTGTTGATCTTGAACATACAGCTTGTAATTCCTGTCATTCGATAAAACCAATTCCAACCACTCTTCCTGTAAAAGATTTAATCAACAAATCTGAAGGTTCATTAGTTCTTGTTAATCCGATAATTAATGAACAAGCTTGTTACACAGCCGATTGTCACGCACATAAAAGTACAGATAAATTGCTCGGAATAATAAGCGTTCAGATGAGCACGGAGACCGTTGATTCAATAATTAATCAATCAACTAATATTTTTATCAGCGGAGTGATTGCAACATTTATATTACTTGTTATTGCTACAATTTTTACTATCAGGTATTCTGTCAACAAACCTCTCAGAAAAATTTTCGTTGGAATTCAGGAAATTGGTAAAGGAAATCTTGATTACAGGATTGAACTTAACAGAAGTGATGAGTTAGGTCTAATGGCAAAAGAGTTTAATTCTATGACAGCTAAGCTGAAATCTGCTTACGATGAAATAAAAGACTGGAATGAAAACCTGAATAAAAAAGTTGAACAGAAGAATCAGGAGCTGAAAAATATTTATGAACAAATTGTTCAGGTAGAAAAATTAGCTTCACTCGGTAAACTTTCTGCAACTGTTGCACACGAGCTGAATAATCCACTTGAGGGAATTCTTACTTACAGTAAACTTGTAACCAAAAAACTTGAAAAATTTGATGACAAAGAAAAGTACGATGAGATAATTAAAATTCTTCAACTCATTGCAGATGAATCTTCACGCTGCGGAAGAATTGTTAAAGACTTACTACAGTTTTCACATCAGGATGAAATTCAGTTTGTCCATTCGAGCATAAAAGATGTTATTAACCGTGCACTAAAATTAATGAGTCATCATTTTCAGATAAATAATGTTACAATCAAAACAGACTTTAAAGTTGATGATATTTATGTTGAGTGCGATGCACAAAGAATTGAGCAAGCTTTAATTGCCATTCTCGTAAACGCTGTTGAAGCAATGCCTGAAGGAGGAACAATTACAGTATCACTTGCTCAGGAGATGGATAATGCGGTAATTCGTATCAGCGATGAAGGTAAAGGAATTCCTCCTGAAATTTTACCACACATTTTCGAACCATTCTTTACCACAAAAGATAAAGTTAAAGATACAGGACTTGGATTGGCAGTAGTTTATGGAATAATTCAACAACACGGCGGAAAAGTTTTTGTTGAGCAGACTTCAATAAAAGGTACAACATTCAAAATTTCATTACCAATAAATCATAGCAAACAAAATGGAAAAGAAACACAGAATATTAGTAGTTGATGATGAAGAAATTGTAAGACAATCTCTTCTTGCCTGGTTCAAAGAAGATGGTTACGAAGTTGATACTGCTGAAAATGCTGATGCAGCTTTAAGACTTTTTGAAAAGGGGAAATATTCGCTGATACTTCTTGATATCAAAATGCCGGGAATGAGTGGAATGGATTTACTCGTTAAGCTTAAAGAATATGATCCCGATGCAATCATTATTTTAAT
Source organism: Ignavibacterium sp. (assembly GCF_025998815.1). NCBI lineage: Bacteria > Pseudomonadati > Ignavibacteriota > Ignavibacteria > Ignavibacteriales > Ignavibacteriaceae > Ignavibacterium > Ignavibacterium sp. The sequence goes on from NZ_AP026678.1 coordinate 1,544,281, forward strand.
AACTGCTTATGCATCAGTTTCATCAGCAGTTAAAGCACTTAAAAGTGGTGCCTATGATTATATTACCAAACCAATTGACCCGGACGAACTTTCACACATCGTTGAGAAAGCACTTTATCAAAAAAATCTTGAGAATGAAAATGTTAAGCTGAAAGAAAGTATTGATGAAATTTCAAAGCCAGACAATCTTATCGGCGAAAGTCATCAGATGAAAGAAATATATTCATTGATTAATACTGTTGCACAAACAGATACGACAGTTTTAATTCTCGGAGAAAGTGGAACAGGAAAAGAATTAGTTGCAAAGGCTATTCACTTAAACAGTAAAAGAAAATATTTTCCTCTTGTTACAGTTAATTGCGGTGCATTACCGGAATCATTACTTGAAAGTGAATTATTCGGACACGAAAAAGGAGCATTTACAGGAGCTCATTACAGACGCAAAGGAAAGTTCGAAATGGCAAACGGTGGAACAATATTTCTTGATGAGATTGGAACAATTTCAAATAAAGTTCAGGTTGAGTTGTTAAGAGTAATCGAGACAAAACAATTTACGAGAGTTGGTGGGAGTGAAACTATCTCAAGCGATTTCAGAGTTATTGCTGCAACAAATGAAAATCTTGATGAACTTGTTAAAGAAGGAGTCTTCAGAGAAGATCTTTATTACAGATTAAATGTTTTCACAATACATATTCCTCCTTTAAGAGAAAGAATTGAAGACATTCCATTACTTGCAAATTACTTTCTAAAAAAGTTTACAACATCAATGAACAAGAAGATTACAGGTATTTCAGATGAAGCAATGAGTTTTATGCTGAAGTACAGATGGCCCGGAAATGTAAGAGAGCTTGAAAATGCGATTGAGCGTGCAGTTGTTGTTTGTCGTACTGATAAAATTCAGCTCGAAGATCTTCCATTCAGAATAAGTAATAATTCTTTATACAGTGAAGTTGAAGACAAATCACTTTCTGAAGTTGAGAAGAGGCACATAGCTTTGGTGTTGAAAGAAAATAACTGGAATATTTCAAAGTCTGCGGATGATTTGAAGATTGACCGTGTTACACTTTACAATAAAATTAAAAAATATGGTCTTCGCAAACCCGAATAATGTCAGAAATAGTTATAGCACCAATAAATTTTTCTAATCCCGAACTCATAGAAAAAATTCTCTCTGAGCTTAAAAAATATTTGCCCTATAAAATAAATCTTCAGCCACTTCAAATTGATTTGAATTTTGCTTACTCAATTGAAAGAGGACAATATTATTCAACAAAAATTATTCAGCATCTTCTTCCCTTCTCTGAAAATATAAATGGAAAATTTCTTGCTTTATTAGAAGTCGATTTATTTATTCCTGTGTTCACTTATGTTTTTGGTGAAGCACAACTAAACGGAAAAGTTTCTATTGTTTCTTTAACAAGACTGCACGAAGAATTTTACTCAGGCATTTCTGATGAGAAGCTTTTAATTGAAAGATCTGTTAAAGAAATCTTACACGAACTCGGACACAACTTCGGATTGATACACTGCAAAGATTGGGATTGCGTAATGCATTCATCACTTGGAATTGAAGAAGTTGATATAAAAGGAATTGATTATTGCTCTAATTGCAAAAGAATGATTAGGTTATAAACTTAAAGCTAATTGCTTTCTCAGAAATGATTGAATGAGAGAATGATTGAATGGATGAATTAGTGAATGATTGAATGGATGAATGAGTGAATGAATTGAATGGATGAATGAGTGAATGAATTGAATGAATGGATGAGTGATTATGAAATTCGAATGTTTATAGGAAATATTACACTGCAGTCATTTCTTTTAGCTTATACCTTATTCCCGTTATACCTTTTAACTTATTCCCCTTATACCTTATTCCCCTATACCCAATCAACCTAACTGATGCCTTGTTCCGCAGCGAGGACAGACAACTATTGGCTGATTGTAATCCGGTGGAATTTTAATTCTTACTCCACATTTGCAATTGATGAACTTGTAATCATTCAGTTTCATTACTGCATCATTAGCTTCACGCTTTGCATCAACATGACTAAAGCTTTTATTCTGGTTCGCTAAACCCATAATCGGTGCCACCGGAATACTTTCCGTCAATGCAGAATCAGGAATAATTTTTTCCTTCTTACCATGAATCATTTCAAAAACTTTTTGATAATCCTTATAACTAACTCCTTGTTGTAATGCTCTAAGAATTTTTATTCTTTCTGAAATTGGCGGATGTGTGCTTGTCAGATCAGCTAATTTCATTCCTTCCCTTTTCAAAGGATTAACGATATACATTGGAGCAGTAACTTTATTTGCACTTCGGAGTTTGTAGGATGAGTTTGCGATTTTCTCAAGAGCGTTTGCCAGACCTTCAGGATATCTTGTTAATCTTGCCGCAGAAGCATCTGCCAGATATTCTCTCTTTCTCGAAATAGCAAAATAAAATAGTTGTGCTAAGATAGGTCCGAGTATAGCAAGAACAAGGGCAAGAATCATTATGATTATCTGGCCTTGTCCGCTATTTTTTGATGAGGATTTTGAACGATATCTCGAACCTCCGCCAAAATATAAACCTCTGAAGAAAACTTCTGACATAAGTGTAATTGCGCCAAGCATCATTCCGGCAAAAGTCATTAAAAGAATATCACGATTTACAATGTGTGATATTTCGTGGGCAACAACTCCTTGCAGTTCATATCTGTTTAATGTTGATAGCAAACCTGATGTAACTGCAATAGCCGAGTTTTCAGGTTTCACTCCGGTTGCAAAAGCATTCGGTGAAGGGTCATCTATAATATAAATTTTGGGAAAGTAAGGAACACCTGAAGCGATTTTCATTTCTTCAACAACATTATAAAGTTGAGGATGAACATCTTTTGTTACCTCTTTGGCTCCGCTTACTGCAAGAAGAATTTTACTCCCCGCAAAGTAACTGATAGTTGATAAAATCATCCATAGAATAATTGCAAAGAAAATTCCTACTGCTCCACCAGATTCAGGATTATAGAAACTTCCGAACACATAACCAATTAAAATCAGAAGTGCGCCCATTCCAAAAAACAGAATGAGCGACTTCCGTTTATTCGACTGAATTAATTCCCACATAAAAAATTAATTGAAGCTGACTTTAGGAACTTCTTTTTCCGCCTGATCTTTAAGTTCGAAAAATTCTTCTTCTTTGAAGTTGAACATTCCTGCAACAATATTCGATGGGAACATTTGAATCTTGTTATTGTACATTAAAACCTGATCGTTGTAATTCTGTCGTGCAAATGAAATTTTATTTTCCGTTGCAGTCAGTTCTTCCTGTAATGCAAGGAAATTCTGATTAGCTTTTAAGTCAGGATAATTTTCAACCTGAACACGAAGCTGACCAAGAGCACCACTCAGTAATGATTCTGCCTGTGCCTTCTCACCAACTGTTTGTGCATTCATCGCCTGACTTCTATACTTTGTAATGTTTTCCATTATCTGACGCTCGTGTGTCATATATCCTTTTACTGTTTCTATAAGGTTTGGAATAAGGTCGTGTCGTCTTTTAAGCTGAACATCAATTTGTGCCCACGCATTTTTAACCTGATTTCTCAAACGAATAAGTGCATTATAAATTGATACGAAGAAAAGAATAATGAGAACAATTAACACTATAAAAATGATGAAGTAAATCATTCTGCCTCCTGGCTTTTGTTGTATGAAAACATGTCTTTTAATAAAGCAAGAATTTTTTCAGATGAAGAATTAGATTTTATTGTTAATACTTTTTCAAGTTCTCCCTTGTCGAACCAAATACCATGATTTTGAGGACATCTGTCCAAAATCAAATCAGTATTACTAAATTGTGTTTTGATCATTCGCTTTCTGCAAATCGGGCACTTGTAAGATTTTTCTTTTGAAGAAGTTGTTTGCTGAAAAAGTTTTTGTAATTCATTATCCGGTTTATCAATTGAATAAAGCAATTCAAGTTCACCTTCATCAAGCCATATCCCTGAACAATTTGGACAAAAGTCAATCTCGACTTTATTCAATTCAAGAATAATCATTGGCTCTTTACAAACAGGACAATTCATAAATGCTCAATTTGTTTTTACAAATATCATATTTAATTGAAGTTTATAAAAATTTCTGAAGATTATTTTTTTATTACTTTTTCAACATAAGGTTTAAACCGTTCAAAAATAAAATGTTCCCAGACCTTCTCAACAATTGAAGGAATGCCTTCTGCAATTTCCCCTGAACCGTGAATTTCAACTTTCATTAAGGTAGAATCATTTCCAACTTTTTCAAATGAATAAGTGGTAACCATCTTTACAGCTAAACCAGAAAGTCCCAGTGGTCCATCAAACCTGAGCATTTTTCCTCTCTGGGCATAAATTACTGTCGCGTGAAGAACACCATTTCCTTCATCATCAAAAATTTCATAAAATCCTCCGCCAGGTTTTGGTTCAATTAAAAATTTTTTTGGTTTTTCTGAAAACGAATGATCCCACCAACCGCTTATATCTCCTGTTGCAAGATCATAAACCTGTTCCGGTGTTCCCGGTAAGTTGACTGTCTTTTCGAAATTAAAGACATCATATTTTGGCTTGCTTATCTGTTGCTGAGCAAATGTAAGTGTGTGTAAGCAAATTATTGCGAAAAGAAATTTTTTCACGAATTACTCCTTTAGTGATTTTATTTAATTCTAAAATACTCCGAATAAAAGAATTTTCATAAGATGTCACTTTAATTAACTCTGCTGCACTAATTGTTCAGAACAAACAATTATATAACAAACAAAAGGAGTTAAATATGTTACGAATAATTTTTTCGGTAGTATTAATCAGCAGCGTTTTTCTTTTCTCTGCTTGTAAAGATGATTCATCAACTGCTCCAAATCTCAGCAGTGGTGATCAGACATCTGTTTTACAAAAGACTTCAAATATGACAAAATCAAACGGACAGGTTTCGGTTGTTTCAACAACACAAATAAACAATGGAGCTCATTGGGAAGTAAAGGTTGATATGCCCGGTGATGGTGGGATTGTAAAGTTTGAGTACTTTGTAAGCAACAATCAGTTGAAGGAAATTAAAGGATTAACACCATCATTTAATTATGAAGTTGAACCTGAAAATGGATTAATCAACTATTCGGCAGCAAAGCAGATTGCATTGAGTTCAGTAAACGGAAATATAATTGAGTGGAAACTTGAATTTGATTTAAGCGATAATATGTGGCAATACAGATTCAGAATTTCTTCAGGTAAAGAATGGGAAGTAAGAATTAATGCAACTAATGGAAATGTAGTAAGAATAAAAAGCTAATCAGTCTTGTTTGGCAATGTCACTCTAAATGAATTTTATTCCACAAATTCATTTTCAGGAGTGACATTTTCTTTTTAAATCTTTCCAACCATCTCAGATACTTTGCTTATTTTTCGTCATCACTTTTTAAGGAATTTATTATGACCACAAAAAATTTTCAGAATGAAATAAAACTTCTTGATCAGATTTATGAAGATATGATTGAAGCTACCCACAATGAACCTGATATGAATGATATTGAATCAATGCGTTTGTTCATTGAAAATTCATTCAGAATTTTCAACCGTACAATATTCAGAATTGTTGAAGTTAAAAATTCTTTATCAGAAAATGAAAAACCGGACTTATCAACCTGGAATCCACCGGCTTGAGGTTTGATATTACATAAATTATGAATTAAATTATTATAGAATTTTTATTTATTATAAAAGCAATATTCTTTCATAAAAATTACATAAAATTATTAACAAGAATTTTATTTAATGATATACCATGATTAAACAAAACAAGTATATAAACGAAAAGAAAGATTCAGGGGAGGTTAAAGATCTATTCTATGAATATAATATAGGTGCTAAACCCTTTTTAAAGTGGGCTGGTGGAAAAAGTCAATTATTAGATAAGTTTAAGGAATTGTATCCGTTTGAACTCAAAGTTGGTGTTATCAAAAATTATTATGAACCATTTTTGGGTAGTGGAGCCGTATTTTTTCATATTGTTCAAAATTTTAGAATTGAAAATGCTTATTTATATGATATTAATGATGAGTTGATAATTACTTATAAAGTAATTCAACAGGATATAAATAAACTGCTAGATTATCTTTATGATTATCAGAAAGTATATTCTAGACTGAATAAAAAGGAGAAGCATGAATTTTATTACGAACAAAGAACTAACTATAATTTGCAACGATTTAACATTAATTACAAATATTACTCTGAAAATTGGATACCAAGAGCAGCACAATTAATATTTTTGAACAGGACTTGTTATAATGGACTTTATCGTGTTAACTCTAAAGGGGAATTTAATTCACCAGCTGGGGATTATGATAATCCCAAAATTTGTGATGAGGATAATTTACTATTAGTTAACAAGGTCCTTCAACTTGCCACAATTAAAGCCGGTGATTTCAGAGAAGTTCAAAATGATCTTTCAGATCATTCCTTTATCTACTTTGATCCGCCTTACAGACCCTTAAGCACAACCTCAAATTTTAATTCATATAGTCATCATACTTTTTCTGACTTAGAACAAAAAGAATTAGCCAAATTATTCAAATTCTTACACAAAAATGGTCACAAATTGATGCTCAGCAATTCTGATCCTAAGAATGTAAACCCAAATGATAACTATTTTGACAAGCTTTATTCTGGTTTTAACATTCATAGAATTCCTGCAAAAAGAATGATCAACTCTATTGGGACTAAAAGAGGCGCTATTAATGAGCTAGTTATCACAAACTATTCTAATTACTTATGGGAAAAGGACAAAAAGGCAACATTACAGGTAATCAGCTAGAAGCCGCTGTTAAAACAGTTCTTTCTGGTAAAGGATTTAAAATTGTAAAGTATCGAGATTGGATTAAAACACCTCATAAATTTGGGGATGAATTATTGCTTACCAATGTCCCCTATACAACAATATATAAGCACAAAGGTAACACTGAATTTCTTTTAATTTCTAAAAAATATAACTGTACAATCAGAATTGAGTGCAAGTGGCAACAAACTAGTGGTTCTGTAGATGAAAAACTCCCTTACTTGTACTTAAATGTAATTGAAGCGATGCCCGAAGATAAAATTCTAATTTTAATCGATGGTAGAGGTTGGAAAGAAGGAGCAATAAAATGGCTTAAAGAATCTGTCGAGAAAAAAAGATATACCAATCAAAATAGTGAGCAAAAAGATATTCTTGTATTTAATCTTACAGATTTTTTTACTTGGGCTAATAAAACTTTTATATAAAAAATTGAGATAATCATTTTATTTCACATTTAACATTTATCTGCATCACATCACTTTCGGCAATAAATCATTTCTGTTAAAAATTACCAGTGAGCTTTGAAGCTTATTTTGTAATTTTGAGCAATAAATTTTACGAATTCGGAGAGAATTTATGAGTGCTGAAATTAAACTCGAAGAAAAGATTAATCTTAAAAAAGATTTCCCCGTTCCTTCTTTTGATGAATGGAAAAAACAAGTTGAATCAGACCTTAAAGGCGAATCCTTTGAGAAAAAATTAGTTACGAAAACTTACGAGGGAATTGACCTTCAACCAATTTACACTTCAAATGATATTAAAGACATTCCTTTTCTGAATAATTATCCAAGTTTCGAAAATTTTGTGCGTGGAACTAAAGCTTCAGGTTATCATTCTTCCGCGTGGGAAATTGCTCAGGAATACTCTTATGCATTGCCCGAAGAATTGAATGAAGCTCTAAAGCACGATTTACAGCGAGGTCTTGAAAGCATAAATATTAATCTTGATTTACCAACTCAACTTGGTATTGATGCAGACCAATCCAAACCCGGCGAAGTTGGTAAAGGTGGGCTTTCGATTTCCGGAATAAGAAAAATGCAGGTACTGTTTGATAACATCGATTTGACAAAACATCCCATTCATATTAATGCGGGCTTCTCTGCGTTACCTTTTACATTGTTGTATGCTGCATTCACAAGAGAGCTTCGCTTAAGTCTGATGAATCTAAAAGGATCAATCACATCAGACCCGTACGATTTTCTTTTAAAGCACGGATTTCTTCCTTATTCATTCAAACAAATTTTTGATGAAATAAAATTTTCAACTCAACTGATGATTCGTTCCAATTCTCCGATAAGAACAATTGGAGTAAGCGGATTGAATTACAACAATGCCGGGGCTAATGCGGTTCAGGAGCTTGCATTTGTGTTTGCAACTGCTGTTGAGTATCTGGAAGAAATGCTTAACAGAGGTCTGGCGATTGAGGAAGTTGTAAAGAGGTTTAAATTTACATTCGGAATCAGTTCGTTCTACTTTATGGAAATTGCTAAGCTAAGGGCAGCAAGAATTTTGTGGAATAACATTCTTAAACAATACAATGTTTCTGAAGATAACCGAAAAATTTATATACACGGTAAAACATCCCAATATAATCAGACTATAATTGATCCTTATGTAAATATGCTTCGAACAACTACAGAAGCATTCTCTGCTGTTGTTGGTGGAGTTGATGCACTGACTACAAGTCCTTTTGATGAAGTGTTTGACATTCCCGATAATTTTTCAAGACGAATTGCCCGTAATACACAGATAATTCTTAAAGAGGAATCTCATCTTGATCAGGTAATCGATCCTGCAGCCGGATCATTTTTCGTCGAAAGTCTCACTGCACAACTCGCAGAATCAGCATGGAAACTTTTTCAGCAAATAGACGAATCGGGTGGAATGTTTAAAGCAATTGAAACAGGATTTATTCAGGATGAAGTTAATAAAGTTGCAGAAGCAAGAAAGAAAGATTTTGCGAAAAGAAAATCCGTTTTAGTTGGAACAAATATGTATGCTAATCCAAAAGAAGAATTGAATGAACCAAAATCTCCAGACTACGAACTAATTTACAAAAAGCGTGTTGAGTATATTCAGAAATACAGAATTAGTGGTGATGATCAGAAGCATAAAAACATTTTAGATAAACTTCAGATAATTGCTGACACTAAATCCTATGATTTGGTAGAAGCAGCCATTGAAGCTTACATTGACGGTGCTGCAATTGGTGAAGTTGCAAGCTCTATTCGATCAACTGGTAAAGAAGAAATTAAAGTTAATGCATTGGAAATTCACCGTGCTTCAGAAATTTTTGAAGAACTTAGATTTGCTTCGGAAAATTTCAGAAAAAAATATGGTCATAAACCAAAAGTATTTTTAGCGGTTATGGGAACATTGAAACAATATAAAGCACGTGCAGATTTTTCAAGAGGATTTTTTGAAGTTTGTGGATTTGAAATTATTTATCCCTCGCAAGGATTTAAAACAACTGATGAAGCTGTTGATGCTGCTATAAATTCAAGTGCTGAGATAATTACAATATGTTCAACTGATGAAACATATCCCGAACTTGTTCCACTACTCGCAAGAAAAATAAAAGAAAAATCACCCGAATCGATTTTAGTTCTTGCTGGATATCCTAAAGATCAGATCGAGCAACATAAGCAATCAGGAATTGATGAGTTCATTTATCTCGGAGCAGATGTGCAAAAAGTCCTTTCAACTTTATTAAATAAAACTTTAAAATTGAATTAAAGCAATTGTCACACTGAGCGAAGTCGAAGTGTGACGTAAATATGAAAATAGAATAATCGTCATCCTTCGACAAGCTCAGGATGACATGGGAATTAGAATTAAAAAAAATAATATGAAACCAAATTTCAAAGACATAAAACTTGATTTATCGGCAAAGCAGATTTCCCGGACTGAATGGAAAGAAAAGTTTAAACAGGAAACCGGAAAATCAGTTGAAGATTTCATCTGGGAAACAATGGAAAAAATTCCTGTCAAACCTCTATATACACAAGAAGATATTAAAGAGCTTGAACACATTGATTACCTCTCGGGATTACCTCCATTCTTACGCGGACCATATTCAACAATGTATGTTCAGCGACCTTGGACAGTGAGACAATACGCTGGTTTTTCAACTGCAGAAGAAAGCAATGCATTCTATCGTCGTAATCTTGCACAAGGACAAATGGGATTATCGGTTGCATTTGATCTTGCAACTCATCGCGGATATGATTCAGATCATCCGAGAGTTGTTGGTGATGTGGGTAAAGCAGGAGTTGCAATTGATACAGTTGAAGATATGAAAATATTATTCGATCAGATTCCGCTTGATAAAATGTCTGTATCAATGACGATGAACGGAGCGGTAATTCCGGTAATGGCATTTTACATAGTTGCCGCAGAAGAGCAAGGAGTCAAACACGAACAGTTAACGGGAACAATTCAGAATGATATTCTGAAAGAATACATGGTTCGCAACACTTATATTTATCCACCTGAAATGTCAATGCGAATCATCGCAGATATTTTCAAGTTTACTGCTAAACACATGCCCAAGTTTAACAGCATTTCAATTTCAGGATATCATATGCAGGAAGCCGGTGCTACTGCAGACCTTGAGATGGCTTATACATTATCTGATGGTTTGGAATATGTAAGAACAGGTATCAAAGCCGGTTTGGATATAGATGACTTCGCACCAAGACTTTCATTCTTTTGGGCAGAAGGAATGAATTATTTTATGGAAGTTGCTAAGCTTCGTGCTGCACGATTAATCTGGGCAAAAATCATAAAACAATTCAATCCCAAAAATCCAAAGTCAATGTCGTTGCGAACTCACTCACAAACTTCCGGTTGGTCTTTATCTGAACAAGATCCTTTCAACAATGTTGTTCGCACTTGCATTGAAGCTTTAGCAGCTGCACTTGGTCATACACAATCACTTCATACAAATTCACTTGATGAAGCAATCGCTCTTCCTACTGACTTCTCAGCCAGAATTGCAAGAAACACGCAGCTTTATCTTCAGGATGAAACTTTTATAACAAAAGTTATTGATCCTTGGGGTGGTTCTTATTATGTTGAAGCATTAACTGATGCACTTTTACAAAAAGGTTGGGAACATATTCTGGAAGTTGAATCGTATGGCGGAATGACAAAAGCAATTGAAGCTGGCATTCCTAAAATGCGAATTGAAGAAGCTGCTGCAAGAAGACAGGCAAGGATAGACTCTGGTAAAGAAACAATCGTTGGTGTTAATAAATACAGACTTGAAAAAGAAGAACCAATTGAAATTCTTGAAGTCGATAATACAGCAGTCAGACAAAATCAGATAAAAAGAATTCAGGAAGTAAAAAATAAAAGAAATGAAACTGAAGTTCAGCAAGCACTTGATGCAATTACAAACGCGGCAAAATCAGGAAAAGGAAATTTGCTCGAACTTGCAATTGATGCAGCAAGAAAAAGAGCAACACTCGGAGAAATTTCTTATGCAATTGAAAAAGTTTGCGGAAGGTATCAGGCAGTGACAAGAACAATATCCGGAGTTTACAGCAGCGAATATTCAAAAGATGATCAGCTTTTCAACGAGGTAAGAAAACTGACAGATGAATTTGCTCAGCGCGAAGGACGTCGCCCAAGAATTATGATTGCCAAAATGGGTCAGGATGGACATGACAGAGGTGCGAAAGTTGTGGCAACGGCATACGCCGATATGGGATTTGATGTTGATGTTGGTCCATTATTCCAGACACCAGAAGAAACAGCTAAACAAGCTGTTGAAAACGATGTTCATGTTGTTGGAATGAGCTCACTTGCCGGTGGGCATAAAACACTTTTACCTCAACTAGTTGAAGAATTGAAAAAACTCGGAAGAGAAGATATAATCGTAATTTGCGGCGGAGTTATTCCCGCACAGGATTATGATTATTTATATGAACACGGAGCCTCTGCAATCTTTGGTCCCGGTACAAAAATTCCCGAAGCCGGTAAAAAGATAATGGAATTGATAAATGAGAGATTCTAAGAATTAAACCATTAAACCTCCGAGGTTTCTAAAACCTCGGAGGTTTGAAGATAATTTTTAATATGGAAAAAAGAGAAACTATTACAAAAACACTTATCATCATCTTTACAACAGAGGCGCCAACAAATCCCCTATCTTTTACGAAAGAGAAAATTATTTGTACTTTTTAAGAAGAATGAAATATTATTCCAATAAGTATAAAATAAAGATTTTATCTTACTGTCTAATGCCTAACCACTTCCATTTATTTTTAAAACAAACAACCGATGAATATTCTGTTTCCTCATTCATTTCTTCACTGCTAAATTCTTATGTAAAATCCATAAATAAAAAATATCAACACAGCGGAACATTGTTCGAGAGTAAAACCAAAAGTAAACAAATTGAGGATGAAACATATTTTGTTTGGGTAATAAAATACATTCTTGAAAATCCTGTGAAAGCCAAATTAGCAGATAATATTGTAGAATGGGAATTTTCTAATGCAAAAGATTTAGTTGGGTTACGGAATGGAAATTTGACAGATGTGAGATATGTAGAATCCTTTTTTCAATCAAGAGAAAGTATGATTAAGTTTTTAATGGATAAATCAATAAAAGTAACTTACGATTTTTAATAATTAAACTTCTCTATAAAACCTCCGGGGTTTTCTTAAACCTCGGAGGTTTGGGCTTTTAATAACTCTTTCCTTATCAAATCAGCATGTTCGGGTTTTAGTGTGGCTATTTTTATATCAATCCTCATTTCCCCTTTTTCATCCGTAACTAAATTTATCTCCGGCTCTTTTGCGGGTAAATGCCACGGCGAAAAATAAATTTTTCTTTTTAGTTCTTCTCTTATTTTTTCAAAATCTGTTTTGCCGGATGTTGTAAGTGTAATCAGATGACTTTCATATTTCTCGGAATTTGAGAGTTGACTGAATGTACTACCACTTAATTTGCTGTAAGGAATTTTAATTCTTTCACCTTCACCGGTTTCTATTTCAATATGTCTGAGTGTTGTCTTAACTATTGTTCCAGATTTATTTTCAATTTTTACTTTCGTATTTAGCGAAAAATCATTTTCGCTCTTCAAAATTATTCCAGCTATAAAATCCCTGAACCAGAACCATGCAATAAGCGCAATTAGTGTTATTGTAACAACCGATAGAATAACAGGTAACATTTGAGTACCGGAGAAAAAAGCAATAACCAACCAATAGACAAGAGTAATTGCAAAAACAAAATCCAGAACAGGTATAAGTTTCTTAATAAATTGTAAGAAATTCGCCGGTAGTTTAAGCATCACGAATAATTTTAAAATTATTCTGAGTGCGATGTAAAGTATAATTGCAACAATTATAAAACTTACAGATTCAAATGCCGGAATGTGTGGTGTAATTATCATATTATCAGCATCCGTTTTTTTAATACTTTGATCAAAAATGGTTCAATGTATAAGTTAATTCCATAAACGTTTGAGGATTTTTCAATTATTAATCCGCTTCGAAGTAAAGTTCTGACAATATCTGCACCTGATTTCTCATTTGCCTTCATCACTTTCAATAGTGATTCAAGCGAAATTCTTCTGTGAAGAGAAATCTGAGCGAGATAAATGAGCCAGTCTTCATTCAATTCTTCCAGAGGGCTTAAATCGTAAATAGCCGGATTCTGAATAATCAGTTTATTGCTATCATACTTTTTAATATTCGCAAGCCAACCGTTCATTGCCGTTCCGGGATTTCCATCATAATAATCGAAGTACCTGTCAAACAATCCTGCAAGTTTTAATTCTCCAATCTGTTCTTCATCTTTATTACCTAATTGAAACATCAGTCCGCTTGAATTATGTCTGCGTAAAATCAATTCTTTAAGATTTTCAGAATTAAAAGGTTCACAAAGAATTGAGGAAATAAAGAGATCATCGATCCTTTTTATTTTATTTATTAATTGAAAAGAATGAATGTTACAATTAATTATAAATAATATTTTATCAGAATATTTTCTTACCAGATCTGAAATTAAATCCACAACTTCAAAACCGGATTCATTTCTTTCCCACCAGATTTCCAAATCGTTAATTATCATAGCGCAATCCGATGGCAAAGTATTGAAAACACTATCAATAGAACCGGACAAGTTTATATGTCTGCGAAGAAATTTTTCAAAGTCTGAAACATTTGAAGTGCTGTTTGCCGGTGAACGAAGTGAAAATATTCTGTCAGCTCTGAAATATTTATTTGCAATCATACCCGAAAGCGTTGTTTTACCGGAATTTCTTTCACCAAGAATCAGCAACGCACCATGATAGCCGGACTTATAATAATTCAGTGCAGCTGAGGCAGTTTGCATTTCACTTCTCATTTCGACCCAGAAATCTTTGCTGATTCTGGATGAACAGCTGAATAATTTTTTATAATAATTTGGTAATGTAGAATAAACATCCGGTTTTGGACTTACGGATTTAACGAATTGCAGAACTTCACCGATTGTGGAACCTGGTGTTTTTGAATAGCTTTTTTGTTTTCTTGCAAAGATAATTCCCTTGCTCTTTCCGTAAATTAAATCAACAAGAACCCGCTTAGCCGCTTCCTGAGCCTGTTCAAAAGAATCTGAAACAGATTGAAGTAGTTTTCTGCTTTCCTGTTTTCTAACTAAAAGCCCCATTTCTTCCGAAGTTCTTTTAAGTGAAAACGGATTTAACATTTCACTGATAAGTTTGTAATGCTTTTCGATTGAGGCAATAAAGTTTTCCAGTATTCCTACTGCTTCGTTAGAAAATTTATCCAGCTTTTGTTTCAGTGAAGTTAAATAATCCTCAATAAGTTTTTGCCTGTCGGGAGTTTCATCTTCCAGAGAACTAATATTAAAGTTAGCCAGGTTTATCGCATCTCTAAGATTTTCATTCAATTCAGATAATAACTCGCCAATTTTTTCAACATCTTTGATAATCGGTTCAGCAAATGCTGTTTCAATCAGGATTTCAGCCAACCTTCTGAAGTTTATTGATTTTACATCCGCAGGATTGAATTCTCCTCTGCTTATTTCAGTAATAAAATCGTCGGAAGGAACATCCGTTTTTTCAGGAAAAGTTTCAAAGAACTCTTCTGTTATTGATAAATTTTCTTCCACTTCTTTTAACAAGTCGGATGATGGGTCACTGAATTCAGGCAGAGAGATGGCAGGAATTTTACCACCGTTGACTTCATCAATTTCATTTTTGATTTCTTCAATCGGTTTTAAAATCTTATTAAGTAAGTATTCGGAGAAAGATTGAACCACATCTTCTTTAACCGATTTAATTCTGCCTTTGAGTCGTAAATCAACTGTTTCAAGTTTAAGATCCGAAATAAATAAATTATAATTTTCTCTGAAGACAAAAGAAAATTTATCAGCGTAATCAATTTTTACTTTCTCGGATTTCCTGGTTCTAAGTTTTTTCTTAATTAGATAATTTACAGTCGGAGTTGCAGCCATTTCATTTATTTCCATCAGATCATTTCTCCAGCTTATAACATATCTCTTTCTCAATCCGGCTGCATTTTCTGAAAGGAAAGATTGAATTTTTGTCAGCTTATCCTGAATTTTTTCCCGTTCACTTTTAATAAGTTCAGAAGAGTAATTACCATTTTCACATTCAATACAAATTTTTTCAAGTGAGTCGTGTAGTGATAAAATGAATATTTTTAAATCCGAAAAGAAAGTATGAACACTTACACCTGCCTCATTTAATACATCAGCCAAGCGTACTTTTTGTTTATGAAGAATATAGTATTGAAGCAGCTTTCTGAAATTTAATTTTACAGACAAAACTTTTTTACTCAGTGAGGCTGAAATTCGTTTTCTGAGCTTGAAAAATCTTAACCTTACATTGTCATTTTTATCTGATTTGAATGCATCTTTTTCAAAATGAAGATTGAAATAATCAGGATAGTGTTCAATCAAATCCTTTGTCTGATTCTCAAATGATTCCAATGCGGAATCAAAAGTTGTCTGATATTTTTTTTCATATTCCGTACTATACTCTTCTGTAATTCTGTAAATATGAAATAAAAGATCATTTAGTGTCTTATGAGCCAGTTTCCTCAATCTTGGCATACCAGATTCACCCAAAGCTTTTTCCAAAATATTAAATTGTCTTCCAGCTAAATTTCCCAGTTTGCTTAAAAGCTCACTGTGTTTGGCAGAATAAAATAATATTGTTTCATCACTGAATGTTTTTATAATTGAGATCATATCTTCGTCAAGTTTGCGAAGATTTCCAGCAAGTGCACTCCCTATAACTTCAGGGAGTGGAGTGATTTCGGTTTCTATTTTTTCATGAGCAGTTTCACCTGTTTTTCTTAATATTCCTATATCAATCTTTTCAAAAAATGAAGATGAATGAATGAGCATTACCGTTCCGATTTTATCCATAAACTCATTCATTTTTTTAATATAGGAATCAGGGTTTTTCAGCGATTCGTCGGAAATGCCAAGAATTATCAAATCAGTAGAAGCGGATTCTGATATAATTATATCAAGAGGTGTTTTGCTTTTACTCTGTTCTCTTAAAATTTTTATTTCTGCTTCAATTCTGTATTGCTCTAAAACCTGATTTGCATTTTTAAAAACCCGTTCAACATTTACATCTTCATCAACAATAAAAAGAATTCTTAATGTTGCCTCTTTCCAAAGTGAACTGGAGCGAATAAATCTTAGAATGGTTAAAGCAAATGAAAAGTTATTACCGTAACCGCGCCACCAAAGGTCAATAGTCTTTCTGCTTCCAAAACCTCGTTCATTATCATAATCAAGAAAGACAATATTATAATCCATTTTATTAAGGTCGTCAATCAACCTTGCAAATTGGTCGGGATATTTTGTATTTCTTGCCCATCCCATCAGAACTGTGTTCGGTTCAATACCTGTAAAACCATAAATTCTTGTGATAGTTTCAATACCCTGATAAATATTTTTGCATTTAAGTTTTTTGGAAAAAATTCCTTCGGCAATTGCATCAATTTGTTGTTCGGCTTCTTTAATTGCCGAATCGAATAACGTCTCAGAATCAGGGTCTTCAATAAAATCAAAATTTGAAATAACGCCCAATTTTCCGGCAATTGCTTTACTCATTTCAACAAGGTGTGGTCTGTTTTGAAGACCACCGCTGAAAAGAATAATATTTGGTCTCCAGTTTCTTACAGATTTAACTCTTCCCTTAAGTTTTGTCAATCCGGTTCTCACTAATGAAGCCCATACACCTTCCCAAGTATCACCACTTTCCAAAGTAAGTTCTTTTCGTTTCAGATAAATAAATAAAGCACCGAGAATAATTGTTGCACCAATCATGGCAACAAAATCAAGTTGAATCATTACAATAAAACAGGCAACAGAGCCAATAAGACTAACGATTCCGGGTACTTTAAACGATGGGTAAAAGTCTGAACTTGCCCAACCTTCAATGGCACAACTAAGATTCAGGAAACCATATGTAGTAATAAAGAACATAGAAACTATTCTTGCGATAACATCCAGTTCACCTATAAGTATTCCGGCTTCAGCAATAATAAAAGTTAACATTAAAGCGTTTCTTGGTTCATTGGATTCGCCAAATCCAACTCCAAAAAATTCGGGAGTAATTTTATCCGTGGATGTTGCCTGTAAAATTCTTGGGGCACCTAAGATACTTCCTAATGCCGAAGAAAGAGTAGCACCCCAAATTCCTGCAATTACAAGTTCCGGAATCAGTGCAATTTTGAATAATGCTTTGGGATCGTTTTCCAGAAGCTCAGGACTGACCTGTGTGGAAAAAAAGAATGCAAGAAGTATATAAACAACCAACCCAATTACAATTGCGGAAATAGTTCCTAATGGAATTGATTTCTTGGGATCCTTTAAATCGCCCGACATAGAAACGCCGGCTTCGAATCCTGTTACAGCAGGAAAAAAGATTCCAAACAATACTATAAACGGTGCAGCAGTCTCTGATGGTAATAGTGTCGGTTCGCTCGGAGCGTATTGATGATTTCCCAATATTATTGAAAGAAGGGACAATCCTATTGCAGCCATTATGAAGTATTGTGTTTTTATTGCGAGCGATGTGCTTATAAAAGTAATTATAGTTACGGCAATCAAAACTATTGTACCTGTCATCCTGATTGTGTTTTTATCCATCGGAAGATTCCAGTAACTTAAGAAACTTTCTGCAAAACCAATCAGATATAAACTAACACTGAATGAAAGACCGACAAATAAAGCAAGTCCAAGTGTGCCACCGATTGGTAAACCAAGACTTCTTGAAATCATGTAATATGTACCGCCGGCCTGAACTTTTTTATCTGTCGCAATTGAGGAGACACTTAATCCTGTAGTAACAGAAATCAGATGTGCCAGAAGAATTATTCCGATTGTCATATAAAGACCTGCCTGGCCTGCAATCCAGGGAAGTCTTAAATACATTATTACGCCAAGAATGGTGAGTATTGATGGAGTGAAAACACCACCAAAGGTTCCAATTTTTTTTGACTTTGCCATAAAGATTAAAATTTTTGCTGCGGCAATTTAATAAAATTTATTTGCAGATTTTGATTAAGTTTTTAGAAGAAAAACAATATTAACGAACGACAAATACAAAAAACTTTTGTTTCTAAAGTTCTGCCAATGTATTTTTTTTGGCAGTAAATAAAGTTAATGAATCAATTTCAAGGTAAATTTACTATATTTACCTTGCAAACGATTCAAGATATGAATTATGGAAAAAATTATTAAAATATTTAAAAAAAATAACGGATATGCGAGAATGAAGGAACTCCGCTCTTCAGGTATTCAAACCCGTGATATTGCGAAAGCAATTGAAATTGGTCTAATTGAAAAAATTAAGCCTGGTCTTTACAAACTTGTAAACTATGAGCGTGATGAACATGAAGGTTTTGTCGAAGTATGCCATGCTAATAGACGAGCTGTTATTTGTATGCTTTCGGCAGCCAGTTATTATGAACTAACAACATTTAATCCATCGGAAATTTATGTTGCAGTTCCAAATAACACCGATAAATTTGTACTTAGTTATCCACCAATAAAAGTTTATTACTTCGCAGATAGTTATTACTCACCAGGAATTGAAACCCTAAAAACAAAAAGTGGAATTGTAAGGATATATAACAGAGAAAAAACTATTGGAGATCTTTTTAGATATATGAAAAAGATAGGCGAGGATATTGCTGTTGAATCACTAAAAACGTATCTGCAAAATAGAAAAGAAAGAAATATTCCAAAGCTTATTGAGTACGCAGAAATTTGTGGAGTAAAAAAGAAAATCGAACCGTTGATTAAGGCAATACTATCGTGAGAGGGAAAAAAGAAATAAAAAATATTGCTGCATCGGTTAAAGAAAGATTAAGAAATATATCAACCCAATCCGGACTGGAATTTCAAAGCATAGTTAGTCAGTATATGCAGGAAAGATTTTTATATCGCCTTTCAAAGTCAATTTATTCAAACAATCTTATTTTGAAAGGCGCGTTGTTATTCGTTGCCCATAATATAAGCAGAAATCGTCCTACAAGAGATATTGATTTTCTAGGCTCAAAAATTCCAAATGAGATTGATGATTTGCTCGAACTAATTAAAGAAATCCTGCAAATTAAGTTCGATGACGGATTAAGGTTCGATTCTGATTCCATTGAAGCTGAATACATAACTGAGCACGGCGATTATAAAGGTGTAAGAATTAAGTTTTATGCATATCTGGAAAATTCCAGAGAAAGAATTCAACTTGATATCGGATTTGGTGATAAAATTACTGCAGGTCCGGTGGAAATTGAATTTCCAACACTACTTGATTTTCCTGCACCAAGATTAAAAGTTTATTCAATTGAAACTGCAATTGCTGAAAAGTTTGAAGCGATAGTTTCTCTACAATTACAAACAAGCAGAATGAAAGATTTTTATGATATTCTGTTTTTTGCAGAAAATTATGATTTCAAAAAACAAAAACTAATTCAGGCAATCACGACAACATTTAAGAATAGATCAACCAATTTAGAATTAAGTAAAACTATCTTTGCGGACCAGTTCATAGAAAATGATGGGTTTCAAAAACTGTGGGAAGCATTTATTGCCAGAAATAAATTAGAAAACACAAAAAGTTTCCCCGAAGTAGTTTCACTAATTCAATCTTTTATACAACCTGTATTCGAATCTAAGACAGAGAATAATTGGAATCCAGAGAAATGGGAATGGGAATAATCCTTAAATTGCATATATGAAAAAACAAAAACCAAATTCTTACAAACCTGATTGGACTCCAGAAAATGCTGGTGATGAATTCGCAGTAAGAGTTGTTAAAGGTGTTGAGCATACAGAGAATATTAATAAATTATCTTCATCCAAACGCAAACATCTTTCCGTTGATGATTATGTTAATGGTGTTTTGAATTTTGATAGAAATATTCTGGCACGAACCATAACATTAATTGAAAGCAACAATCCGGTTCATCACGATACTGCACAGGAAGTCCTTAAGAAACTTCTTCCCTACTCAGGTAAATCATTACGAATTGGAATCACCGGTGTTCCCGGTGCGGGCAAAAGTACTTTAATTGAAACTCTCGGAATGTTTCTGATAGGTCAAGGTCATAAAGTTGCTGTGCTTACTGTTGATCCAAGCAGTACAGTAACAAAAGGAAGTATTCTGGGCGATAAAACAAGAATGGAAAAACTTTCAAAAGAAGAAAATTGTTTTATTCGTCCTTCGCCATCAGGTGGTGAACTTGGAGGTGTAGCAAGAAAAACCCGGGAAACAATTACTATAGTAGAAGCTGCAGGATTTGATGTTGTTCTTATTGAAACTGTCGGAGTTGGTCAGAGTGAAGTTACAGTTCGTTCGATGGTAGATTTCTTTTTACTCGTTTTGATTGCCGGTGCAGGTGATGAGCTTCAGGGAATAAAAAGAGGTGTAATGGAATTATGCGATGCGATTTTCATAAATAAAGCTGATGGTGATAATGAAAAAAGAGCTTTGATTGCTCAAACAGATTATAATAATGCTCTTCATTATCTTCAACCAGCTACAAAAGGTTGGCAGCCCAAAGCATACACCGGTTCTGCTTTAACCGGAAAAGGAATTCATGAATTATGGAATGTTATTTTAAAATTTGAAAAGCTAACAAAATCCAACGGAACATTTGAAGAACGAAGAAGTAATCAGATTGTTGAATGGGCTTTTAAAATGGTAGAGAATAAACTTATCGATGATTTTTATAATGATGAAAACATTAAAAAGATAATTAGTAAAGTAAAGGACGAAATCCTTAAAGGACAACTAACTCCTACCTTGGCCGCTGAAAAACTTCTTAACATTTATAAAACAAAAAAGGGTTCGAAATGAACCCTTTCAAAAATTTAATTTAAATAAAATTATCACTTTAAATTCATTCCAAAACAAATATAAGATGCTGAAAAAAATTCAGTGTACATGTCAGACTTTTTTTTCAGAAGTCTCTTATAAATTAAAACTCATCCATTCCTTCTTCATCCTGTGGTCGTCTCCGTTCTCTATCCTTATTGTTATTGGATGGAGATAATCTGTATGTTATTCCCAGATATGCAATTCTTGTATCAAATTTTCTGTAAGAAGAAGTTATAAAATTCTGGCCGAAAGTTTCGCTTTCCCATTTTCTTGTATTAAAAACATCGCTTAGCCGGAATGATACGGAAAGTTGTCCGTCCAGAAAATCCTTTCTAACAGCAAAATCGGTGACAAATTGTTCTTTCATCTTAGTCTGTGCCATTACTCTGGGTCCATCGTAATTCAGATTGATCTGCAGATTAAAATCTTTACTTATGGAGAAAGTATTATTCATTTTTGCCATCCAGCTATTATCAGAATTTAATATACCCAGCCCATCAAATTCATTATTAAAATATGTAAAACTCGTATTAGTTCTGAACCAGTCAAAAAGAGGTGAACTGAATGTCAACTCAAGTCCGTACGAAATATTTTTAGCAAGATTTTCCCAGGTTCGCTCTGTTATACCGTTTTCATTTACAATAGTGTACTCCGTTATTGCATCCTGAGTTGTTCTGTAAAAAATTGAAGATGTTAGAGCAGTTTTGTTAAACAGTTTTGAGTAACCTAATTCGAGAGAATTTGTAAATTCAGGTTTAAGTTCCGGATTTCCATAATAAATATTTAAAGAATCCGATCGGTCAACATAAGGATTTAATCTACGGTTATTTGGTCTTTCAACTCTTCTGCTGTAACTCAATTGAATTTCCTGTTGTGAAGGCAATCCCTGAACAAGATGAACAGTAGGATATAATGCAAAATAATCATTAGTGAATGATGAATTTGAAAGATTTTCATTTCCTTTAACATCTGCCTGTTCTGCTCTAAGACCAAACTGGTATTTGAATTCATCAATATTATTTGAATAAATCCCGTAAACGGCATAAATATTTTCCTTATAATCAAAATCGGTCTTTCTTGTTAAATCCTCTGACCAATCTCCTGTAATATTATTAAGATTGAGATAATCATTTTTTGAATTAAAATTTTTAAGGTTAATTTCGAACCCCGTTTCAATTCTGCCAAATCCCTCAATAGGATTTATATAATTCGATTGAAATGTCCAGCGTGTACTCTTATTGTCCGACAATCCTTTTTCAAAAAATTCTTCACCGGTTGGGATAAAATCGGTTGTGAAATTCTTTTGAACGATATCTTCATCTCTCGTCATTTTAAAATCACCAAAAATAATATCGGTTGTAAACTCCGCTCCTTTTGTATCAAAAGTTCTTTTATAACTTAAGGTATACTGCATAGCATTCATTCTACGAACTGCATCACCGCTTCGCTCAAAATATCTTGTTACAGCATTAGCGGAATTAAGATTTGTTGTTTTAATCAGACTCTGATTATCAAATCCGAATTTTCTGTAACGAGTTGAAAAAGTAAATGTATTATAGTTATCAGGTGTTACATCAATTCCCGCAGTAAAGTTATGACCAAAATGATTAAATGTACCATCATTGAACTGATCAAGATATGAAGTAACATTATTAATATTATTGGTTCTGAATGAACTTCCGCTGTTATCAGAATTTCTGATTCTGGAATCAATCGAAAAGAAAAAATTTATATCAGGAAATTTATAATTGAAATTCAAGGAGCCGTTAAAATTTTCTTTAGTACCGCCGGTAAGACTTATAGTTCCGTTCAAACCACCGTTTATTCTTTTCTTAAGAACAATATTCAGAATGCCTCCGGTACCTTCGGGGTCATAACGAGCCGAAGGATTAGTAACTAATTCAATAGATTCAATCTGGCTTGCAGGGATATTAGATAAAACATCTCCGCTTCCCAATCCAAGTAACTCGCTGGGCTTTCCATCAATTAATATTCTTACATTCTGATTTCCACGGTAACTTACATTTCCATCTGCATCAACAGTAACCGACGGAATATTCTGAACAACATCTACAGCAGTTCCTCCGAGGTTAGTTAAATCTTTCTCTACATTGATAACTTTCTTATCGAGATTATTAATGATCACTTCCTTCTCACCTGTAACCACAACATTCGAAAGTTCAATCGTCTTTTCATCAAGAGCAATAACTCCCAAATCTATTTCTGGTTTGTTAGGCGTAATGCGAATAGAATCTATTGTCCGATTATCATAACCAATGTACGAAGCTCGCAGGAAATAAAATCCGGGTCTTAAATTGCTTAAAGTAAATTTGCCTTCTTTATCTGTAATTGTTCCATTTACCATTGCAGAATCACGATAGCTGAACAGAACAACATTACAATACTCTATTATTTGTTTAGTTTGTGCATCAATAATTTTCCCGGTTATTTTTCCGTTTAACTGCATTCCCTGAAAATTTCCCTGACGATTTTGAGCAAAGCCAATATTGGCAAAAATCAGGAACGCTATTAGCAAATATTTATTGAACATAATCCTCTCTCAATTTTTTGATTTGACAATAAAGTAAACACTCAGGTTTAACTTTTAATTCAAATTTGCCTGAAATAAGATGTGAAAATACAAAAAATGGTGCAAACTGATGTGGCAATTAATCATAAAAAAAGCAGTTCACCTTTTAAGATGAACTGCTTATTACTAATAAAGCACTAATTTAATTTGAAATTTTTATTTCAACTCTTCGGTTGAATGCCCTGTTGATATCGCTGTCATTTGATCGAATCGGTTGTTTTTCTCCAAACCAGCTTCTGCTTATTCTGTTTGGATTTACACCTTTACTGATGAGATAATTATATACAGTCTCGACTCTTCTCTGCGAAAGTTTTTCATTGTATTCATCTGAACCAAAGCTATCTGTATGTCCGGAGATCACAACCTGAACATCCTTAAATTCATTTAATGTCTTTACTGCCTGATCAAGAATCGGATATGATTCAGGTCGTAGTGTATATTTATCAAAATCGAAATGAACATTAAATAATAAAGGTTCTTTTACTCTTACAGTGTCTTTCTGATATTTAATAACTTCATAAGGTTCTTTAATGATGATAGAATCACGATAATAAATCTCTCTTATTCCATCTGGACATTTGTCACATAAATCAGATTGATCGCCTTTTGAGAAGTACCATAGTAATCCGAAATCAATTCTACCGTATGTATCACCATTTCCACCAAAGAAACCTTTAAAGTTTTCATTGAACCTGTCATTACCATCAATTTTATTGTTTGAAGCAGTCTGGTAAACGGCTTCAGTTTTCAAGGCAAAAGATTCTGATAATCCCCACCTAACACCAACACCAAAATTCATTTGATAGCCAAAGAAGTCGTCGTCTAGGTCAGGATTGAATGAACTTTCATTTTTGAAAAATGTTACACCACCTCCGAATAAAAGATAAGGAGAGACACTGCGACATGGAAGAAATTCATAAAGTACTTCAAGGTTTGAACTGAATTGATTAAGAAAATGAGATTGAACCTGATCACCAGGAAATCTATAGTAATTCGATTCAATTCTTAAATAGTTATTTAATAAACGGAGACTTACCTGTTCATTAAAAAAATATTCAAGAGAGAAGTACCCTCCGTAATTTTCATTTCCCGAAAAATCAGTTCCACTAACACTGAAAAATCTTGGATAGGATGCACCAATACCGAATGCCCATTTATCCGAATATGTTTGAGAATAAGACATCTGAATATTTATGAGCAGAAGTCCGATAATAAAATATAATTTTTTCATATTTCCTCGTAACTTTTTAATAGAAAGAGGCAAAGTAAATGCCATCAAAATGACTGAATATGAATATGATTGTGTTGAAAATTGATTTTCTTTTCGCAATTATTTTTGAAGTTAGTGGATTAATAAACTAATTTTGTCAAAAGGGAATTTTAATAATCAGGTTGTTGCCATGAAAAAAAACAAAATATTTTTCTTTTTATTACTAAGCACATCAATTTTCGTAATTGTCTCAACAATTACCCCTGCACAAATTAAAAATGAAGCATATTACAAAAGAATAAGCGATCTGAAATTTAAAACAAACAAATTTCTTCTTTCCTTAGAAGGTGGCTTTACTCAGGGCTTTACTGACTATAAAAAACAAGTTTCCAGCTCTGTTTTCAGATTTGCTACTGAATATAATTTTCATCCTGCAACAGGAATGAATCTGGGTTTTGGACTTCGGGCTGGTCTTGGTAATGTTGATGGACAGGATAACCGACAAAGAATAGCAACAAATGATGGACTTAGAAATATACCCGACAAAATTTCTACTAAGTTCTTTGAGCTTGGAGTTACCGGAAACATTGGATTTGATTTATTTGAAATAGTAAGTCCGTATGTTATGTTCAGTGCATCTTATTTTAATTTTGACCCGCAACTTGAGGACGGAACCAACGCCGCTTTCAGCAGAGATGGTAAGTATGAAAGAATAATTTCGAACCTCGGTATCGGTGGTGGAATGCGTTACAACATCAGTAATGCTATTTCACTTTATGTTCAGGGGGAATATTTCCTTCCCAATACAGATTACCTTGAAGATGTTTCTGCATCAACAAGTAAAGACAGTTATATGTCAATCTCTCTCGGTTTTTCATATAATCTCCTTGCTAAAAGAGATTCAGATGGAGATGGTATTCCGGATGATGTTGATCAATGTGTAAAAGCTCCCGAAACTTTTAATGGCTATAAAGATGAAGATGGTTGCCCTGAATTTGACAGTGATGGAGACGGAATTATTGATGACATAGATGATTGTATTGGAATACCTGAAGACTTCAACGGAATTAAAGATGATGATGGTTGCCCGGATGCAGACAAAGACAGTGATGGAATTGCGGATTATATGGATAAATGTCCTGACGAAGCTGAGGATATTGATGGTTTTCAGGATCAGGATGGATGCCCTGATTTAGATAATGATAATGATGGTATTCCGGATAAAGTTGATGAATGCCCTAATGAACCTGAAACAATAAACGGATATCTTGATGAAGATGGTTGTCCTGATGAAGTTGAACTTGGAATCACCATTGATGAAATGGTTCTCAGCGCTGATGATCTTTTCCAATCAAATTCAGCTAAGTTCAAAGAAACTGCAACAGCTCAGTTAAATGATTTAGTTAAATTTTTAAAGGGAAGACCAAATACAAGATGGAGAATTGAAGGACATATGGATAGTCAGGGAACTGCTTCTTATATAAAGAAAATGTCTTATGACAGAGCTAAAGCTGTTTACGATTATCTTGTTTCGAAAGGACTTGATCCACAGAGATTTGAGATTTATGGTTTAGCTGATAACTTCCCTATTGCGAATAATCTTACAGAAGAAGGAAGGAAACAAAACAGAAGAATCAGAATAGTTTTGCAGAAATAAGAAAATTATAAAATGATTATTTGACAATTGGGGAATAATCTGCAGGTAATTTTTACCTGAATTTGGAATACAAGCTGAAATCGCTGAATTTTCGTATAACGAAGGGTGGTATAATTTTTCCTGAAACTTTCGAAAATCAGGTATGAAAATGATTTCAGCTGAAAAAATAAAAATTGCAGACTTTACATCCTCTGGTGAGGTAAGTAAAAATTCAGCAAGAGATTTAAGAAGAAAAAAAGCACTAAAGATAAGTATGATTAAGACCTATCTTTCAGTGCTTTACTTTTTTGTGTTGGTTGGTTTGACTTTGTATTTATTCGTTAAGTGAGTAACCGGCTAACTTAATTTCTTAATTACTTTTGCAGGAACTCCCGCAACAACCGTATTTGGTGGAACATCCTTAGTTACCACTGCACCTGCACCAACAATGGCATTCTCTCCTATCGTTACACCGCACATAATTGTAGCCGATGAACCAATTGAAGCACCGTTTTTAACGAAAGTTTCTTCAAGTTTCCAATCGGCTTCGGTTTGCATTGAGCCATCAGGATTTACTGCACGAGGAAGTTTATCATTGATGAAAGTAACATTGTGCCCAACGAAAACCCCATCACCAATGTGAACTCCTTCGCAAATAAAAGTGTGAGAAGAAATCTTACAGTTTTTACCTATGGTTGCATTCTTCTGTATTTCTACAAAAGTTCCAATCTTTGTATTATCTCCAATGGTACAACCATAAAGATTTACGAAATCGAATATTTTAACATTTTCCCCAAGTTTTACATTATTGATATTTTTTTTCTCCACAGTAATAACCTCACAATATATTTTTTATGCTGAAATTAAATCAGCTAATTCAATAATCTGACCCATATTTTTTATTGATCTGTCACTTGCTTCAAGAATTTTTACCACTTCCAGACCATCGTAGCCATTTGTTTTTGGTAAACGGTTTTCTTTAATAGCATCTAGACATTCTCTGGCAGCAAGTGCAAGAGCTTCAACCTGAATTACTTTTGGTGAATACATATCACCAATTCTGTACTGCACTAATGCTTCATGAATTTTTTCTGTTGATTTAATATCAATACCACTGTCATAAACTTTAATCTTTTCCATGTTCTCCATATCATCATAAACTACCATTTTCTTATCTCCACCAACAATCATCCTTCTAATTTTAACAGGTGAAGTCCAATTGACATGGAAATGTGCAAAGCAATTATTCTCGAAGTAAACACAAATGTGCGCAAGATTTTCCATTCCATTGAAATTAGCTATTCCGGTTGCTGTAATTGCCTTTGGTTTTTGATGATTCATTAGATGAAGCATAATTGAAAGGTCGTGCGGTGCAAGATCCCAAACAACATTCACATCTTTTTGGAATAATCCCAGATTAATTCTCTCAGAATCAAAATAGAGTATATTACCAAGCTCACCTTTATCAACAAGTTCTTTTAATTTAATTACTGCACCATTATATATAAATGTATGATCAACAAATATTTTAAGATTTTTTCTTTCGGCAGTTTCAATTAAATCAACAGCTTCACCTACAGATGCAGTAAAAGGTTTTTCGACCCAGATGTGTTTACCATTTTCAAGAGCTGTTTTGGCAAGCGGATAATGTGTTGCTACCGGAGTTGCAATAACTACTAAATCAATATCACCTTTTAATACTTGGTCATAATCTTCTGTGAAATATGCATTGGGAAATTTCGGCTTACTTGCTTTAATCCGGCTTGGATTCAAATCGCACCCAATTACTTTTTCAACATCCGGTTGCGCTAAAAAATTTCTTAAAAGATTTGGACCCCAATAACCAAGTCCGATTATTCCAACTTTCATAAAAAACCTTTCTTTTATCTGGCTCCTCTTGAAAAGAGCATAACAGGAATTGTTTGAAAAATTAATTGTAAGTCAAGCCAGGGTGACATGTTGTTTATATAATAAATATCCATCACAACGCTGTCATCGAAAGAAACCTGACTTCTTCCCCAAACCTGCCATACACCAGTACAACCAGGCATTACATTAACTCTTCGCTTCTGCCATTCAGTATAGTTTTCAAATTCATAAGGGAGACAGGGACGAGGACCAACTAAACTCATATCTCCTTTAATAACATTGAAAAGCTGTGGTAATTCATCAAGAGAAGTTTTCCTTATAAATCGTCCAATCCAGGTAATTCTGTCTTCATTAACAACCTTCAAATCCTTTCCACCTGTTTGACCTTTTTTCATAAACTCAATCATTTTCTTCTTTCGTTCTTCATCCTCGCCATCAACAGGTTTCATTGATCTGAATTTATAAAAATCAAATTCTCTTCCGTAAAGGCCTATACGCTTTTG
Source organism: Ignavibacterium sp. (assembly GCF_025998815.1). Classification (NCBI taxonomy): domain Bacteria; kingdom Pseudomonadati; phylum Ignavibacteriota; class Ignavibacteria; order Ignavibacteriales; family Ignavibacteriaceae; genus Ignavibacterium; species Ignavibacterium sp. Next base: position 1,573,327 of record NZ_AP026678.1, read on the forward strand.
TTTATAAAAAACTGGACCAGGTGATGATAATTTTACAAGAATTGCAATAGTTATCATTACAGGGGAAAGAAGTATCAATCCAATTATTGCAAATGCAATATCGAAAAATCGCTTTAATGTAAGAGTAAAAGAATCATTGTATTTTGGATCTACAGATATTACGGGAATATCAATGTACTTCTCTGTCTTTATTCTTTCTGTTATTACATCAAAAATTTCAGAAGTAATACTAACTTTAACATCGAGAGTTTTACAATAATCAATCGTGCTGAAAACTTTGTCATAATCTTCATCTTCATCCATCGCAACAATCAGTTCATCTATTTTTAATTCTTTAATCAGATAAGGAAGATCTGAAAGCCGGCCAAAATTTCTAAGATCATTTATAATGAACTCACCTATTTTTTTCTGATCATTTACAAATCCTACTACATTCAATCCAATTGGGTTCTCATAAATGAGTTTTGTAGCCAGAAGTTTTCCAGCTTCTCCATCACCAACAATCAGAACATTTTTTCTTAAACCTGCTTTACTTAATTCAATGTAGAACTGTCTTAATAAAAATACTCTGATAGAGATAAACAAAGGAATACTTATTAACAAAAAGATAAAAATCAGTAATCTTGAGTCTGTTAGTCCATAAAAATCCAATGCCATAGAAAACAGCACAATAGTAAGAGCACTGAAATAAACAGCTTTCAGCAATGCAGCAAAATGATTTGTTCTTTTTAGAATCACATCAATCATATATAAGCCGTTATACTGAAAAACAAGAATTATAAATGAAACTACCAGGAAAATCAGAGGGATTACAAACGGATGACTTGCATAAAACTCAATGATTGATTTTGAGGAATCGTTTCTTAACAAATAAACCGAAATGAAAAATGAAAATGTCAGAATTACTGTATCAACAATCGAATAAACATTTTTGTAATTAAGTAATTTTTGCATAAGTGGAAATCTATTTATTAAAAAATGCCCTCACTGAGTTTTGATGGTCGCCACTATCGTGCCACTAAAGTACTATTATTTGTTCATTTTTTAGCTATTTTTCTATAAAATTGGTTTCAAACTGAGAATATAGAAATATCAATAACTGATTGAGACAAATATCAATTCTTCAAGAAAAATTCCTTAATACTGTCTGCTACATATTTAATCTGATCATCAGTCAATTCAGGAAACATTGGCAATGAAAGACCAGTGAATGCAAGCTTTTCAGTTTCCGGAAAATCGCCTTCTTTATATCCTAAATCTTTGAAACATTCCTGTAGATGAAGTGGAACAGGATAATGTAATCCTGTAGCGATTCCCTTTTCCTGTAAATAATCTTTTAGTTTATCCCTCAACTCCGAATTTTTCTTTACATCTGATGCTGCCTGAACCTGAATTACATAAAGATGATAGACATGTTTAGCATAGCTCATCTCGGTTGGCAGTTTTATTTTATCAAATTCTCCCAAATGTTCACGGTATTTTTTAGCAACATCTCTTCTTCCTTCCGTCCACTTGGGTAAGTATTTAAGTTTCACTCCAAGCACAGCACCCTGAATACCTTCCATTCGGTAATTATGTCCATAAGTCTGATGATAATATTTCTTCGATTGCCCGTGCTCTCTAAGTTTCACAAAATAATCTGCAAGCTCATCATCGTTTGTGCATATTGCACCTGCTTCCCCATAAGCTCCAAGATTTTTCCCCGGATAAAAACTGAAAGATGCTGCCTCAGAAAGTCCACCGGTTTTCTTTCCTTTATATTCAGCAAGATGAGATTGCGCACAATCTTCCACCAGATGAATATTTTTTGCGTTGGCAATCTCTCTTAAAGGGTCCATATCTGCTGGCTGACCATAAAGATGAACCGCTACTATTGCTTTCGTTCGCGGAGAGATAACTGCCTCAACTTTCTTTGGATCAATATTATAACTATCAGAATCACAATCGACAAAGACAGGTTTTGCACCGCATAGTGTAGCACCCCAGGCAGTTGCGATAAAAGTATTTGCAGGAATAATTACTTCATCTCCCGGTTTTATTCCCAAAGCCCATAGTGCCAGATGATTTCCGTCTGTACCTGAACTTAACCCAACACAATGTTTAACATTATGTGCTTTGGCAAATTCTTTTTCAAAATTTTTAACAGAATTACCAAGTATGTAAGCAGTATTATCCAAAACTTCTTGGATTGCTTCATTAACTTCTTTTTTAATACTATTGTACTGAGCTTTTAAATCCAGAAAAGGTACTTGCATTTTTATCTCCTCAATGAATGAATTGTAAAAGTTAAATTTGTATTGTTTCAAATATTATGCTAAGTAATTTTCTTTGTTTAATTACTTGAATTGAAAAGAATTGTCTTGATGATAAATAGCAAATATTTAACAACTTTGACACATATTTTTATATTATTCTCATTTTAATAATTTTTGATTTAAGTTTTAGGAAATACTCAATAAAACATAGGCATAATAATTGGACAATTCTTTCAACAAATCGAGTGTCATCTCAGAAAGTATTATGAAAAATTTATTTATAGTGTTTGTCGCTTTAATATTATTCAATACGAATTCATATACTCAAATTCTTAACCCGGGTGACGGAGTAAGAATAATTTTCTACAATATTAATGATAATATATCAGGAGATTATTACATTCAGCAGGATGGTTTATTGCAGTTACCATTTATCGGAAACATTGATACAAGAAATCGTGATTTTAAGTTTATCAAAAATCAGATTGTAACAAAGTATGATTCACTTTATAAAAATCCGGAGCTAACGGTTCAGCCGTTGTTAAGAATTAATATTCTTGGCGAGGTGAGAAATCCCGGTTACTACTATGTAACTGATGTTGAAAAAATAACCGGAATTCTTGCTTTGGCTGGCGGCGTTACAGGTGCTGCAGCTTCAAAAGAAATTTATATCCTCAGGGGTGAAGAAGAAATTGAATTAAATGTTTCAGAATTAACAGCTAAAGGAAACACTGCAGCAGACTTTGGGCTTCGCTCGGGAGACAGAATTTTTGTACCAAGAAGTTTCTGGGCTGATGCATCTCAATACGCAATTATATTTTCCGGAATTGCTGTCCTTAGTACAGTAATAGCATTACTAATCAGATAATAAAAAGTCAAATGAGTATGGAACAGAATAAAAATAACGAAGAATATATACCTCTCAGATTCAGCAGCAAAAATGTACCTAAGAGAGAGAAAACACTTATTGAAATATTTCAGATAATTGCAAGGAATAAAAAAATATTATTCGCCACCGTAGGCGTTTTCCTGGTTGCTGCATTAATCTACAGCTTTACAGCTACCCCGATTTATGAAACAAGTGCAACTTTAAAAAAAGAAGGAAATCCAAACGACAGAAGATTAGGCTCAGGAACAGACATATCAACACTTTTAAGTTTGCAATCAACGGATGAAATCGAAACCGAGCTTGAACTGATAAAAACATTTAAAGTTGCTTCAGAAGTAGCCAAAGAATTGGACCTTTTTGTAAATGTTAAAGAAATTAAATGGAACAGTAACGATAAAAATTATGAAGTAAATAAAACCTTTGTTGAAATGAGTGATCCATCATTCATATCAAAAAATTCAAGAAAATTCAGAATACCTGAAAAGTTTAAGATAAAATTCAATCGTACAGAGGATCTGATTAGTGGTGATTTCTCAATTGTAAAAAAGAATGTAGATAAATATGAACTAATTGATTTGTTAAGTGGTAAAAAGATTTCTGAAAGCACAATTGAAAAACCTAAGTATGATGGAATTTCTCTGCTTGATACTATACCCGGTTTTACAATCAAACGTGATACTGCTGCAATATTTATTCTACCAATAAATGAAGATGTTAAAATAGAATTCCGATGGGATCAGGCGCCGGAAAAAAGTGAACTGATATTCTCAATAAATGATATAAATAGCATAGCAATGGGTGTTTCTGGTGGTATTAAAGTTTCAAGGTTGGGAAAGACAAATATTTTTAATTTGGGATATTCCAGCAGATCTGCATATGCGGCTACTGTTATTACTAATACTTTTGTAAATAAATACCGGGAAGCACGAATGGAGCAGAAAAAAGAAACCATTCGTTATAGTTATAATACTGTTGATAAGCAACTTTTGGAGATTCAGGATAAATTACGAGAAGCAGAGGAAATTTTAAGTAACTTTAAAGCCAGTGGACAAATAATGACCATTGATGCGAGTTCACAAAACTTAATTGGTTATCTTAGCAGGCTTGAAGCAGAAAAAATGAATATAGACTTACAGCTTTCCGATTATAAAAACCGGGTTGCTGACTTAAAGAGCCAAATAAATAAGACTGGATATTTTGACCAAAGTTATTTAGGTCCAACTACAACAGCAGATAATAGTGCTTTCAGCGAGTTAATGCGTCAGCTTTCTACATTAGAACTTCAGAGGATTGAATTACTACAAAAAAGAACTGAAAACCATCCGGATGTTAAAGCTATTGATGAGCAAATTCAGGTAGTAAAAGAAAAACTCTCCAGTTTCAATCAAAATACTATTACCGCATATGAAATTCTTATAAATACTTTAGAAAAAAAGTTACTTAGAATTAATGATATGATGTCGAAATATGAAGCTAAATTACAGAGTTTACCGGCTCAGGAAAATAAGCTTGCACAAATCTTAAGACAAAAAGCTACTTACGAAAAAATATTTACTATTCTGCTTGATCAAAGAGAAGCAATGCGTGTTGCTGAACTTTCTAGTCCGCAGGATATTTCTATAGTTGATCTTGCAAAAATGCCGAACAGACCTTCGTGGCCTAAAAAACAAATGATTGTTATGATAAGTATCTTACTTGGAAGTTTTACCGGAATACTTATTATTTTTCTACTTGAACTGAGAAAATCTAAATTTATCATTCTCGACGAACTTGAAGAAGAATTTAAGATTCCAATTCTTTCCTTAATACCAAAGCTTTCTAAGGAAGTTATTAAAGCAGTTGAAAATAATCCCGAACATAAAGTTGCTTTACTCACTGTTCAGGATGATGGATTGAAGGAAACTTATCGTGTACTAAAAACAAAATTATTCCAGAACATTAATCCCGAAACCAAATTGTTAATGATAACCAGTTGTGAAGAAGATTCGGGTAAAACCACTGTGGCTACAAACCTGGCGGCATCTTTAGCGCAAGAAGGCAAAAGAGTTCTTCTTATCGACTGCGATTTAAGAAAAGGTGATCTCTCTGGATTGTTTGGACTCAGTAAAGAAACAAAAGGGTTACTGGATTATTTACTCAACGATAGTCCACCTAAAATTTATACCCGAGCTTCAAAGAATATTGATATAATTCCCTCAGGTGGCTTAAGCTCTGATTCCGGCACATTGCTCGATTCAGCCAGAATGAGATTACTCTTCAGGTCACTTGATACAACACAGTATGATTTAATAATTGTTGATACACCACCAGTAACCCGAGTTGTCGATCCTCTGGTATTATCACATTCCTTGCATAATGCAATTGTGGTGGTGAGACCTGAACATTCCCTTTTAGAAACTGTTCGCTGGGGAATATCCGAATTGCTAAATGCTAAAATCAGTGTTAAAGGATTAGTAATTAACGCTGCAGATATAGAAAATTCCTATTACTATAAGCATCGTTATGGTTATGGTTATGGTTATGGAAGCAAAAATGGAAATGGCAAAGCAAAAGATGCAAAAAAGATTAAGCAGGAATTTCAACTGAAGTTTAAAGATCAGCTTACGCATAAGAATTAATGTTGAGCTTTAATAAAAATGATTATTGAAAACCTGCTTGTGGACTAAGTAGGGTTAATTTTTAACAATGTAAAATAGATTTTGTCCGATTATATAATTAAAATTATAAATCCATCTGATTATACAGGTTGGAATTCTGAAATTCTGAAGTTTGATCATTACTCATTTTTTCATTCTTCTGAATGGTCCAGAATTCTGACAGATACCTATCATTATAAACCAGTTTATTTCAGTTTAATCAGAAATAACAGGATTTGTTCCGTAGTACCTGCTATGGAAATTAAAAGTAAATTAACCGGAAAAAGAATTGTTTCACTCCCCTTCAGTGATTTCTGTGAGCCATTGTTTAATTCAATTGAGGAATCCGAAACACTTAAAGAAAAAATTTTTGAGTATTGTGAAAACAATCATCTGAAATTTATTGAGTTTCGTACTTCAGAGACCAGATTCCCTTTTGAAACCGGGCAATTCAGAACTGACTTACGACACATCTTAAATCTTGTCCCTGATAAAAATGAATTAAAGAAAAACTTATCGGATAATACAAAAAGAAATATTAAAAGTGCCATCAAAGAAGGGATTATCATTAAAGAAGAAAATTCAGAAGCAGCATTAAAAACCTTTTACAAGCTACAGTGTATAACACGAAAAAAACATGGATTACCCCCTCAACCTGAATCATTCTTTGATAATATTTACAAACATATACTATCTCAGAGTAAAGGGACAATGTTTTTCGCTTATCTCAATGGGAAGCCAATTGCCTCTCTTATGTTTTTCACTTTCGGTGAAAAAGCTTTATATAAATTCGGAGCTTCTTTAAATCAGAGTTTACCAAAAGGTGCAAATCATTTGCTGATGTGGGAAGCTATTGAAAAGTATTCCTCTCTTGGATTTAAAGAATTTGATTTCGGAAGAACAGAAACTAATCACGAAGGATTACGAAGATATAAACTTGGTTTTGGTGCCGATGAGATGATTATTTATACGACACGATATGATATAAGAACCAAAAGTTTCATTCAACCTGAGACCAGGACTACCGGCATACATAATAAAATTTTTGGGAAACTGCCACTTCCTGTTCTTAAGGTTATAGGAAATACTTTTTATAAGTATATGGGTTGAGAATGAATTTTTCAGTTACAAATAATTTGGAAGACGAAAGAATTCTTAATTTTATATTAAGCGATAACAGAGCTACCATATATCATCATCCTGCCTGGTTAAAAGCAATTTCAGATGGGATAAATAAGGAAGGCAGATATCTTTTAATTTCAGAGAATCAAACTATAAAGGGACTGATCCCATTCATAATTTATCATAATAAATTCGTGTCACTACCTTTCACAACACATTGTACACCTCTATTACCTGAAGATATTATATTTGAGGATTTAATTTTACAGATAAATCAATTATTTAATAAAGTTAAAGGTTTTAAATTCACCTTCCGAGAAGAAAATTTGTCAATTCCATATCAATCAGTTTCTGACTATTATTCTCATAGAATTCAGCTGGAGAACGATGTCGACAAAATGTTTAATTCTTTCCTAAATCGAAAAATCAGAAGATTCATAAAAAGATCTAATGAAAATGGCTTTATCTTAAAATTGGGTAAAGATGAAAAAGATCTTCAAACATTTTATAAACTGGAGTGTAAACTTCGCAAAAGCTTAGGATTACCCCCAGCACCATATAAGTTTTTCATAAGTTTATGGAAGAATTTATTTCCAAAAGATTTAATGATACTGCCAATAGTCATAAAAGACTCAATCCCGGTAGCGGCATCTATTGTATTAAAATTTAAAAAGGAAGTGATTATTGAATACACTGCATTGGATAAAAAATTTATAAACATTTATCCGAACCATTTTCTTCACTGGGAAATAATTAAAAAATCAATCAATGAATATCGCGCAGATACGCTTGATATGGGTAGAACAGATAAAAGGCAAAGTGGTTTAATATTCTTCAAAGAGAGCTGGAATGCAAACCGAACTAATTTAATCGAAGTTACAAACTCTAAAGATAAATGCTTAAAACAATCTTTCATTTATTCTTGTTTCAGAAAAATTAATAAACTTTTTCCCGAGAAATTACTAATTCTTGAAGGGAAGCTATTATTCAAACACTTTGAATAATTTTAAAGAGTAATTTGATAAATGAATTTTTCGTTTTATAAAATCTTTTTTAACCTTCTTAGTCTTTTTGAATTTCTTAAAAAAGAAAAATTATTTGGAAGAAGAAATTTTTCGCTGAAAAAATTAAAATTGCTTTCTAAAGGATTTTATAGCTTAGGACAGGTTCCTTTTGACTTTAAAAATTACAAGTATTCTGATTTTATTAGCGACCTCGAGAATATCAAACTTTCTTATTTAAACTATCCTTATGGAAGACTTCTTAGAGATAAACTTGTTTTTTCACTATTCTTTAAAAACTATTGTAATGTACCAGAAATTTATGCACTTATTAGTAAAGGGAAAATTAACCCGGTTGATAAAAATTTTATTCAGATTTCACTCGATCTGATTATAGAGTTACTTGAGAATAATACTTTAATTATGAAGCCAAGATTTGGCACAAGTGGACAAGGAATAATAAAAATTGAAAAAATAAATCACAATTTTTATAAGCTTAACCAAACTATTATTGATATCAACTACCTCAAAGATTTTATCGGTTCACTGGATGACTACATAGTTGTTAGATTTATTAAACAGGGTAATTTTGCAGAAAGATTTTTTGCGGAATCAACTAATACCATAAGAATTACAACTTTTTCTGATCCTAACTCTTTTAAGGGAAAAATTTTATATGCATTAATGAGATTTGGTACTAAAAAATCGATTCCGGTTGACAATGTCGGCTCCGGAGGCATTTATGCCACAATTGATATTGAAACAGGTAAATTAGATACCGCTATTGAATTATTTGAAAATGGGAGATTCGTCTGTCATACAGAACATCCCGAGACAAAAGTTCAAATTAAGGATGTTCAAATACCTAAGTGGCAGGAAATTAAAAACAATTTTATTCAATTATCAACTTTGATTTCACCCTACATAAAATTTGCTGGTTGGGATATAATTCTGACCAATGATAAATATTACCTTATTGAAGGGAACAATGGACCAGATTTATATATCCAAGGTCCAGATAAACCATTAGCACTTGATGACTCTTTTATTAACTTTCTGAAAACCAATGATGTAAGGAATTAATTTTATTTATTTTGTGTAATTTTAAGTGGTTCATTAGAATCATAAACTAATCCGGTTTATTAGTAAGTTATTATATATAAATTTTTTCGGCTATAATTATGACTAATCCGGCACTGGTACTAAATTGCAATAATATTATGTCATTACCAATTATCAGACTGCTCGGTAAAAATAATATTCCTGTTGATACGATATTTGGTACCAGAAAATCAAAAGCTAATTATCAGGAAATAATAAGGAAGTCTAAATATATAAGACAAACATTATTTTTTGATGAAAGTGATTATGAAAAAAATCTAATCAATCTTCTGATAAATTTCGGAGAAAATTGTAAGCTAAAACCAGTCCTTTTTTTGGCAAGCGATACTGTACTGAATATTATTTCATCGAACAGGGAGCAATTAAAAAGTCTTTACTATTTTACATTACCACCAGATATTACCATTAAACAAATTCTTAGAAAAGAGGAATTTATTGATTTAGCAAATTTCAATAATCTCCCTATCCCAAAATCAATTAAAATAAATGATATAACCAAAGCTTTTGACCAGATTAAAGATTTGGAATTTCCCGTAATTATAAAACCATCGTGGAGAACTAATGATTGGTTGGAGAAATTCAAAGAGAAAAAAGTTTTCAGAATTTATAGCAGAAATGACCTGGAGTCAGCAGTTGAACAAATAAAAGAGTTTGATACAAACTACCTCATTCAGGAAATTATTCCAGGCAGTGAAGACCAGATTTTCTGTTCATTTGCTGTTTTAGATCATAACTCAGAACCAATCGAAGTTGGATTCTGTAGAAAATTAACTCAGTTCCCCCCAAACTTTGGTAATACTTCAGTTGCAATACCCATTTATGATGAAAGATTAAAGCATTTAAGCGAAATGATATTTAAAAAATTAAAACTTGTCGGATATGCGAGTATTGAATTTAAACTTGACCCAAGAGATAATAAATTTAAAATAATCGAAATAACTCCAAATAGATTTAACCGTCAGTTCGCGGTAACATATTTGAACAAGCTGAATCTACCCTTACAGTTATACCGATTTGAATTGAATTTACCCCCACAAAAAATAGAATATAAATTTTCAAAAAACTTGTGGATGAGCGAAACTAATGAAATAAGAAGAATTAAATCATTAAATAATAATAAACTAAAAGAGCTATCTCTTTTGTTTCAAAGAATATTTAGAACCAGATTTTTTGAGATATTTGATTTTAGGGATATAAAACCTTTCTTTGCTTTGATTAAAAATCAGTTTAAGAGTATTGTAATTAAATAATGAATGATAATGCTAAAAAAAATCTTTTACATAATAAAACCCCTTATTCCAAGAAAATTGCAATTGCAATTGAGAAGAAAACTTATTTTTTCGAAGCTACCATCCTATAAAGATATTTGGCCAACATTAAAAGGTTCTGAAAAGAAACCTGAATACTTTTCTGGCTGGCCGGAAGGAAAACAATTTACTTTAGTGCTTACTCACGATGTTGAACACAAAAGAGGTTATGACCGTGTAATTAAGCTTTTGGAGATTGAAAAGAAACTCGGATTCGTTTCTTCATTTAACTTTGTGCCCGAAAGAGATTATAAAGTTGAAAAAGAAATTCTCCAAACTCTGAGAGAAAATGGTTTTGATTATGGTGTTCACGGACTTTATCACGATGGAAAATTATTTTCATCCGAATCCGAATTTCTTAGAAGAGCGACTAAAATAAATGCTTATCTTAAGGACTGGAATACAAATGGTTTCAGAGCACCTGCTATGCATCATAATCTCGATTGGATTGGAGCACTTAATATCGAATATGATATGTCAACTTTCGATACTGATCCTTTCGAACCACAACCGGATGGAGTTGGAACGATATTCCCCTTTTGGGTTGAAAATAAGAGACATCCTGAAGGTGGGTACATAGAATTGCCATATACTCTTCCACAGGATTTTACTCCGTATGTTCTGATGAAAGAAACAACCCCCAAAATCTGGATTGATAAACTTGATTGGATTGCTGAACACAACGGAATGGCATTAGTTAATGTTCATCCCGATTATATTGATTTTGAAAATTCAGGTAAAAACTTTGAAGAGTTCAATCTGAATATCTACACTGAATTTCTAGAATATGTAAAGACAAAGTACGAAGGTAAATACTGGAATCCGCTGCCAGCTGAAGTTGCTGCTTTTTGGAAAAAGTTGATTAAACCGTAACTCAAGTCTCCGGATCTGAGCTTATATTTCTTGTTCACGCAAAGTCGCAAAGAACGCAAAGAGAAAAATTAAACCACAGATTAACACAGATATTTCTACAATTGATCATCACTGATTAGATAACCCTTAATCTAATTTGAATATTATTTATAAATCCCAATAGGGATGAAATATTTGTAGATCAATTCAAGTAGCCGATAATATTAAATCCCTATAGGGATGACATTATTTCCAAGCAAAGCCGCAGGGAACGCAAAGAGAAAATTTAAACCACAGATTAACACAGATGTTCCGCTACTAATTATCACGAATTTGATAAAACTAGTCTAATTAAAACATTATTCGAAAATCCCAATAGGGATGAAATATTTATAGATCAATTCAAGTAGCCGATAATGTTAAATCCCTGAAGGGATGATATTATTTCTACACAAATATTATTCAAATCACAGATTGACACAAATTTTTCTCCGAGGTTCTCTACTTTTCTTCTCCGTGGTTCTCTGTGTAACAAATAATCCGGCTTGAGTAAAATTATTCGTAAAAAGCTTCCAAACCCGCAATAAAATTACCTCCAGGCTCGCTTATCCAGCACATGATTTGATGTATCCATTTAAAGCCTAAATAAAAAACGAAAAAAATCCAGAATCAATTTATAGCCATTTATGACTTTAAATAAAATAAATCTGTTCACTACTGAGACAAATTCTCTGAACTTCGAAGAAATTCAAAAATTCTTATAAAAGATTTATAAAAATCTTACTTTCTGTTACTTTTTTAACTATTTTTACGGCATAATGATTGAAACTAGCTTTTCATCAATAAATTTATCTTATTCATTTAATGAAAAATTTTGCAATCACGGGAGTGGGTGGATATATAGCCCCGCGACATTTACAGGCAATTAAAGATACGGGCAATCGATTGGTTGCTGCAATTGACCCAAACGATAGCGTTGGTATAATTGACCGGTATTTTCCAAATGCAAGTTTCTTTACTGAATTTGAAAGATTCGACAGACATCTCGAAAAACTAAGACGAACAAATTCACCTGAGAAGGTAGATTATATCTCTATTTGTTCACCAAACAATTTACACGATGCACACATAAGACTTGCGTTAAGAGTTGGCGCAGATGCAATCTGCGAAAAGCCACTTGTTCTAAATCCATGGAATCTTGATGCACTTGAGGAGCTCGAGCAGGAATCAGGAAAAAAGGTATTTACAATTTTACAACTAAGAGTTCATCCTTCGCTGGTAAAATTAAAATCAGAGATTGATGAAACTATAAAACATAATAACAAAATCAAGTTTAATGTAGATCTCAACTATATAACAGCCCGTGGGATATGGTATGACTATTCCTGGAAAGGTATTAAAGAAAAATCAGGGGGAGTAGCTACAAATATTGGCGTACATTTCTTTGATCTACTCATTTGGTTATTCGGTAAACCGGTTCATAGCAATGTAATTGATTCCAAACTTAGGTCGGTAAAAGGAGAACTGGAGCTTGAATATGCAAATGTAAAATGGTTTCTTTCAATCAATTTTAACGATCTGCCTGATGAAATAAAAAAGATTAATGATAACAATCCTGATAAGCAGGTTACAACTTATCGCTCAATAAAAATAGACAATAAAGAAATTGAATTCACAGAAGGTTTTACTAATTTACACACTGTCGTTTATCAGGAAACCTTAGCTGGACGAGGTTTTGGGATTATTGATGCAAGACCTGCAATCGAACTTGTTTACAAAATAAGAAATGAAATTAATTTTTAAATATTACAAAGTTTGTTAGTCTTTGTTATGGAAAAAGCACATTAATAAAATCATATTAATTCGAAATAAAAACCAGAGAAAAAAAGTTAAATGGAATCAACCAATAAAAATTATTATATCAACCAATATGCTGTTGTAGATGAAAATGTAGAAATTGGTGAGGGCACAAAAATCTGGCATTTTTCACATGTTCAGAGTGGAGCAAAAATTGGTAAATACTGTGTACTTGGACAGAACGTAAATGTCGGGAATAATGTTGTAATTGGAAACTACTGTAAGATTCAGAACAATGTCTCTGTTTACGAAGGCGTTACCCTTGAGGATTATGTATTCTGCGGACCCTCAATTGTATTTACAAATGTTCGCGACCCCAGAAGTAAATATCCTCAGGTTGGTTCTAAATTTTATATCAATACACTTGTAAAAGAAGGAGCTTCACTAGGAGCTAATTGCACGATCGTTTGCGGTATTACAATTGGTAGATACGCTTTCATTGGTGCAGGTGCAGTTGTAACAAAAGATGTTCCGGACTTTGCTCTCGTAGTTGGCAATCCCGCAAAATTAATTGGATGGGTTAGTGAAGCCGGGAAAAAACTTCACTTTGACAAAGACGGCATTGCATTTTGTGAAAAAAGTAATAAAAAATATAAACTTGAAAATAACAGAGTAATTGAAGTAGAATGAACAGTGACAAATTAAATTCTGAAGTACCTAAAAGAGTCTTGATGATTGCGCAATCATTTTATGATTATGATGCAAGAATTTTAAGACAGGTAGAAACCCTAAAAAAAAATAATATAAAAGTCGAAATAATTTGCCTGAATTATGAGAATAAACCAGCACACGAAAAAGTTAACGGGGTATTGGTTCATAGAATTATGAATAAATTTGATCAGAATAAAATACTGTCCTACATTTTTAACTCAGTAATTTTCCTTATTAAAGCTCTATTATTAAGCCGTCAGTTAAATAAAAGGAATAAGTTTGATATAGTCCAAATTCATAATATGCCTGATTATTTGGTTTTTTCTGCTCTTTATTTAAAACTTAAAGGGGTCTACATTATACTGGATATTCACGACCTTACAATCGAACTATTTAGAGAAAAATGGGGTGAAATTAAATTTAAATTACTAAAACCTCTTTTACTAATTGGAGAAAGATTAAGTGTCCTTTTTGCCGATGAATTGATAACAGTTTCGAATGAATGTAAACAAGTCTTAGAAAAAAGAAACCCTGGTAAAAATATTAGCGTAATAATGAATACCCCTGATTTAAATTATTTCCCATTTAATAATAAAAATTATTCCGAACCTAATGATAAAATTAATTTAATTTACCATGGGACAATCGCCGAAAGATATGGGATTCATAATTTGATCTATACAATAAATGAATTAGTAAAAATTAATAAGAATGTTTACTTAACGATTATTGGAAATATACATACCGAATATGGCTCTAAGTTAAAGACATTAGTTGAAAAACTCGGCTTAAATCATAATATTATTTTTGAAAACTCTATTCCCTATCGATATGTATCCGAAAGATTAAAACTCGCTGATTTTGGATTAGTTTTACCAGAAGTGTCTGATTATACGCATTATGGAATACCAACCAAAGTGTTTGAATATGCAGCTATTGGACTTCCGCAGATAGTTTCAAAGCTATCATCCATACAATCTGTATTTCGAAATGAAAGTATCTGCTTAGTTAATCCTCACGATTATGATTTTATATCCAAAAAAATTATTGAGATTTACTTAAACACTGAGTTTAGAAAAAGGATGGCACAATGTGCATTTGAAGATTTACAAAAAGTTTCTTTTGAAATAATGCAACAAAAATATTTAAATATTTATGAATCTATTTTCGACAAAAATTCAATGAGAAAGAAATTTGTGGAGCAAGGAGAAACATATGTTCAATAGGATTTTAATTCTTGCACCCCATACTGATGATGGCGAGTTGGGGTGTGGTGGTACAATAGCAAAATTTGTTGATGAAGGTAAAGAAGTACATTGTGTTGCATTTTCAATTGCTGAAGATTCCGTCCCTGCTGGGTTCCCAAAAGATGCTTTGCTAACTGAGTTTTCTAACGCTATGAAAACGCTTGGGCTTAAAGAACAAAATATTCGAACCTTCCGTTATCGAGTTAGACATTTCACATCATTCAGACAGGACATTTTGGAGGATATTGTTAAACTCAGAAATGAAATAAATCCTGACCTGGTATTTGTTCCAAGTCCTAATGATATTCATCAGGATCATCAGGTGATAACTGCAGAAGGTTTAAGGGCATTCAAAAAAATTTCTATTCTTGGCTATGAATTACCTTGGAATAATATCATTTTTGAAACACGGAGTTTTGTAAAGCTTAATAAGACACACATCGCAAAAAAAATAG
The DNA here is from genome assembly GCF_025998815.1 of Ignavibacterium sp. Lineage (NCBI taxonomy): Bacteria > Pseudomonadati > Ignavibacteriota > Ignavibacteria > Ignavibacteriales > Ignavibacteriaceae > Ignavibacterium > Ignavibacterium sp. Next base: position 1,588,721 of record NZ_AP026678.1, read on the forward strand.
CTGCATTACAATGTTACAAAACCCAACAGCACCGAAGTTACTTAAACGAACAATTTATTTGGGGGTTAGCTAAAACTCGCGGTACTCAATTCGAAAGTGATTATGCTGAATCATTTGAAATTTTAAGGATTCTTATCTAAATGGAAAAAATTTTCATTAAACAATTGACTAAAGAAATATTAGAAAAAAATATTAACCGGTTTATTGATATTCTTAGCGATATTCCGGATGAATATTGGAAATCAGAGCACTTTTTGTTAGAGTTACCATCTAAATGGAGTTTTAGTTTATATGCAACGAATAATCTCGAGCAAATAATAGGTTATATTATTGCATCTTACAAGGATTTTTATAATTCAATTCATATAAACAAATTTATGATTGATAAAAGATTCAGAGGACAAAATATAGGAACATTAATGTTAGAACATTTTGAAAATAAATGTAAAACAGAGAAAAAAAATCTAATTACATTAAAGGTAAAAAAAAGTAATTATTCAGCAATATGTTTTTATTTGAAGCACAACTTCAAAATTCATTCAGAACACTCAGATTATTTATTGATGAAAAAAGATTTAGGTTAAAGTATGATTGTCGCTATTCATCAACCGAATTATCTTCCTTGGTTAGGATTTTTTCATAAAATGGCTAATAGTGATGTTTTTGTTCTTTTAGATAACGTAAAGCACTCTAAGAGTTCATTTACACATAGAAACAAAATTAAAGTAAATAACAAAGAATTCTTACTCTCTGTACCGCTCAAAAACAAAGAGAGTTTAATAAATGAATTAATTTTGGCTGACCCTGTGAATAATTTACAAAAGCACTGGCGACTAATTCAGAATGGTTATAGTAAGTCTTACTACTGGAACACCTATTTTGAGGAATTAAAATTAATTTATAATGGGAATTGGGATAGACTTATGGACTTAAATATTGCCTTAATAAATTTTATTAAAAACCAATTAGGAATAAAAACCAAAATAGTTTTAGCATCGGAATTAAAAGATATATCAGGAGAAGGTAGTGATAGAAATTTATCTATTTGTAAAACCCTGGGAGCGGATGTTTATCTCTCTGGAAACGGTGCCAAATCATATAATGATGATCAATCATTTTATGATGCGGGAATAGAAATCAGATATAACAACTTTAATCATCCTATGTATCCACAAATTGGGGATTCATTTATACCCAACTTAGCAGCAATAGACCTTTTGTATAATTGCGGCCCTAGTAGCAGAAGTATATTGCTTAATGGTTAAATAAATGATTGGGAAAAAAGTTTACATAAGCTGGACAGATTTTAATTGGCATGCTTATTTACAGGCAAAAACGTTTAATTCTGAAATTAAATTTATTAGTTCATTTAAAAAAATAAAGACTGATAGAAATAAATTATTAAAATTCTTAGTATATATTAAAAAGTCGTATAAAAGCCTCTATATTATCTTCAAAGTCAAACCTTTACTTTTGTTTACAGAAGACCCTCCTCCAATTTCTAGTATCATCGCAATAATTTTCAGACCATTATTAAAGTATAAATTTGTTATAGATGCTCATAATGGTGCATTTGAAAATCCTATGATTAGCATACCTGGTCATAAACTAGCTATGAAAAAAGCCGATGCAATATTAGTTCACAATAATCCTTTAAAGTATTTAGTGGAAAATGACAAGCGATTCAAAGATTGTAAATTTTTTACACTTAACGACCCAATACCCGAAATTCCTTATTATAAATCTGATGATAATAAAAACTATTTATTGGCTGTTACAACATTTCATGGTGATGAACCGATTGAAATTGTGCTGGAAGGTATAATGGAATTTCTTAAGCAAAACCCTAATACTGAAATTGAATTCCGTGTTACTGGAAATTACAATAAAAAAATCCGCCTGTTTGAACAATTTAAACATCCTAAAATAATTTTTCTCGGTTTTGTTGATCAGAAAGTTTATCATCAGCAGCTTGTAAATTCACTTGGTGTTATATCCTATTCAGTGAGGGAAAGAGTTCAGCAATTCGCACTTATGGAAGCTTTAGGTGCTGGTGTTCCATTTATTTCTAATAAAAATCTTACTAATCTGGAGTTATTTGATAATAAAATGGTTCTTACAGAAATTACTCCTGATGCAATAGCCGAAGGAATTCAAAAATTTTTGCTTTCCAGAGAAGCACTGTTAAGTAATATAAATTCACTCAAGTACAATTTGTCTGCAAAAAGAGCTGAAGACCTTGCTAAAATAAAAAAACATCTCGGTATTTTAGATTAGTCAAATGGCATCAAACTATCCACTTGTTTCAATTTGCATCCCGGCTTTTAACGCCGGAAGATGGATTAGTCATACAATTGAATCTGCTATTAATCAGACCTGGCAGAACAAAGAAATCATTATTGTGGATGATGGATCAACTGACAATACCTGGAATATAATTCAGAGCTTTGTTGATAAATACCCTAATATTATTAAATCATTCGTTCAGCAGAACAGAGGGGCTTGTGCTGCCCGAAATTTCGCACTAGAAAAATCTAATGGACAATATATTCAATGGTTGGATGCAGATGATATTCTTCATCCTCAAAAGATTGAAAATCAGATGAAGTATGCAATTGAGTTGGTTAATCCGAATGTTCTGTTTTGTGGGTCTTATGGGATATTCAGAAAAAACCCTGATAAATCTATCATTATTCAGGACGAACTTTCAAGAGATTTAAAACCCATAGAGTGGATGATAACCTTTCTTGGTAAAGTACTAATGACTCAACCGGGAATCTGGCTTATTCACAGGCAGTTAGCTGAAAAAGCCGGCCCCTGGGATGAATCATTGATCAGAAATCAGGACGGTGAATATATATTTCGTCTCGTTTCAAAATCTGGTTTTGTTAAATTTACCCCTGACTCTAAATTGTATTATAGAAAAGCTGCTAGTAATAGTATTAGTTCAAATTATTCAGCAGAAGCTATAAACTCCTTATTTAATTCAATCAATAAGTGTATAAAAATTATTTCAGAAACTGAGAAAAGCCCCCGAACAGACAGAGCCATTAGATATGTGTTAAATATTTTTATATCTAAATATTTTTATACACAATCAGAATCTGTTGAAAAAGCAATAAATTTACTGAAATATTATGGAGGGGATTTTAAAGGACCACAAGAATCGGCATTATTTAGTATAATAAAAATATTTATTGGTACTAAAAACGCATTAAAGTTAAAATCACTGTGGGGTACTTTTAAATATAGGACACAACTAAAATGACTATATCGGATTTTTCAAAAAATAAAGTAATTACACTTATCTCTGTCTGTATTGCAACCTTCAAAAGACAACTTTTACTTGAGCAGTTACTGGAAAGTTTATCTAAACTTTTAATACCAGAAAATACTGAAATTGAAATTATTATTGTTGATAATGATAAAGATCGCTCGGCTGAAAATGTAGTTCAGAAATTTAAAACTCTTACAAATTTTCAAGTTAGTTATTTTGTTCAACCCATAAAAAATATTAGTATAACAAGAAATAAAGCACTTGAAAATGCAAAGGGCAATTTGATTGCTTTTATTGATGACGACGAAACCGCCGATGAAAAATGGCTCTATAACCTTTATAATTGCCTTAAAAATTATAATTCAGATGGTGTTTTTGGATTGGTGGTTCCGAGATTTGAAGAAGGTATAAACGACAAATTTAAGAAAAGAGAATACTTTTTCAGTAATATGGGTGTTACCGGAACAGAAGCAAAATATATGTTTGCTGGAAGTGTTCTATTTAAATCAGAATTAGTTAAAAAGAACAAAATCTTTTTTGATCCGGAATATGGTATTACAGGAGGCGAAGACTCAGATTTCTTTAACCGGTTAAAGCAGCATGGGGCAAGATTTATCAATTGCCGGGAAGCAATTTCTTATGAATTCATTAGCAAAGAAAGAACTACGAGAAAATTTTTTTATAACAGATTTATAAGAGGCGGACAAACTTATGCAAGAAATTTCATTAAACATAAAGGTGAATTTTTCATTGGCATTCTGATACCAAAAGCATTCGCGAAGATTCTTATAGGAACAGCATTACTTCTCCCAGGGTTTTTTCATACAAAATTCGGAATTAAATCTTTAAGTTTATTAGGCAGTGGTATAGGGGAAATCAGAGGTTCTTTGGGATTTTACAAGAATATTCATTGAATAAAGAAGGATAATCATGGATTTAAAGCAACTTATCAGAAACTTCATAATATTTTGGGGACCTGCACTTGAAATTCTTTTGTTTCCGTTTACCATAATTAGTTCTTTATGGATGAGGTACATAAGAGAATGTGGAACTGAAAGAATGCCTGTTAGTAAATTTTTATTCAATACTATAGGGGTTTTCCCAATAAAAGATCATTACTATGAGCCACACTTCAATTCAAAAAAAATTATTGGTTCATTGCATAACAGGGCTTTGCCGGGAATCGACTTAAATACCGATGAGCAGATTAAACTGCTATCTGATTTTAATTACTCTGACGAACTCAGCTTATTCCCTTTTGAGAAAAGATCTGACAACGAATTTTATTTTAATAATCCAAGGTTTACTGTAGGAGATGCAGAGATTCTTTATAGTCTCATCAGATACTTTAAACCAAAACGGGTTATAGAAATCGGTAGTGGCATGTCAACTCTGATAGCATCAGCAGCAATTGAGAAAAATAGTTATGAAAATTCAAAATATTTGTGTGAACATATCTGTATAGAACCCTACCCCAGGAGATGGTTACGAAATAAAAAAAATATTAACCTAATAGAAAAAAATCTGGAAACAGTAGATAAAAGCATTTTCGAAAATCTGGAAGAGAATGACATATTGTTTATTGATTCAACTCATATGATAAAACCTCAGGGGGATGTGCTTACTGAGTATCTTGAGATTTTACCTGTCATTGCTAAAAATGTAATTATTCACATACACGACATTTTTACTCCTAAAAATTATCCCGATGATTGGATACTTAAATCCGTTTCATTCTGGAATGAACAATATATGGTTGAGGCGATTCTATCTCATTCCGACAGATTTAAAATAATTCTGGCTTTGAATCATCTCTATCACATAAATAAAGAATTACTGGAAAGCCGGTGCCCTGCACTGAAAAACAACTTTACTAAAGAACCCCGGTCACTCTGGTTGAGAAAAATAAAGTAGAATTTTGCGATGTCTGTCAGAAATATTTTATATAACTTACTTGAATACAAAACTATTGCTTTATTCAATTTCGCAGTTTTAGTTTTCGTATCCTTTTTTGGAACATCACCCCCTTTTCGGTATGAACGCTCAGAATTCGGTTCCACTAACCCTGTTAATCAGATAGTTTACACCTCACTTTTTTTGTCTTCTCTCATTATTGTAATAATGAAAAGAGAAGCTGTATTCGAATTTGTCAGGAAAGAGAGGTATCTTACAATTTTCATTTTATATTGTGTTTTAAGTGCAATATGGGCAGACTATCCGGCGATTTCTTTCCGTAGATCGTTCCAGCTTTTCACAGTTTTTCAGGTAGTACTTACATCACTTATCCTTATTAAATTCGAAAAACAATTGAATGTAATAAAAGTAATAATTACTCTTTACACAATAATATCGGCAATTTCAATTGCTGTTGTGCCTGAAGCTATTGACCCTGTTTTTAATTCTCCCAGGGGTTTAACTCTTCAGAAAAATTCCTTCGGACAAATTTTTGTCCTGATTTTTTTACTCTACCTCATACTTAATCAGTTCAGTAAAGACTCCCTGAATAAAGTTATTACTATGGGTGGACTTATAGTTTCGGCTATGTTTATTATTACTTCTTTAAGCACAACTGCATTGGTTACTTTGCTTTACATTTTAGCTTTACTCTTAATTTTCAAAGTTGATATATTTTTTAAAGATATTCGGATAGGAAGGGCATTTTCCGGGATTCTTCTTTTTTTTCTTATTGTTTTTGCAATATTGTTTTCTTTCAATTCGGATTTTCTGGAGATTGTGGTATCTCAATACTTCGGCAAAGATCTCACATTTACCGGCAGAACAGAAAAATGGGAAGGTATGCTTTATCATATCTCAAACCATTTCTGGTTTGGATGTGGTTATGATTCATTCTGGGATGTGCCTGGTAACCTTAATGCTTTTTTTGAAATAGGAAACACAGCACATAACGGGTTCATTGAAATATTTAATGAACTGGGTTTTGTGGGTTTTAGTTCGATGGCCGCTGTTTTTGTTGCACACTTTTACAGGGCGGTCAAATCTAATACAGTGTTCAACATTGTTGCACTGATTGCAATTTTATTATTAAACTTTACTGAAAGTGCTTTGTTCAGAGGCAGAGGCGGTTTATCTTTTGTGTTGATTTGGATTTTATTATTCAACTCCCTTGAATATTTCATATATAAAAATAAATTTATAATTAAACAATAATTTGTCAAAAAATCTCAAGAGTTTTGATGGAAAATCAAAAAAAATATTTAATCATCATTTTCATTCTTGCATTATCATTAAGAATTTTATTTTTTCTATTTCAAAGATCCTGGGATAGTTCTGTAAGTGAGGATAAAATTATTCCGATGGGAACCGATCAGCGGGGCTATAATCAACTCGCATTAAACTTTATTGAACATGGTAAGTTATCCTTTAAGCCAGATTTACCACCTGTGGTTTTAAGAACCCCTTTTTATCCTTTGTTTATCAGTACAATATATTACACCTTTGGTGAAAAACCTTGGTTTGTTTTACTTTTTCAAAATGTAATTGATTCATTAACTGCAATTTTAATATTCTTCACAATAACTATTCTTTTTAATAATAAGACTGGATTCCCTGCTGCTTTGCTTTATGCTATCGAACCTCATATGATTTTAAATTCTAATACACTTTACAGCGATACATTATTTGTATTTTTGCTTTCCTTATTTTTCTACTTTTTTATTAAATCAATTATTACCGCTGAAAAAAATGATCTGACTTTTGGTATATCAGCAACTTTTCTCGGCCTATCAGTTTTAGTTAAACCGGCAGGCACTTATATGTTCATTCTGGTTATATTGATATTGTTCTATTTGTATAGGAAAAATCTCCGGGTTGCTATAAAAAAAATCATTCTTCTTTACTCTTATTTATTTGATGACACTAAGCCCCTGGTTAATAAGAAACTATATTCACTATGGCGAATTTTTTCTTTCAAATTCAGGGGAATATAATCTGTTAGCAATAAACATTACTCCAATGGAAATATCCAAAAGAAACAAACCGCAACATGTTGTCGAAAGAGAGCTTCGAAATGAAGCTGATAGTCTGATGCTTTCAGAAGGTGTAAAACCACATTGGAATAAAACCCCGCAGGACTATTGGGAAAGTTTACATCTTCAACAGGATTACAATAAAACCAGATACTGGAAAAAAGTAGCTCTTAAATATATAATGAATGACCCTGTTAACTTCGTTAAATATTACGGACTTGGCATAGCCCATACATTGTTTAATTTAGCCACTTCAGACTTTTCGGTGAATTTAGGCATAAGCAAAGGTGAATATATCAATTTAAAAGCTGAGCCAAATCTTTTAAATGCTTTAAAGAAATTTATCTCCGGAAAAAGTACAGGAGAATTATTAATTGGTTCTTTCGTAATATTATATCTTTTATTTGTATATATTTCTTTTATCATTGGTTTTGTAAAATTGGCAAAATCAGAGAAAAAATCTTTTCTTTTTATAGCAGTTTTATTTGCATTCTATTTTCTTCTGATAGCCGGTGCAGGTGGTTTGGCAAGATTTAAAATGCCGGCCGTTCCTTTTTATATTGGCATAAGCGCATATGGTTTTAATGTTATAATGAATTATCTGATGAGGAAAATTAATAAATCCCCAAACCCGGCTAAATAAATGAAACTTAAAGAACAAACTGTATCCGGAATCATCTGGAGTTTTATAGACAATTCCTTAACTCAAATAATAACTTTTATAGTTGGAATAATTCTGGCGAGATTATTAAGCCCTGCAGAGTTTGGACTTGTGGGAATGGTCGGAATTTTCATTGTAATCAGTCAGTCATTTGTTGACAGCGGCTTCAGCAATGCACTTATCAGAAAAAAAGATTGTACAACCAATGACTATAGCACAATTTTTTATTTTAATCTTGCAGTCTCATTTTTTTTCTACTCTGTGCTTTTTGCTTCTTCCGGACTGATTTCAGATTTTTTTAATGAACCAAAACTGATTGATATAACCAGAGTTGTAAGTTTAAGTATTCTTATTAATGCCTTCGGACTCGTTCAGCAAACTCAGCTAACAAAAAATATTCAGATAAAAATTCAGACTAAAATTTCTATCGTCGCAAATATAAGTTCTGGTATAATTGCGGTGACCATGGCATACTTTGGATTTAGTGTCTGGAGTCTTGTATTCAGAAATCTTTCAAATGTATTTGTAAGGAATTTGCTATTGTGGTATTTCAGTAAGTGGCGTCCTTCTTTGGTTTTTTCATTTAGTTCTCTAAAAGAAATGTTTTCTTTTGGGTCCAAACTTTTGTTCTCCGGGCTATTAGATAAAATTTTCGAAAATATTTATTATTTTATTGTAGGTAAGTTTTTCTCCGCAGAGCAACTTGGTTATTATTCCAGGGCTGATACTTTTGCACGGCTGCCTTCCTCTAACATTAATGGAGTTGTTCAGAGAATCAGTTATCCTGTTCTTGTAAAAATCCAGGATGATGATGCGGCTCTTAAAAGAGCTCTTAAGAAACTTATTAAAACTACAATGTTTATTACTTTTTTCTTAATGATTATCATGGCAGCTTCAGCAGAGTCACTTATTATAACACTAATAGGTAAAAAATGGATTCCATCAGTTGAATATCTTCAATTATTATGCTTTTCTCTGATGCTTTTCCCTCTTCATTCGCTTAACTTAAATATGCTTAATGTTAAAGGAAGATCGGATTTATTTCTTAAACTTGAAATTATTAAAAAAATAATTGCAATTCCCTGTTGTTCTTACCGGAATATTTCTGGGAATTAAAGCTATGATTTATGCAATGATTCTTAAGTTCCCAATCATGGCATATTATCTTAATAGCTATTACACCGCGTTTCTTAATCGATTATAATTTCAAAGGAGCAGGTTCGTGATTTACTACCTTCATTTATTTTAACTTCTATTATTGGTACATTGGTTTTTATCTATAGGACAAATTCTTCAATTTAAATTCTTTAATTTTATTGATTATTCAAAGTATTGCTGGCTTAATCTTTGTCGTTGCAATATCTGAAATGATCAAACTTGAACCATATCTCGAAATTAAAAACATAATTTTCGAAAAATTTCTTAAAATCAGGAATAACAAATGACTTATGATTATCCTATTTATGTAACACGCCCTAATCTTCCACCTTTGGAAAAATTGCAGCCGTATCTTGAGGAAATCTGGAAGAATAAATTCTGACTAACAATGGACCTTTTCATCAAAAGTTTGAGAAAGAATTAGCTAAGTATCTGGGAGTTGAGCATATTAATCTATTTGCAAATGCTACACTTGCCCTGGTAGTTGGATTACAGGCACTCAGAATAACAGGAGAAGTTATAACAACACCTTTTAGTTTTGTTGCAACTACTCACGCATTATGGTGGAATGGCATTACCCCTGTCTTTTGTTGATATTGAAGCCAAATCACTTTAACATTGACCCTAAATAAAATTGAAGCTGCTTATAACTCCTAAAACAACCGCTATTTTGCCTGTGCATGTTTATGGGCATCCCTTGCGATGTACAGAGGTAAGATCCAGGATATTGCTGATACATACGGATTAAAAGTTATTTATGATGCTTGCTCATGCTTTTGGTAGTCAAAATGAAATAGTAACAGTCTTCTGCTGAATTTTGGTGATATGTCTGTGCTGAGTTTCCATGGTACAAAAGTTGTTTACTACTTTTGAAGGTGGCGCTATTGTTTGTCAAACGATGAGAAAACTGAAAAAGCGTATTGATTATCTTAAAAATTTTGGTTTTGCAGGTGAATCTACTGTTGTTGCTCCCGGAATAAATGCTAAGATGAATGAGTTTCAGGCAGCGTTGGGACTGCTTCAACTTAAATATGCAGATCAAGTTCGACTCAAAAGAAAAGAAGTTGCTGATTATTACAGAATTCATCTTAAAGATGTAAAAGGTATTAGATTTCTTGAGGATATAGAAGGTGTTACACACAGCTACTCATACTTTCCAATATTAATCGATAGTGAGTATTACGGAATGACGAGAGACGAATTATACCAGAAATTGAAAGATAATAATATCTTTACTCGAAGATACTTCTATCCTTTAATAAGTAATTTCTCAAGCTATAGTTCATTACCTTCGGCAAGTTTTGAAAATCTTCCCTTAGCTAATAAAATCTCTGAAAAGATTCTCTGTCTTCCAATATACCCGGAATTAAATAAGACTGCCTTAAGTGAAATTATTAAAATAATAATAAACTAACTTCTAATGAGTATATTCACAAAAATTAAAAACCGATTGTTGTTTTGTTTAATACCGCATGGAAAATGGATTTGGGAATTTTTTAACAATCTAAAAAAGTTTGAGGGGAAAAAAAGTGTTGAAAAAATAATTTTTTCATTTAATAAAGGATTTTACATTGATTCCATTGAGCTTTGTAAAATTAATAGAAAAAATTACAGTAATTTTCTTAGTGACAAAATCTACAATAAAATTCATCCTATAAATGGGGTTTATTCATCGATAATCGATAATAAGTTGTATCTTCCTTTTTTATTTAAAGACTATCCTGAAATCATCCCTAAATATTTTTATTTTTTGAGTAATGGAAGAAAAATCATACTCTCCAAAGATTTAAGTAAAGACACGGGTTTTTTAGATTTATTAAAACAGCAAAATAAATTAGTTCTTAAACATTGTTATTCTTCTTTAGGCGAAGGATTCTACCTTTTAGAATACAATAGTTCCAGATATTATGTCAATAAGAAAGAAATCTCCATAGAAGAATTAGAAAAATTAATTCAATCTTTAAATGATTATATTTGTACCGAATACATTAAGCAACATAAATATGCGAATGAAATTTATTCTAAAAGTTCTAATACAGTGAGATTATTACTTTTATGGAACTCTGAAGTAAATAGTTTTATCATTGCTAATTCCTTTCACCGATTTGGCATGCAGAATAAATTAGTTGATAACATTGGCAATGGCGGAGGTATATTATATTACATTGATACGGTTTCCGGTAAACTTAGAGGCCATGGATTATTAAAATATTATAACAAACCAATAGATCTTCACAATAATTTCTATCATCCCGAGACAGAAACAAGAGTTGAAGGTATTCAGATACCAAATTGGAATAATATAATAGAAAAAATTATAAGTGTAATGAACAATTTATCATTTCTAAAGTATGTTGGTATTGATATAATTATAACTGATAATGGATTTAAGATAATTGAACTCAATTCACATCCTACACTAGCACCTTTACAAGTTGAGAAGGGAATTTGGGAAAGTGAACCCCTGAAAAAATTCTTTTCTGAAATAATAAAATAATATGCAGAAACAAAAAAAAATCCTCTTTCTTGGTGGTGCTCCGTCTCAAGTACCAATTATCGTTGAAGCCAAATCAAGGGGTTTTTACATTATAACCTGTGATTATTTGCCAAATAACCCTGGACACAAATTAGCGGACGAATACTATAATATTAGCACGACTGATGTTCAATCTGTATTAAAACTTGCAGAAGAATTAGGCCCGGATTTTATTGTTGCCTATGCATCTGATCCAGCTGCTCCGGTAGCCTCTTATGTCTCGGAGAAACTAAATAAACCTGGTAACTCCTATCAAAGTACAAGAACATTAGCAGAAAAAGATTTATTTAGGGATTTTCTAAAGCATAATTCTTTTAATGTTCCTAATTTTATTAGTACTGATAAACATAGCTATAAAAATTTAATTGATAAATTTAATTTACAGTTTCCGGTTATTGTAAAACCAAATGATTCATCTGGCAGCAAAGGTGTTAGTTTAGTTGACTCAATTGATAATTTAACTGGTGCTGTTGATTATTCTATGAAATTTTCAAGAAGTGGGAAAGTAATCATAGAAGAATATATAGATAATTCACAGGGTGATTTACATGGTGATGGATTTGTACTTAATGGAAAATTAATTTTTAGCTGTTTAGGTGATCACATTTATAACAAATTATCAAATCCTTTTAATCCATGTGGTACTTTATGGCCTTCAAAAGTATCATCAGATTTAATTAAAAAAGTTGAAGCAGAAGTAAATAAAATTATTAATAAAAGTGGATTCTCTTTTGGGCCTATCAATATTGAAGCAAGAATTAATAGTGAAGGCAAATTATTTATAATGGAAATAGGTCCTCGCAATGGGGGCCATTATGTTCCACAGGCCATTAAGTATTCTACTGGTTTTGATTTGGTCAAATTTTATCTTGATGTTTTGGAGAATAAAAATATTGAAATAAAAAACTTTGACTATAACAATTATAAATTTGTCTCTTACTTTGCAATACATACTGATCATAAAGGTATTTTTAAAGATTTGAATATTAGTGATGAAATTAAACCTTTTATAAAAGAGATTTTTCTTTATATGTCTCCCGGAACTGAAGTTAACAGTTTTATTTCTTCAAATTCAGCGGTTGGAGTTGTTATTTTACAATTTAGTTCAAGGTTTGAGATGGAATACTTTTCAAATAATTTTCAAAAATTAATATCTGTTAATTTAATAAATTAAAAATTTGAATTTCCAGCAATATTTTTTCCATGATGTCAAACAAAATTAAAATTCAATCTAAAAACATCAAGCTAAATGAACTTATACGTTTACTTGAAGATTGCGATAATGATTTTATACCAAAACTTTCAAGCAGAGTAAATATATCAGATTATAGTAGGAAATTATTAGATAAAGCGGAAATTAATACTTTAGTAAGTGGCGATAAAATAGTTGGAATTGTTGCCTTTTATTGTAATGATTTTGAAAATAAAATCGCTTTTATATCATCTTTGTGTGTAAATAAATCATATCGAGGTTTGGGTTTGAGTAAAAGATTAATTGATACTGTTATTGAATTTGCCAAAAACAAAAATTTTAAATTTATAAGACTCGAAGTTGGGATTGAGAACTACAAGGCAAGAAAACTGTATGAAAAATTTAATTTTTACACAATTGATAAAAAAGAAGATACAATAATAATGCAATATGAAATCAAATAATTATAAGGTATCTATTTGTTGTATCACATATAATCACGAAAAATATATCCGTGATGCACTCGAGGGATTCATAATGCAAAAAACGGACTTCCCTTTTGAAATTATTATCCACGATGATGCCTCGACTGACAGAACCGCAGATATTATTCGAGAATATGAGAACAAATATCCTGATCTCTTTGTTTGTATATACCAAAAAGAAAATCAATGGTCGAAAGGTATAATGCCATTGCCAACTTATGTTTGGCCAAAAGCACGCGGTAAATACATTGCACTTTGTGAAGGTGACGACTACTGGACAGACCCGTATAAACTGCAAAAACAGGTGGATATTCTCGAAGCTCATCCGGAGTATTCAATGTGCTTTACTGCCAGAAATGTCATTGATAGAGATGGAAATTTCTTCCGAATTGAGAGGTATCCCCAAAGAATCTTTAAGACCAAAGATGTAGTCAAAAATTTTATTCCCGCAACGCAAACAATTTTAATGCGTAACTTTCCTGGATTAATTACTTTTAGGCAAAGACATTCTTCTTATCCCTCTGGCGACAGATTAGTTGCTTATTATTGCTCTCTGATGGGTGATATTTATTATCTGGACGAAGTTACCGCTTGCTATCGCGAATCCGGCGAAGGAGTCTGGTCCTCTTTTGATAACCTTGCAAAAAGAGAAAAAAGATTGGAAAGGTTTAGAGAATTCTATAAAATTCTTGGAATTGAGGAGAATAACATAAATTTAATCGACCGTGGCTTATATGAGTTTTATTCCTATATTAAATCAGAACTGAGTCATCCATTAAAACTTATTAAAAACTTTAATAAATATTACAGGAAATATCTTGATGCTACGCAGCTTTCACTATTTTTAGTGGTGCTTTATCTTAGGATTAAAAGAAGAGTAGTGAAATTCTTTAGGAAAATATTCTTTAAAAATAATTTATAAATTTACTTCCAAATCACACTATAAATTTTTATATAATTAATTTAAGAGTTGCAAATACTCAATGTTACCCATTGTATCAATCTGCATACCTGTTTATAACTCATCTGAATGGCTGAGTCAAACAATTTTGTCTGCAATAAACCAGTCATACAAAAATATTGAAATAATCATAGTTGATGACGGCTCAACTGACAATAGCTGGAATATTATAGAAGAATATCAGAAAAAATTTCCTGAAATTATCAAGGCAATCAGGCAGGAAAATAAAGGGGCTTGTTCTGCCAGAAATAAAGCTTTGTCAGTTTCTAATGGACACTATATCCAGTGGCTTGATTCAGATGATCTGTTGGATAAATATAAAATTGAATCCCAGTTGGAAGTAGTAAAGTTTGTTAAAGATACAGAAATTTTATTGTCCTGCTCCTTTGCAAAATTTTATGAAGATATTTCTAAAACCAGATTTATTCCAAACTCTCTCTGGCAGGATCTTTCTCCGGAAAATTGGCTTCAATTGCATCTTAAAGATAATTCGGTTATTTATCCTCATTGTTGGCTTGTAAACCGGAGAATCACTGAAAAAGCTGGTACCTGGAATGAAAATATCTTACTTAATCAGGATGGGGAATACTTTTCCAGAGTTGTCGCTTCAAGTAAGTTTGTAAAATTTGTACCTGAAGCGAAATGTTATTATCGCACAGGAAATTTGTCCAGTATAAGTAATAATAAATCAAAAAGGAAAATAGTATCACTTATTAACGCAAACCTTGAAATTGTTAATAATGCACTTAATTTTAATAATAATGAAAGTATGAAGACTGCTTGCCGGATATTCCTGCAAAATTTTTATTCAAAATTATTATTTGAAGATGATGAAATACCTGAAATCCATTCCCTGAAGAAAAAAATTTTATCTTTAGACGGTAATATCCCCCAGAAAATGGAATCTTTTAGGTTTTTTATTATGAGAAAGATTTTGGGTCTTAAACTGGCCAGAACCTTAAAATTATTCTTTTGGTCTATGGAGATAAGAATAAATAAACTTTTAAATAAAATTTAATCTGCATTCTCAGCTTTTACTTAAAATAAATCTGTGTGCAGCCGTCAAAATCAGTTAAGACCGCATCCCCATTATTTTTTACCACAAGGCTCGCAAAGGATTATTAAGAGTTTAATAAAAGAGGGTTAGCAGATAATTATAATTTGACTTACTGAAAATAAATCTCTTTAAATCAGTAAAAATCAGTTAAATCTGTGTTCCTGTTATTTTCATCTATAAAGCAACCAAAAGATTTTAATCTATTCAACTTTTTTCTATGCATACTCACTGCAATACAAAAACTTAAGATTAAAAAAGGTTTAATTATGGAAATAAGTTATTCGGGTTTCATTGTGCTTATCATTCCTCGGGCATTCAAATAAACTAATACCAAATCTTCTATTTCAGTCAATCCATCACCATTTAAATCTGTTGGTATATAACCTTCGGCACCCATCACATTATCAGTAAAAACCAGGTTCAAATCCAGTGAGTCAATTACATCGTCCTGATTTACATCGCCGCTGTAAATGCACCACTTCCCCGCCTTAAAAACTAAATTATTCCCAAATGCCTGAGTTGAATCGCTTGTAAAATCATATGCTGTAATCCCGGAATTAAATACCTGCGGATTTTTACTCCAGGTTTCGATTGAGTTGCGGTGTCTTATCACAATATAGAATTGTCTTCCGATTCTCATTGAATCAAACTCTGCTATTGAACTACCGGTACTGTCAACCAATAGTTTTGTTTGATCTAGCAATTGATAGGGACTTAAATTATCTCTTAGTTGAACAACAACGGTATCCGGCATCATTTTAATTCCGTTGAAAAGCCCTTCAATTAATAGTTTTAACGGAGCTATTTTCAATTTACTAAAACAATCAAGACTAACTAATGCAGACCCTAGCGAAATAAAATATCCCTGCCCTGTCAAATAAGTTGGGACACAATTAAAAATTTCTTTTGACAAAGATGATTTCCATATTTTGAAAATTATTGTGTCCCCCGGCGTGAAGCCATCTTTCTGAGTAGTAAGAGGATCATCTGTTGATGCAATAATTGATATTGGACTTACCGGATTAATCGGAGAGCTTAACTTTTTACTTCCCACACAAATATTATCATTAAATATTCCTATTTCATCACCATCTTCAAGCGGAAGTCCATCCAAAATTGCTGCAGATACATAAATATTCATCGGGAGATATGGGTTGTTATTCCACACAGGGATAAAATGATTTGAATTTTCAATGATCGAAATATCGCCTTGTTGAGCATTGAGTATTTGTGAAAAGAATAAAACCGCAGTTAATATTTTAATCATATTAAAGAAATATTTTAAGTTTCCAATCCTGACTTAATGTAGAGACACGCCAAAGATTCTCTCTACAAAATTTTGGTAGTCAATTTTTATAAATAAAACTAATACTTCTTATATCCAAAATCATTTTTCTAAGCCTCTTCTTTGGAGAAGTTTGGTGAGGCCTTAAACTCTATTACAGTTGACTTTAGTCAACTGGCACAAGGAAATATAACTAATTATCATTTAATCTACCCTTCGGCTTCAGCCACATTTCGGGATGAGCAAGCTCATCCCCTACATTCAATCTATTTGATTATAGCTTTACCTTAGCAATACCATTTTCTTCGTACTGATAAATGCATCCGCCTGTAATCTGTAAATATATACCCCCGATGATAAATCCGATGCATCAAACTCAACTTCATATCTGCCTGGCTCTTTATACTCATCCACTAATGTTGCAACTTCATTGCCAAGTATATCAAATACTTTTAATGTTTGCCAACTGCCTACTGGCGACTGCCAACTGATTTTTGTTGTCGGATTAAAAGGGTTCGGATAATTCTGCTCAAGTGCAAACTCTGTAGGTAAATCAACATTTACTTCTATCATTCCGGAAAAACTAAATTTTCCATCAAAATCTATTTGCTTCAGTCTGTAGTAATACTTACCCGGTAATAGGTTTTTATCAGCAAAAGAATAATTCTGAGTTTCAGTAGTTGTTCCTTTACCGTTTATAAAGCCAATGCTTTCCCAATCAATTTGACTTTTGACTTTTGGCTTTTGACCTCTCTCAATTTCAAATCCACGATTATTTAATTCGGTTGAAGTACTCCAGCTTAACCGTACATCTGAATTATTTACTAAAGCACCAAAAGAAATTAATTCGACTGGTATAACTGTATTAAACCTGATAACAGATGTTCCCAGAGGTTCAAAAAATTCTGAACCTGAAAGAAATACGGGATTTGAAATTGTAATGAATTGATTCTGATTTGCCTTCCAAACATTTACAATGATAGAATTTCCAGCAACAAAACCATCTGTCTCGATTGTTGTTGGATCATCGGCCGATAAAATAATCTGAACATAACCACGATTTATATCGTTCTGACTTATCTGAGCAGCACCAATGCAAATATCTGAGTAAAATATTCCGATTTCATCCCCCTGAATTAATGAACTTCCATCAGGTAAATTAAAATCAGTCACATAAATATTCATTGGAAGATATGGATTATCACTCCAAATCTGTGTGAAGTGCGAAGTATTGTTCTTTTCCGCAATAATATTTTTATTTAATTCAATTGATTTGGGTAATGCAGATTCTGTATATGTTAACGATGCAATTGAATTCACTTTCAAATAATATCCTTCTCCCGGTTTGAAATTTCCAATATTGTTTATCCAGCCAATCGGCTCGGGTAAATATTCAATTGCATTTCCCGCTTCATCCTGAACCTTTACCAGCTTTCCGTTATTTATAAGGTCCTGAAGTATCAGAAGTGCATTCTGTTCTGTCTGAACAGGATAACTGATAATATTCCATCCATTTGTTAAAATAATATTTTGCGGAAGCGGAACTTTTATTCCGGTTGTAATGAGGGAAGCTGCTGAATTGGGTTGAATTTTAGTATAATACCCTTCAGTAGGACTCCAGTTTCCTATATTATTTATCCATCCGATTGGTTCCGGTAGCTTCTCGATTGCATTTCCTGTTTCATCCTGCACCTTGATTAAAACATCCCCGCTTATTAAAGAATTGAATATACTCATCATATTAATGTTATCTGGCTGAACATTAAGCGATATTATATTCCATCCGCCTGTCAGCCCAACGCTTTGCGTCAGATAATTATATCCATTTAAATTAACTACGGAAGTTCCCTGCTGAATGAAACGTCCTGTTCCCTGTGTATATGAGGCAATCACTAATTCTATTTCCTGCTGGGTTTGTGAATTCCAGAACTTGAATACAATAGTATCGTTTGGTATGAAACCATCTACTTCATTCGTATTCGGATCATCCAATGAGGTAATTATCTGAACAAAACCGTTTTGCGGAATTGAATCATTTAGTCGTATAGACCCAACACAATTACCACTACTGAAAACAGCAATTTCATCACCTGCTTTTAATGAAGCATTCTCAATCTTAGCTGAGGTGATATAAATGTTCATTGGAAGATAAGGATTACCACTCCAGTTTTTATTGAAGTGCATAGGTGGTTGTTGTGTGTTATTAAAATATCTTAACATAGCGCCCTGATGTCCGGCAATAAAAACTGAGTTATCATTTTTCTTGTAAATGCTTTTCAGATTTTTGTTTGTAATGTTACCATAGTTTGTCCAGGTATTTCCAAGGTCATCGGTAAATAAAATTGTTCCGTTATCTCCAACCAACCAGATTGAATTTGCATCGATGAATGTAATTGAATTAAATGCTGTGTTGGTATTTGTATTTCTTGATAACCATGTTTCACCCCCATCTGTTGAAATCAGAAATGTGCTGTTACTGCCAGCAACTGCACCAAGGTTATTATTAAAAAACTTAATTGACTTTAAATCTGATACTGTACCGCTTAATTTATTTATCCAGGTTTCGCCTCCGTCTGTTGTTTTCCTTATGTTTCCGTTATCTCCTGCTACCCAACCATTTAATGAATCTGAGAAATAAATTGAATTACCTCCCGGTGTACTCTTCACAGTCCAGCTAACTCCGCCATCGGTTGATTTGGCAATTACATTATTTACTTGAAACGATTTGTTATTCTTAAAGTAGGTATTATCGGATAAAAGCCATCCTGTATTATGGTCAATGAAGAAAATTGATGACACACTTGTAATTTGATTATTATAACCCCAGGTATTACCGGCGTCGGTAGTATATTGTATTCCATCAGAAGTAGCAATCCAACCAAAATTTTCGTTAATAAAAAATATGTCACGAAGATATAATGGTATATCGTAATAATATGTATTCGTAACCCAGAGCTTCCCGCCATTGGTGGTTTTCATTAATAAATATCCATCCTCATTACCACCAAAACTTTGTCTGGTACCACCCGTCCATCCAAAAGAGTCAGTAATAAAAGAAACACAATTAAGTTTTTCCTTGCCCCCATAATTAACTCCACCGCTGAGTTGCTGAAACCAGTTAACACCATTATTCTCAGTTCTGAAAATCGATCCATTGAAACCTGTTGCAATTCCAAAACCACTTTCAGTAACGGATACTGAAAGTAAACCATACTCCTCCATACCGTGATATTTCAATCCCCATGTCGAACCGGCATCGGTAGTTGAAAGGATTACCCTTCGCCATCCTCCTCCATTTCCACCAACTGCAAAACCTGTATTCTCATCCTTGAAATAAATAGCACGGATACCGTAATATTCATCATCAATTAAAATTTTATGATTTTCAAAAGGTTTGTCATTTCTTGGCAGTGGTAAGCTCTTTTGTTGCCAGGTGATTCCACCATCGGTTGTTTTAAGAATAAACCCAATGCTAAAGTAAAATTCTCCCCCTCCGGCAAAACCCGTATCAGCATTAACAAATTCAACTGTATTTAAGGAACCAACTAACCCACTTAAATTCGAAGATAAATCAATCCAATTAATGCCCGCATCGGTTGATTTTAGAATTTTGGGAGAATTAGATCCTGGCTCATATCCGGTCGTATAAAAAATATTGTCAGAAGCTAAATCTGCAGAAAGTAATTCAATTAAGTTATTATTATAAACCTGACTCCACGAAATACCCCCATCTGTAGTCCTGATTATTATGCCTTTATCACCCACTGCAATGCCATTTAACTTATTGTAAAATTTAATTTGATTTAATCGCTCGGTTGTTCCGGAGTTTAATGAAATCCAGCTATATCCACCATTAATCGTTTTTAACAATATTCCTTGTTCACCGCAAATCCATCCGGTATCAATCGAAATAAAGAATATCGATTTAATTTCGGCGCTGGTACTGATATTTTGTTGAATCCATTCAATCCCACCGTCGGTGGTTTTTTTAATAAAACCATCTGAACCGGCAATCCACCCAACTGAATCGTTAATAAAAAAAGTACTCCATAAAGTATTACCTTCCGGTACTGGATTAATATCGGTCCATTGAGCTTGTATTGAGTTAGAAATCAGTAAAAAGGAGAAAATAAGTAAGATGATTTTCATAGCACAGCCCCTCTCTGTGAACACTTGAAACTTAAAAATTCCTTAAAAGAAAAGCAAAAATTCTTAAAGATGTTTGTTGAATAACTATTCTCAGTTGTCATATTAAATTCACTATGTTTACTAAAAAATGAAAATGAATGAGATTTATTTTCAATGAATATGCCTGATTTTTATCGATTTCCGGGGCTTTTTCAACATATTTATTCTTATTTTGCGAATAAATAGCATTTATGATTTATTTTGGACAAATTGATTTGAGAGATGGGAAGAATAACAATTACGATTAAATTCAAGACAAGCCCAGCTGATTAAATATTTTACTTAAAAACTTTGATGAGACCTTTTAATTTGATTAATGATCTTTCATATTTGAAAAAGTTTAATTTAAAATCCTCTCCTTTGGAGAGGTTTCGTGAGGCCCTTATTCGTTATATCAACTCTCCATTTTTAACGAAATGAACACAAAGATTTTTCAAAAGAACATCAGGAATTTTTATTTGCGAATCTTTAGGTATTGGATTCTCTGTGGTTCTCCGTGAAATTTCTCAGCTTATCTCCGTGTTATATTATTTTTCATTACACAGAGTTACACAGAGAATATTTGTGCTATAAACACAATATGCAGTACCGCAGAGAATTTATTTTGGTTAACACACATCTGTCCTTTAACTTCCTTACTTGCCTTTGCCTATTGAATACTGTAGACTGCTGACTGTGGACTGTGGGACTAGTTCCTTTAGTACTTTCTTCTATAAAAATATCATCCCCTTGGGATTTATTTATTTTACTTTACTTATTGCCTATTGGAACCTCCCAACCTGACACTCAATAAAATTTAATTCTCCATGCTATTAGAGTCTCTCCTTTGCAAAGGTTTGGTATGACCCTTTTAAAACGCTATAGCGTGTCTCTGCAGTTTTCTTGTCAACATTTCAAAGCAAATACAATAACTCAAATCATCATAATGATATATTAAAATCCTCATCCTAAAAAATCTATTATGACTTTTTACATTTAACTGTTTACCTTGATTTAATGAAAGCCTCTCCTTTGGAGAGGTTTGGTGAGGCCTCCTTTAAAATAGTAAAGACACGCCATGACTTGTCTCTACAAGTTTTTGGTAATCAATTCTTACAAATCAAGCTAACACTTCTTATATCCAAAATCATTTTTCTAAGCCTCTCCTTAGGAGAGGTTTGGTGAGGCCTATCAGGTCTTGCTTCCCAATCAAAATATTCAATAGAATTAAATTCTTAAAACTCCTTTTAATCACTAATTATACTGATCCACTCCCAATACTTTTCTTTGGTAAGATATTTTGTGTCAAAGAATGAATTATGATATAGAAAAACAAACTCGCCATTATATCTTTTAACTATATTTACGACATTCTTTAGTTTTTCCGCAAACTGTTCAGGTTTGTCCAGTTTCTGATACTCAGTAACACTCACTTCCATTAAAATCAATGGTGATTCTTTTAATTTAAGTTTTTTTCGGGTTAAAAAATTATAAACACTATAAGAATAACAGGTACCGCACCTGAACCCCTCCATCTCAGCAAATCCCAAAGTATGGTCTGATTCTAACCCATTATCATCCCACACCTGCCAGGTAAAAGGCACTTTAAATCTTAAATAATGATGCCTTCCGTTTTTAATTTTTACCCCGGTTGCATTACATAATTCATGATATTCATTTTTCCATTTTTCCGCGTTTTCAAGTGAATAGTAACTTGAATGAATACCTATATTGTGCCCCCTGTCCTTAATTTTCTTGAATATATTCTGTAATAATTTACTTCTATTATCATAACCGGGATCGAATTTTGTTTTTTCTGACTGTATAAAAAAGAAATTTGATTTCACTCCAATAGACTCTGAGGCATCCATAAGAAGTTCGTAAGTGTTACCAAGATCAAACCTCGGGTTAAATTTATTTATAAAATAAACCGGTATATCTCTGAGTGCATTACTATAATTTTTTCTTTTTATCAAATTTCTGAAGAATGAATTTCTCAGCATCTTTAAATCAAGTAACCTGAGAGGTGCATCTATGTCGTGTGTAATTACCGGGAGGTATTTTCTTTGAACTCTTTTAATGGAAGGGTCTAAATATTTTATTATATTCCATAAAAATTCAGCATATTCATTTACAACCGGCCGATGTACAAGATTGAATTTATACGCCACAGAGTTTTTATATTTGAACCTTCCATACTGGTCCATATCTTCTGAAATATATTCTTCCCATCGGGTTAAAAAGAAGTATACCCCGGCAAAAATATCCGCCTCACAAACTATACTATCTTCTTTTTCGCTCAAAACCGGATTTCCATAAAGCACAGGCAAATCATTTTCAAAAGTAAATTTACTTTTTATATACTTGATTTCAACAGGTATGTAATTTTTATTAAGGTAATCTTTTTCATTTTCTAATTTATTCCAGAAAGCATCATAAATGATCAATGATTTATTGGTTGAAAATCTTATTCTATAAGTATTCTCAATGTTTTCAAAATCTAGTAAATAGTTGATTCCTAAGAATTCATTGAAAATTATATCAAGTATATACTTTTTCTCTGATAAATTTTTTGGATTTATACTAATATTTATCATTTTATTTACCAATAAAATATAGTAAAGAATACTTTAAAGTCTCAGCGATATTCCTCTTTTTATAATAATTTATTATCTGACTATGTCTAACATTTCTTAAATGAGTTTTATTTGTTGTAAACACCGGCGTTTCTAAACTTCCGTCATAATAATTGGAGCAGTTTAATAAATCTGATTTTACATGAGCATCGTTACCAACTATTTTTATTTTTTTATACTTTTCAGCAAGGTTAAATGCATGTTCATTAAGTTTATCATTTATTCTTGCATTAAAAATTTCTATAAAATCAAATTGATTTATGAATTCTTCCTGATGAATTAAAAAAAGATTGTGTGATTTATATGGATGAGGCAGACAGAGAAATGCACCTTGCTGTTTCATTTTCATTACCACTGTTTCCCAATCTCCGGGTTCAACTTCCTCTTCTAATGGAAAACCAATAATATCACCGATATCGGATTTCACTTCTTCCCCAATTATTACAGTAAATTTATCTTTGTACTTTTTTGTGGCATATTCTTGAGCTTCAACAGCACCTTTAATTGTATTATGGTCAGTGATTATTGCTGCATCAAATCCGTTCTGAAATAAATAATCAACTATGAAAGAAGGCTCAAGTAAACTGTCAAATGAATATTTTGTATGAATATGGAAATTAATTTTCTTGTTTAATATGTCCATGTGGATATTTCTTTATTTTAAGTAATTTTATGAAAAAATGTAAAAAATTATGAAGCAATACAAAGGGATCATCAAAATGAAGATTGCTGAATATTTTATGATTTTTTTTAATCTTTCTGAATTCTATTCTGTTTTTCTTATCTGAATATAAAAGCCATAATAAATCGTAAGGAAAAACCCATCGGAAATAGATGTCTGTTTTGTAATCGGATGCTGGAACATCTTTACCGAGTGCTATAAGATAATTTAGATAAGGGAAATTTATTCCGGCTGCATAACTAAGTTCTAATGACCCCCAGAATTTCGGATTTACTTCCATAAGTACAAATTCATTTTCAGAAGTCTTTTTGAATTCAACCATTGCAACTCCCTGCCATTTAAGTTCTTGAAGCAATTTATCACCTAAATATTTTAATTTTTCATTATAAGCACTTCTGGCCAGTGTGCTTGCACCACCAGTAATCGGAAATTCATGAATTCTTTCGTGCATAAAATATCCTTTACACGCTCCGTTTTGATAAATACCATAATATCCTGCCCCAGTTCCTTTAATGTATTCCTGAATTACAGGGAATGTTTTAATATTTTTCTTATTTTCCTGGTACAACAGAAGATGATTTTTTAATTCATTCCTATTATTACAATAAATTACACCACCTTCATTATAATTAGTTTTTTTAATAACACAGGGGTAAGGGATTGAGTTTAGGAATGAATCATTTATTTCGGTCTTATTATTAAGTTCAATTGTTTTGGGTATTGGAATTCCTAATTTTTCTGCATAATTAAATGTTAATTGTTTATTCTGAGCTATCTCCATTGTTTCAATTTCAACAACAGGCACCTTTGCATATTGTTCAATTTTATTTTTATACAAAGAAGCAAATCTGCAGGAGATATTACCGACAGGCATAAAAACTTCAACTGGGTTATTTCTTAAAATAACCTCAAGCTCCTGCCAATACTTTTCAAAATCATTCTGTTCTGAACTTTTTAACAAATTTGTTTTGAAAAAAAATTTTTTATCAGGCAGGACAGAGTAAAAGTTAAGGTCAGTAATTGAATTTAAGATTACACCTACCTTTAATCCTTTGGACTTCAAAGCTCTAATTATTGCATTTGTATTCTGATAATTTCCGTCGGTTACTATAACATTAAGTCGCATAGAATAATTATTTTAATTCAATATAATATAAGGCTTGTATAACTTGATTTTTAATTACATAATTTAAAAATAGTTATTTTCGGAATAAGGAAACCAACTTCAGTATTTTTATTTTATTATTAACTTTTTCACATACAAATCTACTCAATCAATATGCCTCATTTTATTTAATATAATGCTTAAATGATAAGAGAGAATTCTTAAAATGTAAAATAATACCAGAATTGTTTTTTTTTGAGAATTTTTAAATAAAATTAAGAGTAGAATAGATTAAAAAAAATCTTGTGATATTTACTATTCTTGCTACTTTGTGATTTTTTATTTATCCCAGTATTAGCTAAAAATTCAGTCTTTAGAACAATGTCTATAGAACTATAATATTTAATCCAATTAATTTATAAAAAATACTTCGTTTTGATTTGTTTAAAGAGTCTCAATGAGCAAGTAGAGACAAGCCATGGTGTGTATCTATAAATGTTAAAAAAACCCTTCTTAAAAATTATGAAAAGTTGAAATGCAATTATTATGCTATACCAAAGTTCTCTCTCAAATAACCCTGATGTCAAATTTTTTAATATGACTTTTTTAACCTTAATTTAATAAAAGCCTCTCCTTTGGAGATGTTTGGTGAGGCCCGCATTTCGCTTTTTCTCGCCTGTCTTTCAATTTCTCAACTTTATCCTTCAAAATAAATCCATCTTTTTCCACTGATTTGAAGACACGCCTAGACTTGTCTTTACAAGTTTTTGATAATCAACTCTCACCAATCACGGTAAAACTACCTATGCCTAAAATCCTATTTCTTAGTGCTTTTCTCAGTAGAAGTTTGGTGAGGCCCTTATTCGTTATATCAACTCTCCATTTTTACCGAAATGGACACAAAGGTTTTTCAAAAGAACATCAGGAATTTTTATTTGCGAATCTTTAGGTATTGAATTTTCTGTGGTTCTCCGTGAAATTTCTCCAATTCTCTCCGTGTTATAATATTTCTCATTACACGGAGTTACACAGAGAATATTGCTGCTATAAACACATTATGGAGTACCGTAGAGAATTTATTTCGGTTAACATACATCAGAACTTTAATTTCCTCAATTGCCTTTGCCTATTGAACACTGAAGACTGCTGACTGTTGCCTGTGGACTGTGGACTGAAGACTGTGGACTGAAGACTGTAGACTAATTCCCTTAGTGCTTGCTTCTTTAAAAATATCATCCACTTGGAGTTTTCTTTTTTATTACTTTGCTTATTGCCTACTGGCGCCTTTCGGCTTAGCACCGAATAAAATTTCATTCTTCAGGGGTTTTAAAGCCTCTCCTCAGGAGAGGTTTGGTGAGGCCTCCTTTAAAACAGTAAAGACACGCCATAGCGTGTCTCTACAAATTGCCTACTGCTTACTGTCAGTTGCCTACTGACAGAAGATCATCTCAACAAAACCATCTTCCTTGTATTAACAAATGCATCCGCCTGTAATCTGTAAATATATACCCCCGATGATAAATCCGATGCATCAAACTCAACTTCGTAAACTCCAGGTTGTTTATATTCATTAACCAGCGTTGCTACTTCATTTCCCAATAAATCATAAACTTTCAGACTAATCAAAGTCCCTTCTCCTTTGGAGAAGGGATTTAGGGATGAGGCTGGCAAACTGAATCTTATTTTTGTTGTCGGATTAAACGGATTCGGATAATTCTGCTCAAGCACAAATTCTGTAGGAACTTTATCGTTATATTCATTATTAGAAACCATCAACTGACCATAAAACTCTGTTTCCCAGATACTGGCCCAGTTATTTTGAGCTGAGTTATTTAATACAATTATCCTGATATATCTTGCTGGAACCGCGTCCAGAATTTGCTCATCCCACTCTGCGCCTTGTAAAGAAGATACATTAGTTCTAACTTCAGTCCAATTAACCGAGTCAACAGAAACCTGAATAGAATACTGATAAGTTCTTTCAGCATATCTGAAAAACTGTACTCGGGTTTTGTTCAGTATTTTGGTATCCCCAAGGTCATAACCAATCCATTGCGGCAAGCCTGGTGCGGCCCATCTCGTAGTAGGATCACCACTGTTCGCAGTAAGTCCATCAAATGTTTTATATGGGTTTAAGTTTGTATCTGGTGCACTGGATGCATCTGAATTGAAAGGAGTAAATTTAACCATGGTCAGCAATGTATCAGGGTTGTATCCATATGAAACTGAATTAAAAGAGGAATTAATCAGATTACCCGACATATCAGTAACATTATTAACTGTTACATTATAAAAACCTGGTGAATGTGGTGTGGTGCTTAATCGTATATTTGATCCATTAAGTAAAACACTGTTGACCTGTATTCCGTTATTTATAATATAATTCCCTGTATTATTAACAGATGCCGGATTAAGATTTTCCGAAAATGTAAGTGAAAGCGTTATATTATCAATCAAGGTTGCACTAACAAGTCTTGGAGCTATTGTGTCAGTGCTGGCTGTTGTGAAGCTCCACACACTGCCTGATCTCGTAGCCCCCTGATTATCCCTGGCCACAATTCTCCAGTAATATGTCGTTGCTGCGTTCAGATTATTTTGAACAAAATTAGTGTTTGTGAGATTCTGTGCTGCAAGAGGTGGATTATTATTTGTACCAAAATAAATATCATAAGTAAGCGGATCGCCATCAGGATCAGTGCAGGACCAGGTAAGTGTCAGTGATGTGGCCTGACCGGAAGCACCATTAGATGGATTGGGATTTGAAGGTGCATTTGGTGGCAGGTTGCCTGATGAACCACCGGGAAATTCCCATGCACCTATTGTTGGAGCTGTTTCACTGCGTGGAACAGGGTTACTCCAGCTAACATAAGGATTATCAAATCCTTTCCATTCAAGCCCGAATGATTCAACAAGTGTTTTCAGATTAACCCACTGATTACCTTTAATTTTAATATCATTTCTTCCCGCATTTATTCCAACGCTTCCAGACGTTAATCTTAAATCTTCTTCCCAATATAAATTTGCATTATATTGTAGATTTTGGAATGTAGGTGATGAAGTAGTTGAACCTAACATTTTCATAGATGAAAGATTATTCCATTCGCTTAATGTCCAATTACCTTGTGGTGTATTACCATACCAAGCCTCAATATGTTTTATGCTTCCTCCACCTACGATAGCATGTATGTTATTATCAATATACATAGCATTATAACTTTCTGTTGCTTTTCGTGGTACTCCTAAAGCTCTTGAACCATCAGATTGTATATGATAAAAGATATTATTAACTGCATATAAACTGTCAAGTTGTTTACCTGTTACCGTATCTGGCAATGTTGTCATCATAAACAAATATCTTTTCCCAACCATTGTATTATTTATTAAATATACTTCTCCATCTCTTTTTATATCAGCTATCCCACCATTTGGATTAAGTCCATTATATGCGTAGGTTTGCCACATTCCAACACCTGCTCCATAATGTATAGCAACATTATTATAAATAACTGTTTTGTAACCTCCCCAAGAATTACCATTCATAAATATTTGAGAGCTGGCTTGTTTAAGATTTATTAACACATTATTAGTAATGTAAACATCTCCAAGACCATGTCCAAGTTGAATGCAATCATTATGTCCATCACCCGTATAATTTCCTTGAAATAAATAATTCCCAATTATTCTTACTCCGTGCATCCAATATCCTGTAATTACATCTGTCTGAGCAGTTACCTGAGTATCAGTAGCAACATAACACCATCTTATAAATACACTGTCAACATTACTATGTAAACCAGGGTCATAATTTGGGTCATAAACAAATGAACCTGTTGTGCTAACTTTCCCGTAAATGTTTATTCCAGTATTTGCACTTTTTCTTATGTCTAAAGAATCAAGATATTTTACCTTTCCTTGTCCAACTCTTACTCCACCTAATGAATTTCTTATTTTAAGTTTATATAATCTTAAATAACTTCTGCCTGTAATCTTTATTGCATAATCATTTGGGTTACTGAAAACTACTTCACCAGTATTTGCAGGGTCTGGCATTAAAGTAATTAAAGCACCAGGTGCTCCGCTTTTCAGCCAATCTAATTGCTGAGTATAATACCCTTCTACAAAATATACAGTATCACCAGGTTGAATATTTAATGTGCCATGATTTGTATAAAATCTTGCATTAGCTCTGCTCAGACCATCCTGGTTACCTGAACCCGTAGGTGATAAATACCATCTGTTTTGAGCGAATAAAGAGAAGGATAATAATATTATTAGTAGGATTGTTTTCTGAAAAAAAGATTTAAACCAGCCAGAATATAATTGTGACATAATATCTACTCCTGAATTTTTTCATTTATAAGCCAAAAATGTACCGAACTGAACCAATGAATTTTTGATGAAATCAAATTGAGACAAAATGTAAAATCGTAATAATGGTAACTTTTACATAACATTTCTTAAGAACGACAAATTATAACGCCGAATGGCTAATAGTAAAGTTTTAGAGCATTGCAATAAGGAGAACAGCAATTAGAGGTGTATCAAAAATTTTGCGCTCTGGGCTACAAACTTAACTTATTTTTCATTTAAACGAAATACCTGACGAAAAAATTTTATAGGTCGAAATTTTGGGAGGTTGGGGTTAGGAAGTTGAGTAGTGGGTATAAGGTTCAAGGTAAACGGAATATGGTATAAGCAATTTTTTAGGATAGATTCATAATTTTTATATTTTTCTCAACAAATTTTGTAACAAAGTGATACAGTTTAATAATCCTCTTATGGATCATTCGGTTAAAATAATCCTAAATCCCAAAGGGATGACATTATTTATTTACATAGCTTTTAAAAGAGAGAGTGTTTTCAATGAATTAAGATAAGCAAAAATCCCAACGGGATGATATTATTATAGAGAGTTATAAATGAAAAAATTAAATAGCAATCCCGAAGGGATGACATTATTATAGAGTGTTATAAATGAATGATTAAATGTAAATCCCGAAGGGATGATATTATTGTAACACATCTCATCAAAAAAAATTACCCCCAATCCCAAAGGGATGACATTATTATAGAATCATTAGCAATAATCTAAACCGAAATCCCGAAGGGATGACATTATTTTAGTAATAAATAAATACATTAAATCGAAATCCCGAAGGGATGACATTATCTTTAATCTTTCATATAATCTTCAATAAATTAATGTGCATTAATAATTTCATTCCTATTGGGATATTGTTTTGTTGTTGATACATCATTGTTACAACAATTTCTCCCCTTTGGGGATATTATAAATTCTAGATTTAATATTCATAATTCGATATTCATTATTCATTGCCTCCGGCAATTCCCCTCCTTCGGAATGGACAGAGTCCATTCCCTACATTTTAAAGAATACGATAGCATCACAAATACTTGTTATCACTACCAACAAGTCCTTCTCTTTCCGCCAAAGGCGGACTAGTCCAAGAGAAGGATTTAGGATGAGTTCAAATTTCAACATTAATAATTCAAAACCTTATTATAATCCAAATGGAATTACACTATTGTAATATATCCGGTCAAAAGGATTACCTCAAATCCCCACCGGATGATATTATTATAGAGATTTATAAATGAATAAATTAATTCGAAATCCCAACGGGATGATATTATTATAGAATCATCATTAATAATTTAAACCGAAATCCCAGAGGGATGACATTATTAATCGATGTAGTATCTATTGGGATTCACAAAATTCGATATCTAATAATTTCATCCCCTCTGAGTTTTTGGTTTGTTGTTGAGACGAATTCGTGTTATAACAATTTCTCCCCTTCAGGGATTTAATAAATTCTAGATTCGATATTCATAATTCGATATTCATTATTCATCGCCTCCGACAATTCCCGTCCTTCGGAATGGACAGAGTCCATTCCCTACATTTTTTAAAATCCGATAGCATCACAAATACTTGTTATCATTACTAATAAGTCCTTCTCTTTCCGCCACAGGCGGACAAGTCCAAGAGAAGGATTTAGGATGAGTTCAAATTTCAACATTAATAATTCAAAACTTTTTAATAATCCCAACGGGACGATATTATTATAGAATCATCATTAATAATTTAAACCGAAATCCCAGAGGAATGACATTATTAATAGATGTAGTATCTATTGGGCTTCACAAAATTCGATACCTAATAATTTCACCCCCTCTGGGTTTTGGGCCTGTTGTTGAGGCGCATTCGTGTTATAATAATCTATCCCCTTCGGGGATATTAAAAATTCTAGATTCAATATTCATAATTCGATATTCATCATTCATCGCCTCCGGCAATTCCCCTCCTTTGGAATGGACAGAGTCCATTCCCTACATTTTTTAAAATCCGATAGCATCACAAATAATTTTTATCACTACCAATAAGTCCTTCTCTGTAGAAGAGAAGGATTAGGATGAGTTCATAATTTGAAGTTTATTATTTATTATTAAAAATTTAATCCCAACGGGATGATATTATTATATAAT
Source organism: Ignavibacterium sp. (assembly GCF_025998815.1). Taxonomy (NCBI): domain Bacteria; kingdom Pseudomonadati; phylum Ignavibacteriota; class Ignavibacteria; order Ignavibacteriales; family Ignavibacteriaceae; genus Ignavibacterium; species Ignavibacterium sp. Next base: position 1,620,419 of record NZ_AP026678.1, read on the forward strand.
CATCAGTAATAATCTGAACCAAAATCCCGAAGGGATGAAATTATCTTTTATCCTTCAGTCAATCTTCAATAAAATAATGTGTATCAATAATTTCTCCCCTTTGGGGATATTAAAAATTCCAGATTCAAAATTCATAATTCGATATTCGATATTCATTATTCATCGCCTCCAGCAATTCCCCTCCTTCGGAATGGACAGAGTCCATTCCCTACATTTTTAAAAATCCGATAGCATCACAAATAATTGTTATCACTACTAATAAGTCCTTCTCTTCTAAAGAGAAGGATTAGGATGAGTTCATAATTTGAAGTTTATTATTTATTATTTAAAATTTAATCCCGAAGGGATGACATTATTAATCGATGTAGTATTTATTGGGATTCACAAAATTCGATATCCAATAATTTCACCCCCTCTGGGATTTTTATTTGCTGTTGAGATAGAACTGCGTTACAACAATTTCTCCCCTTCGGAGATATTAAAAATTCCAGATTCGATATTCATAATTCGATATTCATCATTCAAAATAGTACGCAGATTTTTATGATTTGTTATGATTGGTACTGATGAAAAATCTTACGATATAAACCAAAATGTTCATTATCTTCTCCAACAAGTCCTTCTCTTCCGCCAAAGGCGGACAAGTCCAAGAGAAGGATTTAGAATGAGTTCAAATTTCGATGTTTATAAATCAAATTCATTTAATAATCCCGAAGGGATGATATTATTATAGAATCATCAGTAATAATCTAAAAGGAAATCCCGAAGGGATGACATTATTATAAAGATTTATAAATGAAAAAATTAAATGGAAATCCCTGAGGGATGATATTATTAATAGATGTAGTATCTATTGGGATTCACAAAATTCGATATCTAATAATTTCATCCTTATTGGGATTTTGTTTTGTTGTTGATACATCATTGTTACAATAATTTCTCCCCTTCGGGGATATTAAAAATTCGAGATTCAATATTCATAATTGGATATTCGATATTCATTATTCATCGCCTCCGGCAATTCCACTCCTTCGGAATGGACAGAGTCCATTCCCTACATTTTTAAAAATCCGATAGCATCACAAATAATTTTTATCACTACCAATAAGTCCTTCTCTTTCCGCCAAAGGCGGACAAGTACAAGAGAAGGATTTAGGATGAGTTTTTAATTTCAATATTCTTAATTCATCTCTCCCATAAAATCGTAAGCACCGACTTATAATTAGTCAGATACATATTCTGCTCATACATTCTGTAATTTCTTCTATAAAGTTTATCCTCTAAAAACCAGGCATCAGCCAGCACTTCGTTAATGTCAGTATCCATTTGTCCTGTTGTAAAATAATCATATGCATATGAATTAGCATTAACTTTATATCCTGCGGGAATCCATTGGAAAGTAAAGTTTTTATTAATTGCACTCCAGATTACTTTTTTATCTTTGCTCAGAATAATGGCAACCGGATGATTACCAATTTCAGCATATCTTATTGCTGCCGAAGTTAGAGAAGTTTTAAAGTACTCTGCACAATCTTTAATCAATTTGGCGCCCGGAATTTTACCTCTTGTAAATTCCCAAAACCATTTTTCATACATCAGTAATTCAGCCGCAAAAATATTAGCATTACGCTCAAACTCTTTTTTCGATTTATAACTTAACAAATCCGATGAGGTGCAACTGCGAATATCTTTTTTCCTTTCATTTAGAAAATGACCAAGCTCGTGTGCTATAACAAATCTTTTTTGTCCTGTGTCTGTAATATCCTTGTTAATTTTAATTAATCCGACATTTTCTGTATGATGAATCCGCGCTAAGTGATTTTTAAGATTTGCTTCCTCAATAATTATATTTTCATATCCGGCTATTGCATAAAGATCTATATGCTCGGGTTTGGTAATCCCGAATTTTTCAATTACTAATCTGGCATTTGCTTTTGCAATCATTATTCGATTTGCTGTTTATCAATAAAATCCTTTAATAGTAGAAGTTTCTTTTGATCTAGCAGAATTTCTTCTATATCTTCTTCTGTCAGATCACCTTGTTTATTAAATGCAAGCTTAATCTGCACCTCCAGTTCATTATTTGCCTTAGATAATTTAAGTTTTTCTTTCAACCCGGATAGAAGTGAAGAATACTTTACTATTTTTTCTCTTCCTTCATTATACAATGCTTCCCTTTTTAATTCAATTATTTTATCCAATAATGCAGTTATGAATTCATTGTAATTGAAACCAAGTTCGTTCAGTTCTTTTTCAATTTCTTCCGGAGTAACGAGGTCAGGATCGGCATAGATATCTGCCAGTAATTTAATTTCCTCCTTTTTCATATAACCTCCCGGTGTGTTTCGTTCAAATATTTTTTAGCGATTAAAACTGTTTTAACAGTTTGGAATTTTTGCTCGTTTATTTTTATCATACAGATACTTAGAAGACCAAATTTAAAATATCATCTATTCTCAACATCATTCTGTCGAGAAAGTTTTATAAATTCCAAATTAATTTTCATAGATGCCTGTTTTGCTTTATCACTCTATTTAATTATAGGCACTTATCATTATCCCATTTTGCCCCGAAAGCGATGTGTGACTTCATTGAATTTGCAGACTGTGCAAATGAATTTCAGATTCTTACTAATATTCTTTTCCAAAATGTTTTGTAAGAACTCTTTTAATTCTTTTTTTTATGGCATCCTGTTTTTTTGTGGGAATGCCATAGTCTTTTTCAATTTCTTTTGGTGTTTTCCCTTCCAGTAAAAGTAAAAACAAGATTCCCATTTCAGTATCATCATTAATTTCTTCATAGCATTTTTTAATAAGATCATTATTGTCAATCATAGTATCAATTTCTTCTTTAGTCTTATCTGAAAATTCTTCAGTAATTCTATAATGTACTCCGGATTTTTCATCATATCGTTCATTTTCCACAAATCTCCTTTGCTTTTCGGCAATGTGACTAACTTTGTTCCAGATGGTGTTGTACATATGCGTGTCAAGAGTTTCTTTATCCATATCCCATTTTATCTGTTCTGTGATAGTCTTTTCAACAATTTCCATAATTATGTCTTTAGCTAATTCTAAACTGTCTTTGTGATTACCTAAATAAAAATATATATACCGTAAACACACCCATATCCATTTTTTGGGTATTCCTTTATTAGTGGTTAGAACCTCTTCAAATATTTTAGCTTTTTCAACATTTATTGACAATTAAAGCATCCCTCTTATTTCTTATATATCATTAATTCCGGCCAGAAACGGAATTCCGCCACAGAAAAATAAAAAATTTTTATGGCGTATTGATTTACTTCGTCGGAATTAATGAGAAAAATAAAATTTTACAATGAGTATAGTTAGTAACGAAATATTGAGACTTTTTAGACAGCGTAAGGCAGTGCTTATTACTAAAGTCGTTCTAAAGTCACTGCAAAGTCGGTTTAAAGTCACTAAATGGTCTCTCGAATGTGCGAGACCATTTAGCATAAATATCCTGCGTATTATAACAGGATTTAAAGTCAAAGTTTATACAATGCGCTCACCAACAATTACTTTTCTGCTTAAATAAAATTTAAGGAATTAATTATTTGAAAATTAAGACAGCTATTAGAAAAAAATATTATGATTTAATTCAATAGTTGTAAAGTTTAACTAAAAATTTTTAGAAAGGAAAGAATTAAAATGGCTAGATTAAAAAAGAAATTATTCGGCAATATCTCCGGTGCTTTCGGAGATGCAGTATTCAGACAAATTGGAACAACAAATTATATTGCCCAGAAACCTGCAAGTTATAAAAAGCCTGATACTCAGGGATTCCGTGAGAGAACTATAAAGTTCTCGTTAGCAGTAAAACTTGCAAAAAATATCAATCGGGTAAACGATCTTAAAAAAATCTGGAAAACAGAATTTCCGACCGTTACCCGTTTATTTAATTTTCTGGTTCAAAAAAATTATGGCTACATTACGGCTGATGGTATATCATCCAATCCCCGGATAACTCCTGATGAAAATTCATTCAAAGCCATAATCATTTCGAATACTGTGACTTCCGGAAATATTAATGTCAAAATTCAGGCACTAAATAATATTCCTTTGCTTAATCCGGAATTCGATAAAAAAATTAAATTGATATCAATCATATTATTAGCAGACCCGGTAGATAAGAACAAAAATGCATTTGAACTCATCACAATTCAATCTGATGCTCAGGTTCTTATTCTTTCCGAAGTGCTAACATTTGATATTGATATCTCCCAGACTTATGGTGATTTGATACAGAACTACAATTCTAAGAAAGTATTTTCTGCTTTGATAACACTGGATGATAATAATTTACCAGTAAATCGTTCAACTACTTTCTTTAGTTCTTAGTATCAAATAAAATAGCTTCCCCTACCTCAATAAGGGGAAGCTTTTTATATAATGCAAAAATTAAATTATCCCATTTATATTTTCAGAAATACTCTTTAATTAAAATTTATTTATAATTCCTAATAATTGTTATATCTCGTCATTTCTCATCAATTAGATTTTTATATTTGAATAGTCTTTTGAAGTGTTTAATTAAACCCTCAAGAATTATTAATGAATTCTGCTTTAATTATCGCTATATTATTGAAACTTTTTGCTTCAATGGAAAAACAAATTCCTAAATTAAGACAATTGTTGTTAAATTAAATGAGTTTTTAAGCATTTACGCTGGCATATTATTTTTAATATCTCAGTAATAATAGAAATCCCTCCTTAATTTGATAGGGTGAGTCATTATAATTTGAAAATTTACAATGGAACTTACAAGAGAATCATTATCAGAAGAGTTAGTAAAAGACATTAAACCTATAAATAATGTCCGGACTGATGAATCTTATTCTTTCTTTAATCAATTTATAATTGATGATAAAGTAATCAAAGTTTATGAGTCTAAAATTCTGATTGATGATGAATGGGATAAATTTGTCACTGGAATAAACGACAGCTGCCTGCACCAATTAAGTGGGTGGGCTGATGTTAAGAGTTCAGAAGGGTGGGATTTTATCAGATTTATTTACACACAAGACAACATAATAATAGGGGGCTATCAAATTTTAATTAAAAATTTTCCTTTTATCGGTAAGATTGCATATTTGAATCACGCCCCTGTTACACAGATTCAGAATTATGAATTTGTAAAAAAATTAATTGAAGATTTTAGGATTATTATTAAAAAGATAGGAATTAGACTAGCAATAATAAGCCCACCATTCAATAACAATATTCTGGTTGATGAATTAACTACCCGATTTGATAGGAATATTTTTTTCAATGTGATAAATGCAGAAGCTGAGATGGACTTATCAGCAGATGAAAATACAATTTTAAAGAATATGCTAAGAATGCGAAGGCAGAATATCAGCAAGAGAACTACTTATAATTACCACATTTTTGAAGGAGGTGAGGAACATCTTGAAACCTTCTTTAAACTTATGTCTGACACTTGTCAAAGGAATAATGTGAAGCCAAATCCTTCAAGTTTGGCTATGGTAAAGAAAATATGGAATTATTATCATTACAAAAACTTGCTGAATCTATACTTGTTTAGTATCAACAATGAAATTGTTTCTGCAATTCTTGCTTTTGAATATCAGGATCGCTTTATTCCATGGAAATTTGGTTGGTCAGGTAAATATGCAAAATTTAAGCCCAATGACATTTTTCACTGGGAGTTAATTCGAATTGCTAAGCAGAAAGGATTTAAAAAGTATAACTTAGGAGGAGTCAATTTATCAACCGCCGAAAAACTTTCTTCATTAAATAAAAATCTTAATGAGAAAGAACTCAAATCAGCTACCTTTTACAAGATGGGTTTTGGCTGCTATATTAGACGACTACCTGATTCTGTTGTTCATATTCCCAACCCGGTTTTAAGGGCATTATATAAATTTTACCTAAGCTTGAACAAAAGTAAACTAATACTAAAGAAAAAATTCCGCATTAACCTTAATGCTCATTAAAGTTCACAGAGCTAATTACCAATCCAATATTAAATTTATTTTCTTAAGTATTTCTGATTTAGCTAAATATAATAGCAAATAACTTCTAAACTCATCATTCCTTATTCAACATTCATTATTTAAAATAGTACGCAGATTTTTATGTTCTGTAATGATTGGTACTGATGAAAAATCTTACTACAGTAGCACAATATTAATTTTAATCTCCAACAAGTCCTTCTTTTCCGCCAAAGGCGAACAAGTCCAAGAGAAGGATTAGGATGAGTTCATAATTTGAAGTTTATTATTTATTATTCAAAATTTAATCCCGAAGGGATGATATTATTATAGAGATTTATAAGTGAAACAATTAAATCAAAATCCCAAAGGGATGACATTATTAATAGATGTGTATCTATTGGGATTCACAAAATTCGATATCCAATAATTTCACCCCTTCTGGGTTTTTGGTTTGTTGTTGAGAGGCGTTCGTGTTACAATAATTTCTCCCCTTTGGGGATATTATAAATTTTAGATTCAAAATTCATAATTCGATATTCGATATTCATTATTAAAAATAGTACACAGATTCTTATGATTTGTTATGACTCGCACTGATGAAAAATCTTACGACAGCGACACAAATATTAATTATCATCTCCTACAAAGCCCTTCTTATTCCACAAAAGACGGACAAGTCTAAGAGAAGGGATTAGGACGAATTTAGAAATTCGAAATAAATCATTCACTTCTCCCTATAGTTAAAAATCTGGAATTAAAGCCAAAAAGGTTGAGAACAGACATAGTCTAAATCATACATAATATTAAATAATACAACATCTCCATCAATTATTTACAAAAATTCATTCCTTATTTGAATCTGGCCAATAAATTATCAGATATAGCTTTAACTTTGGGATCGGGGACGGGTTATGCAGAAAAATCTTTAGCTTTATAAAAATCTCCTGATGATAGGTTTATGTGCGTTCACTTTTATATACAAGAAGGATAATGGCAATAAATATATTATAATTCATTTTGCAAATTTTTCATGTTTTTTACGAGTATTCAGGCATAGTTAAATAAAATTGTTCTTTTTTACTTTTTACTAGAAAGAGCGATCTATGTTTTATTGCTGGAGGCTAATAACGCTCTAGCCAGAAATTGCTGTTAAAATTTATTTACCTTAAGCAAAATATATTCTCTACTGTCCAGCAATTATTTGAACTAAATTATAATTTAAGAGTTTCTTTTTAAGATTTTTACCAAAACACAGGACATAATCCATTGAACTATTAGCTAGTAAAAGAAAATTTAAGTTCAGATTTTTTGAGATTTCATCAATAACAGATTTGAAAGGTAATTCCTTCTTGAAAAAATTTTTAAAAAATCCCTCCGGCCTTAAGGTAGCTAATCAATTTTTTGAAAAACAATTTTATTATCGGTATTATAAATATATTATACCTGGTACCCGCCATAGGGGGGCTCGATTAATCGAAAATTATCTAACTAGAATAATCTGTAAATTCTTCGTTGAATTTCCGGCAAGTACTCTTTAATATAATATTAAATAATGTAAAAAGAATTTTTTAGTAATATTCTGAGAAAGATATTTATTAAATAAATTAAGAATTAGTTTTTTCTTTGTGTTCATTAATTAAAAAAGGCTACAAAAGTTTTGTAGCCTTTTTCTATAAAATTTATTATTGATAGGATTTTATTGTCTTGCCCAGCAAACACCTGAATGTGCCGCAATCCATATATCACCTGATAAACCAGTTACAACAACGGGGTTTTGTCCATTATAATTAAACTGACCCGGGGCCGAAGTCCATTTACCATTTGGTGCTTTGGGAAGTAAATTAGAACCTTGTCCAACCCATACATGAGTATCACCTATAATAAAACCAGGAAGAGCATTATAAGTAATTGTAGCAGTGCCGCCTGAGTAAACTACATTTAATGTTCCTACTAATGTTCCTTTACTAATATCACATTGTCCGGCACCTGCATAAATTGGCCAGTTATATGTTCCTTCTGAGATTTTATTTGTCCATCCCCAGTTCTTTCCATTCTTATTTGAAATATTCAGAAAACATAAAGTCTGCAGACTATTTCCCTGTCCATAAGCATAAGCTGTTTCGCAGTCATAAACAACTGGTGGTGGTGATTCAAGCTCAAATCGAATCAGGGAATATTTTTCCTGATTAACCTGACGAGCCCCGGTATAAAGTGTAGTTTGTGTGCAATAGTTTGTGTTGGGATTCAGTTGCCAAATGTATACATCAGCAATAGCAACATCTGTTGTACAGGTCTGAACTCCATTATATGTATAACAAATTTCGAGATATGGTTTGTTTGATGTCTCACGGGTATCGTACATCGAACGCTGCCAGGTATATCCCGGGTCAGTTGTTCTGTCTTTCAGAAGAATACCGAAATTTGGTGCACTTCCATTAAGCCAATCATTAACTAAACTTGTAACTTCCAAGGATTTCCAGCCAGTTGAATTGTTAAGGAATGAATCCACAACAGTTGGATCGAATGAATTTGCAAACGAGTTCCAGGTTACATCACACTCCGTCCAATCTGCAGTTATTCTGTGGGCATACGTGTAATGACCTTTAGGTGCTGTCGAATAAATCCAAAACTTGGCATAGTCTATTGTAGCACCTTGCGGTATTACAATTTTCTTGACACTTGAAAAATCATTTTGCGGACTTGTAATATCTGGCTTTTCATTACAGCCAATAATCAAAAGCCCTAATGTCAGCATTAATAATGCTGGAAATAATTTAAGCAACTTCATAAAGCGACTCCATTTTGTTGGTGATGATTTATTTAATTAGTGAAAACCCTCTGAAAATTTATGAAGTCAATTATTAAGCCACGATTTAGCTAAATTTTTGAATAATTTTTAATTAACAGTTTAACAAAATCTCAGATTGGATAGAAAATAGTCATAAATTCTTATTGTGAGCCAATAATACGGAAATAGCCTTCATTCTGCATATTATTAGTATTTTGCAAAAATTTAATGCTAATAATGACTAAGAAATGCGAAAGAACTTAAAAAAATTACATTTAATCATTTTTCAAGAATTAGATGAACTTTTACAACTTTTATTACTGTTAGATTCAAAGTCGATATTAATCATTCAAAATATTACGCAGATTCTTATGATTTGTTATGACTTGTACTGATGAAAAATCTCACGGCAGCGATACAAATATTAATTATCATCTCCAACAAGTCCTTCTCTTTTCGCAAGATCAGGAAAAGCTTAAGAGAATGATATAAGATGAGTTTAGAAATTCTAAATTCATAATTCCTTATTCGATATTCTTTATTCATCGCCTCCGGCAATTCCCCTGCTTCGGAATGGACGGAGTCCATTCCCTACATTTTTAAAAATCCGATAGCATCACAAATACTTGTTATCACTACTAATAAGTCCTTCTCTTCCGCCAAAGGCGGACGAGTCCAAGAGAAGGATTAGGATGAGTTCATAATTTGAAGTTTATTATTTATTATTCAAAATTTAATCCCCAAGGGATGATATTATTATAGAATCATCATTAATAATCTGAACCGAAATCCCGAAGGGATGACATTATTGTAACACATCTGATCAAAAAAATTGCCCCCAATCCCAAAGGGATGCTAATATTATAGAGAGTTATAAATGAATGAATTAAATGTAAATCCCAACGGGATGATATTATTATAGAATAATCAGTAATAATCTGAAACAAAATCCCGAAGGGATGATATTATTAATATTAATGGATGTGTATCTATTTGGATTCACAGAATTCGAAATCTAATAATCTCACCCCTCTAGGGTTCTTTTTTATTTTTGATACATCATTATTACAACAATTTCTCCCCTTCAGGGATAGAAAAATTCTTGATTCATTATTCTATATTCGATATTCATTATTCATCGCCTCCGGCAATTCCCCTCCTTCGGAATGGACAGAGTCCATTCCCTACATTTTAAAGAATACGATAGCATCAACGATACTTGTTCACACTACCGATAAGTCCTTCTCTTTCCGCCAAAGGCGGACAAGTCTAAGAGAAGAATTTAGGATGAGCTCATAATTTCTATATTCATAATTCCTTGTTCAATATTCCTTATCCAACTTCCTGGCTATCGAAACAAACACGGACTATAATCTTCAAACCACATAATTCTCACCTATCTTGTAGTATTTTTATAATTTCATCAGCCAGAAACGAACTGATCAGGTCATATGTTATACTGTTATAATGAACATCATCATAAAAATACTCAAGATTTTTAGGAACCACTTTATCAAGATCTATTAGAGGTACATTCATCAAAATAGCAATTTCTTTTATTGCATTATTATAAGCTTCTATTCCTCTGAATGCGGTATTATAAGTCCATCTTTTACCATCACCAATCGCTTCCTTATTTAACATAGTCAGAGATTTTAATTCTTTATCACTCATTTCTGATTTATAAATATTTGGCTGAGTCATAAGAATTACTTTCGTCCCGTCTAACTTTGCCAATTCAATAATTGTTGTAAGATTTCTCTTGAAAGAATTAAGACCGGGGAAATAATCTGTATCAACATCAAAAGGTTTGGGTCTATACCAAAGTAATTTAAAGTTATTATAAATAAATTCAGCAAGACTACCATACTTAATCATAAGCGCTTCTGGTCCAAGAAAATGTCCATAGTCCTCTCTGAATGCACCATTACTGAACCTTGAAAAATCCGCATTAACCAGTAAATCATTAATGTTATGCATAACCAATAAAACATCTGGTTTAAACTTTCTCAGATTCTGGATGTAGTTAATCAATGAATGCTGAGTTGTGTACCACTGTTTTCCGAGATTATAAAATTTTATAGAATCAATTTTATATCTTTCTTTAATCACCTTTTCTGTAAGTGATGGCCAGTCTCTTCCATTTTTATCTTTAAATTCAGTTGTTGATCCACCCAGACAAAAAATATTAAGATTGTGATCCGAAACAGAATCAGGAATATTTGGTTTAAGTTGAAGGAAAGTATGATACTTTTCAAGACTCATTCTATATCTCTTTTTATAAAAATATTCCCCAACCGGATAAACAAGTAGTATCATCAGAAATATTGTGAACAGGGTTAGCAGAAGCGACGATAATTTTGTCTTTCCCTGAATTATTCTTAAAAAAATAAAAACCAATAGTATGATTAAAATGGGAAAGATAATAAGAATTGCTATCGATATCGTTTTATAGAGTGGGTTAGCATTTAGAAATATTTGATCAGGATAAAAAAACCCCCTGTAGATAAACCCGCTCAGTAACAAAAAAATAAAAATAGAAATTAAAGACGGAATCGAATAGTATTTCTTTGAATTATGCATATGCTTTTAATAGATTATTTTATAGACTATGCTGAAAATTTGGTTATGACTACCTTAGGTGCTTTCAAAATTAAAGTTAAATGTCATAAATAGAGATTATACTTCATATCTTTTAAATTATATTTTTACAAATTTTTAAGAAAATAATTTTTACTCAACCAAAATAATTTGTTAGATTAAGATAGAAATTATTAATATCATATTAAAAACCATTTAATATTTATTCCCTTAATAGACTAATTCATTAAAAGGTTTAACTATTATTAAATATTTAATTTTGTGCGTTTCTCTATTATAATTCCAACATATAACCGCTCAGATTTGCTGGTTGAGACAATAAACTCAGCCCTTAACCAGACTTTTAAGGATTATGAAATAATTGTTGTTAATGATGGCTCAACAGACAATACTAAAGAAATACTCAATGGGTATGGAAACAGAATAAAAGTACTTCATAAAGAGAATTCGGGTTCAGAAAAAAGCAGAAATGCAGGGGCTGCAATTGCCAGTGGAGATTATTTCTGCTTTTTTGATAGTGATGATTTAATGTTTCCCTGGACTCTGCAGGTTTATAACAAAGTGATTGAAAATGAAAAATTTCCACCACTTGTTCTGGGTCAGCCATATCATTTTTCTTATCATCTCCCAGGCAATGTACTAAATGGCAATAAAGATTCTATTAAATATGCTGTTTTTAAAGATTATTTTTCTAAGGACAGGACAGTTTACTCTTCCTCAAGTATGATCGTAATTAAAAAAGAGTATTTTTATAAAGTTGGAATGTTCAGACCTTATGAACCGAAGGGTATATTTTTTCTCGATGACCTTGATTTTATGTTAAGAGCCGGAACAATAAGTCCCACGATAATAATATTCGAACCTTTTCAATTTGCATATAGAACACACTCTGAGAATAGTGTAAAGAATTTAAGACGCGTAATTAAAAGTCTGAATTATCTGATATTGGAAGAAAAGGAAGGAATATTTGCAGGCGGAGATGAAAGAAAATTTGAGCGACATGCAATCATCGGAGGTCCTTGTTATTATTGGTTATTTAAAGCATTGGCAAATGGAATAATTTCAGATTCAATAAAATTTTTCTTTAAAGCTTATCCCTTCATTTTTAAGGGCCTGATTAAAAAAATCCGTAATAAATTTCGGACAAAGATACCCTTAAAAACCATTTAGATTACTCACGAAGTTTACTCAAAAGCCAAATTGCGGAATGGACAGAGTCCATTCCCTACATTTTATAAAATCCGATAGCATCACCAATACCTGTCCACACTACCAACAAGTTCTTCTCTTCCGCCAAAGGCGGACAAGTCTAAGAGAAGGATTAGGATGAGTTCATAATCTCAATATTCATAATTCAAAACCCCTTAATAATCCCAACAGGATAATATTATTATAGAATAATCAATAATAATCTAAACCGAAATCCCGTAGGGATGACATTGTTTTTAATCTTTCAGACAATCTTCAATAAAAAAATTTGTATCAATAATTTCATCTCTATTGGGATTATGTTTTGTCGTTGATACATTATTATTAAAACAATTTCTCCCCTTCGGGGATAGAAAAATTCTTGATTCATTATTCTATATTCGATATTCATTATTCATCGCTTCCGGAAATTCCCCTCCTTCGGAATGGACAGAGTCCATTCCCTACATTTTAAAAAATACGATAGCATCAACGATACTTGTTCAAACTACCAACAAGTCCTTCTCTTCCGCCAAAGGCGGACAAGTCCAAGAGAAGGATTTAGGATGAGTTCATTATTTTATTTACTAATAATGTCACCCCTTCAGGGTTTTGTTGTTGTGTTGTGATTTCTTGTTACAATAATTTCTCCCCTTCGGGGATTATTTAAATTCGTTATTCGTCATTTGTCAATCGTCATTGGAAGTTTATTAATCAATTCTATGATATTAAAATTCGATCGGGATATACATAACTTATACGTTGCAATTAAACAGTAAAAATCAGTTTAATCTATGTTCTATTTCCTGTTAATTATTTAACCACAGATTATCACAGATTTTTTTGCCACGAATTATCACAAATTGGTCACGAATTAGATTAAAATTAATCTGATTAGAATATTATTCGAAAATCCCGATAGGATTGAAATATTTATAGACCAATTCGAGCAACCGAGCATAATAAAACCCAGAAGGAGTGATATTATTTTCACGCAAAGCCACAATAAACGCAAAGATTCTTCAAACCACAGATTAACACAGAAAAATTTAAAAGCCTCTCCTTGCAGAGTTTGGGTGAGGCCCTTCCTTATTTGGAGATGTTTGGAGGGGCAAATCAATCCGTGATAATTCGTGAAATTAGTGGCTAAAATTTTTTGAATACCACCTTAAATCCATCTCTGCAAATTCTGCCGCAAAGGTATTTTATTCTGCAAGCTAATTTACTTAGGAGTGAGTCAAACTTATATTCAGCAATAAAGCTCTGATCAGAAAATTTAAGCATTTCAAAATCACCGGGTGAATCGCCATAGGAAATTATTCTATCGAATTGAAATTTTGGAGTGTATTGTTTTATTGCTTCTACCTTTAAACGTCCAGAACAATTCTCTCCTTCAATCATACCAACCACATTACCGTTTATTACTTTTACTCTAGTACCAAATACCTCATCAACTGGCAATAACTTCATAACTGGTCTGATAAATAAATCAAGATTAGATGTAACAATAATTATTTTATTTCCGGCATTATGCTGCTCACTAATCAGATTTATAATTTCAGGATTGAACAATTTCTCCAAATTTAACTTATAAAATTCCGTAACAAGATTTTCTATTTCTTCAGTTGACTTATTTTTCAATAAATGTTTAATTGTTGTTTCTTTGAATCGTTTGCTGCTTATTAGACCAAATCTGTAGATAATATAATAAATCTGAATAATGAAGAAGGTATTGGAAGATTTAATTTGTCTGCTAAAGTATCTGCACAGAGGCAGAATTATATCTGAAATCGTTATGGTTTTATCAAAATCGAAGGCTAACAGATTCAATGCTTTTTACCTTAGTTTTACAAATTTTCTTCTTGCTAAAAGATATATCCAGGCGAAGAATGGAATAGGATCATCTTTATAAAAATCATCATAGCAGTCAATATTTTTCGAATTAAACTTAAACTTAAAATTTCCATTCAAAGAGAAAAGATTTTTCATTTGAGCAATTTTATCTGCAAGCCACCATTCAACCACTACTCCTTCCTTGTAGGTATTCACAGGTTCAACATCTCCTTCCTTTGCCATTTTATATAAAAGATAAGGAAAGTTAACACCGGAATTAATCGCGAGTCCAACTGAACCCCAGAATCTCGGATTGCATTCAATAAACCATGCTTTTTTTGTTTTTTCATCATATTTAAATTCAATCATTGCTACGCCATGAAATCTGACAGATTTGAGAAGATTTATAGCATAGTTTTCCAATATTTCGTTTTTTGAGCTGATTCGTAATGTACTTGGTCCACCGGTTCTTATTCTTTCACGAATCCTTTTATGCGTGAAAATCGCTCTGGGTTCACCATTATTCATCAACAAAGAAACACCATAAGTTGAGCCAACCACAAATTTCTGTGCAATGAATTTTCCATATTCCAGATTATATTTTTTAAGAATAGCTTTAATATTGTGAATATTTTCTTTATCTAATTTACATACGCCTTCGGCAGATCTGGACCAACCTTTTTTTTACTATTACAGGCAATCCGGTTTCATTAATAAATTCATTAAGATCTTTTTCACCTTGGGGTATAATGGTTTCGGGAATTGGTACACCTGCTGATTCAGCTATTCTGAAAGAAATCGTTTTATTGTTAAGTGACTCGAGAATTTGAATATCTGAAATCGGGATATGTACTCCAGTTTTGCGGATTGATTCGATATTTCTTGAGACTGCAAAAATCTCTTCCCCTGTTGGTAGATATACCTCCGGTTTGAATTTTTCTATTGCCTGCAATAAATCATCAATAAATAAAGATTCCGAGATTTTATAATTGTGATGAATGAATTTTGCAGCAACAAGATTGGAATAGTATCCCATCCCGAGTAGATTATCGGTGCCAAAAGCAACTTTCAGATTTTCTTTTGCCAATCCTCTCAATACATTATAAGCAATGCGATCCCATCCGTTGGTAAGAAGTATTTTTATTTTATTGTTATCGTTCAATATAATTCAAAATTAAGATTGAGTGATTTGCAATTATTCTAATAAACTTTATTTAAATTTATAAATTCTTCCATTAGAATCAGCATATATTTTATAAGAATTTATGTCTAACCATTCTTCAAGTTCCTTATCAACTGCATTCCTGAATGGCTCAACATAATACTTGGCACCTTTTTCAACATAACTTTTAATTCTTTTATATCCTTTATCATCTCTCGGAATAGACCAGCCATGTAAATCTGTAATATAAAATACTCTTGGATCTTCAAAATTGTTAATTCTATTCCCCCACGTACTTCGTTCCCGTTCGTTTGCAATGCTTCTGACTATAATTAAACTACCCGGTTCAGCCAGTTCTTTTAACTTAAATCCAATCTCATTTACATTAGGATGATAGTGAATTCTTAATGGATGAGTCCGGTGATATAAGTGAGTAGAAAACACTATTAAAATCAGAATTGCGACTGCAATATTAAACTTTTTGGATTTTTCTTTGTCAGGTATGTTTTCCTTTAATAATTTAAAGGTATATCCGGATAAATAAGAGCCATAGAAACACATAAAAATATAATAATGAGGACTAAAACCCTGGTTAACCATATATCTCATTGCTACAAATACGGCAATCACATTTCCTATTAGCATTGCCCATTCAACACTTGTAAACTTCTTTTTAATTAAAAGATAGATAAGTGAAAACCAACCCGTGATACCAAGACCCCATACAACTGACATATAAAAAAGTTTTGGATAATGAATCAGAACTGTAAGTCCGTGCAAAGTTGGAAATTTCTTCTCTCCACCAATCACACCAAATGTATTTCCATATTCAAGATATAATTTATAGGAAAAGTACATATAGCCACCAACTATCAAGACAATAAATATCCAGGCTAACCAAACTTTGAAGTTTTTCAGCATTTCTCTTTTCCCGAGGAATAAAATAAAGAATTGAATTATTCCGAGATTTAATGCAAGTGGTTTTACAAGTCCCGCAAGTGAAGTAAAAATAATAGTATAAAATAAATTTATATTTTTTTGTTCATACACAAACTTTATAAATGAATAAAAGCCGATTGAGTAGAACATTATTGAAAGAGCATCGGGCATAATAGCAGTGGATAAATGAACTGGTCCGTTTGATACTAGAAAAACTATAGAACTGAATAATGCAGCGTTTTCATTCTGAAATCGGTAAAGGACAATTTTATAAATAAAGATTGCTGTAATAATTATAAATAGAAGACTAAGCAGCTGACCTGGAAATTCTTTTTCTCCTGTTATCAGAAAAATCTTAGAGATAATAAAAGTGTAAAGCTGAAATTCATTTTCAACATAACCAGGTCCATTTCCACCCCAATTTATCTGAGGATAAAAAATACTTTCACCGTTTTTATAAAAGTTACGTGCAATGTTTTGAGTATCTGCCTGTCTCCAGCTCATCCAATCATTTAATAATGAATCCGGTAAAGAAATGGTTAACTGTATAATCACCCATATAAAAATTATCAAGGCGAGATATTTTTTTGAATTTGTTCGGGAAGTTAGAGAATTAGTGTCCATAAATAATTTTCATTTGTGAATGCCAATAGTGCAATTTTTTCATCTGAACTTAAAAGCAATTCAGAAGTTAACTTTGTTCAAGATTAACTGAATGATTGTAGGTATCGGTATATTATTATCGCTATTAGTTAGAATGTTAATTACTAGTTATGGAAAATATTTTTTAGTAAGATTAGCTTAATTTATTCTTTTAAGCCAGATTTCTCTCCAGTATTGAAATTCTTTTCTCGGACAACCACCAAAAGCAAAAAAACACTCGCAGGTAACTCCATCAAGAATAACACTATTTTTTACTTCTACCATTTTTCCGTTTCTTTCCAAAATCATTTTCTCCAGTCTGTTTCTCACAGTGAATTGCTTTCCACAAAACATTTTCATATCCGGTTCAAAAGAAAGTCCTTTATTCTTTCCACGCTTGTCAAGTGTTTTAAGAATTTCTTCAAATGACCTCACCTGTACCAGTTCGCCGGGCTGAAGATTTAATACTTCTTCCGGAGTTTTTGTTAATTCACCTTTGGGATGTTGATCTTTTATTTTTTTTATTACTTTACGAATAAGAGGTTGAATCAAAAGTTTGAGTGCTTCATAAAAATTATAAGTTCCAATTTGAACATCTTTGAATAGTTTAAAAATTTTTTCTTTAGCTGATAATGGTTTCGTTGCATTTCTTAATTGTGTGGATTGACAGAAGTAAATTTCTTCTGATTGTTTTGTTTTTAATCGCTGCTTAATTATTTCATCTTTTAACTTAGTACCAGCTTCATTTTCTTCCGGATTGCCCCTGACAACTTCCAGCCAGGATTCTTTCCAGAATAATCTGCAATATCTTTGACATCCATCGTGATAAATTCCGGAGCATCTTAAATCTTCTAAAAAATAAACATCATTATTTCTGAATTCAGCCATATACATTGTTGGATTATCTACACAAGTCTTTTCAACTTTCAAAGAAACTCTGAAAATTTTTCCACAATGATCAATCATTTCAGGCATAAATGGAAGTCCATCAAGGCAGCCTTCATCATCAAGTGTTTGAATTATTTGTTCGAAAGATTTTACTCTTACCAGATCGTTCGGTTTAAGCATTTATATTCATTAAAACTTTTTCACTGATTGATTTCAGATTCAATGATACTTGAAGTTTGTTTTACAAAAGGTTCTGCTAACATTCCTCTCGGTGCAACATCAAGCTTATAGATTTTAAGTTCACCTTTTACAAAATCACCCCAGCCGAATTTGGGATCTGACTCAGTAGTAAAACTTACTTTAGGTCGTAAAAGAACAACTTTACCTCTGTAACCTTCAGGTTGGTATCGCATCTGTGCCTGATCATTAATATCTCTTAATGTCAATGTAATATGACTTTTAATTTCTTTTTTATCACTTAACCCCATCGAAGAAGTTATTCTGCTTATCCTTGCGCTTGTTCTTTTCAGCGCAGTTTCAGCTTTCCTCTGGACAAAGGCCACTTTCTCTTTTCCACTTAAAGATTTTACATTTTCAAAGTGAAATTTAATATTTTCAATTTTTTCTTTAATGCGTGTTTTTTTCAATGCTTCGTGATCAAGCAGACAAGCATTATAAGTTTCCAACAGAAATACATTTGCCACAGATTCACCCTTTTCTGAGAGTTGCAACGCCATTTCATAAGCTACAGAACCACCCATACAATATCCACCGATATGATAAGGTCCTTTGGGTTGCACTGTTTTGATTGCTTTAATATAATCGGCTGCCATTTCTTCTATCGAATGATGAATATGATCCTCTCCGTTTAATCCTCTTGCCTGAATACCATACACACTGCGATTTGAATTCAATCTTTTAGCAAGATCTCTGTAAAGCAAAATATTTCCTTCGGCTCCGTGCACTAAAAATAATGGTGGAAGCGAAGCATCTCCTTTTTTTATTTCAACTAAGGGAGACCATTTCAGTTCTGTATTGTCCGATTCAACTATTTTAGCAAGTTGTCTGATTGTCTGTGAAGTAAACATTTCAGCAAGTGGTATCTTCTTCCCCGTTGCTTTTTCAAAATCAGCAAGCATTTGTGCTGCAAGTATTGAATGCCCGCCAAGCTCAAAGAAATTATCATCAATTCCGATACCCGAAATACCTAGAAGATTTTCCCAGATATTAACAAAAGTCTTTTGCATTTCAGTTTCGGCTTTTGCAGTTGATGTGTGTGAAATAATTCCGGAGATATCTCTTGCCGCAAGAGCTTTTTTATCAATTTTATTGTTAGGTGTAAGTGGAAATTGTTCAATAGGAATTATCAAGGCAGGAATCATATAATCAGGAAGATTTCTGATTGCAACATCTCGGATTGAATTAATTTCAGATGGTAAATTTTCTTCGGATAATTTTGATTTTAGTACTAAATAAGCAATAATCTTTTTATCGTTATTCACTTCTTTTACAACAACAGCACAATCTTTAACTGCTTCATTTTTTTTAATTACATTTTCTATCTCTTCAAGTTCAATTCTATAACCTCTTATTTTTACCTGATTATCAATTCTGCCAAGAAATTCAAGTTGCATTTTTGAATTGAGTTTAACCAGATCACCTGTACGATAAACTTTGGACTTACCTTCTTTATCAAAAGGATTTGTGATAAACTTTTCTGTTGTTAAATCATCTCTGTTAAGATATCCAATTGATAACCCGGCACCACCAATTAAAAGTTCTCCCGCAACTCCGGGCGGACAGAAATTTAAATCTCTATCAACTATATAAAACTGTGTGTTAGCAATAGGTTTACCAAGATGAATTGATTCTCCTTTAATCACTCTTGAACAGGAAGACCAGATTGTTGTTTCTGTCGGACCATACATATTCCATAATTCATCAACAAGCTCTAATAATTTTGCCGCAATATCCTGCGGCAATGGTTCGCCACCACATAAAGCTTTTATTTTTAACTTTTCATTCCACCCGGAATCAATCATCATTTTCCAGGTTGATGGTGTTGCCTGAACAATTGTTACTTTTTCTTTTTTGATTTTATCTAATAAAGATTTTCCATCTTTGGCTTCATCTCTTGTTGCTATAGTAATTTTCGCTCCGGTAATTAAAGGTAAGAAAATCTCTAATCCGGAAATATCAAACGAAAGAGTGGTCAATGCAAGTATATTATCTTTTTCACTTATGCCAGGAGTTTTTTGCATTGATAAAAGGAAGTTTGTCAAACTATAATGAGCTATTTGCACTCCCTTTGGATTACCTGTAGATCCGGAGGTGTAAATTACATAAGCAAGATTGTTCTCATCTGATTTATCAACCACCTCAGAACTTAATTTTATCTGCTTGATTTCATTGACATCAATAAACTTTCCTTTGTAGTAACTGAACTTTGGAAAAAGCAAAGATTCAGTAATTAAGAAACGTGTTGCAGAATCATTTAACATATATTCCAATCTTTTATCCGGAAAGAATGGATCAAGCGGAAGATAAGCAGCACCAGATTTAATTATTCCAAGCAGAGCGATTATCATCTCAGCAGAGCGGTTTATACAGAGTCCAACAATATCGCCTGGCTTTACTCCGGATTCAATTAGTAGATGCGCTATTTTATCAGATTCTTCTGCTAATTTTTTATAGGAAATTTTATTACCATTAAAAGAAATTGCAATCGAATTCGGACTGTCGCTTACCTGTTTTTTAAATAAAGAATAAACTGTCATTGTGTGTTTAATTATTTCCGTTTAAGAAGTTCATTATTTGTTCCAGTTCATTTACACTTAAGACCTTAATATCTTTAATCAGAATTTCATTATTATCTGTTACCTGCTGGATAATGTTTTTATAATAATTAATGATTGAATTGACTTTCTCTTCGGTGAATAAGTCAGTGTTATAGTCACATTCAATTTCGCAATGGTTATCGTAAGAAACAATATTAAATCCTATCTCGAATTGAAATCCTACTCTTGGATTAACATTCATCTTACAATCAAGTCCGGAAAACTTTAATCCCATAATTGCAGGATCAATATTAAACATTGTTGATAGCAATGGTGAGCGATTAGAACTTCTCTTTAATTTTAGTTTAGAAATAATATCAACATAAGTAACCTGCTGATTTTCATATGCATCAAGAACAAGAGATTTAACATCTTTTAGGAAATCAGAAAATTTCATATCTGACTTAATATTAAATCTTATGGGAAGAAGGTTTGTGCAATGTCCAACCAAATCATCTGCACCAACAACTTGCTGACCAGCAGCAGGAATTCCTGTTATAATATCATTCTGATTACTAAGTTTATTCAATAAAATTCCCCACAAGGACAGCATAGTGGTAAATAAAGTCACTTTTTGATTAACGCACAAAGATTTTGTTTTGTTAAATAACTGCTCATCAATAAATCCTGTTATCCGTGCGCCATTAAAAGTACGAATTGCAGGTCGCTGTTTATCATTTGGAAGTTCAATATCAGAAATTTCACCACTTAGTTTTTCTAACCAGAATTTTTCCTGTTGTTTATAATCATTGGTCTGCTTGAAATTCTCAAGGTATTCAACATAATCTTTCATTTGCATCGGAATAATTTCTTCAGATTTCTTTCCTTCAATTTCTTCATTGTATAATCTGCTAAGGTCACGAACCATTACATCATACGACCAGCCATCGCAAACTATATGATGAGCAGTTAACAGAAGATTATGATTTTCATCATCAAGTTTTATTAGACAAGCCCTCAGTAACGGACCTTTAACCAAATCAAATGGAATTTTAGGTTCGTTTTGAATTAAACGATCTAACTCTTTTTCTTTATCTGATTCCTGCAATTCAGATAGATCGATTAAATCGAGATTGAAGTTGATTTTATCGTGAGCAATCTGATATTGCCCGTCACCGGAGAAAGTAGTTCTTAATGCATCGTGTCTTTGAATCAATCTGTCAAAAGCTCTTCTGAATGCTTCAACATTCATCTTACCTTTGAACTCAATGTTATTTG
Organism: Ignavibacterium sp.; assembly: GCF_025998815.1. NCBI lineage: Bacteria > Pseudomonadati > Ignavibacteriota > Ignavibacteria > Ignavibacteriales > Ignavibacteriaceae > Ignavibacterium > Ignavibacterium sp. The sequence goes on from NZ_AP026678.1 coordinate 1,642,498, forward strand.
ATTCGTTGAAAGCACAATTAGAAATTTCACTTATCTGAGATGCGAGCCAGATTTCTTTCTGAGCATCAGCTAAAGGAAACTGATTTGTTTCGAACTCAACAGTTCCCTCTTTTTCAATTTTCCCATTTCCACCTTCAAGTGGTGAGGGGAAAAATCCATTATCCTGAAGTTCAATAACACTTTCTTTAAATGCATTGATAATTTTCTTTATATCATTATCACTGTGTGCTGAAGAAAGGAAGAATGGAAATCCTTCCAGAATATGAATTCCCTTGTGCCTTAATAAATAGAAAAGTAAGCTAAAATAATTCAGATCCTTCGGGTAACTGTAATAAAGAACCGAGCTGAAGTTTAAGAACTTAATTGGAACATTTCTTTTCAACATAAATTCATTAAGCTCTTTTGCAAGTGATGCTGCTTTTGAATTTAACTCCTGCTGCAATTGATTATTATTTTTCTTCAGATAGTTAAGAACAGTTAAAGCTCCTTTAAGTGAAAGAGGATGACGAGCAAAAGTTCCTGCAAAGAATGTAACTCCTGCTTCAGGAATTGAATCATCTCCATACTGCCAATAACCACCATCAAAAGCATCCATATATAATTTCTTTCCGGCAATAACACCTATTGGAAATCCACCACCAATAATTTTTCCATAAGTAGCTATGTCTGCTTTTACACCAAAATACTCCTGAGCACCGCCGTTTGAAATTCTGAATCCGGTTATCACTTCATCAAAAATCAGTGGGATGTTTGCTTTGTCAGCAATTTCCCTTAGTTTATGTAAGAATTCTTTTGGTTGAAGATCAGGTCTTCTTGATTGAACAGGTTCAACCATAATTCCGGCAAGCTCTGGCAAAAGTCTTTCAATAATTCTTAATGATTCTTCAGAACCATATTCAAGTGCAATGGTATTTTGAACATTCTCTCTTGGAATACCAGGAGCAATTGGCATTGTTTTAATCTGATCACCGTTCACAGTAGTCTTAATTAAAACTTCATCAATAATACCGTGATAATCACCTGCAAAGAAAACAATTTTATCTTTGCCAGTAACAGTTCTGGCAGCTCTCATTGCACCAAGCACAGCTTCTGAACCAGTAACACAAAATGCTGCTCTGTCTAATCCGGTAAATTCACAAATCAGTTTTGCAACTTCACCGGCTATTGGAGATTGAGGACCAATCTCTATTCCAAGTTTTAATTGCTCTTCAATCGCTTCTTTCAGAAAATCAGGATTGTGTCCGAATAAATACTGACCAAAGCCCATTATAACATCAGTGTACTCATTATTATCAACATCAATAAGTTTAGAACCTTTTGATTCCTTAACTATTATTTGATAAGTCATTTCTTTCCAGATAGGAAGAAAACCAGAAACCGTTCTTGGATCAGAATAATGCGCTCGATTTTCCTGTGTCATTTTTTTTGAGGTTGGAGTTTTTCTTGTGTATTCATCTATTAAACGATTCAGATATCTCTGCTGCTTTTCGGTTAACGCACCACCCTTTTTAGTTTCAATCGGTTTATAAGGACCAAATCTTTCAAATACTTTTTTCTCATCTTTCGGCTTTGAAGATGTTTCAGTTGATAATTTCTCTTCTTTAATTGCTTTAGGTTGTTCGGTGACTGATGGAGAGATTTGATTTTGAACCTGCTGTGTTATTTTCACTCCGCTTAATACTTCAAGTTGTTTCTTCATTATTTCAAGTTGTTCCTGGATAAGTTTCTCAACATTATTTGTAGGAACAAATGCTATTTGTTGCTGGGCGTAGGTTTGAGAAATATTTTGCTGATTGTTATCGGAAACAGGAACTTCAATTTCCTCTTCAATCACTATTTCTTGTTTTGGTGGTTCAAATTTTCCCTGTGCTAATGAACCATCAATAAATTCTGCTATTGCGTTGATACTTGGTGCAGTTTCAAGCAATTGACGCAAAGTAATTTTCACATCAAACTTTTTTTGAAATGCGAGACTTACCTGAGTCATAAATAGAGAATCAAATCCAAGCTCAAGAAATGTTTTTGATTCATCAAGTTCAGATTTATTTATTCCGGAAAGTTCTTGAAGTATTTCTTTAAGAATTCCGGCTATATATTCTTTGCGCGACATTGCCTCTCCTTGAATTACCTTTTTAACTTTTTCTTTTTTGATTGATTGAACGACCGGAGCAGAAGAATCGGATTCAGATTTTTGCTTTAAATTATCTCTTTTAGGTGGTTCAATCCAATAACTTTTTCGATCAAACTGATATCCTGGAAGATGTAATCTTCTTCTTCGTTTATCTTTATGAAAGTTTTCCCATTCAATTTTAATTCCGCTTATCCAAAGTTTACCAATAGCATTAAGGAAGTTGGTTGAATCATCAGCATCTTCATTTGGTTGAGTTAGTGTCGTTACGATTGTCTGCTTACCTGTTTCTTTTTTATGCTGCCCTGCCATTGTTGATAATGCTCTTCCAGGACCAACTTCAACCAAAACAATATTATTAATTTTTTGTAGTTCTTTAATTCCATCGGAAAATCTTACTGTGTTTCTTAACTGAGCTGCCCAGAATTTAGAATCAGTTGCTTGTTCATCAGTTATCCAGGTTCCTGTCAAGCTTGAAATAAAAGGAGCAGATGGTTTATTCATCGTAATATGTTTAAACTCATCTATGAAAGGTTCAATAGCTGGCTCCATCATCTTTGAATGATAAGCGTGAGAAGTAAAGAGAATTCTGTTCTCAATGTTCAATTCATTTAGCTTCTCAGAAAAGGTTTTGATTTTTTCTGTCTCACCGGAAAGAACAACAAGATTTGGTGAGTTGATTGCAGCTATTGCAATATCTTCATCCTGAATAAGTTTTTTAACTGCCTCTTCATTGCTTCTTACAGAGAGCATACTTCCGGATTTTTGCTGTTGCATCAGCTTTGCTCTTCCCGATAAAATGAACAAAGCATCTTCAAGTGTAAATACATCAGCCAAACAAGCAGCTACATAATCTCCCACACTATGACCAATCATTGAGTTAGGTTTAATTCCATAACTTATAAACAGTTTTGCAAGAGAATATTCAATCACGTATAAAGCTGGTTGTGTATAAACAGTCTGCTCAAGTTTCCTCGCTGATTCATCATTCAAATTTTCAGGAAACAGTAATTCACGAATATCAAGATTTAATAATGGAATAAGTACTTCAGAACATTTATCTACTGTCTCTTTGAAAACTGGTTCGGAATCATATAACCCTTTACCCATATTTACATATTGAGCCCCTTGTCCAGGAAACATAAACACAAGATGATTGCGATCATTCAGATTCACTTTTGATTTATTGCTGCCTGAGGCAACGGCATCTCTTAATTTCTTTTCAGCGTTGGAAATATCGGATGCAAGAACAAACTGTCTCCATTCAAATTCCTTTCTTCCCTGCTGAAGTGTGAAAGCAATATCATTGAGATTTTCATTTTTGTTATCTGCTAAAAAGTTTAAAAGCGAAGAAACATTTGCTTTTAATGAGTTTTCTGTTTTAGCTGAAATAATTAAAATCTGCTTACTTGTCTCTTCTTTGCCTCTGATTTCATTATCGATATATTCTTCAAGTACAGCGTGAGCATTTGTTCCACCAACTCCAAATGCACTTACTGCTGCTCTGATTGGACCGTTATCACTTTCTAACCGTGTGAGTTTATCAACCACATAGAATGGTGATTTTGAAAAATCAAATCTCGGATTTGGTTTCTGAAAATGAAGTGTTGGTGGAATCGTTTTATGTTTCAGAACCAAAGCTGTTTTAATTAAACCTGTAACACCGGCTGCTGCATCAGTATGACCAACATTTGATTTAACAGAACCAATTCCACAGAACTGAGTTTTATCAGTTGAAATTCTAAAAGCTTTTTCCAATGCTGTTACTTCAATTGGATCACCAACAGGAGTACCGGTTCCATGAGTTTCGACATATTTAATTGTTTCTGGATTAATGCCAGCCATTTTCTGTGCTCTGACTATAACATCTTTCTGTCCATCAATGCTTGGTGTCATATAACCTGCTTTGTCACTGCCATCATTATTTAGTGCAACGGATTTAATAACTGCATAAATAGAATCTCCATCCTTGATTGCATCTTCAAGTCGTTTTAATACAACTACTCCTGCACCTGCACTGAATACTGTTCCGGTTGCATCAGCATCGAATGGCTTACAATGACCATCAACTGAACCAATACTTCCATCAACAAAGTAATATCCTCTTTTTTGTGGAAACGATATTGAAACTCCTCCAGCAATTGCCATATCGCATTCGCCTGTAATAAGACTTTTATATGCTTCTCCAACTGCAACAAGTGAAGTTGAACAGGCAGTTTGAACATTTACAGCAGGACCATTAAGTCCCAATTTGTAAGCAACTTTTGTAGTAAGAAATCCATTATCATTTCCGGTGAGGGTGGTGTAATCAGCTATCTGATACGAGTTAGCCAAATCTTCCTGCTTATTTCTGTCAGAAAGTAAATTGTATATCAAATAAGTATTCAGACTTGAGCCGGCAAAAATTCCAATTGAACCATCAAATTTTTCAGGAACATATCCGGCATCTTCAAGAGCGTTATAACAACACTCAAGAAATACCCGATGTTGAGGGTCCATTATTGCAGCTTCTCTTGGATTAAAACCAAAGAACTCTGCATCAAATTTATCGGCATCTTCAAGAACGCCACGTGCTTTTATAAATTTTAATTCAGAATCGGGATTGCTGTTTGGAATAAACTCAAGCTCTTCATCGGAGAAGAAAGAAATCGCTTCAACTCCATTCGAAAGATTTTCCCAGAATTCTTTAATTGTATTTGCTTTTGGATATCTGCCAGCAATTCCGATGATTGCGATATCAGAACCAGTTGGTTTGACTAATTGTTTAATTGATTTAGTTCTTGTATGGAGTAAATTTCTTTTCTCACTTATAAATTTTCGCAGAGAAAAAATGGATGGATAAGTATATAAATCTACTACGGAAATATCCTCTTTGAGATATTCCTTAATTTTAATTTGTACTCTTCCGACTGAAATCGAATCTCCACCTATATCAAAAAAATTGTCCTCAATGGTGAAAGTATCTTTTCCTAAAACTTCCTGCCAGATTTTTATTAATGTTTTTTCAATAAAATCTATTTTTAACTCAGAAGTTTTATCCGACAATTTATGTTCTAAGTTAATTTTTTCAGACTTTAATGTTTTTTTATCAATCTTTCCACTTGGGGTTAATGGCAGTGCTTCTTTCTGAAAATAATACTTCGGAACCATGTATGATGGTAATTTTTCATCAAGGAACAATTTGAGTGCATTTACATCAATAGCCTTTCCATCAGAGCTGAAATAAGCTGTAAGAACCTTTTCTTGATTACTTAGTTCTTGTAAAATAACCGCAACAGATTTAATCCCTGGAAATTCAAGGATGTAATTTTCAATTTCACCAGGTTCAATTCTGTAACCGTGAAGTTTTATTTGTTCATCAGCGCGTCCTAAAAATTCAATATCACCGAGGTCATTGATTACACCAAGATCACCTGTCCTGTAGAAAATCTGTTCCTCCCCGTCAATCAGAATTTTTTGAAATCGTGCGGCAGTTAATTCGTCTCTGTTCAAATATCCTTCAGCTACACAAATTCCTCCGATAAAAATCTCTCCTTCAGTTCCACGAGCTACCAGGTTAAGATTATCATCTAACAAAACAACTTTAGAGTTTTGAATGGCTTTACCAATTGGTGGAAGTTTTGACCAGCTATCTGCATCTCCGTTCAGTATAAACGAAGTACAAACATGTGTTTCCGAGGGTCCGTATTGATTATGGAGAATTACATCTGAATGATTTTTGAAAAATTGTTTTATCTGTGGAGTTATTATAAGCTGTTCACCAGCAGTAATAATGTGTTTCAAATAATTTTTATAATTTGATTGCTCTGCTGCTTCTGCAAGAGTTTGTAAAGCTATAAATGGTAAAAAGATTCTTTCTATCTGATACTTTGATATAAACTTTATTAATTCGAATGGGTCTTTTCTGTTAATATCATCAATCAAATATAGAGTACTACCACTTGTTAATGTCGCAAATATCTCTTGAAAAGAAACATCAAAGCTAATCGGTGCAAACTGCAATGTTCGGAATCTGCCAGGGGTGGAAATATTATTTTGCCAATCAATAAGATTAGAAATAACCCGATGTGGCATTTTTATGCCCTTTGGTTTGCCTGTTGAACCGGAGGTATAGATCAGATAAATCAGGTCGTTTGGCTCCGGATAAATCGTCTTAAAATTGGTTTTATTTTGTTCAGATATTTTATCAACTAAAATAATTTCTGAATCAAAATCCGGAATTCTTTTTTTAGCTGAATGTGTTGTTAAAATTAGCTTAGGTTTAGCATCATCAATCATAAAACTGATTCTGTCAGAGGGATAATTCATATCAATCGGGAAACAACACCCACCAGCTTTTATTATACCTAAAACCGAAGCTATCAAATCAAATGAACGTTCTACTGCTAATCCAACAAAAGAGTTTTTGGTAACTCCTCTATCCTGTAAAGTTTTAGCAATTGCATCTGCTTTAGAGTTCAGCTCATCATAAGTATATTCTTTTGCAGACGAAACAATTGCAATTTCGTCTTTGTTTTGAGCTACTTGTTTTTCAAATAGTTCAATTATTGATTTTTGATCAATCATAAATGAATTTTCTTTTTTAATTAATTTCAAACTTTAATTTGATTTAGCGAATTGTTTCCCGGCTTTTAGATAAATCATAAATAATGGTGATAAAACAGATAGCTTTGCCTTCGCTTTTTTATTTAAAAATCCTTCTACTGTTTTCCAGTTGAATTGGTTTGCTACATCAATACCAATTGAAATAGAGAATGATAGCATCTTGGCTGTATGCCACCAACCTGATGGGAAATATATACTTTCACCTGCTTTTAAAACGACTGTAATTTTTGTAGCATTTTTATAAAGTGGAAATTTATCAAGTTGCACATTTTCAATATCCGGAATAGAAGAGACATTAAACTCAGCCCCTGTCTTTGGATAAAGATAGTTTGAATCATCAGGGCTGAATAGTATTAGTTCTTTTTCACCTGCTATTTGGTGAATAAAAGTGTCTGCTCCCGGAACATCATAGTGCAGATATGGAAATGATCTTCCTTTCCCTCCTATAAATAATTCATATTGACCGTAGGCAAACAGCGAAGTCCTGAGAGGAGTAAATACTTTATGTAGAAAATAATTTGGCAAACAAAACTCTGATTCAGGAGAAATGTCAGGAACTAATTCAGGATACTCGTGCGCTATTCTGATATTTCTGTAATATGGTGCGGGATTATTCTCATCTGATTTAAGCGATAAATCTATTACCTGATTTATTGAGATTTCTTTACCATCTATTTCGACTATTTTGCTTCCGTAGTTTTTTTGCCAGAATTCCGGAGTCCATTTATCCAACGCTTTCCAATGTTTTGTTGCATCTTCAATTACTACTGGTTTTCTTTTCGCTACAAATTCTTTTCGGAATTCCTCCGGTGAAATATTTTTAACTTTTTCTAATGAATTCATTTTACTTACTCCTTAACCTTTATTACTTTGCTGGTAAATTTTTCCTTAAGAGACTATCTGATTATGGAAGGTATATACGCCCTCATAGAATGTTTTTACTGGTTCGATTTGTGTGCCAACTGATAATAGATAATCTGAATCAACTGTTCAAATATGACTATTTTTAGCAATATTTTAGATTTAATGAACGACAATTATTTATATTTTTTCTATTATTTAGATTTTTCTATAAAAATATATCAATTTGAGAAAGTGTAAAAATTTTTAATAGTATTATTTTAATAGGTAATGATATTGGAAAATTCTGAAATACATATCCATTTGATAAACATTTCAAAATTGAGAAATGATATTCAGAATTTTAATGGAATTCTTTCAGACGAAGAAAAAGAAAAATCAGGGAAATATAAATTTGCTCGCGACAGGGAAAGAGCCATCGTAACATATTTTTTTCGAAGAAAAATTCTCTCTGAATATACTGGTTTATCACCTGAAAATTTATCCTTTAAAATTGGTAAATCAGGAAAACCATATATTGATAATCAGGGACTTACTTATCTGAAATTTAATTACTCTCACTCAGGTGATTTGATTGTTTACGCCCTGAACAGAGACGCTGAAATAGGGGTTGATATCGAACTGGTAGAAGAATTTCCCGATTTAAATTCATTAGTTAAAAACTATTTTTCCCATAATGAACAGAAAGCTTTTTTGAGTTTAACCACTTTAAAAGATAAGCTTAATTTTTTTTATAAGATATGGACCAGGAAAGAAGCTTTTGTTAAAGCATTAGGAACAGGATTGAATGACGATTTAGGGAAGATTAATCTTTACTCAGAAAAGTTTAATTCCTTTATTGAGAAATTTTTTTATTCCGGGAAAGATTGGATAATTGAAGAGCTTACCACACCCAAAGCTTATATTGCCAGTATTTGTTATAATTCCATCAGCACCAAAAAAATCATTTATTTTGATGAAAATATTGTCTGATTTTGTTTTTTTAATCTATTTTGAGAAAAGTTTTATTTCTATTGTCTCATTAGAAAGTAAAATTGTTCTTAAATTTTGGCATAATTATTATTTGGCTTTAAAAATTCATAATAATTCACACAATGTTAAAATCAATCATTAATCGGATGCTTCACGGTATCGCTTTTATTATTCCATTTGGCGATTCCGTGAGACCTTTTCTTCATCGTCTGAGAGGTGTGAAGATTGGTAAAAATGTGTGGATAAGTAAATTCGTTTATATTGATGATAATCATCCTGAGTGTGTTGAAATAGGTGATAACAGCACTATTGGTTTGCGAACAACAATATTTACTCATACTTATTTTGGTAAAAGACAAAAAAATAATCCAAACAAAGTTGTAATTGGAAAGAATGTTTATGTTGGTCCGCATTGTTTAATTCTACCAAATGTAACGATTGGTGATAACTCTGTTATTAAAGGTGGAACGGTTGTAACAAGGAATGTTCCTCCTAATACTTTATATGGAATGCCGAATGCCGAACCTTTGGCTACCGTAACTGTACCTCTTACTTCTGAACACGGTTATGAAGAATTCGTCAGAGGTTTAAGACCAATAAGAAAAAGAAATAATAATCAAAAGGATAAAAGTTAATTTATGAGCGAACAAAAATACTCTGGCCTTATAAGATCTTTCATTGTTGATAATTTTCTCTTTGGAGATGATTCACAATTAAATAATGATACTCCCCTTTTTGAAAAAGGAATCGTTGATTCAACCGGTGTACTTGAACTGGTTTCTTTCATCGAAGAAAATTATAAAGTCACTATTCTTGACGATGAACTTGTTCAGGATAATTTCTCATCAATCAACTCGATTGAAAAATTCCTGCAGAATAAACTTAATCACAAAAACTCCTGATAATGTGCGGCATAAGCGGCATATTAAATCTTAAAGAAAAAGCGCCAATTTCTCCCGACCAATTAAGAGTAATGTCTTTTGCTCTTAAACATCGCGGTCCGGATGAAGCAGGTGCTTATCTTGATGACTACATCGGATTGGCACAATCACGATTGAGTATTATTGATCTTTCCGGCGGAAGCCAACCAATTCACAATGAGGATAAATCTCTCTGGATAATTTTTAACGGTGAGATTTTTAATTATCCTGAACTTCGTGAGGAACTGATAAAACTCGGACATAAATTTTATACTCACACTGATACAGAAGTTATTCTCCATCTTTATGAGGAGAAAAATGAAGAATGTCTTTTTTATTTAAACGGACAATTTGCTTTTGCAATATGGAATAGTAAAAAGAAAGAATTATTCCTTGCCCGTGACAGGACAGGAATACTTCCGCTATTCTTCAGACTTGAAAGTGATAAATTTTACTTTGCATCAGAACTTAAAGCAATATTTTCAATTAAAAATGAAAATCCGAATTTTGATCCGATTGGCTTTGAACAAATTTTTACTTTCTGGACCAATCTTCCCGGCGATACTCCTTTCAAAGATTACAAAGAAATTCCACCTGCTCATTTTCTGAAAATTAATTTTGATGGAAAATTTATCCTGAAACCTTATTGGCAATTACAGTTCAAAAAAGAAAATGAGATAAAAGATTTTCCTATCAGTGAAATTACAGATAGAGCATCCGAACTATTAACAGATGCAGTGAGAATACGATTAAGAGCTGATGTTCCTGTTGGAAGCTATTTAAGCGGTGGTTTGGATTCTTCCGGACTTACAACTATTGTGAAGAAAAAGTTTAACAACGAACTGAGAACTTTCGGAATTAGTTTCGAAGAAGAATCATTTGATGAAAGCAGTTTTCAGAAATTAATGGTGAAATCATCTTCAGACAAATCATTCCGAAGTTTATGCTAAGAATTCCGATATTGGTAAGTACTTTGCAGATATAATTTATTTTGGTGAAAGACCTGTTTTTCGTACAGCACCAGCACCTCTTTATCTTCTTTCAAAAAAAGTTCGTGAAGAAAATTTTAAAGTTGTACTAACCGGCGAAGGTGCCGATGAAATTTTCGGTGGTTATAACATATTCAAAGAAGCAAAAATCAGAAAGTTCTGGTCAAACAATCCTGAATCAAAATTAAGATCTAAGCTGCTTAAAAAGCTTTATCCATACATCTTTCAAAGACAAAAGATTATTCAGTACTCTTGAGGCATTTTTCAAGTCAGGAATTGATGAACCTGATAATCCTTTCTTTTCACATATCGTCAGATGGACAAATAATTCAAAGCTTAAAAATTTCTTTTCTGATGAATTCAAAGATCAGATAAAAGATTATAATGCAATAGACGAGTTTCTGTTAAAGCTTCCTGAAGATTTTGATAGATGGGAAACGCTATCAAAAGCTCAGTATCTGGAGATTTCAACTTTTATGAGTGGTTACTTGCTTTCATCTCAGGGCGATAGAATGGCAATGGGAAATTCAGTTGAGCTTCGTGTTCCTTATCTCGATCACAGATTAATTGAATTTATGTCAACTGTACCCGCAAAGTATAAGATATTCGGTTTGAATGAAAAGTACATTCTTAAAAAAGTTTTCAAGGATTCTCTACCAAAAGAAATTTTATATCGGGCAAAAAATCCTTACAGAGCTCCGATCAGAAATAGCTTCTTTGATAATAATGATTTTAATGCAGAAGATATTTTGTCTGAAGAAAAGCTAATTCAATCCGGAGTATTTAATCCTTCAAAAGTGAAATTACTTTTACAGAAAGCTAAAAAATCAAATTCATTAAGCGAGCTTGATAATATGGCTCTTGCAGGAATAATCTCAACTCAGTTGTTGTTTGAACATTTTATCGCAAGTAAAAAAAATTTCAACATAGATAATTATCACTTCAAAATATTTTTTGATAACAGAACAAATAACTAAATCATCTCAGGAGAAAATATGTCATTTCAGAAAGATTCAATTTTAATAGATGCAAAAGCTGAAGCAGAAAGAATTATTAAAGAACTTCGCGAAATCGTTGCTAAAAAAATTCATAAAAGAGGAGCGGTTGTTGGTGTAAGCGGTGGAATTGATTCCTCAGTTGTTCTGGCATTATGCGCTAATGCTTTTGGTCCTGAAAAAGTTCTTGCTTTGATGATGCCTGATAAAGATTCAAGTCCTGACAGTTTGAATCTTGCAAAAAAACTCGTAGAAAAATTCAATGTTCCGTACATAGTTGAAGATATAACTGAAGCAGTAAAAGGTTTCGGTGCTTATAAAAGAAGAGATGAAGCGGTTAAAAAAGTTTTTCCTGAATATGACGAATCATATAAAATGAAAATTGTTCTGCCTAAAGATGATGAAGCAAAAGGGAAATTAAATGTTTATTATGTTACAATTATCTCACCGAACGGAGAAGAAAAAACTGCTCGACTGCCATTAGCAGAGTATCTGCAAATCGTAGCAGCTTCAAACTTTAAGCAAAGAAGCAGAACAAATTTTCTTTATTATCATGCTGAAGCAAGAAATTATGCTGTGATTGGAACAGGAAATAAGAATGAGCACGAGCAAGGATTTTTTGTTAAGTATGGTGACGGTGGTGCTGATATAAAACCAATTGCTCATTTATTTAAAACACAGGTTTATCAGCTTGCGGAATACCTTGGAGTTCCGGAAGAGATTCAGAAAAGAACACCAACTACTGATACATACAGTGCAGAACAAACTCAGGAAGAATTTTTCTTCAGACTTCCCTACTCTGTGCTTGACAGAATCTGGTTTGGTTGGGAAAAAGGATTTTCAAGTAAAGAAATTGCTGAGGCACTTAATCTTTCTGAAGCACAAGTTGATGTTGTAATAAATGATATCAGGCAGAAAATAAAAACTACTGAATATCTTAGAATGGAACCGATTTCTTTAGGTTAATAAAATCTTTGTTATAAAATTTTGTTTCTTTCGCTGGTAATATTCTGTCGCTCCGAACGAAGTGAGTGGTCTTTGTTCAGATAAAAAATTTTCGTTGAACTTACTCTGACAATTTCTAATTTCTTGAGTTATTTCAAATTCAGACTGATATAAAACAAATTTTTGATTTAATCTAAAACATCAAATTTATTTTTTCGTAATCGTACTTACCGGTTGATTTCGTTGGAATATTATCAGTTTGTTTAACATAAACTGTGGAAGGATTGAGCTTATAAGTTTCACAAACTTTTTGTTTAACCTTATTATCAAGTTCATCAGCAGTTTGAACTAAGATTTTTAGTTTCTCATCTTCTCCTGTGCAAGCTGCTGCAATGTTAAAATGATTTTCAATCATTTTCTGCACCTCATCAAGATTGATTCTTAAACCGAACATTTTAATAAATCTTTTCATCCTGCCGGTTACATAAAAGAATCTGTCTTCATCAAAGTAACCCAAATCACCTGTGTGTAATGTAAAATTTAATTCGTTACCCTTACTCAAATCATTTAGTGATTCGGCATAACCGAGCATAACATTTTCACCTTCATAAACAATTTCACCAACCTGATGTGGTTCTGTTATTTCATTTCCATCTTTCATCAGACTTAATTTTCCACCAGGAATTGAAATACCAATTGAGCCAATTTTATATTTTAACTTTTCATAAGGAACATAACTTATTCTTGCTGTAGCTTCCGTTTGTCCGTACATAACGAAGAATCTAATATTTTTTCTTTCGGCATATTCGTAAAAATATTTTATCATTTCTTCGTTCAGTTTTCCACCAGCTTGTGTCATAGTTTTAAGTGAAGGTAAATCCAGTTTGTCAAAGCCAGTTCGTTTAAGCATCTGGTAAGTATAAGGAACTCCTGCAAATGAAGTGCATTCATGTTGTTTGAATGTATTCCAGAAATCTTTGAAGAAAACCGTTTTTTCAGTCAGAACAATTGTGGCACCTTTTAGCAAATGACTGTTTATGACAGATAATCCATAAGAATAATTGAATGGCAAAGTTGTAATGGGTTTTTCATTTTCATCTATCTCAAGGTATTGTGCAATTGATTCTGCATTTGATTGAATATTATCAGCACTTAATCGCACAAGTTTTGGCGAACCGGTTGTTCCTGAAGTTGACAACAAAACTTTTAATGACGGATGAAGTTTGACTTCGGACATGTTGGTTCTGAAAAGACAATTCTCTAAAATTCCTACTGATCTTTGTTCATATCCCTCGACTTCTTCACTTTGGTTTATGATTACACTTGGTTTATAAATTTCAATAAGATTTTTTCTTATTTCAGAATTCAATTTATCATCAAGAAGTAAAACCGCATCACCTGATTTAAGAATTGCCAGATAAGAAATTAAAGATTTTATTGAGTTATTAGTGAAAAGAAAAAAAAGTTTTTTTTCTTCCGAGATAAATTTCTCAGAGATTTCATCAGTTATTTTATCAAGCTCACCGTAAGTAATTGATTTTCCGGAATCAGCTTCAATCAGTGAAGTTTTATTTCCAAAGTCACCAAACGTTTCCCAAAAATAATTTTTCATATTGATTTCAGATTTTTTTTAGTCGGGAATATAAAAGAAAATTAAACAGCAGCCATATAAATGCACCTGCAATTCTGAATATTTCTTCAATGTTATCATTATCCGGAATAATTAATAATTTTCCATCACTAAGCAAATCTATTATCACCGCTGTTGCGAGCAAAAATATAGAAGTTATAAATAGCAAAAACTCCTTGGTTTTTAGTTCTGCTCTGTGCTTTGTAAATAAAATTATGAAAGGTATCGCCCCAAGTATATAAGTAATTGTGTTTGGTATATTAAACAAACTTCTAAGTAAGTGATGTAGTTTGAAAGTTACAATAAATAATAAAACCAAATGCACAAGTAAAATTTTGCTCAGAAATTTCCGATAATTATTAGAGGAACTTCTTAATATCAATAAAACCGGAAATACTGCCGCTAAAAGGAATAAAATTGTCTTGATATAATCTATATTCAAAGTATCTGCAGGATTATTTAACCAATAAAACTAACTGATGTTTTTAGTATTTTTATGTGTAACAAAAATAATAAAAGTCAGCTGCACTAATCTGATAAAATGTTGAGAATTTGATGGATATAAATTTATTAACTTCTGAAAGAATTTTTGAATTCCTTGCTGAAAACGCCAGCGATTTAATCTATATCTACAGACTTGTACCTGAACCTAAATTTGAATATGTCAGTCCTTCTGCAACAAGAATTACAGGATACACTCCGGAAGAACATTACGCAGATCCGCAACTTGGGTTAAAGCTTGTCCATCCTGATGACTTACCAATTCTGCAAGCTTTTCTTGAAAAGAATATAATCACAGAACCAATTATTCTTAGATGGAAGAAAAAAGACGGAACAATAATCTGGACAGAGCAAATCAACACACCAATTTATGATTCCGAAGGAAATCTAATAGCTATTCAGGGAATTGCACGAGACATAACAAAAAGAAAACTTGACGAAGAAAAACTGATTGAAAGTGAGTCTCTTTACAAATATCTTTTTGAACACAATCCTTTACCAATGTGGGTTTATGATTTAGATACATTAAAATTTTTGGCTGTTAATAATGCAGCTATTAATAAATACGGTTATTCGAGAGAAGAATTTTTATCAATGACAATAAAGGATATCAGACCTGATGACGAAATCCCTGCTCTGATGAAAAATATAGCTGAAGTAAAAGATGATCTTCAAAAGTCGCGACCATGGAAACATAAACTCAAAGACGGAAGAATAATTTACACTGAAATATCATCACACGGACTTAATTATGAAGGACATAATGCAAGACTTGTACTTGCAAATGATATTACAGAACAATTTTTAGCTGAAGAGAAAATCAGAAGATTGACCCGTGTTTATGCAGTACTTAGTGAGGTTAATCAAACAATAGTAAGAGTCCACGATAAGAAAAAATTATTTCAGGATATCTGCAATATTGCTGTTGATATCGGAAAATTTAAAATGACCTGGATTTCTGTTCTTGATGAAGAAACACTTCAGATCAAATCAGCAGCTTCAGCAGGAACATCTGAAGATTTCCTGAATAACATTAGTATCAGTCTTTCAGAATTAAATTCAAGTAGTGAGCCGATTGGTGTGGCATTCAGAGAAAATCATTATGTGATAATTAATGATTTTCAGAATGAAAAAAGTGTTGCTCAGTGGATGTTGCTTGCACAAAAATATGGTTTCAAATCTTCAGCAATTTTTCCAATCATAGTTTTTGGTAAAACTATAGCCACATTCAATTTATATTCTGATATCAAAGACTTCTTTGATGAAGACGAAATCAAATTGCTTGATGAGTTATCAAAAGATATTTCCTTCGCAATCGAATATCTGGAAACAGAATCTGAGAGAGAAAAAATAAGATCTGAACTTGAATATCAATCTAATCTTCTTTCGAATGTTAATGATGCAATTATTGCAACGGACAAAAATCTTAGAATTACTTATTGGAATGAAGCTGCAGAACAGATTTATGGAATAAAAAGAAATGAAGCTATTGGTAAAACAACAAGAGATGTTTTACATACACAGTATCTTGAGCTTGGCCGGGATGATATATTAAAAAAATTATCTATTGAAGGAAAGTACTCAACAAGAGTAATTCAGTATCATAAATCCGGTAGAAAAATTTATGTTGATGCGAAGGGTTTTGCTGTAAAGGATAAAAGTGGAAATCTGATTGGTTATGCAAGCATAAATCGTGATATAACCGTAAGCTATGAAGCAGAAATGCTTTTAAGAGAAAGTGAAGAAAAATTCAGAGCATTGGCTGAATCAACTCCGGCAGCAATTTTTATCTATCAGGGTGAATATTTCCAGTATCTTAATCCTGCAGCAGAAAACCTTACAGGTTATAAGTTAAATGAAATTTATGGTATGAAATTTTTTGAACTTGTTCATCCTGATCACAGAGAAATGGTTAAGGAAAGAGGCATTCGTAGACAATTAGGTGAAGAAATTGAAAACAGATATGTTTTCAAAATAATCAGAAAAAATGGTGAAGCACGCTGGGTTGATTTTGGTGCAGAGATAATTGAATACAAAGGCAAACCTGCTGCTATCGGAACAGCTTACGATATTACAGACAGAATTATTTTTGAAGAATCGCTGAAAGAAAGTGAAGAGAAATACCGATTGCTTGTTGAAAATCAGACTGACCTTGTAGTTAAGGTTGATTTAGAAGGAAGATTTCTTTTCGTAAGCGAATCGTACTGTAAAACATTTGGTAAATCTCAGGAAGAATTACTGAATAATAAATTTCTTCCGCTCGTGCATCCCGATGACCGTGAGAGCACATTGAAAGAAATGGAAAAACTTTACTCTCATCCTTATTCCTGTTACATTGAGCAAAGAGCACTCACTGCAAAAGGATGGAAATGGTTCAACTGGGCAGATACAATGGTATTTGATGAAAATGGAAAACCTATTGCAATCATTGGTGTTGGAAGAGATATAACAGAGAAGAAAATAGCAGAAATAGCTTTGAGAGAAAGTCAGGAAGAATTAAAACGTTCCGAAGAGATGCTGCGATCATTAACACAAAAATTGCAGGACATTCGTGAAGAAGAAAGAACAAGAATTGCAATGGAACTTCACGATGAACTCGGACAGGTTCTTACAGCAATAAAGATTGATCTGAATTCTCTGATTAAAAAACCTCCATACAAAAAAGAAATTCCTCAAAAGGTTGCTCCAATTATTTCATTAGTTGAAGACACAATAAACACAGTAAGAAAAATTTCGTCAGAATTAAGACCTGTAATTCTTGATCGTCTTGGTTTGCTTGCTGCAATTGAATGGCAGATTGATGAAGTAAGAAAAAGATTAGGAATAAAAACTCAAACAAATCTTCCCGAAGAAATTACCGGATTAACTAAAGAGCAGGAAGTTGCAATATTCAGAACATTCCAGGAAATAACTACAAACATTTCAAGGCATTCAAAAGCAACTGAAATTGCGGTAAGCATAACAACCGATGAAGAAAAACTTATGATGATTGTTCGTGATAATGGCATTGGTTTTACACCTGAATCAATTTCAAAAAAAGGCGGACTCGGCTTACTCGGTATGAAGGAAAGAATTAAGTCTGTCGGAGGTTTTATGGAAATAAATAGTAAAATAAATTTCGGCACAGAAATAAAAATTTTTATTCCACTCAAATAAATTTTGAAGGAGTTAAAAATTGAAAATCCAAAAAAAGTTTAATGTACTTCTTGCAGACGACCACAAAATTGTAAGACACGGACTAAAAAAAATTCTGGAGGATGAATTTTCTGAAGCTTATGTTGGTGAAGCTTCAAGAGATAACGAAATATTTGAGCAATTGCAGAAATCTAAATGGGATTTGATTATACTTGATATAAGTATGCCGGGTAAAAGCGGTCTCGAGATTTTGAAAGATATAAAAGCCACGCATCCTGAATTACCGGTACTTATTCTAAGTATGTATCCTGAGGAACAATTTGCTCTCAGAGTAATGAAATCCGGAGCTGCAGGTTACATTCGAAAAGACAGCGCACCTGAAGAACTTGTTGATGCTGTGAAAGATATTCTTGAAGGAAAGAAATACATCTCTCCAACTGTGATGGACCTTCTCTCTGATGTAGTGAAAAAAGATAAAAGTCTTGAACTAAGCGAACTGCTTTCCGACAGAGAATATGAAATTTTTATGTTGATAGCGCAAGGCAAAACAGTTTCAGAAATTGCAGAGATACTTTCTTTGAGTGTTAAAACTGTCAGCACCCACCGGACCCACATCCTTGAAAAGACAAGACTAAAGAATAACGCAGATATTGTTATGTATGCGGTGAGGAATAATCTTTTGCAATGATGAATAAACTACTTTCTGAAATAACTTTTTATCTCAGTCAGTAATTCATTTCTTTGAATTGGTTTTGGAATAAAACCATCGAAACCTTCCGCTATAAATTTATTTTTATCTTCATCAAAAGTAAATGCAGTCAGAGCAACAATCGGAACTGTTTTATACTCATCCCGCATTTTCATTTTTTTCATCACCTCAATTCCGCTTTCACCATTTTTCAGACTTATATCCATCAATACCAAATCATATAAATATTTTTCTGATAGCTCGAACGCCTGATGAGAATCAAATGCAATGTCAGTATTGATTACACTTTTTAAATAATGTCTTAAAACTTCTGCATTCAACTGATTATCTTCTACAATTAAAATTCTCTTTCCTTCAAGATTTGAATGACCGTTATTATTTCCATTCTTCTTTTCTTTCTGTTCAGGAAAATCAAATGGAATGTGTACTGAAAACTTAGATCCGATTCCCGTTTCGCTTTCAACTGAAATTTTTCCACCCAACAACTCAATCATTTTTTTTGTTAATGTAAGTCCTAATCCTGTGCCCTGATATGATCTTGCTAATCCTTCACTTCCCTGCCTGAACGCTTCAAAAATTGTTTCAAGCTTTTCCGGTTCAATTCCAATTCCTGTATCCGAAACATCTAGCACTAACCAGTTTTCATCTTCTTTTATATCAAATCTTAAACTTAAAGTAACACTACCCTGATTAGTATATTTAAAAGCATTATCAAGCAATTGATATAAAATTTTCTTTAGCAAAAATTCGTCTGACTTGATTGTAATGTCCTGATCAGGTTCAATTACTTCAAACTGTAAATTCTTTTCCTGCGCAATTGAGAAAAACTTGTGCTGAACGGTTTTAAGTAATTCAAAAATGCTTACTTCGTTATGAATCAATTTTCTTGAATCTGATTGTAAATCCGAAAGCTCTATTATCGAATCAAGTGTATTAAGAAGCCGATTACTTGCACACAAAATTTTATCAGCAAGTTCATCAATTACTTCTTTCGAAGTTTCTTCTTTCAGAATTTGCGTAAAACCAAGAACAGCATTTAATGGAGTTCTGATTTCGTGATTGATATTTCCCAGAAGATAATTCTTGAAGTTTATACTTTCTTTTGCTTTCTGATAAGCATTTTGTAACTCAAGTTCCAAAAGTTTTTTATCAGTGATATCTTCGGCAATTCCAAATATTTGCTTTGAAGCTCCGGAAGTATCGGTAATAATTTTCGTTCGCAAGCTGATCCATCTTAAAGAATCATCAGGTCTGACAATTCTGAATTCAGTTTTAATGTTTGGGTCTTTCGTTCTAATGTATTCGCGAACTAACTGAAAGACCTTCGGACGATCTTCTTCATAAACTGAATTAAACCAAATCTTTTGATTTTCTAAAGCCAATGTTCTGTCAATTCCCCAAATTTTATTGAAACCTTCACTCAGATAAGCAAGTTTAGGTTTTCTTCCGCTTAAATCAAGATTGAAGAAAACTATATCTAGATTATTAACAATCTGTTTTAATTGAATTTCTTTTGCTTTTAATTCAAGTTGTGCATCAACAGTTTCCGTAACATCTCTTATAGTTTCAATCACTCTTTCAACTTCACCATTTTCATTTTTGAAGGGCGAAAAGAGAATGTCAACATATTTCACAATCCCGTTTTCGTTAGTAAGCTGATGTCTTACCTGCCTGGACTTTCCGGTTTTAAAGACTTCCTGCATTGGACATTCTTCACCATAAAAATTACACGGCTTGTCAAATCCATGCGAAACCGCATAACATTTTGCTCCTAAAACCTCTTCAGTTTTTTTACCGCTAATTTTAAGTTTACTATTATTTACATCAACTACATTGTAATTTTTATCAATCACCACTATGTCTTCATACATACAATGAAGAAGTGTTTTAAGATATTCCTGATTTTCAGATGATTCGGTTATTTGTTTCTCCTGCTCCTTAGTCGTAGTTGTAAGTTCATTTATCTTTGCAGCAACATCGGCAACAAGTTCTTTCAGAAGTGAAAATACTTCTTCAGGAATGTTACTGATATCTGTAATCAGAATGTTAAGGTATGCAAATTCTGTTTGATCATATCGGATTGAAGTGGAAAATATCGCAGCAGAATTTTTATCAGGGAAATAAGTTTTGATGATATTAAAACATCTGTCATTATTTTCTGAAGAAATATTATGAATTCCGTTTTTGTTTCTGTCAGCTTTAAATGATGTACATTCTGTAAAATGTTGAATTATTAATCTCTTGTCGTGCTTTTCAAAGTAACCTTCTCTTGCAAAACATAGCTTGTTATCTTTTAGTATCGAATCCACCGGTTCAATCCAGACGAAAACAAATTCTTTTTCGTTTGCAAGAAGTTTGCATAAAGAATCAAGCATCTGACAAGGATTATCAGAACTTGAGATGATTCTGTATGCTTTCTGAACTACCGATGCAAAAGAATATTGTGACATTTATTAGTTAGTGATTTTATGTCTCTCTTTATTTCCAATTAAATGCCAGAAATTTTCCGAGCAAGTTTTTCATTAGTGTTGAATTTCATAACAATTTATATGACGAAATATCATAATTGATATCTATAGCTTTGAAAATCATAAGTGTTATATCAACAAGACTTTTTACGGCAAGAAAATTTTTCAAAAGTGTAAAAAATTTTTTCAGCGATTTGGGACTATCAATGAAAGACAGGAAGAGTAAAAAAGAAAGTAGTCCCTTCACCCACTTTACTATCAACCCAAATTCTACCACCATGTTTTTTTATAAAATCACGGCAAAGAATAATTCCGAGTCCGGAACCTTTTTCATTTTCAGTGCCCGGAGTAGTAAAGCTTTTATCAAGTTCAAAAAGATTTTTCAGATTTTCTTCATCAATACCAACACCATTATCTTTTACAGACACAATAATCTCTTCGCCTTTTTGTTCTGATGAAACTTCTATTTTACCACCTGTTCTGGTAAACTTAATTGCGTTTGAAATCAGATTATTGAGAACAGAATAAATCATATTATCATCTGCATAAGCAATATGATTTACATCTGTCGAATTTAGAAGTTGAATTTCTTTATGCTGTGCATTCGATTTGAGTAGTTGAAAAATATTTTCAACGATGGAATAAATTTTAACATCTGAAGGGTTAAATTGAATTTTACCAGTTTGTAATCGTGACCACTCAAGTAAGTTTGATAATAGCTTAATCGTTTGTCGTGAAATGTCCACAATGTTTTTTGAATATTCCTTTATTTCCGAAAGCTCAAGTTCATCAATATCTTCTGAAAGAATTTCTGCGTAACCAATCAAACCAATTAAAGGTGTTCTGAGATCATGAGCAATAATTGAAAAGAATTTATCCTTTGAAGCATTTGCCTGCTTAAGGTCTTCAGTTACTTTTCTTAATTGTGCTTCGGCTTCTTTCTGTGGTGTAACATCGCGCAAAAGCATTAATGCCTGATTATCAGAATTAACAACTATTCTTGCTTCGTAAAAAATTTCTTTATCCTCAGATATAACTGAAAACTCGACTGAGCTTAATTGATTTGTTTGAAGCGTATGTTTAATTGCTTCGGATAATTTTTCAGAAACAGCTTTCGGAAAAACTGAAGTTATTTTTCTCCCGATCAGCAAAGCAGGATTTTTAAAAAAACTTGAGTGTGAATTGAATTTACTATCGAGCAAAGAGCCATCTGAAGAAACTATAAATAAAATATCCGGCAAAGCTTTAAGTATCTGAAAATCTCTTGTCTGACAACTTTTAATTAATTGTTCAACAATTTTTTTATCTGTCTGATCTTCAATTATACAGTCAAAATAATCCGGGAAACCGGAACCATTGTAAACCGGACTTACAAACTCCTTGAAAAAAACTACTTTACCATTTTTATTAAGCCATTCTGTTTCAAGATAATTATTTTTTATTTCCTGATTAATGTATTTAAAGTATTTGTGTGTATTAAAGTTATTGCGGAACGATTCACTCTGATTATATAACTCAATAAGTTCAGTAAAAGATTCAAGTGATAAGAATTTGAGAATTGTCCCGTTAGCTAAAACAGGAATTCCTTCGGAAGTAATACGAATCATTCCTAATGAAGGATGATTTAATAAAGATTCAAGCAGATTGTTTTGATTGTTGTTTAATATTTCTTTTTCGAGTTCCATAACTATCCAATTAAACTACAGCTAAAAGACAAGTTAAATGCCATAGAAATATTTTATGTCTTGAATTCTCTAGTAAAAATTTGTTTATAAAAGAATGAGCAAATAAAGATTTCTGTTGATATGTAAACACTGATTCCTGACTTACACTTCTATTCCTGTTGAATAGTAAACAATTGGCTATAATTAGAAATATAATCTTTTGAAAATGAACAAGGTCGGTTATGTTGATTTGAAAGTGAAATTGTCTAATGATTTTTTTCGCAGGTTTCTTTTACAAATGAAGAAAAAATTACTTTAAGGTAAGGTATGAAACATTAAGTTACTGAATATGATTGACCACGATTTTATTAATCTTAATCAGTTGCTCATCAGTATTGAGGTTTTCAATCACACTGAGGTTATTCTTTCCGGCTAACTTATCAGAGAACTGAATCATATTTCTGTAAATCATTGATAAGCTTATCGCAAGCCCGGTTTCAATACCTTCGAGCAATTCATAATAAAAAGTGGAGCTTATTTCTTTTTCGTCAGCGTATTCATACGATGGAATCCGATATAACAATTTATTAACTGGTTCATACAATTTTTCTTCATCCGTGCTTTCAACTTTCACATAATTGAACAAAACATCTATACTGTAAAGTGATTTATTATGCTTAAATGGAAATTCATTCTGAACTTTAAAATTCAAATTCTTTACAGAAGGTTCTTTCAAATTTATAATTGTTGAGTAACTGATGTCGTTCGCAATTATTTCAACTTCCAGTTCATCGGTAGAGATGTGATTGATTTTTTTTAGTCGCCATTTCAATTGAGACAAAAACAAAAGTGCGGCAGAAAAAGTGATTGTATCAGAAAAGTTCTCTTTTTTAGTCAGATGATTAATATGCGAATCTTTCTTCGAGGATTTGATTTCATTCCTTGAATTCGGATTAAGAGTAATATTTTCTATTTTATTCAACATGACTGTATTACCTCGATTAATTATCGAAGCAAACAGTCATAGTTTAAAGTAGCGGACTAATCAAGTTTTATCATTTTGCTGTCGTCGGCGTAGTCAATTACCTGCGGATTTTCAAGGTTTGTAAGTTGTTTAATAAGTTGTTTGATTTTTTCGATTGATTTATCAATTATTTCGAAATCTTCTTCAATCTTATCAATCTTCTTTTCAGCAATTTCCTGTTTAAGATTCTGAAGAGCCATAGTTAAGCTGCTTAAAGGATTGTTAAAATTGTGTCCGATTGTGCAGGCAATTTCCACCAAAGCTTTGGTATGCTCAATAGATTTTAACTCACTTTGCAAATCATAAATTCTGACACCGGATTTTATTCTGGCAATCAATTCCTGATTCTCGATTGGTTTAATCAGAAAATCATCTGCTCCGACATCAAGTCCTGTAATTCTATCTCTTAATGATGTTCGTGCAGTGAGAATAATAAAGTAAATGATTTTTAATTTCGGATCAGACTTAACCTGATTACATAGTTTCAAACCGTCCATAACAGGCATTGTCCAATCGGCAAGGATTACTTTTGGTGAGAATGTTTTTAAAACTTCCAAAGCTTCGAGACCATTATTTGCAGTCACGACTTCAAAATCATTTTTAGTGAGAAGCTTTTCAAGAATAAATCTTGTATCCTTTTCGTCCTCAACAATTAATATTTTATCTTTTTTTTCGCTCAATGTATCAGATAACTATTTACTTTTTGAATAAATGATTTAAAGTTAGTAATCGGTTTAACAATCAGCTCATCGGCTTGAGTTTGTCTAACAAGGGAATCGTTCTGATTAAGGGAAGAAAATCCTGTTGCAATAATAATTGGAATACTTTTAGTTTCAGAATCAGACTTAATCAACCGACTCAGCTTTATCCCATCCATTTTCTCGCCTCTAAAATAAGTATTTGTCAGATTTATATCCATTAAAATTAAACCAATATTTTCTCTCTTGAGTATTGTGAAAAGTTCTTCACCATTGTCGGTTATATAAGGTTCAATACCTGACTTTCTGAAATAGACCATATATAATTGCTGAGTGAGAGTATCGTCTTCAACAATGAGCAACTTTTTCATTGTGGTTCCTCCGTTGCATATTTGATAACGATACTTATTCTTCTGTTAACAACGCTGAATGGATCATTTTTATCAAGCAATCTTGTATCTGCATAACCTCTCACCTCATCAACTCTGCCTGTAGGTAATCCTGAATGAACAAGAACTCTTCTTGCCGCATTTGCTCTTTCAGAACTTAATTCAAAATTAGAATAACCTTTTCCTTCACCACTATATGGACGGGAATCAGTATGTCCTTCAATTACAACTTTATTAGAAAGCTTTTGAAGATTAGCACTAATCTTTTCCAAAAGTTTTTTCGCTTCCGGTTTCAATTCAGAAGTTCCAACTTCAAAGAAAATATCATTTGCTGAATCAATCATTTCGATTCTTAATCCCTCTTTTGCAATTTCTATTTTAACCTGATCAGCGAGATTTTCAAATTCAGGTGTATTCTTCAGTTGATTTATAATTTCATTTCCCATTGATTCAAGCTGCTTCTGTTCTTCTTCTCTCATCTTCTTTTTAATAAAAGCTGAATCGATAATACTCGGTAAATCAGATTTACCCTCAATGATTGATCTCATCTTATCAGAAAATCCAACAGGATCTTTGAAGTATCCAGCAACATTCTGCACAACTTTTTCATCCTGACCAAGAATCCATAAAACAATAAACAGTGCCATCATTGCTGTTACAAAATCTGCATAAGCAACTTTCCAGGCACCACCGTGATGTCCGTGGCCTTTGTGTACCTTCTTAATTATTATCGGAGTTTCCTGATCTTGTGGCATTACTTATCACTCTTTCCGCGAATATAATTTTCAAGTTCCTGGAATGATGGTCTGTAATCGCTGAAAATAGTTCTTCTTGCAATTTCAACTGCAATAATCGGAGGATTTCCTTTTGCATAAGCAACGATACATGCTTTTATCGTTTCAAGATAACGCTTTTCAAGTTCGTGCTGAAGTTCAAGATTGGTGGCTATAGGATTAACGAAACCATAAGCCATTAATACACCGAGAAATGTTCCAACAAGAGCTGCAGCCACGTGCATACCAACAGTTGCAGCTCCTTCATCAATTGAACTCATCGTTACTATAATACCAAGAACTGCTGCAACTATTCCAAGTCCCGGAAATGAATCACCAACTTTTGAAATAGCATTAGCAACAGGTTTCGCTTCCATTTCAAAAGTTTCAATTTCAGCATCTATCAATGCTTCAAGTTCGTGTGGTGGAACTCCACCTGAAAGCATTACTTTCATTGTGTCTGAGAAGAAAGTTGAAGCGTGATGATTATTGATAAAAGTTTTGCTGAGTGAAAGTATTTCACTGTCTTTTGGACTTTCGACATGCTTTTCAATTGCAAGCAATCCATCTCTTTGAGCAAGTAAAAACAAATCATTAAATGACTTTAGCAATTCAAGATAATCCTGTTTGGTATAGTTAACTCCTTTAATAAGATGAGGGATTGAGGCAAATATTTTCTTAATTAAACTCAATGGTGATGCTATAAGAAGACTTCCAAGTGCTGCACCTAAAATTGTAACAAACTCCGCCGGCTGAATCAGCAAAGCGATATTTCCGTGTGCCATAGTGAATCCACCAAGCACAGCACCAATTACGACAACTATTCCTATAATAACAAACATGTTTTAGTCTCCATCGAATGAAAAAGTTTTTCTTTCAATTAAAGAAATTATTTCATCTGTCTGATTCCTGATATAATTCCAATCAATCTTTTCTGAATTAAGTGCAAGTTCAATCATTCTGCTTATCTCTGTAACTTCCGGAAAGCCCATTGATGCAGATACTCCTTTAAGTTCATGAAAAATATTTCCAACAGCATACTTATCTCTTTCAGCAATTGCTTTATTAATCTGAAGCTCTTTCTGTGGAAAAGCTTTTATATAAATTTTTTTCAGTTCATCAATGGTGCTATCTGCAATTAAGCCATCTGATTTTGATTTAGGATGTAATTTACTTTTTGTTAATTCTTCTATCGATTTTATAAGTGCTTCTTCATCAATAGGTTTTGTAATAACTTTATCCGCTCCGGCTTCAAGGCTTGCGAATACATTAGTTTTATTGCTATTACCGCTTATTACTATTACAGGAATTTTTTTCAATTCATCAA
This sequence comes from Ignavibacterium sp., assembly GCF_025998815.1. Taxonomy (NCBI): domain Bacteria; kingdom Pseudomonadati; phylum Ignavibacteriota; class Ignavibacteria; order Ignavibacteriales; family Ignavibacteriaceae; genus Ignavibacterium; species Ignavibacterium sp. The sequence goes on from NZ_AP026678.1 coordinate 1,669,231, forward strand.
TTATCTTTATTACCTGAAGCATTTTAATACCATCAAGATTAGGCATTAGAATGTCAAGCAATATTATATCGGGTTTTGATGTTAAAGATTTCTGAATTCCATCAAGTCCATCAATGCTTGTAATAATGTTGCACTGATATTCAGAAAACAGTTTTGTCAATGAACTCCTTGTTAAATCAGAATCATCAACAATCAGAATATTTAATGGTTTATTACTCATTCTAAATTTTCTTGATTTTCAAACCTTTAATTTCAGATGGCTTCTCTTTGATTTTGTTAAGAGCATCTTTGGTGCTTTCTTTAACTCTGTCAAGCACTTCTTTCCTCACAATTTGAACATCTTTTGGTGCTTCAATTCCCAACTTCACCTGATTATCGGAAATTGAAATTATTTTTATAGTAATTTCCCCATCAATGTTTATTTCCTCGTTAAGTTTTCTCGTTAGAATCAGCATAGCTTAGCTCTCTACAAAAAGTTTATAATTGATTGGGTATTTATCTGTGTCGATAATTTTCTGGAAACCGGTTTTCTTATCCTGATTGATATAAACCGGAGCTTTCAGGTTAGCTGTGATTAGCAAAGGATCTTTATTTAAAGTAACAATTGCAAATGCTTCGTAGTTTTCAACCTCCGGAAATTCTTCATCAATGATTCTGGTTCCAACAAGTGGAAAACAAATTTCCGGTCTTTCAACCGATGTTAACCAGTAAAATAAATCATCATCAGTTTTAATGAGCAAATATTTTTTCAATTGCTCAAATCCATAAAGACCATCTTGAAAGTTCAGAATCAGGTCTTCAGAAAATTCAATTTCGCCGAATTGGTCTGTTTTAAGTTTCATAATCTTTCTTATTTAATTATTACTATGTCAACTCTTCTGTTTGAAGCTCTTCCGTAAGGTGTATCATTTGATTCAATCGGTTTATATTCAGCATATCCAACGATTGAAACCTTATCCGGATTTACACCTTCTTCTTTAATAAGATAATATGCTGTGTTTAATGCCCTTGCAACTGATAAATGCCAGTTTGAAGGAAAAGCGGACGAACTAATCGGAACATTATCAGTATGGCCTTCAACACGAATATCATTTGGTAATTTTTTAATTATATCTGCAACTCTTTTAAGCACAAGTTTTGAAGTGCTTTTTAATTCCGCTGAACCTGAAGGAAAAACAATGTCTTCAAGAATATGAATTGTAATTCCTCTTTCATTTTCTTCCATTCTTATTGATTTTGAATAATCATTCTCGGCAATAAGCTGAGTAATGTCATTTTTCAATTTATCTAAAGGTGTTGCAATAACTTTCTCCGGAATAGCATCAATTTTAACTTTTGTTACTTCTGTTCCGAATACATTACCAAAAGCACTCAGCATCTTTTCGTATTTCTGAATATCAAGATTTGATGCAGTGTAAAGTAAAATAAAAAGACCCAACAGCAAAGTAATCAGATCAGCATAAGTAATAAGGTATCTATCCTTTTCAGCAGATTCGTGAAAAGGAGATTCTTCATACTCATCTATCTGTGCATTTGCTCTTGCTCTCTTTGAGGAAGCATGCTTACCAGTCTGGATTTCACCAAAACCGGAATTTCTCCGCTTTGCAAAGCCAGAACTCCCTGCAATGAGAGTTGCATCATCTGTTTTTCGTCCAAGTGACATTTTTTTAATTTATCTGCTATTGGTAACCAAATTAAATTTGCCGTAAAAACACCCCAGAGCGTTGCGATAAAAGCTGTTGCTATACTTTTTATTAATGTAGTCGGATCAGCTCCGGCATGTGATAAAGCCATTATCAAACCCATTACAGTTCCGAGTATTCCCATTGTTGGAGCATAACCGCCCATCTTTGTAAAAATAAAAATGTTAGAATAGTGTCGTTCCTGAATAGTTTTCATTTCAAGCTCGGCAAGATCCTGAAGTGTTTCTGGATCAGTTCCATCAATTGCATTTCTCAATAGTTTTTTGCAAAAGAAAAAATCAATTTTTTCGATATCTCTTTCAATGGAAAGTAATCCTTCCTTTCTTGCTTTGAATGCAAGCTGAACAAAAGTATTGATGATAGGATGAGGATTATAACTTGGTGGAAAGTATGCAAGCTTTATAAGCTTAAAAATGTTTTTGAAATTTTCATATCCGAAACCGATTATAACAGCTGCAAAAGTTCCACCGAAAACAATAAGCATTGGCGGAAGTAAAAATAAAGCATTTACTGCTCCGCCTTCCCAAATAAATGCACCAAATACTGATACAATTCCTAACAATAATCCATTAATTGTTCCGAACTTTTTTATCATAAGTAATCCAGAAGCGATTTAGGTAAAATTGTTGCAGCAAGTTTTTGAGAAAGTTGTAATAGATAATCCTGATTCTGTAATTCGATTATTGCTTTTGCAACATCAACTCCATTTACCTGAGTATTATTTTCAGTGATATCAAGATTCTGCTGTGTTAGCATACTTTCAATTGATGTAAACTGATTAATGATATTTCCAATTTCAGATAGCTTTCCAATTACTTTAGAATTGAAAGCGTTTACAGCAGCTCTTTGTTCTTCAGTTGGTGGAATTCCATTTCGTAGATTATCAATAATAATTTTTAACTGATTGAAAATATCCATATCCTGATTTGCATTCAGCAATACCTGGTTTGTGTCAGTTTCTCTCAATTGACTTAAATCAATATTAAAATTAATTCTGTTTGCAGGTACACTTATATTGATTACCGAAGGAGATTTCCCATCCAGAGTTTCAAGAGCACCTGTTGTTGGATTGAACACAAGCTGATTTGGTGTTGAAGAAGTATAAACTGTGTTCCCTCCACCATCAGTTATGTTATATGTAACCTGATATTGATTGCTGTTTGTCTTCTCAATATTAACCTGAAGATTATATTGATTTCCAAGATTATCATAAATTTCTCTGTTCTGTGTTACTATTGTTCCGACTGATGAATTTTTATCAAGTGTTCCATCAGCAGAAACAATCGTTCCGAAAATTTCGATTCCGGTTATATTAATTCTCTGCTCAATTTCCTGACTAATTCTTACCTTATTATAACCTCTTATCTTTGTATTTTGTTCGATAGTTTGTCCATCTGAAGAATAAACAAATGGCTTAGCAGTTTGATCTGTTCCACCAAAAATATACTTACCATCTGCTTTTGAATTTGCAACATCAACCATTAATCGTAAAGAGTTTTCAATCATATCAGCATAGAGACTCATATTTTGCTGATTGATTGGATTGTTCAGTTCTTCAAGTTTTCCAACTACATTTAAAACTTCATCCTGTATTGACTGCAGTGCAAAAGTTGTTTGATCGAGAAATGATAAACCTGTGTGAATATTTTTAAGATATGTATCGAGCTGACTCAACTGATCGTTATTCCTGATTACTTTCACCGCTCCGGTTGGAGAGTCAGATGGTTTTTCAATCTTTACTCCGGAAGAAATCTGTCGTTGCAAAAGTGCAATTCTATCTTTAAGCTGATTTATACTTCCGATATAATAATTAGACATCATTGTTTCTGTTATTCTCATCAGACCATCTCCAGAATTGTTCTAATCATTTCATCAGCAACAGTAATGAGTTTTGCAGATGCTTCATAAGATCTCTGAAACTTCAATACATTTGTCATTTCTTCATCAATTGAAACCCCTGATAATGACTGCCGCTGATCTTCAAGCTGTGAAAGTACCATATTGTTTGCCTGAGCGTAATTTGTTTGTAACAATGCATCATTACCGATTCCATTTATCAAAGCTGAATAAGCATCTACAACAGTTGCCCCGTTAACGATCTGTGCTTCACGCAATCCTGCAATCTGTAAGGCAATATCTCCATTACCATTATCTCCATCGGCAGAAATTGCAATCAATGAAGGATTATCAAGAATACTCTGATTGACTTTTAAAACCCCGTTTTCATAACTATCAAAAAAGTTAATATTAGTTTGCGGTGGATTTGTAATTGAATATCCCTGTTTATGTACCTGATTAACTGCATCTACAAAAGCTGTAACAATCTGATCAAGATTTTTCTGATATGCCGGAATTTTATCAGAGTAAATTTCTGATAAAGCATTAAGTTGGCCACCATTTAAGATTACCGGAATGCCACCATTCTTTAATTTAATTGAAAGTCTTCCATTCGATTCTGTTGCTTCAAATTCTGCTGCGTGTAATCCGTCAGCTGCCAGAGCACCTCCGATTGAGATATTCGCATTATTATTCTGATCATAAGTAACAGTAATATTTACAATCTGACTTAATTGTTGAATCAAATCATCCCGTTTATCAAGCAAATCATTTACTGCTAAACCTTTGTAGCTATTTGTAAACTGCTCTTTGTTTATCTGATGAATTTGTTTCAACAATGTATTTATTGCCTGAACCTGATTTTGAAATTCATCTTTTATATCCTGCTTCATTCTTGCGAATGATTGATTTATCGTGTTTACTTTAGCAGATAAATTGTTCGCTGCGTTGATAACACTTAATCTTAATGGAATTGAATTTGGTGAAGTTGCCAGTTCATCAAAACTGTTAAAGAATCCTGCAAACAAATTTGATAAACCAAGATCACCTGGTTCGGAAAAAAATTGTTCGATATTATTTATCAACTGGCTTTGACGACTGTTGTTATAGAACTTTGAATTTGCTTCTCTGATGTGTGCTTCGATTAATGCATCTCTCACCCGCTGAACATCAGAAATTCTGACACCGTTTCCCCAAACCTTTCCGGCATTTAAATCAGAAATGTCCGTTTCAAATATTATTCGCTGACGGGAAAAAGCAGGATTGTTTGCATTTGCAATATTATGACTTGTTACTTCCAAAGCTCTGCGATAAACAGAAAGACTTCGTGATGATATGTCAAATATTTTTGTTATCGCCATAACTACACCTTCCTGTCGAGTAATTTTTGATTTTTAACTCCGTAAAGATTTGTAACAAGTCCTTTAATAAATTTTCTTGAATGATCGATTAAATATTTATTCTGAAAGTTCAGATTTTCTATTTCATCAACTACTTCAACTAACGAGTTTCTGATGTTTAGATACTCTTCCTGAAGTGTAATATCTGCTTCGGGTTCTGCTTCAAATAATTTCTGAACCAAAAGATTTTTTTCAGGAAGAATATCACTTTGAAGTAAATCCTTTAAAATGTCAATCCGGGCTTTCTCCAAATTTCTAATCTCAGCTAAAATTCTTTCCTGAAGCTCAATAGCTTTTTCGAAATTTTCGTAATCAGATTCTACCATAGCAGTCTGCATCTTCTGAAGAACTTCATACATCTCCTGAAGTTTATTCAACTGATTACGCATTATTTCGAGCAGCTTAAAAATTTTCATTACATTGCCTCAAGATGATTTAAATAGCCCATCACGCGTTTTACATAAGTTTGTGTCTCTGTAAAAGGCGGAATATCGTTATACTTATCTACATTTCCGGGACCTGCATTATATCCTGCTAAAGCAAGCTTAAGATCCCCATCATATTTTCGAAGAAGTTCTGCCAAATATTTAGTGCCGCCAAAAATATTTTCTTTCGGATTCCAAACATTTCTCACACCCAAATAATCTGCTGTTGCATCAATCAACTGCATTAAACCTTTTGCATTAGCCGATGAAAGAGCATTTTCTTTTCCGGCTGATTCTGCAAGTATTACAGCTTTAATAAGATTTTTATCAACTCCGTGAGTTTGAGCAGCTTCTTCTATAATCGATTCATATTTTGAAATCCTGTCCAATGCCTGCTCGGTTGGTTTAACAGCAGGTACTTCAGGTTTTTGATATTCAATCTTGGGAGCATTTTTTACAGTCAATGGATTTGTTTCTACTTCCGAATTTATGTTTGAAATACTTTCGCCTGTAATTCTCTTGTAAATCATATCAGCAACACCAAGTCCTTTTCCTTTTGCGATATGATTTGCAATTTCATATTGGAATATGGATTCAAAAAAATCTCCACCGAAACTTTCCTCTCCGAATAATCCACCAGTGGTTTGCGACATACTTTTTAACATCATCGAAGTAAGCAAGCTTTCGAACTGCTTTGATGCATCAGCTAATTTTTTCTTATCAATGTTTTTCTGATAAGTCTGCTGCTGCACCTGAGAAATGTGCTTATTCGGATTTGTTATTTTCAAGCTGATATCGCTCATAAAAATTTTCTTTACATTATTACAAGTTCTGCTACAAGAGCACCTGCTTCTTTAAGTGCCTGAAATATTGCAATTATATCTTTCGGAGAAACTTTTAGTGAATTCAATGCTGCAGCAACTTCCTGAACATTGCTTGCACCTTGAATTGCAATTGTGTTTGTTGAATCCTGCTGAACATAAGGAATTGCATTGTTAACAACTGCAGTAGTTCCGCTTGAAAAAGCTCCCGGCTGAGAAACAAAAGGATAATTTCTGATTGTTATGTTTAAACTTCCGTGAGTAATGCTTACAGGTTTAATCTGAACATTATTTCCGGCTACAACTGTTCCGGTTCTTTCATTAAGAATAACTTTTGCAACATAATCTGTTTGAACAGGAAGTGATTCAAGCTCTGCAAGAAAACTTATTACATCACTTTGTTTATCAGCTGGAACTTTTACACGAACTTCAGCTGCATCAATTGAAATTGCTGTATTCTGCCCGAACTTATCATTAATAGCTAATGCAACATTATTTGATGTAGTTAAGTCAGGCATTTTAAGAAAAATACTAAGCTCATTATTAGTAACAGTATTTTGGGGTAAATTTTCTTTCAGAACTCCACCAAGCGGAACTCTGCCGGTTAACGCATGATTTTTTGCAACTCGATTTCCTGTGTAAGTGTTAAAATCATATCCACCGATTGAAATTGGACCTTGTGCCATTGCGTAAACTTCACCGTTAATTGCAGAGAGGGGTGTCATTAATAATGTTCCGCCTAAAAGACTTGTTGCATCTCCAAGCGATGAAACAATAACATCAAACTTAAATCCTGGTTTAAAGTTATGCTGAAGCGAAGCAGTTACCATTACAGCAGCAACATTTCTTGTTCTCACATCAGTTTGCGGAACAGTAATACCAAATCTCTTCAGCATACTTGTTATTGATTGCATCGTAAACTGAGTTCTATAACTGTCACCAGTTCCGGCTAAACCAACAACAAGACCATATCCGATCACCTGTTCAGTATGATCGCTGTTGAGATATGCGATATCTTTAATTCTTTGTGTAAAGACCTGTTGAGAGATTATCAATATTACGAATAAAATCAGCTTAAAGGTTTTCATAGTTTACCTAAAAAAGCATTCTTAAAAATTTTGTTAAAAGACCCGGTGATTGAACATCGCTTACAATTCCATTTCCTTCGAATGTAATTTCAGCATCAGAAATGTTGTAAGACAGAACTGAATTATCAGCGCGAACATCAGAAGTTCTGACGATACCTTTAATCGAGATTAATTGTTCTTCACCATTGATTGTAATTTTTTTACTGCCTCTAATTATCAGATTTCCGTTTGCTAAAACTGAATCAATGGTTGCACTGATTTTGGTTTGAATTACTCCGGAAGTTTTGGTTGAACCAGAACCTTTAAAATCATTTCCGCTACCAATATCAAGACTGCCTGAAGGTAATTTAGTTTTATCTAATTGTCCCGATAAATCAAAACCGAGATTGGTTTCTCTGCCGCTTTTAGTTTCCGCATTGTTTGATGCAATTGATGATTCCACAACAATAATTGTGATTGCATCACCAACTCTGGCTGCTTTCTCATCTGAGAAAAGTGAATAAGCTGCATTCTTCCTCATCTCCTGAGGAAAAATTGCAACTGTTATGAACACAATAATTGAAAATAATTTCTTCATAGTCTTACTCAATTAAAACTTTTTGTGAGTTAATTACTTTTGCTTTTAACATTTCATTTGAAAAAGTGAGAATATCAATTACCTCATCAACTTTTCCATCCTGTCTTGCAACCGCTTCCGTACTAACTACAACTGAACCTTTAACACATTCAGCAATTACTCTTGAACCTGATTGAATAACCGGAATTTCTTCAATCAAATCTTTCGTAATTACCTGACCTTCTTTTATTAAACTTTTTGCACGAATTGAGTTCAAATCAGCTAATGTCACTATCTCGGGATTTTTTAGCGAAGTTATTTCAACAGTCTGGACAGAATAACTGTTCGCATCAATTTTTTCTTTTCTCTTAATTTCCTGAATTGCAACCGGAACTTTTTTATATAACTTAATTTGCAAAGTAAGTATTGAATTGACTGATTTATTTCCATCAGAATATTTAACCGGAAGATATGCTGTTGCACCTTTGAACTTTAATTCACGACTTTCATCAATTTTATAATTTCGATCTTTAACATTATTCAGAATTGAAAATTCTATCTTGTCATATCCTTTAAGTTTTTTGTTAAGATAGATTTCAACTTCAGAATTAAAATCCTGAGCCGAAAGCGAAACTGAAAGCAATATGACTAAAATCAGAAACACAATTCATTCTCCTTTTACTTAACCTCTTTTAAGATTATTAGCCATAGTCATCATTTCTTCAACTGTCTTCACGGTTTTACTATTTATTTCATAAGCTCTTTGTGCCGTTATCATTGAAATCATTTCTTCCACAACATCAACATTTGAAGATTCTAAAAATCCCTGATGAATTTCTCCGAAGCCATCTAATCCAGGAGTTCCAAAAATCGGAACACCACTGGCTTCTGTTTCTGCATAAAGATTATCTCCGAGTGCCATAAGACCAGCAGGATTTAAAAATCTTACTAATTGAATATTTCCAATCGGAATATTTGTTCCGTCTCTTTGCTGAAGTTCAATTACACCATCTCGCGAAACAGAAAATCCGACAGAGTTTTCATCAATTCTGATTTCAGGATCAAGTGAATAACCACTGCTTGTTACAATTATTCCTTCAGCATTTACCTTAAATGAACCATCGCGGGTGTAAACAAATGTTCCATCCGGTTTTCTAATCTGGAAAAATCCATCGCCCTGAATTGCGAGATCAAGAAGATTATTTGTTGGAACAAGATCACCTTGTAAAAATATTTTTTGTGTTGAAGATGGTTTAACACCATTACCAACCTGAATAACTTCTGTTCCTGTTGATTTTATTCCAGGTGCAGATGAGTTGATTGGATTAACCGCAACTTCCTGATACATTAAATCCTGAAATTCAGGTTTGTTCTTCTTGAATCCGGTTGTATTCATATTAGCAATGTTGTTTGAAATTACTTCGATGTTAATTTGCTGTGCATACATTCCGGAAGCTGCTGTTCTTAGTGCTCTTGTACTCATTTTTAACCTCTTAGATTTTTCCTATGTCTACTGATTTTTGTAATGACTCATCAAGACTAATAACCATTTTATAAGATGACTCATAATCTTTTGAAACACGAATCATATTTTCCATTTCCTGAATCGGATTAACATTTGATTCCTCGAGATAACCTTGTAAAATCTGATATTCATTTTCATCTGCAAACTCTTCAATATCATTTAACGAATCGAAGTTCAAACCTTCTTTGCGGTATTCATAGTTATCTTCATTCATTTTGACAACCAGTAAATTATCAACAGAATTTTCTCCAACCTTTATTTCACCGTTTCTTGTAATCGTTAAAAGATTATTTTCATCGAGTTGATATTCTGACAAATTTATTTCTCCATTTTTGCCGATAACTTTTCGTCCTTCTTTATCAACAAGAAATCCTTCCTGAGAGATCTGGAAGTTTCCGTTTCTGATATATTCATATCCCTTTTCAGTTTTAACTACAAACAAACCAACTCCAACAATTGCAACATCAAGCGGATTTTTAGTTTCGAATACTTCGCCTTGTCTTAAATCAACCGGACTTTTAATCTGTGGTCCACCTAATTGATTCAGAATCTGAACGAACAATCCTTCTCTTTTGTATCCGATTGTATTCATATTAGCGAGATTGTTTGCAATTCGTTCCAGGTTCTTATTCTGAGTTTCAAGACTTCTTGCAGCGTGATAAATTCCTTTGATCATTTTTCATCCCGTTATTTACTGAATGAATTAATTCTGTTTGCAAGAAGAATCTCTCCGGCAGAAAGCTTACTCTTCTGAGCTTCAGATAAAACCTGCTGTTCATTCAAATCATTATTTGTTTTAATCCGCCGGAGAAGTTTTCTTCTTTTCTTCACTCTGTTGGGTTCAACAGCAGCTATTATTTTCTCTTCTCTTAATAGTGATATGTTTCTTTTAAGCAGTAGTTGGTTTTGTCTTTTTGTTCTGTTGATATAATAAAATCCTAAGATTGATAAAGAAAAAACTACGAGTAACATCAAAGAAAAAATCAAATCAATATTCATTCTCTCACCTTTCTGATTAATGGAAATGAAAATACCAATGTGCTTCCTGTTGCTTCGTCGGAGTCAATCAGAAATTCGCCTTCATGTTTATCCATCAAAGATTTAAGAATATTTAGACCAACATCCTGTTCATTTATTTTGTTCAGGTCAACTGATTTTGTGAATAGCATTTTAACTACGATTCTTTGCTTTGAATAACGACTTTGAATTATTACTCCACCACCGGGCTCAGTTAAAGGATTTATAAGACTGAATCCATTGATGAAAATCTGATTGAGATAATTTTTATTGCTAAGAATTGATGGCATATTTTCTTCAAGGTCCAAAACACATTCACAATTTTCTGCATTTAATGCCGGTTCAATTAGTTTTCTGAATTCAACTATCACTTCATTAACTGAACAAGGAACAACTTTTTTTACTTTATCATCTGTTGTGATGAATTTGACCAATCTTTCAAGTATTGATTTGATATCATAAACTTTCTTCTTTATCAAATCAGTCATCTCTTCATCAATTTCAGGATATTCACGCTTCAACAAATCAGCATAGCTAAGTATAACCTGAATCGGAGATGATATTTCTTCAATGCTTCTGTAAGCGAGTTCACCAAGTGCAGCAAGTTTATAATCATTTTCAAGCTTTGATTGAACTGATTGCAATTCTGAATAAACACTGTTTAATTCGTTCTTGGTTAATTCGTACTGGATTTTAGAAAAAACGATATTCAGTAAAGTAGTAAGAACCTGAAGTTCATAGGAGTTCTTATCAAGTTCGGTAAATGAAGTTATTGTAGAAAGTACTCCCCTGAACTTTCCACTGTTGAAGATTGGAACAATAAGACAATTCAATCCGAACGAAAGAGAATTGTAATTTCCGTAAGGAATAATTTTATAACTGCCGGTCTCAGCTATCCAATCAATAACACCGGCGCTGAGATTTCTTCTGACGAAAGATGAAATATTTTCTTTGCAGTTTGTGTTAAGCGGAAAACAGTTTGATGTTTTTTCGTTGATAAGAAAAATTTCAGGTTCACTAAAGAATGTGAGAGTTTTAACTTCATTCTTAAAATCAGAAATTATATCCTGAAGGTTTGTGTGAGAATTAATTCTTTTTGTGAAATTCAAAATTCTGCCAAGTGATGATTCTTTTCCGTTTAAATCGGAAAAGTTATCATCATTCTTTTCAACAAACACAGTTCCGTTTTGTGAACTGCTTCGCTCAAGTTGTTTGAGCGAAAGAGTGAATGAGTGAAATTCCTGATTATTTTCTTTTATTACTCTCAATTTAAAAACCTTACAAATTCTAACTGCTCCCAGAAGAGATCTTTGTACTTGGCTGCAAATTTTTCAGCATCAAGTTCTTTTTCGAAATTGAATTTGCTTAAAGTATAATCATCAAGATGATTGTCTTTATCTATTTTCAGTTCACCGACTTTAAGTGATTGAGTCATATAATCTGAAACACTAACTATTGAAGCCATTGCCGGACTGATTTGTGCTTTGCCAGGATTATGATGATTCAAAACAGCATCACAAATTTCAGCTGGAAAATTCCATTTCTCTAAAAGAAAACTTCCGATTTCTTCGTGAGTCATTCCATTAACTTCAATTTCAGCATCTCTGAAAGTCATTTTCTGAGTTTCCATCAAATCAAATATCATTGCAAAGTTTGAATGCAGGTAACGATGAACTATCGAAATTCCGATATCGTGCAAAAAGCCGGCGATGAATGCTTCACCAGAATTTTGGAATCCCATATCCTTTGCAATCTTTTTACTTGCAGCTCCAACCATATATGAGTGAAGCATAAATTCTTTCTGATTCAGATATTTATCTGTTTTATTTTTAAGAGCATCAGAAATAGAGATAACTGATATAATACTTTTCAGCTCTTTGAATCCAAGAACAAGAATAGCAAAATCAATAGTTGCAACTTTTCTTTGCAAACCATACAAAGGCGAGTTAGCAACAGAAAGAATTTTTGTAACAAGTGCCTGGTCTTTGCTGATAATCTTGTTCAACTCGTTTGCTGTTGTATTTGGATTATCAAGTATTTTCATCAACTCAAAAACAACTTTGGGAATCACATTCAGATTAAGAATGTTGGAAATAATCTTTGTTGTTCTTTCGCGTTTTTGCTGCAAGGATAAATCAGTCATTATCATATTATACCTTTATAGATTAAGTGATTCTAAATTTACTTTGAATAATTCGTGATAACTCTCGATTAAACTTTCAAGATAACTTTCATCTCCAAGTTGAAGGATTTCAATCACTCCTAAATCGAGATCAATACTTTCATCCCAGTTGAAGTCACCGATTTGAAATCTCTGTGTCATATAATCTGCAAGGTGAACAACTGCTGCGAGCTTTTTTTCTTCTTCTGCAAGAGAGGGTTGATGATGATAAAGAATTGCTTCGCCAAGTGCTGAAGGAAGATTCCATTTTTCAATAAGATATTTTCCAATTTCCTGGTGAGATATTCCAAGAATCTTTTCTTCGGCATTTATAAATCTGATCTGCTGTTGCTCAACGAGATTATTAATTTTCTGAAAATCATCATTGAAATATTTCTGGATAACAGAAATTCCGAGATCGTGCAACAATCCTGCAGTAAAAGCTTCACCAGATTTTCTTATACCGAGATCATCTGCAATTCTTTTTGCTGCACTTGCAACCATAAGTGAATGAACCCAGTAAGCTCTTCGGTTCCATCTTCTGTCTTCTTTTGTGCGGAATGCTTCCATCATCGAAAATGCAATAACAATATTTTTTATCTGATCAAAGCCGAGTATTACTATTGCAAATTCAATTGTGGAAACACGACGAGGAAGTCCATATAAAGGTGAGTTGGCAACACTTAAAATTTTTGCAACCATTGCCTGATCTTTACTGATAATTTTTCCGAGATCGGCAGCACCTGTTCGCGGGTTATCAAGCAATTTAGAAATCTCAACCATTATGAAAGGAACAGGAGGAAGATTCCTGATTCCTGCGAGCATCTTTTTGCTCCACTCTCTTTTTGCATCAATATTATCAGTGAAATTATTCATTATACACTAAAAGTTTTGATTTCAGATTTTTAAGTATTCTCGAATGAATTTGTGATACTCTTGAAATTGTAATGTTCATAAGTTTTGCAATTTCCTGGTAATTCAGATTTTCATAGTAGTAAAGAGAAATAATTAGTCGGTCTCTTTCATTCAAACCTTTCAATGCTTTGAGAAGAATTTCTTTCATTTCATTTTTTTCAACTTCTTCAGATTGAGATAATTGTTCATTTGGAATTACCTCTGCAAGAGTATAACCATCTTCATCATCAATCTGATTGTTGATTGAAAGATTTGTATAATAATTATCTACTGTCTGATCACCTTCTTCAGTTTTAAATTTGCTTTGAAGCTTTCTAAGCTCATCAATAATTTTTCCACGAATTCTTTGAATTGCATAAGTCTCGAATTTTGTTCCATAGTCAGGATCAAATCTGTCAACTGCCTCGCTTAGTCCTTCGATTCCATACTGGAAAAAGTCGCGCTCATCAAGAACCTGATTTTTTGAAAGAGGAGTTTTACGAATGACATAATGAACAAGGTTTAAATATTTCATTATGATTTCTTTTTTGAGTGCCGGTGTTGGAGCCAGCTTATACTCTCTCCATAATTCAGAATTATTCATGAGCTTTGCTTCCTAAGATTGTGTGATCAGAATTTTCATTTGAATGTGATTCGGTTTTCTGAAGCAGTTTTACCAATACGATTGCTGTAACACTCAGAATAACCGTTGACGAAATAAAAACTATAAATGACTTTGTTATAACTTCTACAATTGGCATCTCTCTCTGACTGAAAAAGATGATTGAGAAGCAGAAAATCAGTAAACCGATATTTAAGATTATTTTATTCATATCATCACCGTTGTCTAAAAGACAAACAGCATGCCAAGCATCTTAAAAAAATTCTAAAGGATTATTGAGCTTTTTGAATTGTTTTTTGAGGTATTAGTAGAAGCACTTTTTGATGGCTGGTTAATATTAGTCAGATGAATATATTTATCAATTTTCTCAGCAGCCACCATAAATTCTGATATAAATTGATTATCAGAATTTGCGTCTTCCAGAAGAGTTTGCCCGGCAACTGAATGTCGTATTTCTTTACTTTCACAAATTGTTGCAAGAAGTTTTACTGAACTTTTCAAAAAGCTTTTTACAGCTTTAGATAATTTATTAAATCCTTCAGCTCCATCATTTTTATCAATACAACGATTTAGAACCAACTGGAATTCTGAAGGACTATCAAAATTCTCATACATTTTAATAACAGCATAAGCGTCCATTATGGAAGTAGCTTCAGGATAAGAAACAATTATCTTAATTCCCGAAATTCTAAGTGCATTTAAAGTTAATTCACTTAATCCGGCTCCAAGATCTAAAATTACTAAATCATAATTACCACTTATTGAATCAATATCTCTGATTAGTCGCTCCAAAGAAGATTTAAATGGAATATCTTTAATTGAGTATGAATTCAACCCATAAATGATGTGAAGATTTTCCGAGTACTCAGTAATTAACTTTTGTAATTCTTCATTATGATTGAAATAGCTATTCAATGACTTTGATGGAGTTTCATTCAATAAGAAGTGAATATTAGCGAGATTAATATCAAGATCAATAAGAAGAATTTTATTTTCTTGGTTTGCCAGAATATCAGAAAGCAAAATTGAGAAAATAGTTTTTCCCGTTCCACCTTTACCCGAAACAACAGCGCAGATATTCTTTTTATCTTTGCTCTGATTTGATTCAGATGACTGCAGTTCAATAATTCTTTTTAGCTGTCCGGTTATCATAAACTGCTATTTAAAATAAGACTTGCAATGTTTTCAGGATCGGCTGCAAGAATATCATCAGGAATAACCTGCCCATTTGTAACAAAAGAAACCGGAATTCCTGTTTTAGTTATGAGATTAATAATATTTCCGTGAACAGGAGCTTCATCTACTTTGCTGAATATGAATCCGCTATAGTTAAATGATTTGAATTTTGTTGCAACATCAACTAGTGTTCTGTATGAAGCAGATGAATTTAAAACAAGCAAGGTTTCATCAACTTTAATTGTTGAAAGAAAATCCTGGTTGAGTTTTAATTGTTCTGATTTATTCTGACTTCTTCCAACTGTATCAATGAAAACAATATCTTTCTTCGCAAACTTCTTTAGCAATGTGGGCATTTCTTCCGGCTTATAAGCGACAAGTAAATCAATGTGACTTACATCTGCAAAACTTTGCAACTGATCGATAGCTCCAAGTCGAAATGTATCAATAGATATCAGACCAACATCAAGTTTGTGAATTATTTTGGCAATGAGTGCGAGCTTTGCAATTGTTGTTGTTTTCCCAACTCCTGTTGGACCAACTAAAGCGACAACTTTGTTCTTTTTAGGTGTTACATCAAAATTTCTTGTGAGTATCAAAGAGCTGAGACAAGTCTTTACATAATTTTCAACATTATCCGGTTGAAGAAAATTTTTATATCGTTTCATTTGATCCATCACTGAAACGATAACAGATTTCTGAACTTCTTTATCAGCTAATTTGTGAAATACTGATTTAAGTTTTTTCTCAATTGTTTCCTTTGATTCTTTGACTTTTTCTTCAACTGCTTTTCCATAAGCTTCTTTTATTCTTGCTGAATTTTTTCTATAAACTGTGTCAGAAATTTTTGCCAGCTCTTCAAGAAAAGTTTTGTGTGCATCGCTTGTATGGTTTTTATTTTTTTCAGTTGGAAGCTCATCTATTCCGGCTGTTATTTCATAAAGTTTTACTGTCGGATTTTTCCGATCGTTAACAACTCTTGTACTGAGGATAACTGCCTCATAGCCAAGTTCGTCTTTCATTTGTCTGGTAGCTTCGCTTAGAGATTGTGCTGTAAATTTTTTAACCTGCATTGTTTATCTCCAGATTATCTATAAATTCTATTTCAACATTTGATGGAAGTTCTGTGTAGGATAAAACTACAAAATCAGGGAAAGATGAATTTATCAAACGATAGAAATAAGGACGAATTGTTGCAGAAGTAATTAATATCGGCTGATAGCCAAGTGAATTAAATTTCTCATAAAGATTTTCAAGTGCAACTTTTAATTCACCAAGCATCTGAGGTGTAAGTCCCAATGTTTGAGTTGCTTCTTTCTGATTTTGGAGTGAGCGAGTGATGTACTGTTCAAGTCCTTCGCCTATTGCTGCTGCGTGAATGACACCATTTGAATCTTTATAAAGATTTGCAATCGTATTTCCGAGTGAATGCCTTACATATTCAGTAAGCACATCAATATTTTTTGTAACCTTTGAATAGTCAATCAGTGATTCAATTATCTGAACCATATCTTTAATCGGAATGTATTCTTTAAGAAGATTCTGCAAAACTTTTTGAATTGTTCCGAGAGGTAATGTGTCGGGTTGTATTTCATCAACAACTGCAGGATAATCTTTTTTAAGTGCATCAAGTAATTGTTTAACCGCCTGCCGAGTTAAAATCTTTTCGAAATTCTTTTTTAATGTTTCCTGCAGATTAGTTGAAAGAACAGAGATTGCATCAACAACGGTATAACCAAGCATTTCAGCGCGATCTTTTTCTTCTCTTGTAATCCAGTAACTATCCAAACCAAATGCAGGATCCTTTGTTGGAATTCCCTGAAGCTGTTCAGAAATTCCACCAGGATTCATTGCAAGGTATCTGTCAGGAAAAATTTCATCTGATGAAACAATGTTGCCTTTAATTTTTATGATATACTGGTTTGGATTTAACTGCAAGTTGTCACGAACTCTTACAGGAGGAATCAGAACACCATATTCAAGAGCAATAAATTTTCTTGTAGCAGAAATTTTCTGAAAAAGATTTCCACCCTGATTTTCATCAACAAGTGAAATCAACCCATAACCAATTTCAATTTCAATCGGATCAACCTGCAGATATTGTTCAACTGTTTCTTCAGGAATTGGCGAAGTAACTTTCTCATCTGTAACTGATTCTTCAACTGTTAATGCTGTCTTCTTCTTCATATAAGAACTTACTGCAAGTGAAACTCCGAGAATTAGAAACGGAATAGTTGGCATTCCCGGTAAAAAAGCAAAGAGAAAAATTGTTGAAGCTACAATTGCGAGTACTCTGTAATTTGAAAATAACTGAGTTTTAAATTGTGAATCGAGAGAAATTCCTGAGGCACTTCTTGTTACGACAAATCCGGCAGCAGTTGAAATAAGCAATGCCGGTACTTGCGAGACGAGACCATCACCAATTGTTAAAATTGTGTATTGTTGCAGCGCATCAGTAATTGTTAATCCTCGCTGACCAATACCGATAATAAAACCACCAATTATGTTAATGAAATTGATAATCAATCCGGCAATTGCATCACCTTTAACAAACTTGCTGGCACCATCCATTGCACCATAAAATTCTGCTTCACGGGAAATTTTTTCTCTTCTTTCTCTTGCCTGATCTTCGGTGATTAGACCGGTATTCAAATCTGCATCAATTGCCATTTGTTTACCTGGCATTGCATCAAGAGTAAATCTGGCAGCTACTTCAGAAATTCTTCCTGAACCTTTTACAATTACTATGAATTGAATTATCACAAGTATAATGAACACAATGAACCCGACTACATAATCACCACGAACAACGAACGAACCGAATGTCTCAATTACTTTTCCTGCATATCCATCAATAAGAATTAATCTTGTTGAGCTGATATTTAATGCAAGTCTGAACAATGTTGAAACGAGTAACAGACCAGGAAACACTGAAATGTCAAGCGGCGAGTTAATGAATAATGAAACAACAAGTACCAATACTGAAAGAGTGATGCTTAATGCCAGGAAAAAGTCCAGTAAAGCTGCAGGCAAAGGAATAATCATTAATCCAAGAATAAGGATTAACCCAAATGCGAGCATTAAATCAGAATTTTTTCCGAACAGTTTCATCATTCAACTCAATACTTTTTATTCTTTTTAAGATTGTAAACATAAGCCAACACTTGTGCTACAGCTTTGAAAAGTGATGGTGGAATTTTATCTCCAACATCGCACATTTTGTATAAAGCTCTTGCAAGCTCTCTGTCTTCGTGCAGCGGAATATTATGTTCTGCTGCAACTTTTTTAATTCTCTGAGCAAGTAAATCAACACCTTTTGCTATTACTTCAGGCGCTGAGTCTTTTGTCATATCGTATTTCAATGCAACTGCGTAGTGAGTCGGGTTAGTTATAACAACATCAGCAGTTGGCAAATTAGCCATCATTCTTTGTTGTGCTGCCTGCATCTGCATCTTTCTGATTCTTCCTTTCACCGTCGGATCACCTTCAAGTTGCTTCATTTCTTCTTTCACTTCCTGTTTTGTCATCATCATATCTTTTTTGAATTTATATTTTTGATAAACGAAATCTATTGCAGCAATCACAGCATACAAGAGTGCAATCTTCCAGAGAAGTGAAAATGCATTATCAAGCATAAAGATTATCAATTCAGATGGATTAAGATTATCCAGATATGCTGAAGCTACAATCAAATCGCTGAGAATCAGATAAGTAAAGAAGGCAATTACAAAAAACTTCAACAAAGTTTTAAATACTTCTACTACAGACTTTGATGAAAATATTTTTTTAATTCCACTTGCCGGATTCAATTTTGAAAATTTCGGAGCTAATGCTTCAGTGCTAAGTTTGAAGCCGACTTGAGCAATATTCGATGCAAGAGAGACAATTACAATAGCTGTCATAATTGGTGCTAACACAGAAAAGAAAAACATATACCAATCAAAAGCCATATTTGGAAGCAGCGAAACTTTTTTTGGTAATGTGTCAAGTGAATTAAAAATATTTATTGTAAAGTTGCTCACTCTCTGACCAATGTATGATTGTAATAAAAAAATTGTAATCAAACCGGTAACAACAATTAAAAGTGAATTTACCTCAATACTTTTAGCAACCATTCCTTTTCTTCTTGCATCTTCGAGTTTTTTCCCCGACGGTTGCTCAGTTTTTTCTTGTCCTTCAAGCTCTGCCATTTATTAACTCATCGAAGTGATTAATACATAAAGCTGATTTTCATAATCGCGCAGTAAATTTTTTATCATATAGATAAATACGGGAGATATTAAACCAAGCATCAACAAGCCAAGTCCAACTTTCAATGGTTGAGTAACAAAGAAAACCTGCATATTAGGAATCATTCGTGAGATAATTCCTTCGGCGATATTTATCAGGAAGAATGAGACAATAATTGGTGTTGCAATTTTAACAGCAATTACAAAAACACCTCCAGCAAGCTTTATCATAGTCTGATAAAGTGGTTCAGGAAATGAGAACATTCCAATTCCAATGATGTTGAATGACTGCTGTAAAGCTCTTATCAGATAGTGATGTCCGTTGATTAGCAAGAAAATTAATATTGCGCTAAAGTAAAGCAACTCACCTATTATATTTGAGTTAATTTCTTCTGAGGGGTTAAATACTTCGGCAATGTTCAATCCGATTTCAAAGCCAATTAGAGTTCCGGCGTAACTTACACCAAAGAAAACAAATTGAAGCGCAAAACCAATTATCAATCCTGTGATTACTTCTTTAAATGAATAAACTAACAAAAGCCAACCGGTTGGAACATCTTTGATTGCAGAATGATCAGTTGAAAGAAAAATAATGTAACTGATAATCATAGAGATAAATAATTTTGTAACAACTGGAATGATTTTGTTACCAAAGAATGGCGCTGAAACAAAAGCAGAAGAGATTCTCAGAAAAATTAAAAACAATATTATAAATTCTCTTACGCTGAACATAGTTATCTGATGAATGTGTTAAACATCGTGAAGAATTTGATTGTAATAGCTATCATCCTGTCCATCATCCAGGGAAGCAGTAGAATTATTGCAAGTGCAGTAACAAGAATCTTCGGAATAAATGTAAGTGTCATTTCCTGTATTGATGTTGCTGCCTGAAAAATTGAAACAATGATTCCAATAATCAGTGCAACTCCTAGTATCGGAAGTAAAATATAAAATGAAGTAAAGAATGCTTCTTTAAGTATTTCGACTACAACTTCTTCTGTCATTGTGCAAAACTCCTTACTACAGAGCCGACGATTAAATTCCAACCATCGACAAGTATGAATAATAAAATTTTGAATGGAAGAGATATTAACATTGGTGGAAGCATCATCATTCCCATTGACATAAGGATAGATGAAATAATTAAATCAACCATTATGAATGGAATGAAAAGAAAAAATCCGATTATAAATCCGGTTCTTAATTCACTTAAGACAAAAGCAGGAACAACAATGTATGTTGGCAATTCATTCCTGTTGTTTGGTCTGCTCATATTTGCCATTGATACAAAAAGTTCAATGTCTTCGTCTCTTACATGCTTGAACATAAATTCTCTGATTGGTTCAATTCCTTTATTATAAGCTTCTTCTACACCGATTTTTTCATCGAGCAAAGGTTTGAGTGCATCCTGATTGACTTTATTCCAGGTTGGAGCCATTACAAAAAATGTTATGAACAATGCAACACCGGCAAGCAATTGTCCTGGTGGCATTTGTTGAGTTCCCAAAGCACTTTTTAGAAAATGGAAAACAATAATTATTCTTAGATATGATGTTGTCATTATAATGATTGAAGGAGCCAGAGCAAGTATTGTCATCAGAAGAAGAATCTGTAAAGTAACAGCCACATCTTTTCCATTCTGCGATGTTCCAACATCAACATTAATCTTTGGAATCGGAAAGCTTAAACTTTGAGTTTGCTGTGCTGATGCAGAAGCAGAAATTAGAAACACCGAAACAAACGCAATCAGGATTAATTTCGTTCTCATTGTCTTATCATCTTCTTAAATACTTCTAAAAAGTTTGGATTATTCTGAAAGTTTGAGTCATCTGCCAGATTCAATTCTTCGATGTTCATTTCTTTAAGGAGTGTTATACTCTGTTCACTTAAGCCAAGAATCAAAACTTTGTCATTTACTTTTACAACTGATAAATATTTTTTTGGCATAAGCATGAGTGTTGTGATTATTCTGAGATTTTCTGAACTGAGTTTACTTCCCTTGAACTGATATTTTTTTACAAACAATAAAACACCATAGAGCATCACAACTATCAGAAATAACGGAAAGACAAGTTTAAGAATTTCAAAAAAGGACATTATGAAATTCCTTTGAATTGTGCAGCATCGTCAGTAAGGTTTACTATTCTTATTCCGAAGTGTTTATCAATTACAACAACTTCGCCTTCAGCTATTTTTTTGTTATTCACATAAATATCAACCGGCTCACTTGCAAGTTTATCAAGCTCAATTACATAACCTCGCTCCAACTCGAGTATGTCTTTAATCTGCATCTGAGTTCTGCCAAGTTCAATGTAGACATTCAGCTGAAGGTCTTTTATAAAATTAATTTTCTCACCGGCTTCAAAGCCCTGAAATTGTGATTCTTCAAACTGAGGAAATTCAGCAGCTGCAGCAGTTTTGGTTGCACCAGCTTTAACTTTTTGGTTTTCTGTTTGTTTATTTAATTCATCAGCCATAATTACTTCCTTAAAAAGAATTATCGGTTAAAAGATTCTTTGTTACTTTTACTGCTTTGTGGTTGTTTACTATTCCGGGATAACCATAATAAAAAGTTTTACCGTTTACTTTAACTGTAAGTTCTTCGTGAATTTTTTTATCAAGAATTATCATATCGCCTTTTTTCAAATCGAGCATTTCCTGCAAAGTGATTGTAGATTTACCAAGTTCAACTGTAACCGGCAGCAAAACAGAATTCAGTTGTTTGCGAATCAGCTCCTGCGCACTCATTCCATTGTATTTGGTTGGACGAACTGAAGAAAGTTTTTTTGATGACAGCTTCGCAATTATCGGATCAAATGCAAAAGTTGCAAAGCAGATATTCATGAAATAAGATTTTTCACCAAGAATAACTTCGAATGTTATCAGAAGAACAGATTCATTCGGCGAAGTCAATTGAACAAAATCTACATCAGGTTCAAATCTTTCAGCAACGAAATCAAAATTGTCAATTATATGCCACGCTTTTTTCATATCGAGCATTACTTTCTCGACAACAGTCTGAAGAACCTTTTGTTCAATTGGAGTAATGATTTTTTGTTGCTTCGTACTGGTTCCGTTTCCGCCCAACAGACGGTCAACGAGTGCAAGTGCAAGATCAACATTAAGCTCAAGAATACCTTTAATATCAGTATGCTTGATGCTGAAAGTGAAAAGACACGCTG
Source organism: Ignavibacterium sp. (assembly GCF_025998815.1). NCBI lineage: Bacteria > Pseudomonadati > Ignavibacteriota > Ignavibacteria > Ignavibacteriales > Ignavibacteriaceae > Ignavibacterium > Ignavibacterium sp. The sequence continues at coordinate 1,691,866 of NZ_AP026678.1, forward strand.
GATCAGGAACGGACATTACATATTCAGAATAATAAATCTGATCAACAGTGTTCACGGACATATTAACAATTGTCTGAAGTTTAGTTACAAGAAATGAGCTGAAACTTTCAGCAAAGTTTTCGTGAATTGTTCTGATAGTTCTTAGCTGAGTTTTAGATATTCTGTTCGGAAGACGAAAATCATAAGGTTGAATTTCGTTTTCTTCCTTTGGTTTAGAAGGTTCCTGTCCGCCACTTTTTAACAGGGCATCTATATCTTGTTGTGATACAACTTCAGGCATATTATTGAATTATGAATTTGCTGAAATAAATATTGTTGATTTTAACACCGGGCATTTTTTTCGAAAGATCAGAAATCATTTCTGTTTTCAAAGAATCCCGATATGCTGTATTGCTTAATTGTGGAACTGTTTTACTCGAGAGTAAAGTAATCACAGCATCTTTAACAATGATTACTTTCTCTTCCATCGTCTTTTTTGCTTCAGGTGTACTTAAGTCAAATCCAAGACTTGCAAGCACTAATGTTTTTCCATTTGTTTCAGCAGGATTAACAATAATGTCATCGAGGTTAAAAATATTTTCACCTGAACTTGTGTTCACTTCTTTCTCAGATGTCTTATCATCTCCTTCGGATTTAGTTTCTTTCTGTTCCTCAGAGGTCTGTTCTTGTTTAACCTCTTCTTTGTTCCCCGAATTATGATCCTTTGGAATTAGAATGTTTGCAGTAATAAAATAAACGACTACAAGTTGGACAATAAAAAGCGGCAGACCAACAATTAAGAGTTTTGGTTTCATAGCAGAATTTTTCTTTAAGGTTTCTACAGGTTTCTGTTCTTTATTTTGTTTTTCTTCTTTCATTGCAGATTTGGTTTTTCAACCAATATGCCACGAAATTTTAAGTGATTTTCTAATAAACAGAATTATCCGAATGAATAAAGTGGTTATTATTCAACAGGTGGTTAAAAAAGGGAGCCCATCTCTGAGCTCCCTTAACGAGGGCTTAGGTGTGATTATCTAACGAGGTTTGTTATTTCCTGAAGTAATGTATCTGAAACAGTTACTACTCTTGCACTTGCCTGAAATCCTCTTTGAGAAACAATCATTCTTGTGAACTCTTCTGACAAATCAACATTCGATTGCTCAAGCGCACCGGATTGAATTGTTGTACCGGTCGTTTCACCGGGTTCACCTATGAGTGGATCGCCTGTATTTGCCGAAATTGTAAACATGTTTTCACCAACACTAACCAATCCATTTAAATTCGGAAATGTTGCAAGAAGAACCTGAGCCAGCGGTCTGCTTTGTCCGTTTGTAAAGACACCGATTATATATCCATATTTATCTATGTTAATATTTGAAAGAGAAGCTGCAGCAGAACCGTTCTGAGAGAGCGCAGAAACAACCGAACTGGACGATGTTTGTGTTATTCCATTAAATCCTTCGCCAAGATTCAGAACAATATTCTGCGGACTTGCACCACCATTAGGGGTAAAAGTTAATACCGGTGGATTTGGAGATATCGAAGCAATAGAACCATCGGGATTGAAAGTTATGGTTCCGCTCGCACCGCTTAATGAACCATCGGCTGGAGGAACTGTGCAAGACCAATTCCAGTTATTGTTTGAGGTTTTGGTGAATTTGATAGTCAGAACATGTGGTGATCCAAGAGAATCGAATATGGTTAAAGAACCTGTAACAATAGTAGGCTCTCTGTTTGAATCTACAGTTGAAGCAAGCGTAGTTGAATTACCTGTTTGTGTAACTGCAGTTGGATCAAAATTGAAGTTAATACCAAGGTTTACATCCTGAATGTTAATCGGAGCCGGAGCACCACCGTTTATAGTTAACATTTGACCGGTTGCAGGATCAAATACAACTGTTGCAGTTGTTGGTCCCACTACATTATTACCATTTGCATCCTGTAATACATAAGTCATATCATAAGTATCAGCAGCAGTTTTAGTGTAGGTAACATTAAAAGAATATGCATTTCCATTCTCGTCATAGATTGTATTGGAGTCGGTTACCGAATCACCGATGTTAATGTTAGCGTTAATGTTTCCGGTTTCAAGATATAACTCTGATCTTGTGATACTTGATGAGCTGTCAAGATTTCCACCCCAGGTTATGTCTGTTGTAGCTACAGCAGGTAATCTGAGATTCGTGTCAATTACAATATCTTCAAGATAATTTCCCGGAGGAATGATACCTTCTTCATTTGCAACTTTACCTTGAACAATTGCACCATTCTGTGAGTTTACTAATCTTCCCTGTGCATCAAAAATGAAAGCACCAGCTCTTGAATAAAATCTTTCACCATTGTTTTCAAGAATGAAAAGACCTTTACCCTGAAGCGCAAGATCAGTTACAATTCCGGTACCTTCAAATGTTCCCTGGGTCCAGTTTCTGTCAACGGAATTCATTTTCATTCCAAGACCAATCTGGAATGTATTTGTGCCACCGGCAGTTTCTGTTGGGTTTGAACCGTAGCGAATAATTTTGTTGAATGTATCACTGAATGTAACACGAGAACCTTTGTAACCAATTGTGTTAACATTAGCGATGTTGTTACTGATAACATCCATCATTGCCTGATGGTTTCTTAATCCGGAAACGCCCGAGAAAAGAGAATTTAGAAGTGACATAATGACCTCCTGATAATTTAAGTTTTTTGTTAAAAAGTGTCCGACTTCAGTCAGTCCATCGGACCGGGCGTCCTTTTGAGGTCCCGCCCGTAACAGTTAATTAATTTTTTTTATGCAAACACTACTGAATCAATATTTGTGAACACATTTTCATTACCACTTTCAACTGGTAAAGCTGTAATGATTGTTCTGTTCGGGATGTTTACGATAAATGCTGTTGAGTTCATCATAACAAGAGAATCCTTTGCTCCTTTCTGTTCTGCTTTCTCAACTGCAGTGTTTATCTTCAACATATCATCATCACTTAAGCTGATGTTTCTTTCCTCAAGTCGCTTCAGCGCGTGATGAGAAAATTTTAGTTTCTCAAGTTCTTGCTGAAATATTGATTCAAAACTTTCAGCAGAACTTTTATTGCGTACCTGTTCGCCATCATAATTATTGATTGGCAGAAAAGGTACTTTGATTCCATTTATTTCGTACATTTAGTTTCCTCCGTTTGAAGGTTCGAAAATTTCGAGTATGTCAGAAAGATTGAATTCAGTTCCGTTGATTAAAAGTTTTGTTCCGAATTCTGTAAATCTAACTCCACCAATTTTTCCAAGAACATACTTAGAAACTGTAATCGGTTGATCATTTGCATCTATCGCTTCAACTTCAAATCTGTATTTACCATAAGGTACAGTGTTACCATTATTATCGGTGAAATCCCAGGAAAGTTTATTGTCGCCTGCATTAGCCGGAGCGTTTTCTATTGTTTTTATCAGAGCTCCATCTTCATTATAAATTTTTACTGTTACATTTGTTGCACGCGAACCTAAACTATAACCAATTGTTTGTGTTTCCTGTCCGTTAAATTGAAAAGTATTGGTAGAAAGTTTTGCTTCCTTCCCGATAAAGGTTGCAGCAAGAGTATTATTTATTGACTGAGTCAGATAAAAGTTTGCATCAATACTTGTCTTCATCTGATCATTAAGATTGAGTAACTGCTCGAGTGAGCTGAATTGTGCAAGCTGTGCTGCAAACTCTGTCGATTCCATTGGATTTAATGGGTCCTGGCTTTTCATCTGTGTTAACATCAACTTGAGAAAATCATCTTTTCCTAAAACTGATTTTCCCATTGGTGTGTTATTCAAATATCCTAAACCACTTGTAATTCCTGTTTGCATAAACTTTCTCCTATACTAAATATTCATAAGTGTTGTATCCCAAGTTTCTCACAGTTTTCTTTTCCTCTGCAATTTCAACTTTTGGATTATCAACCTGTGATTTCTTTTTACTCTTTTGTTTTGTCTGTTCCGGATTTCTCTGCTCTTCAGATGAAACTGTAACATTCACATTGTTAAGATTTACTCCTTGTTGCGACATAGTTTCTCTGAGCTGCGGAAGATTATTAACTACAATTGATTTTGTCTGCTCATTCCCCACTTCGATTTTAGCGCTCACATTATTATCGTTTGTATCAAGCAAGATTTTTATACTTCCTAATTCTTTTGGCGATAATTTTATTTCAACCGAATGATTCTGTTTGGAATAATTAACTATTTCAGATTTCTGGATTACTTCCTGTTTATCAAGAATCTGCAAAAACTTTTCAAGTGTTTTTGATTCAACCGGACTTTTAATAAAATGTTCAATTATTGTCTTATTGTTTAACAGATGTGGTTTATTATCTAGCGGAATACTTCCCTTACTGGAATCAATTAACTCGGACTTGAAAGTTTTATCATTCAGAATATTATCTTCATCATTCACTTTGTTTGCAGCAACTGAAGAAGGACTTTTCTCTTGCTTATTTTGATTTTCAAAGTGTTCTTCGTTTTTAGTATCAGCATTTTTTAGTTTTATATCCGGTTCAATTACTGTTTTATGAGATTCAAACTTTATTTCGTTGGCAGATTTATTCGTTTGGATATTTTCAGAAACTTTTTCATTTGTTATTGAATGCTGCGAGATATTTTTATTTGTTACCTCATTAGCATTTTGAATTGGTTGTTCAGAAGTATTATCTATTACGGAAACAATTTTCTTTTCACCCGAAAATTTTAATTGTAATACATTTTCTTTTGATGCGGTCTTCTCACTAAACTCATTAATATCTTGCTCAGAATCAGTTTTAATTTTCTCTGTAGTTTTTCCCAGATGATTTTGTGAAGATGAATCTTCCAAATTAAGCTTAACTTTATTTTGGAAATTATTGATCGATGATTTTTGATTTTGATCTTGAATTACTTCCTTATCAGTAGTTGGTTTTACAAATGAGTTCTTATCCTCAAAATTATTTTTAATCTGACTTAAACTTTTTTCAAAGACTAAATCCCAATCCTGGTAATCAGCTATTAAAGGCAATCCAGCACGACTTATTCTCGGCTCATCAGTTTGTGAACTTATTATTGTTGGTAAATCTTTTTCCGAAAGTTGCGAAACATTATTTGTGATTGATTTGAAAAGATTACCTGATTTCATTTTACTGAAATTCTGGACTGTGAGATTTGAACTAAGTTGACCAGACTGATTAGTATCACTTAACTTTTTATCGTGTAAAATTTTTCCTGTGATCTGATTTTCATCTTTTGGATAAACGCGCTGTGATTTTTCTTTAATTACAATTTTAACCTCTCTTATATCCTCAAACTTATGTTCAGGGATTTCACCTTGCTGTTTTATTACAGGACTTTCTGATTTTAATTCTTTTTCAACAGTAATATTTTGTTCTTGATGAACTGATTTTGCGTGAGTTGAAGTCAAACCAGATGTTTCTTTATCCTGATGCTGTCTTGAAGTTACATTAACATTTTCTAATCTCTCAGTCTGATTTGATACTTTATTTTCAAGTGTATTATCATATTTAACATTAGTCTCTGTAAACAAGTTCTTTGTGTTTATCGAAGAATTATTATGAGTTTTATAGTTCTCGCTGGATAATTCAGATAGTAATTTACCGGATAGTTTAGGTTTTACAGTTTCAATAGTTTTTTTATTTATTGTATTTAATAATTCCTGCTCAGGTGTTTTATTTGCGGAATTTATTTCTTCGTTATTTGTTCTATCAGTGTTAACTGAGGTTTTTAAATTTTGATCTTTATCATTATTAAATAACCTGACTTCATCCGAAGAATTTTTAACTGAATGATTTTCTTTTTCACCTGACATGGATTTAATTTCTTCACCAGCTTTCAATTCAGCAGATTCAGTTGAGACAAAGTTTTTTACTGTACTCGTTTCTGTTTTATTATCAAGCTGAACTTTTGACTCTTGTTCAGAAGTAGCAATAAGATTTTCAACATCAAATAATATTTGCTTTCCGTTTGCACCAATCACAAATGAGAAAGATTGATTGCCATCAATTAGTTTTGATAGATATTCAGAGAACTGAGAGAGATTTTCTTTAGTAACTTTTTTTGTCTCAACTAAATTTTTCGAAACATATCTTATTTCAACTTCCTGATTTTGATTATTCGTTTCAGTAAGAATATTCTTGATCAATGTTTCAATACTCTTCAGAAACTGATTTTTATCTGTTGTAATCTTGTTTAAATCAAGAATCAGACTTTCTGATTCAACTTTCGTTTCGCCATTTGCTGAATTGAATAATTTGTAAAGCTCTTCAATAACTTTAACAGAAGAACTCAATTTACCGTGCGTCTTATTCTCTAATGGAGATGAATTGGATAGAAATATTGTTTTGTGATCGAGTAAAGTGCCACCAATGTTTTCAGGTATGAAATTCGACTCTTCGTTTTCACTTTTAATTTTTATTATCTCTGAAAACAAATAAGAAAAACCATTTGCATCCGTTTCGGATGTTTGATTTTCAGTTTTCGGATTAAATAATTTTGACAGAAATAATGAATTGATAAGCATCAGTCATACCTTATTATTCTTTGAGCAATTTCGGGACTTAATTCAGAAACAATTTTTGCTGCACTTTTTTTATTCATTGTGTAAATGATATCTCTCGCTACATTATCGGAATAGTTCTGAATTATTTTAGATGCTTTGGAAGGTTCCATCTGCTCAAGAAGCTTAGATACATTTTTTAACCAGTTTGAATAAGATGAATCACGCTTTTGTTGCCTGACATCATTGTTTTGAATATTCTCATTTGATGCAAACTTTGGTTCAATTTTATTTAAATCTGCTTCCGGTTTTTTTTCAATTTGTTTTTCCAATTCCTTTTTGGAAATATTTTTAATATCTGATTCGACATTAGTCTCAGAGATTACTTTTTGTTCGTTCAGATTAACACTTAAAACTGAATCAGTTTGTGTTTCGGGAATTGTTAGTGAATCATTTTTTGTTTCAACTTTTAAATCAGCAGATGTGATGTCATTTTCTTTACTTGACTGTGTGGAATCCTTCATCTGATTGACTGTCTGGTTTCTCGGTGTGAAATCAAATTGGAAAATGTTATTGAATTGTCCATTCAAATAGATGATTACACCGGTTACAACAATAAATGCAAAAACAAATGGTAAAGTATTCAGTATGTATGTTTTCATTTTTTATCCCGACTAAAATTCTGAATCGCAATCTCATCGAATTGCTTCAGCTCATTTTTATTTTCTTCTTTTAAAAATTCTTTGTGCTGATGATCCTCAAGTTGAGTTAAAATTTTTTTCTCTTTTGCTCTCTGCATTACTTCAGAAATTTTTCTTTTCTTTTCCTGCTCAAGTCTAGTTAATTCTGCTTCTTCATTTTTTATTCTGAGTGTAAGTGAATTTTTATAGCCACCAAGAAATTTCAATTCTGAAGCCGTCATTCTTGGCTTTATATTATTTCTTAATGAATTAACCTCTTCAATCAATTTTTCTCTTAACTTCTGATGGTCGTTGATATAGTTGTTTATAACAGCCAATTCTCTTTTAGCTTTCTTTTCATAATTTTCTTTTACTCTTTTAACCGAATCCAATCTGAAAATAAATTTTGCCATAGTTTATCTACAATTGAATAATTTCATTTAATCTTTTAATTGTTGAATCGAAATCTGTTTTTTCAAACATATCCTGTCGCAGGAAAGACTTAAGCTGAGAAATTTTTGAGAGAGCATGATCAATCGCCGGATTACTTCCCTTCACATAAGCTCCAATATTTATAAGGTCTTCAGCTTCTTTATAAGTTGCAAGTATTTCGTTAAATATTTTTATTCTTTCTCTGTGCTCGTTTGATGTTATATCAGGCATCACTCTGCTTACACTCTGCAAAGGATCAACAGCCGGAAACTGACCGCTGTTTGCAAGCCGTCGAGAAAGAACAATGTGTCCATCAAGTATCGAGCGAACAGCATCGGCGATTGGCTCTGTCAAATCATCACCATCAACAAGAACATTATATAAACCAGTGATAGAACCTTTATCAGAAGTACCAGCTCTTTCCAAAAGTTTTGGTAAGGTTGCGAATACACTTGGTGTATAACCTTTGGTTGTTGGTGGTTCACCAATTGCAAGTCCTATTTCTCTTTGAGCCATTGCAAATCTTGTTACCGAGTCCATCATCAGTAAAACATCCATCCCAAGATCACGAAAGTATTCCGCAATCGTTGTTCCGATGTATGCTCCTTTCATTCTGATCAAGGCTGACTTATCGCTCGTTGCAACTACTACAACTGATCTTTGCAATCCCTCTTCACCCAAATCTCTTTCGATAAATTCTCTTACTTCTCTTCCTCTTTCACCAATAAGTGTAATAACATTAACATCTGCGTTAGTATTGCGCGCAATCATTCCAAGCGTAACGCTTTTGCCAACACCACTACCAGCAAAAATTCCCATTCGCTGTCCTTTGCCGATTGTAAGTAATCCATCAATTGCACGAACACCCGTTTGCAATGGTGTATCAATTCTTTTTCTGTGTAACGGATTTGGTGCTTCCCGATAAATTGATCTGTATGAAGAAACATTCAATTCTCCTTTTCCATCTATCGGATTTCCAAGACCGTCAATAACTCTTCCAAGTAATTCTTTCCCAACTCCAACAGAGAATGTTTTGCCTTCAGCTATAATTTCTGACTTTGGCGAAATGTTATGAACTTCTCCTAAAGCTACCGAGAGAACTTTTCCATCTTTGAAACCAACAACTTCTGATTTACAAACTTCATTTCCGTTTCTATCTATAATTGAACATACTTCACCGAGTGATACATTTGGACCGACTGAAACAATCACCAATCCAATTACATCACTTACCTTTCCGCTGAGTTTGATTGTATCAGTATTTTTTATAACGTGTTTATATTTTTCTGCAAGCTCAGTTATCATCTTGTTCGTTCTTTTGTTCAAGTTTTCTTTTTAATTCACTTAGTTGGGAAGAGATACGTGCGTCAGCATTTCCGATTTCTGTTTCAACAAGGCAACCACCTTTTTCAATCATTTCATCTTTTTCAAATTTGATTTTTGAAACATCAACGCTTTTGTTTAATTCTTTCAGATCATTTGAAACAACTTCTAAATCTTCCGGATTGAGTTTGATGAGAATGCTGTTTGCCGTCAGCACTTTTTTCAAGCAAGTTTCTATTACACTCAAAATGTTTGATTCTTTTTCAATCTCTCTTTGAATTATTTTTTCAGCAATTGCAAATGATGTTTCAATTACAAGTTGGCTGAAAATTTCTTTTTGATTTTGTGATTGTTCAGCCAGATGATTCATAAGTTCATCGAGCTGATTGTACTTTGCTCTTAGCTTTTCAGAATACTCTTTTTGCAATCTGTTCGTTGCATCTTTTAACCCATCATTAAAGCCAGTCACATATCTGTTGTGCAATTCCAGCTCAAGTGAATTATCCTTTTTTTCATTCTCAATTGGTGCAAATGATTCTTCACTAATCTTTACATTCACTCTTGCTGATTTACCATTTAGCTTGATAACATTAGACATACACATCCTCTTTGCTGCCACGCATATTGAGAGATATTTCGCCACTTTCTTCAAGACTTTTTATAATATCAATAATCTTCGATTGAGCAGCTTCAACTTCTTTAAGTTTTACCATACCCATATACTGCAATTCCTCTTTCAACAGGTCAGCAGCTCTTTCAGACATATTTGAGAATATTTTATTACGTAGAGCATCATCAGCAACTTTTAATGCAAGTGCAAGATCTTTGCGGTCAACTTCTTTAAGAATTTTCTGAATGTCTTTATCCTGAATGTTAATTATGTCTTCGAACATGAACATCAGTCTTTTAACTTCAGCAGCAACATCCGGATCGTTAATCTCAATCTGTTCAAGTATTTCTTTTGTAAGATTAAGGTTCAAGCGATTAAGAATATTTGCCAGACTTTTTGACCCACCGATTTTGCTGACTGATTGACTTAGAGTTGTACCAGCCATTTCATCAACAACTTTTTCAATTTGCTTTAAAGTCTGTGGAGAAACTTTACCAAGTGTTGCAATGCGGTAAGCAACATCAGCCCTAAGTTCCGGAGAAAGCTCTTTAAGTGCCTCGGCTGTTTGGTCTGGATTGAGATGTGATAAAATAAGAGCAATCGTCTGCGGATGTTCTTTACTTAGAAATGAAACGAGTTGCACAGAATCAGCTTTCTTAAGAACATCAAAACCTTTAAGTGTTGTGAGAGATTTTACTTTATCAACAATTTCGATTGCTTTATTCATTCCAAATGATTTTTCAAGTATTGCTTGTGCATATTCCAAACCACCTTCAAGTACATATTCCCTTGCCGTAACCATATCATAAAAATCCTGCATTATCGAATCAACAACTTTTGATGGAATATTTTTTACGCGAGTAATCTCTGCAGAAATCTTTTCAACCTGTTCAGGATCAAGATACTTAAGTACAGAAGCTGCCGTTTCAATATCAAGCGCAATCATTAACAATGCAGCTTTCTGAATTCCGTTTATCTGGTCCTTGCTAAGGACATCATCTTTGAATTGTTGTTCATTCATTTTCGTGCAACCATGTATTAATTAGTTTTGCTGCTTCAGTTGGATTTTTTGAAACATAGTTTTGAATTTTTTCCTGTCTGGTTTTCTTTCTTATTGCTTCATCTGTTATTTCATCTTCAATGTCTCCGATAGGTAATAGATCTTTCTTCTTTTTAATTTCGTTAAGTGCACCAGGTAAATGTTTAGAAGTTAACATTGTTGCACCTCCTCCTGCTGCAGCATGACTTAATTCACTCGGAATGGTTCCTAAGAATATTTTTTCACTTTTAAGTTTTGACATTAATCCTCTCAGCAGAAATATTGAAGCACCTATTGCCAGAAGAACCAGAACAAGATTTGAGATTCCGTTTGCATCTTCAAACCAAGGAGATGATTCTTCCACCAATTCGTCAGTTGGTTTTGTTTCGAACGGAATATTGACTATCGAAACCTGATCATTTCTTTCCGGATTAACTCCAACAGCACTTTTAATTAATTCTTCAAGTTTACGAATCTGGTCCTGTGATCGTGGTACATATTCAATTACTGTTTTACCATCTTTTTCCACCTGCTTTGGTACATCATTTATCACTGCAGCAACACTTAATCTTAAAATATTTCCTGTTCCTTCAACTACCCGCTGAACAGTTTTACTTATTTCATAATTTGTTGTAACATTTTCTGTTGATTGAGCAGAAGTATCTCCGATTGCTTTTCCGACATTTGTGGATTTTAATGTTTGCTCACTAACCACAACTTGCGACTCAGGATCATAAAGCTCCATAGTTTTTTCAACCTGGTCAAAGTTTAACTCAGCATTAACCTGAACAAGTGCATTTCCATAACCGAGAACATTATCAAGAATTGTTTGTGCTTTTTGCGCCAGATAACTTTCTACAGAATTTTTAATTTCATATTGTTTGCCCGATGAAACTGTCATTGTTCCGTCACTATCTTCTTTCCAAAGCAATCTTCCGTGAGTATCAATCAAAGTGATGTTATTTGTTGATAGCCCTTCAACAGCACTTGCAACAAGATTCACAATAGCCATTGCACTGGTTCGCTGCAGTTTGTAATTATCTCTTAACTTCAGAACGATTGAAGCTGTTGGTTGTTTTTGTTCATCACGGAAAATGGTTCTTTCAGGAAAGACAATGTGAACTCTTGCACCTTCGACTCCATCTTGTCCAAGTATTGTTCTGGCAAGTTCGCCTTCAAGTGCTCTTTTGTAATTTAATTTTTGCATAAAGTCAGACATTCCCATCGTTGATTTGTCAAATAACTCATAACCTATTGTTCCGGAAGTGGGAATTCCTTTTCCAGCTAATTCTAATCTGGTTTCGTACAGTTTATCTTTAGGAACTTTAATAACAGTTCCGTTATCTTCTATCTTGTAGGGAATCTTCTGAGCACTTAAATACTCCACAACTTTTGAAGCATCCTGCTGAGCAAGATTTGAATACAATACTGAATAAGAAGGTTCATTCATCATATTGACAAGAATAATGATAAGAACCAATGTGATTACAGCAGTTCCGCCGATGAGTACTTTCTGCTGAAGTGAAAGTGAGTTTAAAGCTTTTGTTAATGCTTCGGTTGGATTTTTACTCATAATATTAAATTGACATTCTTGTTAGTTCGCGATACATATCAATTGTTTTATTTCTGATTTCCATCAGAAGTTCGAGACTTGTTTTTGCTTTTTCTCCGGCAATCATTACTTCGTGAATTTCAACTCCATCACCATTTATAAAATCTTTTGTTATCTCGGATGACTTTAACTGATCATCATTTACTGAACCGATAAATTCCCCAAGCACATTTCCGAATCCGGAAATATCTTTAGATTGTTTTTGAACTTCCTGAATTAACGAAGGAAGTTTTCCACCGATTGATTCTATTGCCATTTTAACCTCTCCTATCGAAGTGTGAGCCAATCTTAATGTTGTTAAGTTTTCCGGATTTTCCATAAAAGCTGTATTCCATTATCTCAGAACTTTTATCCGGAAACATTTGTGCAAAGAATTGTTTTTCTTTTTCGTTTAAAACTTCTTCAGATGATTTAACATTCTGAGAATATGTACGGTTTATTCTGCTGTTTACGGAAATGTTATTGATAAAATTCTGATTTGCGCCTTGTCCGATTTTCATTTTATATCTCCAATGAATCTTTTGCCATTTGCTTTGATGCATTAAATGCTGTGAGATTAGCTTCATAACTTCTTGAAGCTGCAATCATATCAATCATTTCTGTAATAGTATTGATATTAGACATCTGCACATAACCGTTTTCATCTGCGTTTGGATGTTCAGGCATATAAACAATATCACCAGGAGTATTGTCTTCGGTTACTTTGAATTCGAGGTCCGAAGTTGAACTTGTTTTGTTTGTGGTTAGTGTCGGATTTGAAATATGATTTGGATTTGTCGTAGCAAGTTTCATTGTTTTGGAAAAATCAACCACTTGATGGTTTAGAACATTTTTCTTCTGAGTTACATTAAGAATTTTTCTTTTTACTGGCTGACCATCAGCAGTTCTAACAGAGTTTCCGTTTGCAAGATTTTCTGCAATAAGATTCATTTTCTTTCTTTGAACGCTCAACCCTTTTGCACTGATTCCAAAGCCCAGAATGTTATCACCGATTTTCATAATTTACCTCCGCCTTTAATTACATTTTGAAGACCGCGATAGTAATCGCCAATTTTTTTCGAAGAGAATCTGAAGAGAAGTGCATTAGCAGCTAGCTCGGACATTTCTTTATCAATATCCACATTGTTAACACCAGAAACATTTTCCATTCCTTTATCTTTGTAAATCTGAAACTGAGTTTCACTCATCGGGAGAAAACTGATGTGCTTTGGACTCGTGGTTCTCATCTGATTCATTTTTGTGTCGAGCATTTCCTGGAAAGAAACATCTTCTCTCTTATAATTTTCAGTACCGATGTTTGCAATGTTTTTACTGATTACTTTGTTCTTTACCGAACAGTAATCAATAAATTTTTCAAGTAGTTTTATTGTTTGTGTACTCATTTCAATCAACTTGTTTTGTTAAGGCAGTGACAAATATGATACCACGCAAAAAGACATTTAGATTGTGTGATTTTTTATTTCTTCTGAATGCTGGTTGGCTAATTATAAACAACTGTTAGTTATTGCTCATTAGTTGAACTGAGGGTAATTAAATTTCAAATAATAATTTCTGAACTCTTAGTGAATAAAAAGAGAGGAACCGCCTTACCTAAGCAAGGCGGCTCATCGGAGGGAGCTATGCTATGCGTAAAATTTATTCGCCGTAATCAAGTATGATTGATTTTGTTTGTCCGCAACTGCAGATAAATTTTATTTCACGGACATTGTTATTCTCATCTTTATTAAGGACGATCTTTATTCCATCAATATCGTCTTCCTCAAAAGAAATCTTTGTTTTTCCTTCGAGTTGAAGCTCTTCGGATTTGATAACATTCTTTCCGCTTTTTAATCCATTTGAGTTTATAACTTCAAACAACATTTCCTGCATAAGAATACTCATATTTAAATATTTTATTTATCTGATAAGCGATTTTATCCAAAGGTAAAATCAAATCAGCTAATTGACTATCTACTATTGCTCTTGGCATTCCATAAACTACACTGCTGTCTTCATCCTGAGCAAAAGCATAACCACCTATTCGCTTTAATCTTTTTACTGCTTCCAAACCATCCTTGCCCATACCTGTCATTATGATAGGAAGAACATTCTTACCAAAAACATCTATCATTGAATTTAATGTTACATCAACGCATGGTTTGTACAATGTATTATCGGGAGAATCTGAAATTTTTATAGATACACGTCCGGAAGTCTGGGATACAAATAAATGTTTACCTCCAGGAGCGAAATAGACTTTTGAAGATTCAAGCAAATCATTATCTGCTGCTTCTATTACTGTTAACTCGCTTAACTTGTTTAACCTTTCAGCCAATGAATTGGTAAACATTGGTGGCATATGCTGAACAATAACAATTGGAACTGGCAGATGAGCATGTAAATGAGGAATAACCTTCTGAAGCGATAAAGGTCCTCCTGTTGAAATTCCGATTAGAATTGCTTTAATATCAAATGACGGAATCCAGTCTTTGGCTTGAATTGTTTTTGTTGTGGTTTTTCTCTCACCAACTGTAATATTTGATATTCGTTTAAGTCTGGTTGCAATTGAAGTTTGCTTATAAATATTTCGGATCTTATCAATCAGTTCATCTTTTATTTTCATTACTCCGCTTGCAACGGCACTTGGCTCTTTAGGTAAGAAATCAACTGCTCCTAAAGACAATGCTTTGATTGTAACATCCGCACCTTCGGTGGTAAATGAACTTACCATTAAAACCGGAACAGGAAAGTCTTTCATAATTTTATCAAGAGTTTCCAGTCCGTTCAAACCTGGCATTTCGAAATCCAGAGTAACAACATCCGGTTGATGAGTTCTTATTAATTCAAAACCTTCCAAACCATTTTTTGCTGTAGCAACAACTTCAATATCACCTGCACTTTCTAACATAAAAGAAAGTGTTTTTCTCATAAAAGCTGAGTCATCAATAACGAGTACTTTTATTTTTCTGCTATTTGTCATGCTGAGTTTTATTTATCAGTTCGTTGATATCAAGAATTAAAATTACTGTTCCGTCACCCATTATGGTTGAACCGGCAATTCCCGGAACTCTTCCGATATAACTGCCAAGAGATTTAATTACAATTTCTTTTTGTCCTAATAATTCATCAACTTCAATTCCGACTTGTCTTTCTGCCAGACCAACAATAACAACATATTGCCAAATGTTATTTTCAGATTGCTCAGTTTGATTTAATACAACTTGCCTTAAAGAAACAAGAGGAATAATTCTGTCACGAAGTTTTATTACAGGTTTATTATTAATGGAATAAACATTTTCTGAATGAACTCTTATTACTTCAATAACCGAGTTAAGTGGAATAACGAATTGTTCTTTATCAACTTTTACAATCATTCCGCTTATAATTGCCAAAGTTAGAGGCAGCTTTATCTGAATTTTTGTTCCAACTCCGACTGTTGATTCAAGGTTTATCATTCCTCTTAACTTTGTTACATTCGTTTTAACCACATCCATTCCAACTCCTCTTCCCGAAATGTTTGTTACAACCTCAGCGGTAGAAAATCCGGGAAGAAAAATCAGATTAAGTAAATCCTGTTTTGATAATTCATCTGCTTTTTGTTGAGATATTAATCCTTTGCTAATTGCTTTGGATTTTATCACTTCAGGATCAATTCCTTTTCCATCATCTTCAATAGTGATGATTATGTTATTCCCTTCGTGTTCAGCATTCAATTTTATTGTTCCAACAGGATTTTTACCAGCTTTAATTCTGTCTTCTTCTTTTTCAATTCCGTGATCGATACTGTTTCTTAATATGTGAACAAGAGGATCGTTAATTTCCTCAATAAGAGTTTTATCAAGTTCTGTTTCTTCACCTTCGATTATCAGATTTATTTTCTTATTAGCAGTTTTAGATAAGTCTCTTACAAGTCGAGGATATTTGTTGAATACTTTACCAATCTTAACCATTCTTGTTTTCATTACTAATTGCTGTAATTCGTTCGTCATCATATCAATTAACTTTGTAGTGTCTTCAAGTTCGCGGGCAAGTTGCGTTCCTTCAAATTCTCTTGAGACTTCAAGATTTATCTGCGCAAGTCGATTTCTACCCAGCACAAGTTCAGAAACCATATTTAATAGTTCATCAAGTTTTTCAACATCAACACGAATTGAATTATCTGCTTTTTTATTTTCCTGGTTAGTATTCTCTGTTTCTGATTTTTGTTCTTCGGATTGAACTTGTTTCGAAGTTTCCTCAACTTTCGTTACAGCTAAATCTTTCTTCGCCTCGACAAGTATCTTTTCTTCAGTTTTTTTCTTTCTGCCTCTTTTACTTTTTTGTGTCTCGACTATTTGAATCAGTTCTTTATTCTTATTACCAAGTTTAGAAATTGTTGTCTGAAGTTTTTGAATAACATTTTCTATTTCAACATCTTCATTATGATTTGTTTCAATAGAGTTCAGTAATTCTTTCATCTTATCATAACCAAGTAGAATCGAATCCATCACCATCGAATCAAGTGAAGCTTCTTTCTTTCTGAGCTTGTTAAGAATATCTTCACAACGATGTGTTAATGAGGTAAGTTTATTCAGATTAAGAAATCCGGATGAACCTTTAATTGTATGAAATGAACGGAAAACTTTATTCAAAAGGTTTTCATCAGTCGGATTTTTTTCCAGTTCGATTAAATCCACATCAAGAGAATCAATTATTTCCTTTGATTCAATCAGAAAGCTATCAACGATCTCCTTCATTTCGGGATCTGTGAGCATCGGATTTATTTCAGATTTACTCATTATTTCCGAAACAGTTTATCAATTTCTTCCTGAGTGGATGCATTAATTTTCTTTGTAACTACATCATCAACTAACTGTTGAGATGAATTTCCGTTCTGATATCTCGCATTCGGATCGAAAGTCATACTTTCTTCAAATGGAATCTGCAGATCATCTGATGATTTGATATGACTTTTTTCAATATCATTTATTAGTGAACCAAGTTTTTTCTGAACTGAATCAATCAGATGATTTACCGCAGCTAATTGCTGTGCTGTAATATCCTGAACCTGCAATGAAATTGTAATGCTATTTGCATATTCCTTTACATTCTTTATAACTCCAAGCAATACTTCAATTCGGGCTGAGTTGTCATATTTCTCATCATACTTCTGCAACAACTCAACTGCTCTTGGTGAGTTTGATTCCATTGCAACTTCTCTTATCAGCTCTGCTTTTTCTTTTTCAAGTTCAAGAAGTCTTTCGAGCATTGATTCTGAATGACTGGTTTCATTCAATACTTTATCTACAAGATCGAGAATCTCGTTTGTTGCAAGCTCGGTTGCATTAGTAACATTATTTATCTGATGAGTTACTTTTGGAATTTTGGATGCGCTGTCAGTTATTGAATGATTAATATTTTCGAGCAGCGGAATTGTATCCCGCATAAAATCAATTAAACTTTGGATTACCGGAATCAATTTTTCCGAATACATAAAAATTGCTTTCAGATCATTCAACTTTTCGAATAATCTGGTCATTACTGTGTCAGAGCTCATCTACTTCTCCGTGATTGTTGTTGAAAGAATCTGTTCAATTTTTTCCCGAAGTACCTGAGGGGTAAATGGTTTGAGAATGTAATTATTTACTCTTGCTTTCAGAGCTTCAATAATATCATTCTTCAAACCTCTTGTGGTTACCATTAAAACTGGTAATTCACTGAATCTTTCATCTGAACGAATGGCTTTTACTAACTCAAGTCCGGACATTTCTGGCATATTCCAGTCAGTAATAACAAAGTTGATATCAGGATTAGATTCAAGCTTTGCCAATGCATCCTTTCCATCACTTGCTTCCACATAGTCAAGATAGTTTAGATTCGCAAGTGAATTGATTACAATACGACGCATTGTAACTGAATCATCAACAACCAAAAATTTAAGGTTCATAACTTCTCCGATTAGTTTAAATATTTTGAAACTTCATTAAGTATTGTTTTTTGCTCAAATGGTTTTATTAAATATGAATCAGCTCCAAATTGAAGCGCTCTTTCGATGTCATCAGTTTCAGAAAGATTTGATAAAACAATTATCGGTGTATGCTTAAGTTCATCATTCTCTCTTACCGCTTTTATCAGTTCAAATCCATCCACATTAGGCATATTGAGATCTGTAATCAGTAAATCAATATTCTCTCTTGGAAGAATTTCCAGAGCTTCCATTCCATCATTTACACTGATAATTTCATATCCTTTAATAGACAATGAAAATGTTATCAGCTTTCTTATTATTGGTGAATCGTCAGCCACCATTATGGTTTTCTTCACCTTTATTACTCCTTCTTATATCCAACAGTTTTTGGAAAGCTAATAAGTCTGAATGCCTTGCTTATTCCGTGCAATGACTCAGAGTAACCAATAAACAAATATCCGTTTTTGTTGAGCGTCCGATACAGATTATTTATTACTTTTATTTTCGAATTCTGATCAAAATAGATTAATACATTAGCACAGAAAATCACATCAACATTACCCAATCCTATTATTCCGATATCTTCGTAAAGATTAAGATATCTGAATTCAACCATACCTTTTATCATTGGCGATATTTCATAATAATTATCGGCTTTTCTGAAATATCTTTTAAGGAATTGAATTGGAACATTTCTTACCGAATACTCACCGTATACTCCTTTAACTGCAGCTTCAAGCGCAGTATTGCTTATGTCTGTTCCTATAAGTTCAAATTCAAAATCAGGATATTTATGTCCAATAAAGTCATTTATCATCATCGCAATTGAATATACTTCTTCACCTGAAGATACAGCAGCGCTCCAGATTTTAATTTTACTTTGGCTGCTTTTTCTTTTTTCAGTTATCAGTTCAGGAATTACCTTAAGTACCAACGCATCAAGTTGTGCCTGATTTCTAAAAAAGAAAGTCTCGTTGATAGTTATTGCATCATACAAATAGCGAAGCTCGTATTTGCCTTGTGGTGTGTTTTTAACGAAGTTAAAATAATCCTGGTAACTATTCATTTTAAGATGAAGAAGCCGACGCATCAATCTGCTCTCGAGCAAATACTTTTTATTATCCTGGAAATAGATTCCGGTTTTTTCGTAGATGAATGTCCTCCACTGAGAGAATAATTCATAGGACATCTCAATGAAAAGCTTATCATTGTTCTTTTCTGAAATGAACTCACCGGTTTTAACAGCACTATTTAATGTCTCTATTTTCAATGAGATTGCTTCAGTTAATATTTTTTTTAATCATCAGTATCTCTTTAGCTCGCTGACTTACCATTTCATTTTCATCTTCAGCAAGTTTTTCGAGAAAAGAATAAGAGTTTTGATTATCAATATTTTCGAGTAATTCAGTCAACCTTAATTTTATCCAGAAATTTTCATTAAGAAAATCATTATCCAATAACATTATGGCTGTGTCAGCATCAAGCTTAAATAATAATTCAATAGTTGATAATCTGACCATTTCATCGGAATGATTAAGACATCGTGAGATAGAGTCCATTAATTTATGAAGTTCAAACTCATTCAATTCTTTTATCAAATCTGGTTCTTGCTGAATAAATTCATCGACCAGCTTAAGTAAATGAGAAATATTTTGTACATCGTTTTTAATCAGAATTGAAATTTGTTTTAAGACAAGTTCTTTGTTTATCAACAATTTATGATAGATAATTCCATCATACTCAGGATCAATTCCATAATATTTAAGAGCTTCATAAATTATTTCGTTATCATCAAATTCATTAAGAAGTTTTGCACCAATTTTTCGATATTCATTTTCTTTATTTGCCAGCATTACTAACAAAGCTCTTTTAATTTTTTCATCAAATGGAACATCAAATCCATATCTTACATGTAATTTATAAATTGCTTCTACAATTGGTGGAATAAAAGGTAAGCTTGCATTTTGTAATTCAGATAAAAGGAAGAAAAAAGATTCTTCATTACCAATATCACCCAAACTTTCTATTATCATATATTTAACTAAGTCATCTTCATCATTGTATTTTTGAATAATAAAGTTAAATGCTTTAACTGTTCCAATTTTCCCTAAAGAATTGATAATGTATGGTTTGAGAATTTCACTTTTATCATAAAGAGAAATCAGCAAATCAACAGCCTGAATACTTCGGTTATTACCCAAAGCTTCGATATATGAAATCAGAACATTTTCATTTTCCGTGTTATTGATAAGTTCTAATACTGCTTTCTCCACTTTTTTGTCGTGAATTTCTGCAAGTATATCAGCAGCAAATTTTAAATCAATAACATCTTTAGTTTTTTTAAGAAACTTTATCAGGGAATCAACTGCATACTGGCCATAAGAAATTAAAATTTCTCCGGCAATATTTCTCAAACTAATATCATCTGAAGCAATAAATTCAGTAAGCTTATCAGCAACAAGATAGCATTGACGATTTTTTAAGAAATGACTTAAAGCGCTTCTTAGTCCTTTATCTTTATTTTGCAGATATGAACAAAGATGTGTAGCAACAGCAGGATCATACTCTTCACATTCCAGTTGATCCAGGAAATCTATCTGAGCATCAATGTTTCCTGACTGGAATACTTCATCTATTATTTCTGTAGAAATTTTTGTTTTCGTCATAAGACTAATAAACACTTACTTTACTAACAAAGCATTTTGGCAACTTTAATGCCGCAAAGAAAATCAGAATTTTTCCTATTAAAATCTCTTAACTCAAAAAAGAACTGATTATTATTAGCCAAGTGAGAATATTTGAGCAAAATAAAAAAGGGGTGAAAGTTCACCCCTTTCAAGAAGAGAATGAGTTATTTAAAGTGAAATGTTCCGTTATGTTTAACAAACATCTCACCTTTTTCTTCTCTCCCCCTGGCTCTCCCCTGCCTTTTATTAAATTCTTCAACCTTTTCAATTTTGAACGCAGAAACGAGGTTCTGCAGATTTAAAGTTAAATTGTTAAGTTCTTCTGCAGCGCGGGCAATTTGTTGGATTCCGGCAGCACTCTGATGAGTTACATTTGAGATTGATTCAAGACTTTTACTTATTTGTTCCGAAGCGCTTGATTGCTGTTCACTTGCTGCTGCAACCTGAGAAATTATATCAACAACTCTTTCAGACTCGACAATAATTTTTTCAAGTGATCTTCCGGCTTGCTCAGCTTTTTCTTTGCCTTTTTCAACCTCAGATTTACCTTCATTCATCGCTTCGACTGCCCATTTGGTATCTTTTTGAATTTGCTTAATCATAGAAGCGATTTCTTTAGTTGCCTTGGTAGTTCGTTCAGCTAATTTTCTAACCTCATCAGCTACTACTGCAAAACCTCTGCCCTGCTCGCCTGCTCTCGCAGCTTCAATTGCGGCATTAAGTGCCAATAGATTTGTTTGATCAGCAATATCTTCAATAACCTGTATAATCTCACCAATCTGATCACTGTTTTTACCAAGCTGAGTAACAGTGTCAGCACTTCGTTTAACAACATCAGCTATTCTGTTCATTCCCTCAATGGTTTCAAGCACAACTATTCCACCTTCGCGAGCTACTTCACCGGCACCTTTAGAAGCTTCGGCAGCAGCTACTGTATTTCTGGTGGTTTCAATAATTGTTTTAGCCATTTCTTCAACTGCATTTGCAACTTCTGCAGTTTGTTGTGATTGTTCCTGTGCTCCTGCAGCCATTTCCTCTGTACTCGAAAGAATCTGATTCGCTGCACTTGCTGTTGATTCAACTGCTTCGGTAACCTGAGTAATAGCCGTGCTTAAAGAGTCAGTAACCTGATTTATACTTGACTTTATTAGCTGATGATCGCCTTTGTATTCTTTTGTTAAACGAACTGTTAAATCTCCGGCAGATATTTTTCTCAAAACATCCATCGCATCAGCCAGTGGCATATATATTTCATCCAACGCCTTGTTGAAGCCAAGTAATATTTCTTTATAAGCTCCAAGAAGATGTTCGGCATTAGCTCTGGTTCTGCTTTTACCTTCAGCTAAAGCTTCAGTTAATTTTTGTCCTTCTTTAATAAGATAAGAAATATTTTCTTTCATCTTATTGAAGCTTTTCGACAAACAATCTTTTTCAGAAAGCACATTTATTTCAACATTCAGATCACCTTCGGCAATCCGGTCTGCTGCTTTTATTTTTTCTAAAGTTGCTTCTCTTAGTCTGTTCAGTCCCTGAGCAATCTGTCCAAATTCATCATTTTGCTTGTATTCGATTGCATTTTCAAAATCTCCCAATGAAAATCTTTCGATTGCTCCAAGCATTAAATTAATTGGTTTAACAAGAGAAGGAATAATTCTCATAAATGTGAATAGAAAATGGAGAGTACCAATAATTACCATAAATGCAATAAAATAAATTGATAAAGTCAGAATGTTGCTTGTTGAATCATCAAGCCCTGCTTTCTTTGCATTAAGATAGTCAAAGATATTTCTGATACTCTGATTCAGTTTACCACCGATTTCATCGCCGCTAGTTGAGGCAATCATTGAGGCCATTTCAAAGTCCTGCATTGCTGCTGCGCTCAATGTCGCATCAACCACAAGATTGTTATATTCCTTAAATGTTTTTTCTATTTCATCTGAGTACTTTTTGATATTTTCATCTGATGCAACTTTTTTAAATTCTGTTACAAGACTATCAATCAATTTCCTGTTGAGTTGAACATCAGCAATATTTTCCTGAAATTTTTCTTTGTATTCGGGAATAGAAAATTTCATCAAATGAAATTGTTGATGCTGAAATGCCTGATATATTTCATTCAACTTTTCTGAAGGGACAACATACTGTTTTGTTGTCTCAGCATTGTTATCGGACAATCTTATAAGGTTAAACAAAGCAAAAAATATTGTCAGAGTTGAAACTGCAGCTAAAGCGAAAAATGCTACTTCAACTTTTCTCCTGAATGTCCAGTTTTGTGTGTTTAATAATTTTTTAATTTTTTCTTTCATGGCAATTCAAATTATTATTTTAGTTTGAAAGCAAAGGATAATGATGTTTTTACTTTGACTGGTTGACCGTTATTCATACCAGGTTTAAATTTTGTTGCCTTTAAAACTTTTATCACCTCTTCTTCACATCCTCCACCAATAGCCTTTAGAACTTTAACATCATCAACATTTCCTTTCTCATCCACATAAGCCATCACAAAAACTTTTCCTTCAAGACCAGCTTGTTTTGCGATAGTTGGATATTGGATTTTCTTAATCACGGCAGGCAAACCTTCAACTGGCTCAGGCATTACCTGGGCAAATGCAAGATAACCATCGTCACTGCTAACTTCAGCCTGAGCAAAGTTAGAACTAACAAATATCAGTAAAGTGAAAATCAATAAAGAAAATATTTTCATATTTAAACCTCATTTAACTATTTGATTATCGAAACAACAGTTTATTTATTAAATCAGTAAACTAATTTTAAACAACTTCTTTAAGTTTATTTTGTTCATTTTTTGAAAGAATTTTTTTAAGATCAATTAGTATCAGTAATCTGTCATCGAGTTTTCCGACTGAACTTATGAAATCCGTTTTACTTGAAGTTACAATCTCCGGTGGCTCTTCAATAATGTTTTTCGGAATGCGAATCACTTCTCTAACTGAATCAACTAAAAATCCAACGAGAAGGTCTTCATCCTCAATTACAATTATCCGGGAATCTTTATCGTTCTCCTTTTTAGGCAAACCCATTTTAATACGAAGGTCAATAACCGGAATTATTCTTCCGCGAAGGTTTATCACGCCTTCAATAAATTCAGGAGCATTTGGAACTTTTGTGATGTGCGAAAGTCGGTTTATTTCTTTGACATAAAATATATCGACTGCGTATTCTTCATTGCCAATAATGAAACTAACAAGCTGAAGAATTTCTGAAGTCGACGATTTACTGGATTCGAGAATTTCCATCATTTCTCCGATAACCTGAAAATTGATGCAAAGCTACACTTCTCTGCATCAGATTATCGGAATAATCCGGAAAAAGTTTAGAGGCGGGAGATATTTTAGTTATGCTGAATGTTTTTTGTTACTTCAATCCCAAGTTGTTCCATTCTGTACCGAAGTTTTGAACGGGATAAGCCAAGAATTTTTGCAGCTTTAACCTGATTCCCATTTGTTATTCTAAGTGTATCTTCAATAAGCTTTTTTAATACTACATCAATTGCAATTCCTTTTGCAGGAATTTTCAGAATAAATTTGTCTTCACTTACTGCACTTTCAGCAACTCCCGATTTAAGAAAATGAAGGTGTTTTTCTTTAACCTCATCTTCTTCCAGGAGAAGAGTTACTCTTTCAATAACATTTCGAAGCTCACGGATATTTCCTTTCCATGGATATTCCGTCAGAATTTCGAGTGCGCCTGCATCAAAACCTTTTATTTGTTTATCGAATTTCTTTGCAAACTCCTGAAGAAAAGAATATGCAAGAAATGGAATGTCTTCTTTCCTTTCACGCAAAGGTGGAACTGTAACCTGACCAACATTCAATCTATAAAAAAGATCCTCTCTGAAATTTCCTTTCTTAACTTCATCTTCAAGTTTTTTATTTGTAGCGGCTAAAACCCGAACATCAACTTCGATTTCCTTTTCACCTCCGAGACGGAAATATTTTTTTTCCTGAAGCACTCTAAGAAGCTTTGCCTGCATCTCGGGCGATAGTTCTGCAATTTCATCGAGTAAAATTGTACCACCGGATGCAAGTTCAAATTTTCCCATCTTGGTTTTTTGTAATGCACCGGTAAATGCACCTTTTTCATGTCCAAACAATTCGCTTTCAGCTAATTCCCGCGGTATTGCAGAACAGTTTATACGAATAAATGGTCCATCTTTCCGTGGACTATTCTGATGAATAAATTTTGCAATCATTTCTTTGCCGGTTCCGCTTTCACCTTCAATCAGAATAGTTGTATCAGGACTTTTAGCAAGCTTTTCAACAGCGCTAACTACTTTTTGAATCTTACTACTTTTCCCGAAGTATTCTTTTGTTAATATGTCTTCTTTAACAATCTCACTAAGTCTTTCAACTTCGGCTTTTAAATTTTTAGTGGTAATTGCTTTATCAATTGTAATCTTTAGCTGATCAATATCAATTGGTTTTAAAAGAAATTCAGTAGCACCAAGCTTCATTGCTTTTACTGCTATGTTTACATCAGCAAAAGCAGTAATCATTATAACAGGAATGTTAAAGTATTTTGAATGGATTTGTTTAAGCAAATCAAGTCCATTCATAGTAGTAAGATAAATATCAAGAAGAATTAAATCCGGGTCGAATTGCTCAATTTTGTCGAGAGCAAAATCAGCTTCGGTAGTGTACTCAGTTTGATAGCCGAGTTTTACTAATATTTTTTTTAGAGACTGGCAGACGAGCTCGTCGTCATCAATGATAAGTATTTTATTTAACATTTCCATTCCTTAGTGAACTGGTGTCGAAAAATACAAAAAATTTTGTTCCTTTGCCCGGTTCACTTTCGAAATGTATTTCAGCATTGTATTGTTCTAAAAGTATTTTACAGACACCCAAACCAAGCCCGGTGCCTTTTTTCTTGCTTGTATAAAAATCAGTGAAGATTTTTTCACCAAGTTCGTAATCTATACCTGTTCCACTATCTTCAATTTCCCAAACAATCTTTTGCTTATCATCAATGTTGCGTAAATAAGTTCGCACATAAATTCTATCTGATTTATTATCAGCTTCAATGGCATTGTTCAGAAGATTTAGAAAAACATGAAGCATTTTATCTTTATGAAAATAGATTGATGGAAGGGCTGGAGAAAGATCTGTTTCAATATAAAGATTTAAACGACTCGCATTAACCTGGGAAATGTTAACAGCAATTTGAGTAATCTCGTTAACATTGCAGATGCTCATTTCAGAGGGATGCTTTTTAGAAAAGTCAGAAAAATTTTCAATAAGGAAAATCATTCTGTTAGTTGCTTCGACACAGGACTGGACGCTATCAATTGCTTCAGGTGGTAATTCACCTTTCAGCATATTGAGGAATTCAAGATTCATCTTTATTACAGATAAAGGATTCCTTATTTCGTGAATAAGGCTTGCAGTGAATTTCCCCAATAGGAAAAGTTTATGAGAAAAGATTTCGTCATTGTTCATACAATGACAAAAATAAATGGTTGGAGTTTAAGAGTAAATATTTTTTGACAAAAAATTTTTAAAATGAAGCTAGATTGTAAAAAGTTTTTACAACTATTTACTGTTTAGTTCTTTCAGGATACGATCTGCTACTTTATTAAGGACTTCATCAGTGTTATAAAATCCTGATTTGATTTTCTCTCTGATAGCAGATAAGTCCTTTATCTGTTCACTTTTCTGCTGAAGTTCTTTTGCTTCTTTTGAGATTTCAAGTGAATCTTTTTTCTGAACTTCTTTTTTTACTGACTTATTGTTTTTGCTTTCATCAACAATAATCGTTTTGGGAGTTATTCCTTTGATTTCCATATTAAAACCTCTTATAGCTTAAAATTTTTTTCTGTTTCATACACAAATCTAATTCATTTTTAACTTCTTCCGAACGGTCCATCCATTTTCTCAATACATTATCGAAAGCTTCTTTGATAAGTTTAGAGGCATTAGAAATTTTTTCCTGGTCTGCTTCTGAATACAAATAGTATGTTCTCTCTGTTATTTCGTGCATTT
Organism: Ignavibacterium sp.; assembly: GCF_025998815.1. Classification (NCBI taxonomy): domain Bacteria; kingdom Pseudomonadati; phylum Ignavibacteriota; class Ignavibacteria; order Ignavibacteriales; family Ignavibacteriaceae; genus Ignavibacterium; species Ignavibacterium sp. The sequence continues at coordinate 1,718,658 of NZ_AP026678.1, forward strand.
CGCACATTTTTTTCTTTAGCTCCGGAAATTTTTCCTCAAAATTATTTTCGTCCAGATTATTTAGTTCTTCAGCAATTTTTTCCAGCTCACTAACCAATTCATGTTTATCAAAATGTATCATTAAGTTTTACCCTAAATAATTCGTGAAAAGACTTTGTGAGGAAAGTAGTTCAGCCAACTGTGACTGAAGCTTCTGATATTGTTTTCTCAAATTCTCAGCACTTTTATTTATCTGAGTCTGGATTCGAGTAATCGAATCATTCAATTGAGTAAGATTTGTATCCAATCTTGAAATAGCTTGTTGAATATAACCATTAGCACCGGAGTAAGAATTAATTTTTGAATAAAGCGTTTCAGCAAAACCGTTTGTATCATTAAAGAATAATTCAACTTCTGAAGTGCGACTCAAAATTGCTGATTCGAGTTGTGATGAATCTGAAACTGATAATCCATTATTTACATCAAATGTAATCCCTAACTTTGACAGTGAATTGATCACATCGCTTGAAAAACCACTTAACGGCAGGTAAGCTGAAGAACTCAGGATATTTGTTAATGTTGAAGTTGTAGAATCTCCGAATAATATTCCCCTTTGTCCTGAAACTGAAGATGAATTTTTTCTCAGATAAGAATAAAGCTCATTAAAAGAATTAATGAAAGATTCAATTTTCGATTTTATACTTGCAACATCAGTTCCAACGGATATCACAACATCAGGATCGTTTGAAGTAAAAACTGATTTGAGAGTTATTGTAACTCCATTAACTAAATCGGAAACTGTATTTGAATCACGCTGAATTTCAATTCCGTTAAATAAGAATTTTGCACTCAGTTCAGATTCGTTGTGAACAAATCCTGCTGTGTCCTCTCCACTTTCATTCTGGACGAATGCCTGTCTGTTTGTTCCAAGATTAATTCCAAATTCATTAAGCAAGCCATTCGGATTATCATCAGAAATTTCCATTATTCTGAAATTATAGCCGGTATTTTTTGAAGAAATAGAAAATTGCGTGCTTCCGACAACGGGAGAGAAAGTAGAGGCAGAAATAACGCCAGAAGCCGCAATTTCCTTGTTCGATGACACCCCCAATTGTGTCAAAAGTGAACCTGTGTCGTCTTTAAGTTGAATAAATTTTGATGAATTTACAGCCGTTATCTTTAATTGAACATTTCCATTATCAACAATTTTTTCTGCTATTACGCCGCTGATATTATTTATCTGTGTAACAATACTATCAATCACATCCTCATAGTTTCCTTCTGAGTAAGTTATTTCAGTTTCAGTTCCACCAAGATTTAATTTGAAAGAACCGGAAGAAGCGAAATAACCATTAACAGCATTTGAAGTTATAACCGCTTTATCATCCTTAACAGCAGCTTTAATTTTATCTGCTAAAGAGGAATAAGAAATATTTCCATTGTTAAAATCAGATTCCTCTAAAGTGACACTAACATTACTTAAATAAAATGAACCGGAACCATCGCCTGTTTTGATTGTAAATGAATAAGTGCCTGGTGAATTAATTGAAGAATATGAATCTGAATTTCTGTCTATCGAAAGCAAAGTATCATTCTTTGCTAGTTGATTTGTTCTAAGTGTAAATGTTCCTTCATCGGCACCAGAACCAGCAGTTGCAGAGACTAAATTTGTGTTTGAAGATTCTGCTTTCTTTGCACGAAATATCGATGAAGAATCCCTCAGCTTTAAGGTTGAAAGAGAACTTTTAAGTTTATCAATATTGCTTAATAGATTACTGTAAGCTGTGGATAAATTATTGTATTTAGACTGTTTTGTTTTTAAGGGCGAAATCCTCTTTGCACTCTCAGTCTGAATGTAAGAGTTTATAAATGAATTAATGCCTGAAGTTGTTAGCAGATCAATAGCCATTAGATTTCACCTGATTAAACACCGTAATCCAGGTTTCTCTTAACTGAACAAGGATTTCTTTTACAACATCATAGTTGTGTTTTCTCATCTGATCCTGACAAAACTGATATAACCTCAGAAGCCCCGAAGAAATAGCACTCATTTCTTCATTATCAAATCGCAAAGCATTTATAAGCTGCTGAATTGCTTCATTGGTTTTAACAATGTCGTGTTTCTGAGAATTTACAATTGCAAAATCAAAAACTTTGATTAACAATTTTTCCGGACTGGAATTTAAAATCTCATTTGCTAAGTAAGTATTAAGTTTATTTGTTCTGTAAGTTGCTGTATTCTGCATTTTTCATCCCTTTTTAAAAATAACCCCCGCATTATTCTGCGGGGGTCTCCCCTGAATCAACTAAATTATCTGAACAAGCCGAGTAAGCTTTGCGGACCAACATTAACCTGAGCCAGCATTGCTGTTGCAATCTGCGTTCCGATCTGACCTTTAGTAGCATTCAATTGCTCCATTGCCATATCAGCATCTACCAGACGGGAAATTGTAGCTGAGTTGTTTGTAATCGACGCGGTAATGAAATCTTCGCGCGACTCAAATGTCTGCATTCTATTACCAATGTAACCCAAAGCTGTTTTAATGTTATCTCTGAATGTTGTAATACTTTGAGTTAAGTTAGCACCACCACTTGTGTTTTGTAAAGCGGTAATTGTTGCAGAGTTATTACCGATCTGAGCACCAATATTAACGGTAAGAGTTGTTCCTGCACCGAAATCGAAGTTTGAACTTGCAAGAATATCAGAACCGTTAATTTTTGTATTGGTCAGAATGTTTTCAATTTCATCAGCAAGAACTTTAACATCTTCAGAAAGTGCAGCAGAGTTCTTTAATGGATCTTTTGCATCTTCCTGTTTAGCTTCAATCTGGTTTAATTTATCAAGAACCTGCATTAAAGCTGATTCACCAGTTGATAGCAAATTCTTTGCAGATGAAATGTTGTTTAACTGAGCATTGTACTTGAAGTTTTCAGCTTCGAGTTCTTTGCTTACTCTGAAGCCGGAAGTGTCGTCAGCTACACTGTTGATTTTCTTCATTGTTGCAAGACGCAGCTGAGCTTTGGTTGTTTGTGCGTTAACCTTTACAAGAGCATTGTAAGCTTTTAACGCATCAAGGTTGGTGTTGATTTGGAACGCCATTGTGAACCTCCATGTATTTTGTTTATTAAATTACAAGCATCCTTGCTTGTTTTTATTTAGTTAATTAAGAATTTTTATTTTCAATTTTATTATCGCACTCAACAATTATTAGTTTATAGCTGTTATCAGATATTCTATAATATTTCTCAATTCTTTTGCTCATAATTAATTCCAATTGCATTATCGATTTTTTCCATCAGAGGTTTAATACTTTCTTCAGCTTTTGATTTGAGGTGTTTCTCTCTTTCTAACTTTTCAATTTTCAGTTCTTCAATTCTTCTTTTATATGTTTCAATTCTTTCATTCAGATTTTCTGACATTGATTTTTCTTTTCTGGCTGCTTCCTTTTTAAGCATATCAATGCTTAGTTCTTTTTCTTTCTTTAATTCATTTATTTTTCTCTTAAGATTTTGTTTGTATGTAGCTTTCTCAGCCAGCACAAAAACAGAGATACCTGATGCAACAACTACACCGAAAATAAATGTTATGGAAGTCCATTTAGCGCCTGTTATCAGCACTGAGCTGAGCATTTCATAAAATTCCAAGGAACTTATGTGAGAATTGTTAAAGTATCCCGCTATTGCACCAATCAGAAAAACTATAACTGATACAACCAGGTTATATATCATAGTATTATTAAAAGCTACTGTTGGATTGAACTTATCCATCTCGTGAGCATGAGTCAGATTGTATTCAGTCTCCTGAATTGCTTGAACAGTATAATCTTCAACTGCTTTAATTGAGTCAGCTAATTTTTTTTGCAAATCATTCTTGTATTCAACAATTTCTTTCTCAAGCTGCTCTTTTGTTCTGAGTGTATCCTGAATAATCTCATCATATGATTTCAATTCCTGATAACAATTTTCAAAAGCTTTTTCTCTAATCAGAGATTTCAAAGTTTCTACGGAAGAAAGAAATTTTTTCTCAACTTCCGGTAAAATCATTTTGAAAAAAACTGTTGAGCTATTCTTCTGCTCTAAAAAAATATATTTAAGAAAAGAGTAACTACTTTTAAGTGTCTGATCATAATAATCGTCCAATCTGAGATTCATCAAATTATTTAACTTCTTTTCAAGTGATTGACTGGATATTTGATGACTGAAATTTGCTGTAATCAGTTTTTCTAATATCACGCTAATCGGTGCGAGATCATTAGACACAAAAAAGTTGGGCGTTATTGGATTGGTTATGCAATAATCAAAAATCAATGAGTTACATTCATCAAGAGAGTATCTTAATCTTTCTAAGTCTAGCTTAAATAATTTTTCTGTTATATGATTTGCTGTTTCAAAGTCACTTAATGATAGAGAGTTAACCAAAAGATAATATCGTGCTGTGACTGCAAAAGGATTTATATCAATTGCAGCATTTAGATATTCTATTGCTGAATCGTATTGAGCAATCTTTTGATGTGCAAATGCAGAATATAAATTTAAAAAGTATGATAATTCCTGTTTGGTTTTCTGAGTAAGTTCAAGATTTACGAGCATTGATTCTGCTTTTCGCAATTCTTCAAGTGATAAAAGCGGATCGGGATTTTTACTGCCATAAAGAAATACAATCGCTTTATAAAAAGGAACAAAAAAATGATTTATTCCATAAAATGATTTTGCTGCACCAAGAAACAGGTTAATATTTATTTCGCTAGTCTTTCTATCTTCATTGGTAAAAACTTTATAAAAATATTTTTTCAGATTAAGATGTTTGATTTTAAAGAGTGATAATTTCTCTTTCAGCTCATTTTCATAAGCTAAAACAAAAGGATTATCGAAAAGCCAAAGCAATGGAGTATTATTCTCAGTGATAAAAACTTCACCCAAATTAACCGGTAGTTGCAGCGAAAAAAACTTTTTATACTCGCTGATTTTTTCCTGAAATGATTTTCTTCTTGAAAGATAAAAATCGAAATAACTTTTTTTCATCCGGTTAAAATCAATCAGAAGATCAACCTTCCGGTCATCATTCGTATTCAGTTCAAATGTGGTTTTCTCTTCTATCATGTTATTTCGAATATTTTATCCCTGCTAATAATCGAAAATTTTCTCAAATTTTTTAGCAAAATTTTTCCATAATAGACTATTCCATTTTTTACGATCAGACATCCATTGTTCTAACAAGCACATTCTCTGTATAATATTATTCACTACAACAATATTGTGCAGGAGAAACTCCAAAGAGCTGCATTTATTTAAGTAAATCAGACTTTCAAAGTGGAATACTATTTGGCTTATTCTGCAAAAAAAATTTTTTTATGAAAGTAGCAGCATTTTTACCAGCAAAGGGATCAAGCAACAGGATTCCAAATAAAAATACAATGTTATTAGACGGAGAGCCGCTCTTTTTAAGAAGTTTAAAGAAACTTATGAGCATCCCATTAATTGATGAGGTTTATCTTGATACTGAATCATTTGAAATAATAGAACTAGCATCTGAAGTAAAATGCAGAATCCTTAGAAGAGATGTATCTCTTGCATCAAATAAAACAGATGGCAATATGCTTTTTTATAACGAAGTTCAGAATACAGATGCAGATATCTGCGTTCAATTACTTTGTACAAGCCCGTTTATTAAACCTTCCACAATTGAAAAAGGAATTAAAATTTTACTTGATAACCAGGAATATGATTCTGTGGTTGCAATCAGAAAGGAAAAACAATATCTCTGGAAGGATGGAAGACCTATTTATAATATCCATCATATACCAAACTCCACCGAACTTGAAGATACCATTATCGAGTCGATGGGATTGTACATTGTAAGAAGAGATGTTGCCCTTCAATTAAAAAGAAGAATCGGAGATAATCCATATTTACTCGAAATAGATCCTGCCGAAAGTATCGATGTTAACTGGCCTGAAGATTTTGAACTTGCCAATCTTATAGCAATTGGACTTCGTGAACAGGAAAGAAGATTATTTGATAATCTTAAATTACTTCTCTCCAGTGCTTTGCTTTCGGATATTCTTGACGATATGAACTTAAGTGGAGTTTTATCGAGCAAATTTTCACTGAATCTACCAAATGCAAAAGTTTTAGGTAGAGCAAAAACACTTCAGATAGATCTTTGTCCCGATGATGAAGACTTTAAAAAAATTTATGACGGATTGAATTTATACGACCATGTAGTAACTAATGATGTAATTGTAGTTGCAAATAAAATTCCGGATTATGCATTCTTTGGAGAGTTGAATGCTAATCTGGCATTGAGGGCAGGGGCTTCTGCTGCAATTATAGATGGAGTTACCAGAGATACCCGTGAGACTTCTGACATGGGCTTTCCGGTATTTTCAAAAGGTAATTATTGTAAAGACACTCGTAAGCGCGGGATTGTAACTTCTAAAAACAAAACTATAATAATTGATGGAATCAGTATACATAAAGATGATTTGATATTTGGAGACAGAGATGGTGTTGTTGTTATCCCAAGGAAATATGAGAGTCAGATTATTGAAACTGCATTACAAAAATTACAAAACGAAAAGCTTATTCTTATCGATGTTGCAAAAGGAGTTCATACAAGTGAATTAGTTAATAAATACGGACTATTTTAATGACTCAATCAAATAAAAAGACTTGTATTATTTGTTCATTTCTACCATTTAATAAAGAATATAAAAAGCTTTGGAATAAAATTTCAGAACTATTGGGAAAGCAGGGTTTTGAATTATTATTTCTTTCATCCAGTGAGGATTATGAAGAGTTAGAATTTCCTGTTATAAAAATTCCATTTTCATTAAAAGGTTTCGCTGAAAATTTTGGACATGCAGATTTGAAAAAATCTTATCTGGACGAAGATGACGTTCATCTCATAGAAAGAGATATATTCTGGAATAATGATTCTGCAGATAATTATGATCAGTATATAAATGGATTTTATACTTGCAAATATTTCTATACCGAGTTAGTCAAGAAAATTAAACCTTCTTTAGTTTTTGTTTGGGGAAATTTGTTACCTCAATCCTTAATATTTAAAGAAATACTTGAGAATAATAATGTTCCTTCATTTTTTCTTGAACGAGGTTTCTTCAATGGCAGTTTGATGATAGAAGAATTACTCTACAATGAATTAAATACTTTTGCGAAGGATAAAAATAACTTTCAGGCAAAAACCTCGTTTAATAATTATGAAAGATTAAAAGAATTCTATCTTAAGAACTTATCTTCAAAATATCCCGAATATCACGATGAGAAGCTTGAGTTAATTCTTCAACAAAAAAAGAAAGAGGGATTTAAGGTAATTACTTTTTATGGAACTCACGATTCAATATTCTTTCCTGAAGATCAAATTTATTCGAGACAAATTTCAACACTTTTTAAGTACACAACTGAGGCAGCACATTTTATAACAGAAGAAGTAAATAAAAATCCAAATCTAATATTGGTGATTAAACCTCACCCCGCAGATAAAAATGATTATTCATCACTTGAAAGTGAGCGAGTGTTTGTAACAAAGAACTTTTTTAACAGAAGATTAATCGAAATTTCTGATTTAATTATTATTGGTAATTCTACAATCCAGTATGAAGTATTGCTATATGAAAAGCCGATTATATTAATTGCAAGGAGTTCACTATATGAATATGATGCAGCATATATACCTCAATCCAAAGAAGATTTTTCTTCAATACTTAATGAAGCACTAGCAAAATCTGCTTTTGAACTAAAACTCAATAATTCAAAAATATTTTTTGGATCTCTTCTAAAGAGCCACATATATTTTTATACAGAGGAATCTCCCGGAAAAAATTTAGATGATTTCACAGACTTCGTATGCAAAAATGCAAAGAATGATATTCCCGATAGTAATTTATACGAAAGACTAAATGAATTCGAAAAAAACATTTTCATACAAAGTCAGATTTCGGATAATCGAAATAGTAAATTCAGAATAGTACAAACTGACCATCTCAAAGATAAATTCCATCCACACTTAACTTTACTTAAAGAACAGCTAGAAAGAAAACTTGTGAATTACTATAGTTATCTTCCCAAAATCTCTGGAGACGACTTGATTCGTGAAGCGGAGAATTTAATTACTGAAAATTCTTTCTCGGAAGCAAGAGCACTTCTTCACAAAGCATTAAATTTCCCTAATTATAAAACTGATGCCCTTAATGATTTGGCTTACATTGAAATCCTCGAAGAGAATTACCTTCAAGCATTTGATAATATAATCACGGTACTTCAAACAAATCCAAAAGATGAAATTGCGTTAAGTAACCTTAGCTTTCTTGTCGAAAACAACAAACTCGATAATTCTTTTGTTAATGACCAGTTAACTAAGTTGCTCCGGCCGGAACTTCAACTTAACAAAATATCTTCTTTTGCTGAATCGCTAGAGTATGAGCGAAAAATGAGTACTGAGTATCAGGAAAGGAAAAAATTTGAGTTAGAACTATTACCCAATAATCCTTCTGACTTCTCTTATACAGGTTATTGTTTTGTTTGCGAAGATGTTGTGCCCTTTAAAGTTGATTTTAATTATGCTTATCAACTAGATGGTAAACTTGTACCTAACTGGAGAGAAAGACTGGTGTGTCCTAATTGCGAATTAAATAATAGATTAAGATTGACTTATCATACTATCAAAACCATATTTAATGATTTTGCTGATGCTTCAGTTTATATAACTGAACAAATGACTGGCTTTTACCAGACATTAAAGAAAATAAATCCTGATATAATAGGTAGTGAATTTTTAGGGGAAGCTATTCCTTTAGGTTCAGTTGATGATTCCGGAATCAGAAATGAAAATTTCACTAAGCTGACTTTCGAAGATAAGAAATTCGATTATTTGATTTCTCTGGAAGTTCTCGAACACATTCCCGATTATAAGCAGGCATTAAAAGAAAGTTTCAGAGTTTTAAGACCGAACGGTAAATTTTTATTTACTGTACCATTTAACAAAAATTCAAAATCTAATATCGTCCGGGCAAAGATTGATGAAAATGGAATTATAACACATTTACTTCCACCTGAATATCACGGCGATCCGGTAAATGATTCTCAAAGCTGTTTATGCTATTATCACTTTGGTTGGGAATTGTTAGATGAACTTAAAAATGCCGGATTTAAGGATGCATATGCTCTTACTACCTATTCAAAAGAATACGGCTATCTCGGTGGAGAACAAATATTTTTTGTAGCAGAAAAAGGAGATTAGCAAATGCTCAACAGGACAGAATTTCTAAAATCTCTTCAGGAATTTTATAATTCTGATGAGGACTCTAACGTCATAGATTTTATAAAAGATTTTATTGAAAGCAAAGAACTTAATCAAGAAGAAAAAAACTTTTTGAAATTCTATTTGGCCCGAGAGTATTTTTTCCAAAATGATTTCGTAAATGCTGAAAACTTATTTTCCGAAATTCTCCACCAAAGCAGTAACCATTTAAACATATTAATTTATCTTGCTGAAATCTACTGGCGAACAAACAGACACCTTGATTCTGTTCTACTTTTAAATCAATTGTATTATCACAACCCAAGTAATGATCATATTCTTAAGTCAATTTCATTACGACTAAAAAAATTTGAAACAACTAAAAATTTTAGATACTCACAATTATTTCATAAATATGATGAAAAAGACAAACGTTTTCCTTTAATTTCAATAATCATTCTCTGTTATAATAAAATTGAGTTCACACTTAAATGCCTTAAGGCATTATTTACAAACACAAAATATCCAAACTTCGAAGTAATTGTATTAGACAATGCATCAGTTGATGAAACACCGGACTATTTGCTTGCCTATGGAGAACCAATTAAATATATAAGAGCCAAAAAAAATCTTGGTTTCGTTGGTGGGAATAATTACGCAAGTCAATTCGCTCAGGGTGAATATATTGTTTTTCTTAATAATGATACTGAACCACAAGCCGGTTGGTTGACTAATTTATTTAACACTTTTAAATATTTTAAAGATGCTGGTGCAGCAGGTTCAATGCTCATTTATCCTGATGATAAACTTCAGGAAGCCGGAGGTGTAATATTTAATGATGCTTCCGGTTGGAATTACGGTAGAGGTGCATCACCAGGGGATTCGAGGTTTACGTACTGCAGAGAAGTTGATTACTGTTCAGGTGCATCCTTGATGATAAGAAAAGATTTATTCGAACTAATCGGAAAGTTTGATGAAAGATATTCACCGGCATATTATGAGGATACCGATTTATGTTTCAGTGTAAGAAAATTTGGTTATAAAGTTTACTTTAATCCTTTTTCAAAAGTAGTTCATCACGAAGGAGTAACTGCAGGTACTGATTTAAACTCTGGCTTCAAAAGATATCAGGTTCTCAATGCACCGAAATTTATTGATAAATGGAAAGATGTACTGAAGTTTCAGTTTCCAAATGATCCAAAGCTTCGTTATAAATTTTCTGATAGAAACAAAGGAAAGAGAATACTCATTATTGATGACATTCCTCCATTACCAGATAGAGCTGCAGGCGCATTGAGACATTATCATACTCTCAAACAAATGTTGAACTTAGGTTATAAAGTAACTTATGTTCACCTGATGGGAAAACAATATGCTGATGAGGCTGGTATAAAATATTTGACAGACTTTAAAATGCAAGGTGTTGAATTTATATGGTTCAATTATGAATACTGGTATAATTTCAGATACAGTGAACAGGCAAAAGAATATATAGAAACTCTTATTAATTCTCTTGAACTGAAGGATCGTGCATTTGATTTTGTTTATATCGCGTTCTGGCATATTGCAGAATATTTTATTGATTTAATTAAACTACAAATACCTTCTGTACCAATATTAATTGACACTATGGATATTCACTATTTGCGTGAAGAACGCGAAGCTGAGTTGTCAAAAGATAACTCATTAAAAATTAAAGCAAAGGAAAACAAGAAACGTGAATTAGCTGTTTATTCAAAAGCTGATGTAATTACCACTGTAACCGAAGCCGATAGAAGTGAATTAAGGAAATTCATAAAAGACAAACCAATTTTTATTTTAACTGATGTTCACGATCCAAGGGAAAATACACCTTCATTTCAAAATCGGAAGGATTTAATATTTGTAGGAAACTTCAATCATAAACCAAATGAAGATGCGGTTTTATTCTTTACCAAAGAAATTTTTCCAACTATAAAATCCAGATTACTCGAAGTTAAATTTTATATTGTTGGAAATAATCCAACTGAAAAAGTGAAAGCTCTTGAATCAGAAGATATTATAATAACAGGTTGGGTCGCTGATGTAAAAGAATATATTGATAAGTGCCGCGTCGAAGTTGTTCCTTTACGATATGGTGCAGGAAACAAAGGTAAAGTTGGCGAAGCTCTGTCAAGTGGAATTCCGATTGTAACTACATCAATAGGCGCAGAGGGAATGGGAATCGAAAATGGAATTCATGCTTATATATGCGATGAACCCAAATCCTTTGCGGAAAAAGTAATTGAACTTTATCAAGATGAAAAAATGTGGAATGGGTTCTCGGATAAAGGAAAGAAATTGATTGCATCTCAGTATTCGAGTGAACTAATGAGAAAAAGACTCCGATTTATTTTTAACCATACAAAACATTCATTAAAAAGCAAGTATGCATTAAATCAGTCTGCACCACCTAAAGTTAGTTTTATTATTGTAGCATACAATCAGTCTGATTACACAAAAAAATGTGTTGAAAGTATAAAAGAAAAAGTCAACATCAGTTATGAAGTAGTTTTAATCGATAATGCTTCAACCGATGAAACAAAACCAACATTCTCAAGGAATTATGATTTCGTCAGATACTATCAAAATAAAGTAAATCTTGGATTTCCTTGTGCAGTTAATCAGGGTATTAAAGAAGCTTTGGGTGAATATATTTTAATTTTGAATAATGATACAATTATTACAAATTATTTAATAGATAGATTAATTGAAGTTGCAGAATCAGATAATAAAATCGGCATTGTTGGTCCAATAAGTAACGAAGTGAGTGGCTTGCAAAAAGATGAGAATGCAAAGTACAATTCAATTGAAGAGATGCATCAGTATGCTGCTCAGGTAAGAGAGAAAAATAAAGGTCAGGTACTTCACTTTCCGCGAGTTGCTTTCCTTTGTACTTTAATCAAACGAGAGGTTATTGAGAAAATCGGTGGACTTGATGAAAGATTTTCGCCCGGTAATTATGAAGATGATGATTTTTGCTTGCGCGCTCAACTTGCAGGATACAAAACTGTAATTGCTAAGGATGTTTTTATTCATCACTTTGGTTCAAAATCATTTAAAGCAAATGGTGAAAAAGCTTATCAGGATAGATTGATGAAAAATCAAAAAATATTTGTGGATAAATGGGGTGCAACACCGGATGAAATTTGGTTAAAGAATAAGCAAATAAAACCGCATCAGATTTTCTATCCGATTGACAAAAACCTTTTCCAACAACACTTTAGAAGGGTCCGTGTGCATCTGGCAGATAATGAAATTGAATTAGCTCAAATAGAAATTGAAAAAGCAATAGAACACTATCAGGAAGGAGATGCAAGTGTAATTAGTAAAGTTGATTTGCTTGACCTTGCTGGTAATCTTTTCCTTACAAATAATAATATTGAAAAAGCTCAATATTATTTTGAACAAGAACTTCAGCTTTCACCAAATTCATCGAATGCTTGCCTGGGATTGGGTAAAGTATTGTTTGCTAATAATCAACCCGAAGCTGCTAAAGTAATGTTCGAGTGGGCAGTGAAAAATAATCCGGATAACCCAAATGCACTTGCTGCTTTGAATGAACTGAATTCAATGTTCGGAGTTGAAGCAGAAAAACCAACTCTGGGAGTAACTCAATGAGTTCTGGTATAAGTCTTTCAATGATTGTTAAAAATGAAGGCAAGCATTTGTATGATTGTCTCAACTCAGTTAAAGATGTTGTTGATGAAATAGTTATAGTTGACACTGGTTCAACAGATAACACTTTAGATATTGCAAAAAGTTTTGACGCAAATATTTTTCACTTTGATTGGAATGATGATTTTTCTGCAGCAAGAAATTTTTCACTTAGTAATTGTACCGGGAAATGGATTCTTTATCTTGATGCAGATGAGAGACTTGATAAAAAGTCTGCTGTAAAAATAAAATCTCTTACTGAAACCAATGATAATGTTGGTTATTACTGCACAATAGTCAGTTATGATTCTGAGATTCAGAGAAGCAACTCGATAAAGTATGTAAGATTTTTCAGGAATAATTCCGAAGCGAAATTTACAGGAAAAGTTCACGAACAAATTACACCATCACTTGAAAGATTAAATTATAAATTCATTAATTCTGATTTAGTTATTCATCATATTGGTTATGATATTTCGAAAGATGGTAAGAAACAAAAAGCTTTGAGAAATCTGAAGCTGCTCGAGAAAGACTTCATAACTCATCCGAATGATTATGTTTTATTTCAGATTGGTCAATCGAATTTTGTGCTTGAGAATTTTTCAGAGGCAGAAAATAATTTTCTTCAGCTTGTCAAATCAGATAAGTTAAACAAACAATTCAAAGCCGAATCATATTCTTATTTAGCACAGATTTCATTAAATAAATTTAAGGTTGATGAAGCAGAAAAATTTATTTCATCAGCAATTAAATTAAACCACTCACAACCATTTTATCATTTACTTCTTTCCAAAATCTATCTTCGTAAGAGTAAATTAAAAGAAGCTATAGATGAACTGAAGAAGTCAATCGAATCTGCAAAGAATTCAGAAAGAAGTTCTATAAACAATCTTCAGCAGGTTAATGTGTCGTTGCAGGAAATTCTTTTTTATGGATTACAACTTTCATATCAGATTAATGATTCGATTCTTAAACAAAAAATGTTTGAGGAACTTTACAAACAGGAGGAAAGCAAGTTCGTTGAGTTGATTAAGATTATCGAATCAGGTTCTGTAATAAATATTTATGATGTTCGTTCGTACATTGATTCAATTTCTAATCTGAACATTTCATTAATAACTTTTATTCTTTCTAAACATAATAACAAATCATTTGCTCTGGATTTTCTGAAAGAACTTTATCAAAAGTTCAGCAGTAATAGTGATGTACTGAAACAATATGCTCTTACATTGGACAGTTTAAGTAAAACAAATGAAGCGATAAAATTACTGGAAAATCATTTTGAAGTTGTAAAGTCTGATCCATCTTCCCTTCTTTATCATGCTATGTTTTATCTGAAATCTAATCAGAACGAAAAAGCTCTTAAAATTTTTAACTCGATTGAAAAAGATTTTTATCACTATCAGGAAATGGTTTTTAAAGTAAGAACAATTAAGGAAAAGTTATTACGGAGTGTTGAAGTTTAATAAAAAATGTCAGTCTTCGATAAACTCAGACTGACATTTATAATTATCACACTAACTTCGTTTCAATTTTTAATTACAATCCTGTTGGGATATCAATATTTTCATTTGGTCTTTGTGTTCTCTTAAAATTATTAAAGTTATAAGAGAATATGAGTGAAAATACCGGAGCTTCTGGTCTTATGAATGCTTTTCCACTAAAGTTTGAACCAGTTGTTGTGAATTTCATATCAGATGCTTTGAATAAATTTCTCGCCTGTAATGTTAATGACATTGCTTTGTTAAAAAATTCCTGACGAAGCGAAGCACTTATTTGCATAAAAGGATCCGACTCTGATTGTGCATCAACAAACTTCATATAATTTCCTGATAACATAAATCTTGTGTCAGGCGTAATTGTAACAGTAGCATTTAATCTCGCAGACCAATTGAAGAAATCTTTAACAATGGCTTTTCCATCAGCAAGACCATCTAAGTGAGTTTGAAATAAATTCACCGAAGGATCAAATCTGAAAATATCTGCCACAGAAAAGCTGGAAGAAAGTTCAGCACCATAGACATCAGAGTTTCCATAGTTGTTAAAAATTATGTTCAGCTTTCCTGTTGAATCAGTTGAGAAAGTTTGAGTAAAAGAGTCTTTGGACTTTCTGTAATAAGTTTGTGCAGAGAAGAATACTCCACCAAACATTTTCTGATAATTAAATTCGAAAGCATCAATGTATTCAGGTTTCAGCTTTGGATTTCCGGAAACCGAAATGTTCGGATCCGAGAAAAATGGAAAAGGATTCAAAATATTTTCATTTGGTCTGTTGATTCTTCTGCTGTAACTCAATTGAAGCTGATGATCATCAATCTTTCTTGAAACATTAACTGATGGGAAGAAATCCATTTTCTCAAAAGTATATGATTGAGATAATGTCTTCTGATCAAGAAGTCTGTCCATATATTCACCACGCAAACCAATCATATAGCTGAACTCAGCAATCTGAGAAGTAAAAGAAACAAATCCGGCATACACATTATTTCTTAAGTCAAATTCATTTGTAAGATTATAATCAACAACATAATCATTCAGATTTTTATCAAAGATTTTATTAACTGCACTTAAGTTTCTGAAAGAATAATTAGTCTGAACACCTGTTTCAATTGTTGTTCCTTCAGACAATTTGTGTTTGTAATTTAGTTTTGCTCTTCCTTCATTTCTTTTAGAGCCATTTGAATATGATACTTTACTTATCAAATCAGTTATTGAATTAAAATTTTCGTTCGAAGAATATTCTTCGGTTACCTGATCATTAGGAACATCCACATAATTATAAGTTGCTTCGAAATAGATATCATTAACATCCGGCTCAAACTTGTACTGATAATTCAATGAAGTGTTCACATACTTAACCGGAATTTCCATTTTATTCTTCACATATGAATAATTCGATAAACCTGACTGCTGTTTCAAAACATTTGTACTTAAACCACCTTCAATATCAACTACTCCAACTCCTAATGTTAATCCAAGTGAACTCTGTGGATTAAAAGTATAGTCCAATCCGCTTCTGAAAGCGTATTGTTCTCTTTTATTCCTGACAGATACATTCGTCTGGTTTAGTTGAGTGAAACTTCCAAGATTACTAACACGCTGAATTTCCTGATTGTTAAGAAATAAATTATTTCTATAGTCCAATCCACCATTAAGACTTAAACCATTATGATTATAGTTTATCGTTCCATCTGCATTGTATTTATCTCCCGTTCCACTATTCAGATTTAATATTCCACTTAGTGAGTAATCTTTTTGTGCTTTTAAGTTAATGTTGATTATACCAGCAGAACCTTCAGCATCATACTTTGAAGAGGGATTAGTAATCAGCTCAATATTTTCAATTGTGTTTGCAGAGATTTGCTTAAGTGCATCAGAGCCCTGCAATGGATAAGGTTTACCATTCACATATACTGTAAAGTTTGAACTTCCTCTAAGATAAACTGTTCCATCAGGATCAACGCGAACTGATGGCTGATTCTGTAAAACATCGAGTGCACTTCCACCCTGTGCATTTAAATTCTGAGAAACATTGATTACCTTTTTATCAAGATGAAGTTCCTCACTAACTTTTTCGCCGACTACTTCAGCAGCATCTAATTCATAGGTTACTTTTGATAAGGTAATTTTACCCAAATCAATTTTCTGACTACTCTTATTGATTTTCAGATTCGGAATGAATTTAGTGTTGTATCCAACAAAACTGATTTTTAAGTAATACTCGCCTTCTGTAACATTATTCAATTCAAATTCACCTTCAACATCTGTGGAAGCACCTGTTACAAATGCTGAGTCAGATTTTGAGTGCAAAGTAATATTTGCAAACGGAAGCGCTGATGCAGTTGCTGAATCGAGCACAATACCGCTGACGATTTTTCCGGCTGATAAAGATGAACTTTGTGCAAAAGACATCATATTAACAACCACAACGAGAGTTAATAATAAACGAACCATATTTACCTCCTTCAAAGTTTAATTAAATTCTCGTTGTGAAAATATTTTTTAAAAGCAGTGATGGGAATTAAATTATTGTAAGCGGTAAGTAAACATTAAGGAACGGAAAAATTTTGTGTTGCATATTTAATCTGATAAGACCAGTAGGGGTGAGGCTTGCCTCACCCGTATGTCCTTTCTGTTCGGAAAGTGTGAATCATGTTATTACTAAATTTTAACTGGTAATCTTCTTATTCTCTTCCCTGTTGCAGCAAAAATTGCATTGCATAATGCTGGTGCGCAAGCTGCAATTCCAACTTCACCAACTCCACCAACTTTAAAATTATTCTGAACAATGTGAACATCAACGATTGGCATTTCATCATAAGTTAAAATTTCAAAATCATCGAAATTATTTTGTTCAACTCCACCATTTTTAATTGTGATTTCACCTTTCATTGCTGCCGATAATGCAAATGCAATTGCACCTTCCATTTGAGCTTCAACAATATCAGGATTTACTACCACTCCGCAATCAATAACCGCAGTGAATTTTTCAACTTTTAATTTGTTATTTACTACGGAGACTTCTGCAACCTGAGCACAATAACTTTCATAGCCATAAGATATTGCAAGTCCTCTCCCTTTTCCTTTTGGAGTTCGGTTTTTCCAACCAGATTTTTCAACTGCGATATTCATTACATTTAATAATCTTGAATCCTGTGGTAACATCTGCTTACGAAATTCATAAGGGTCTTTGCCGGCAGCATAAGCAAGTTCATCAATGAATGATTCAACTGCAAAAGGATTTTGTGAATTATAAACTGCACGCCACCAGGAGATAGGAACATGAGTAGGAATAAGTGTTCCGGTTATTTTCAGATTTGGAATCTGATATTCCAAATCAACTGTACCTTCTTTTATTTCAGATTTTTCTGCAGTCAGATTTTTATCAAATCTCATTTGTCTGATTGAAGGTGCAATTACGTGATGATAAAACTTTAAGGGTTTTCCATCAGCGCTAACAGAACCTTTGAGAACATGCATACTTGGTGGACGATAATAACCAAACTTCATATCTTCTTTTCGTGTCCAGGTTAACTTAACTGCTCTGCCACAAGCTTTGGAAATTTCTGCTGCCTCAACTGCAAAATCGCTAACGAGTCTTCTTCCAAAACCTCCGCCCATTAAAGTTACATGAACAGTTACATCATTTTCATTTAAACCAAGAGCTTTTGCAACTTCGCTTTTGACATTTTGTGGATTTTGAGTTGGAGCCCAAAGTTCAATCTTTCCGTTTTCATATCTGGCAACACAATTCATTGGTTCCATTGGTGCGTGAGCCATAAAAGGAACTTCATAAATTGCTTCAATAAATTTTTCGTTGGGAATTGACTGATGAATGTTTCCACGATTTTCAAACTCAGAACCTTCCTCTTTAATATGTTTTAACATTTCATTTCGAATATCTTCTGTGCTGACATTCGCATAAGGTCCATAATCCCATTCAATCTCAAGAGCATCTCTTCCATTGAATGCATTCCAGGTTGAATCAGCAATTACTGCGACACCATTTGAAATCTGAACCACATCAATAACACCGGACATTTTTTTGGCTATTTCAGTATTGAATGATTTTACTCTTCCACCAAAAGAAGGACAACGACTTAGTGCTGCGTAACTCATTCCGGGAATCACAATATCAATTCCGAATTTTGCTCTACCATAAATTTTATCGGGTGTATCAACACGATGAATGCGTTTGCCAATCAGTTTAAAGTCTTTTGGATCTTTAAGTTTTACATTTTCTGGCACAGGAAGTTTCGAAGCATCTTCAACTAATTCGCCATAAGAAAATTTCTGATTTGACTTTTTATTGATAACAAATCCATTCTCTGCAAAGCAATCTGATTTATCAACATTCCATTTGTTTGCTGCCGCAAGAATAAGCATTTCTCTGGCAGTAGCTCCTGCAACTCGAAGTGGTTCCCAGTTTCTTCTTACACTTGTACTGCCACCAGTAGATTGACTTCCATATTTTGAATCAGCATCAGCTTGTTCTATTACAATTTTTTCCCAGTCAACTTCAAGCTCTTCAGCAATTAGCATCGGAAGCGCTGTCTTTACTCCTTGTCCCATTTCAGAGCGATGAACAATTACAGTAACAACTCCGTTTGAATCAATTTTCAAATAAACACTTGGTGAAAATATTTTGGGATCATCGCCGGTTTTAGCAAACAAATTATTAAAAGGAATATATGTTGCGAGAATTAATCCTCCTCCACTCACCGAAACAACTTTTATAAACTCTCTTCTGGTTTGTTTCTTTTTCATTTTACTTCTCCTCCACAAGTTTATCAACCGCTTTACGAATTCGATGATAAGTTCCGCATCTGCAAAGAACAGTTGACATTTCTCTTTCAATTTCCTGCTTA
Organism: Ignavibacterium sp.; assembly: GCF_025998815.1. Lineage (NCBI taxonomy): Bacteria > Pseudomonadati > Ignavibacteriota > Ignavibacteria > Ignavibacteriales > Ignavibacteriaceae > Ignavibacterium > Ignavibacterium sp. The sequence continues at coordinate 1,737,942 of NZ_AP026678.1, forward strand.
GATGAATTTTTGTTCAACATCGCAGCGAGAGTCATAATTTGTCCGGGTTGACAATAACCACATTGCGAAACTTCAAGTTCAATCCAGGTTTTGAAAATCGGATGCTCAGGATTTTCTGCAAGACCTTCAATTGTTGTAATGGAAGAACCTTCAGCATCTTTAACTGAAACTATACACGACCTCTCAGCATTTCCATTAATATGAACGGTGCAAGCACCACAAATTCCTTCACCGCAACTGTACTTTGTTCCTGTTAAACCAAGTTTATCGCGAAGCACCCACAAAAGTGGTGTGTCCGGTTCAACTTCAATCGAATAATTTTTGTTATTAATAAGTAGATTGAATTTTGCCATTTGATTTACCTGATGATTTGTTTTCTAAAAAATAAAACTTGAAATAAGTATTTACAAGACAGGAACAGAAAAATTATACTTATAAAACTTTTGGCTTTTACAGGAAAGTAAACAGAATAAACTTGAGCAAGTATTGATCTTAATTATTTCCAATCATCAGTTAATCAAACTTTATAGTTAAAATAATTCCTAATTTTGTAAAGTAAATTCAAAAAAATCAGGAGAGTTAAAATGAAGTACAGAAAACTTGGAAAAACAAATGTTGAAGTTTCAGAAATCAGTTTAGGATGTTGGACAATGGGCGGACTTAACTGGGTTGATGGAGTCCCAAACGGTTGGGCAAATGTTGATGAGAAAGAAATTTCAGAAGCAATTAATTATGCTATTGATAACGGTGTTAATCATTTTGATAATGCAGATGTTTACGGAAATGGCAGAGCCGAAAGAATGCTTGCAAGAATTTTAGGTAACAGAACAAATAATTTTATAATTGCTACAAAAGTCGGCTGGTTCAAAGGAACGGCTGCACACGCTTATGAACCTGCACATATTCGCCATCAGTGTGAACAGTCCTTGATTAATCTGAAACGCGAATACATTGATATCTATTATTTCCATCACGGAAATTTTGGTGAGAACGATGAATATCTTGATGATGCAATTGAGGTAATGTACAGATTAAGAGAAGAAGGCAAAATCCGGTTGATTGGTCAATCTGCGTACAAACACGAAGACTTTGTTAAACTGATTCCAAAAGTTAAACCGGATGTTATTCAAAGTTTTGCAAGTGCTCTTGATGACAGATTTCTTAAAGATGGTTCACCAACGAGAAAACTTCTGGATGAATATCAGATTTCATTCATTGCATTTGGTCCACTTGCTCAGGGAATTCTCTTGGGAAAATATAGTGCAAGCAATCCACCGCAATTTGAGCCCGGTGATCACAGAGCAAATGCTGAAAGATTCAAACCGGAATATCTTGCTAAAGTTGAGCCTAAGATTGAAAAGTTAAAACAAAAATTTGGTGGAACAACTGAACAGCTTGCCCGTGTTGCACTGCAATATCTTCTGCATTATAAACAAGTCGGTGCAGTAATTCCCGGATTCAGAAATCTTGCACAGGTTAAAGCTAACTTATACGGACAAAACATGCCTTTGAACGATGAAGAATTTGAATTCATCAAATCTCTTTTTGCCGACGAGACAAAGTATTTATGAATTAGATTTTCACTCAGCCAGCTAAATAAAGTTGGCTGAGTATTTTTATTTTACCTGAATATCCACCAAAGCAGAAGAAGTAATAAAACCAGTAAAATGGAAGCAGCAATATTTACTAACAGCCATTTATTCTTTTCATAGATGAGCTTCTTATTGAATAATAATGAGTTAATTTCTCCGGATGGTCTTTCTGTAATTGAGCTTATTGTTAAAAGAACAAGCGATGAAACGATGAAAAGAAAAATTGCATAGTGAAGAAAGTTTATTGAAGCAAGATATTTCAGAAATTCATTTGAGAGTGGTTCGATTTTATTGTTGACTTCAATTATTAACCTGAACACTCCAAGGAATAAACCTGTAAGTAAAGCACTAATTGCCCCTTTCCCATTAACACGAGACGAAAATAATCCGAATAAAAATACTGCAGCAATTGGTGGTGAAACATAAGCTTGCACACTTTGCAAATAAACATACATTCTGTCGTCGCTTAGTAATCCAATAAATGGAATCCACAGTAAGCCAAGAGTTATCATTATTCCGGTGGAAATTCTTCCAAACCGAACGAGCATTTTTTCATCTGCATTAGGTTTAAGTTTTTTAAAAACATCAATAGTAAGAAGTGTTGATGTTGAATTGAACATTGCGCTAAGCGAAGACATTAAAGCTGCAAGTAATCCTGCAACAACAATTCCTTTAATTCCCGAAGGAAGCAAATGAGTTACAAGCCAGGGATAAGCTTTATCTCCACTAATAGTTCCACCGGAAATATTGAAAGCAATAATGCCCGGAAGAACCAGAATGAAAACAGGCAATATTTTTAAGTAGCCAGCGAAAATTGTTCCGCTTTGTGCATTAGTTAAATTTTTAGCACTTAAAACTCTCTGAACGATATATTGATCGGTACACCAATACCAAATTCCCAAAATTGGAGCACCGAATATTATTCCTGTCCAGGGAAAATCAGGATGAGTTAATGGTTTAAACATATTCCAGAAATCTGCAGGAGTATTTGCAACAAGATTTGCCCAGCCACCAGCTTCGCTTAATCCAATTAAGGTTAGAATAATTGAGCCGATAATAAGAATGAACATCTGAACCAGATCAGTGTAGATTACTGCTGAAAGTCCTCCGAGTAAAGTATAAATTCCTGTTATGATTACTATAACAACTGCGGAAGTTACCATATCCCAACCAACAACAGCATTAAGTAAAATTCCACCAGCATAAAGAGAAATTGAAATCTTTGTAAGAATATAACTAAGAATTGAAACAACGCTAAGATAATATCTTGAAGCAGAGTTATATCTCTTCTCAAGAAACTCAGGCATTGTAAATACTCCGGATTTAATATAGAACGGAGTGAATACCCACCCAAGAAGTAATAAGATTAAACAAGCAAGCCATTCAAAATGTCCTACAGCTAAACCTGATTTGGAGCCTGTTCCGGCAAGTCCGAGAAAATGTTCGCTGGAAATATTCGTAGCAAATAAGGAAGCGCCGATAGCAATCCATCCAACTTTTCTTCCTGCCAGAAAATATTCTTCAGAGTTTTTACTTCTTTTTCTGAAGTAAAATCCGATTGATAAGACTATAAGAATGTAGATAAGAATAATCAGAGAATCGAGAACACTTAAACTGCCTCCCATAAATGCTCCGCTGAATGAACTTAAATTCTTTAATCAAAATTAAAAATTATCTGAGAAGAATCATTTTCTTCACAGAAGAAAAATTACCAGTCTGAAGTTTATAAAAATAAATCCCTGAAGAGAGGTTACTTGCATCAAATTCAACTTCATGAATTCCTGCAGGTTTGTATCCGATAAAAAGTGTTTTTACTTCATTGCCAAGTAGATCATAAACTCTTAATGATTGCCAACTGCTTACTGGCGACCGCCAACTAATCTTAGTAACAGGATTGAAAGGGTTTGGATAGTTTTGATAAAGATAAAATTCATTTGGCTGATATTCATATTCTACAGAAGAAGGACCACCAACCATATTCTGGTCTAACCAGTTTAGTCTTCCGGTTAACCAATTTTTCAAATAATCAATTTCTTCCTGATAGGTTTGCCCAACAAAATAATTTGGCCAAATCCAAACGCCAATTACTGGCCATTTTTGAAAATTCCTTATTCGGGATTCTTCGAGATGTACAACTAACGAATCAATCATATTCATAATATTCTGATTTGTCCAAACTGTGCTTCGGAGTTGTTGCCAGCGGTTATAAATAATATTTCTGAACTTACTTTCATCAAAAAGTTTTTTCCACCAGAAAGGAATATAAAAGTTTTCCCAATCCGGCATGTTGCTGAAGTCAGAGACATATTCAAGAACCCAACCATTGGTAAGATAAGCTTCATAATAATCAGCATTACCGAAAGCAAGATTAAAATCCCAAACTGGTCCGGCAAACATTTTTGGATTTCGGCTATCTCTGTCTTTGTAGAAAAATGTACTCAATCGGTAAGAGTCAATGTTTTTTACAAGTTCATTCAAAAGAATAAAATCAGCGAAAGAAGTTGCATCAATATATTTATTATAACCAACAACGGTATCAGCAAAATATGGTCCGTGCATTGCCGATTCAAACGCAAGTATAAAGCTCTTTATATAATTTTTTTGCAAAGGGACTATGTCTTCCGGTTTCGGATAGTGATACTGCCAGAATATCTGTTTATTTGATTGTGGAAATGGTAAGAATTTAGAATACCAACCATCATTTCCTTCACCGTCAAGTTTATCAATTTTCAGAATGTAACCGCCAGTTACAGCATCACCGGTTGTGTCAGCCGGATTAAGTTTTTTAATATTTACTCTGTTGGCGTCTCTTTTAATTTTTTCAAACAGAACATAAACACCCATATACTCGCCGTTCAAAACCAGTTCAAAAAATTTAGAACGACTTGCATACCGATTCATATCTCTTGCAAGTTTATATGAGAGTGCATCGCGAATTAAGGTTTTATCATTGTACGGTGCAAAGAAAACCCAATCTGTTTCGGATGGAAGTCCAAGTAAAGGAAAAGAAAAATCATTTCCGACTGAGTCTCTTGTTTCAACTCCATATTGCTTTTTAGGGAATTGTTGGGAAGATGAACCTCGTAGTTCAATCCCAATCTTTCCATTGTAATGATTGAACGGATCTGTAATGTAATTTCTTACGCCTTCGCCGTAATAAATTATACCCATGTCTGCTGTAATTTTATAATCATCCGGAATGATTTGTCCGTTTGTATTAATTACAACAATAGGAAGGTTGGAAGATGTAAAATCAACTTTAGTATTTTCAGTTTGATTATTTTGCGGAAGAATAATTGTTACCGAAAGTAACAGAATTATTAAAGAGCCAGTTGGGTTTTTCATTTTAATAAAATCATTTTCCTGGTTTGAATAAAATTACCTGCCTTTAATTTATAGAAATAAATTCCACTTTGTAAATTATATGTTGTAGCATCGAAATCGATTTCATATCTGCCTGCCTCTCTGTATTCATCGACTAATATGACTACTTCCTTTCCAAGAACATCATAAACTTTTAAAGTTTGATGACTGCCAACCGGAGTTTGCCATCTGATTTTTGTAACCGGATTAAATGGGTTCGGAAAATTCTGTTGCAGTTCATATTCGAGTGGGTGAATCATTTCTTCAACACCAGTTGAGATTAGTTCAAACTCGATGTGACTAAAATTAAATCCACCATTATAAAATCTTACTTCCAATTGATGTGTCCCGGAAGGAATATAAATATTGTTGAGTTGAACAAGCTGCCAGTTTTGCCATCCGCCAGTATTCGGAACATTCACAAATGAACCTAAAACCTGTCCATTCAAACGTAAAAGTATTTGTCCATTTGAATTTGGTGATGAAACATTAACTTTAAGATTATAGATCCCACTTTGGGCAACATTAACGGTGTATTTTAACCATTCACCATTTTCAATCCAACCAACATTATAGCCATTCGAACCGAAATCAATACAGGATTCAATATCCACACCATCATTTCTGTATTGAGAACCATTATTCCAGTTTCCACCACTAACATTCTGATAATCAAGATCATAATAAGCTGTATTCCATTTACCCATATCATAATCAGTTGCATAAACAGTACCGGGAATTTCATTTGTTGCGAAAGGTTTATTCTGGGTATTGAAAGGTTGACGCATCAAAGCATCAATCACATCTTTATGATATTCACACATTTCAAGTTTTAAATTATTCGCCTGGGTCATCAGAGCATTAAAGGCAAAAGATGCTGAAGGACGCGGACCTTGCCCGCTCCAGTAGTTAAGCAAAGTTTGATACAGGGGAGAAAGAATAGCAGAAAGAGGTCCGGCGATTGATTGAATTTTTTTATGAGGCCACCAGGCCCATCCGATATTGTTGGTCTTCATCAATTCAACACAATCTGTGAACCATTTATTAGAATTCTCCCCTGTTTCACCTAACCACAGAGGTCTGTTTGTATTATTTCTTAAATCAATTAAATATTGAATACTTCCCTGATTGTTTGCATTCCAGTATTTGTGGAAACTGTAAACCATATTATCATCCCAGGGAGGAGTAAGTCCGTTAAAATCTGTTGCGAACCAGTTGCCTTCAATAAAGATAATATGATTAGTATCAACTGCTCTGATTGTGTCGGTGATTCTGATATAGAGATCCCGTAATGGTTGGTTATTTGGCGGAAGATTCCACTTAGGTTCGTTAAGAAGATCATAACCACCAATCCACTGTTTATCCTTGTAGCGTTCAGCAATTTTTCTCCATATCTGAACTGTTAAAGTTTTATTTTGCTCACTCTCCCAAAGAGAGGGAAATGCCGGGTTGTAATCACTGATATTTTCGTCACTCTGTCCGCCAGGTGCAGCGTGCATATCAAGAATAAGATAAATTTGATTTGCTTCGCACCATGCAAGAAGTGAGTCAAGAATTTCAAATCCTTTATTCAGAAATACTGGTGGATTTGAATTGACTGCAAAAAGATTATAATGAAAAGGAAGTCTGATTGAATTGAATCCCCAGCTTTTAATCGAATCAATATCAATTTTTCTTACATAATTATTTCTATACGCTTCATAAAATAATTCAGTGTTAGCTTCACCAATTAAATCAACGATTCGTTCTCTTATTTGCCACTGAGCATTAGCAAACCCGGAAGTATGAAGCATATAACCTTCCTGAAGAAGCCATCCGCCGAGCCCAATTCCTTTAAGATATATTTCCTGTCCGTTTCCGTTTACAATTCTTTTATTATCAACTTTCAGAAATCCCTGAGAGTAAATTTCAGCAGAAGACAAAGCTAAGGTTGCAAGCGTCAAAGAACAGAACATTAAATTTCTTTTTATGAAATTAATTATTTGCATAAAAAATACTTTCAGCTTTTATTCAACGAAAAAATTCTTCTTCAAATCTCCTATTGTTATTACAAATTCTCCGGGTTCAGCAATTCTTTTATTTTCAATTCCGATGAAAGAAAGATGTGACTTATCAATTGTGAATGTAACTGTCTTTTGTTCACCGGGATTTAATTCAATTTTTTCAAAACCTTTCAACTGCTTGTTTGGTCGGCTTACAGAACCATATAAATCAGTCAAATAAAGCTGGACAACTTCTTTCCCTTTTATTTTACCAACATTCTCAACATCAACCGAAACAACAAGTTTTTCATTCATTTTAATTTTATCTGAACTTAACTTCAGATTGCTGTATTTAAATTTTGTATAACTTAAACCGTGACCAAAAGGAAATAACGGGTTGTATTTATTTTCATCAAAGTATTCAAGAGGTTTATAATCATAAAGAGTAATACCATTGGGAGATTTGGGATATGTTACAGGCAATTTTCCACTTGGATTTTCATCTCCGTAAATAATATCAGCAATAGCATTGCCACCTTCCATACCGGGAAGAAATGCAAGTAGTATTGATTTAACATCTTTTGCAATTTCTGTAATCACTCTTGGCCGTCCTTCAACCATAACTAAAACAATGGGTTTACCAGTAGCAATTAACTTTTTAGTATAATCAAGTTGCGCTTTTGGTAAAGTAAGATCATAAATATTTCCCGGTGTCTCACAATATGCAGGTTCTCCCAAACACAAAACAATTACATCAGAGTTTGTTGCTTCCATATATGCTTCATTCGAATTTATATCAGCATCAAATGAACAACCTTCCATATATTTAACATTGCTCTCACCAACTTTTGATTTGATTGCTTCAAGTATTGTGTTTTTCTCCTGTGGATAAAGTGATTCTTCATTTCCCTGCCAGGTAATTGTCCAACCGCCATTAAGTGGTGAAAGCATGTTTGCAGTTGGACCAGTTACAAAAACTTTTTTGTCCTTTTTTAATGGAAGGAAATCATCATCATTCTTTGCAAGAATAATAGATTCACGAGCTGCATTTAAGTTAGCTTGCTTGTGTTCTTCCGTTGCAATGTTTTTTAACAACTCTTTGTTTGGGAAAGGATTTTCAAAAAGACCTAATTGAAATTTTACACTTAAAATTCTTGAAACAGCTTCATCAATTCTCTTCATCGGAACTTTACCTTCCTTAACTAATTCAAGGAGTAAATCATAAAAACTATAATCTTGTGGAACCATACTCATATCAACACCAGCCATAACAGCAAGTCTAACAGCTTCTTTAGGTGATGAAGCAACTCTGTCTCTTGTGTAAAGTCTCTTGATATCTTCCCAATCAGAAACTACAAATCCTTTGAACTTTAATTCATCGCGAAGAACTTCAGTCAGTAAATGATAATTAGCATGTCCTGGAATACCATCAACTTCAGCAGAGTTAACCATAATTGTTGGTGAACCAGCTAAAATACCAGCTTCGAAAGATGGAAGAAAATATTCCCTCATCATTCTTTCTGAAATCCAAGCAGGTGTTCTGTCTAATCCATTCAATGGGAAACTGTATCCAACATAATGTTTGAGACAGGTTGCGAGTTTATCCTGTCTTGAAATATCATCACCTTGCGCACCTTTGATGTAATTCACCCCAAGCTCAGAAGCAAGAAAAACATCTTCGCCAAATGTTTCCCATAATCTTGGCCAGAGAGGTTGTCTTCCGATATCCATTACAGGATAAAAATTCCAGGGAATTCCGGAAGCTCTTGTTTCGATGGAAGTAATTTCTCCAATTCTTTTGGCAATGTCTTTATTCCAGGTTGAAGCAACAGCAAGTGCCTGAGGAAATAATGTTGCACCTTTTGTGTAAGTAGCACCGTGAATAGCATCAATACCGTATATTACCGGAATTTTTAATCGTGTCTTCTGTGCGATGTTTTGAATCTTTGTTATAACTTCGTGCCAGTATTCTGATTCGTGGGCAACATCATATACATTAAGAATAGAACCAACATGATACTTAAGAATTGCTTCCTCAAGCTTTGCTTCATCAAGTTCATGATGTTGATTTTTAGTTCCCTGCTTCTTTGAAACAACCTGAAGTGTAACCTGTGTCATCTGACCAACTTTTTCTTCAAGTGTCATTTGAGAAAGGAGGTTTTTAACTTTCTTTTCGATATCTGAATTTTTCTTTTGTGATATAATTTCAGTTGTGGTGAGTGAAATTGTTAAAAGACAAAGAAATGTAATGAGCTTCATAATCAACCCTGATTTTAGAAGTTAGTAAGTAAAAAAAATTAATTAAGAAGAACGAATTTTTTGGACTGACTTATTCTTGAATTTCTTAATTCATAGAAATAAATCCCGGATGATAAAATGTCATTTGAATTTTTTTTTACATCAAAAGTATTTTTATAATAACCACTCTCCAGATAACCTAAATCAATGATTGCAACCTGAGAACCTTTAATATCATAAACTGAAAGTTTATAATAATCAGGTTGATTAACTATAAATTCGATTTGAGTTTGTCCGTTGAATGGATTTGGATAATTTTGATTCAGAATAAATGAATGTTCATCCGGCATATATTCATCATTTACACCAAGTGATACAAGTTCAATCACTATACCATTAATCATTGGATTATCAATCTTAGCAGCAAAATGAATATTTAATTCACCATCATTTACAGAAACATTATTCACTTCCTTCAAATAAGCAGTGTTATTTCCAACAAGATTGAATATATCAAAATCCTGAAGTACTCTGTTTCCCTCAACATAAACATCAAAAATTCTTTTACCTGCCTGAGTAAAATAATTTTCAGCAAACATCAGTTTAACATTATAAATTCCGTTGTGCAGTCTAACATTATAAGTGACCATACCATATTTTTCGCTTCGGTAAATTTCATCTTCATCAGTATTGTTAATCTGTAATGTGTTACTATAAGAAGAACTGCTTCCATCCATAAAACCATAATCAGAATTTAATGTATATTCCTGATCGGGCAGATAATCAAGTGCAGCCGGACCAGCACAATTAATCTTTAACGGAAATGAGAACTGAGTTGTTAGAATAATTGTAAGATTTCGTGCTGACATAGTGTTAAGAAAAGTATCTTTAACATTCAACACTAAAAGTGTTTTTGGCGAAACAAAGTCCCAACCATCAACACTCAGCTGAACAGTTTTTCTGTCACTAAGTAATTGAGCATTTGTAATTGTTACACCAGGAATAAAATAATTTGAAATATTTTCTGCAGATGCTTGGTCGAGCTCTTCGGTAAAGTAAACCAACACTTTTTCATTAAGTGTTCTTGCAGATAGATAAACCGGTCCTTTAACATCAGTATAGCCTATATTGATGCTATCAGTTAAACACAGAATCAGTTTACCATTTTGAAATACAACATTCTCATAAATAAAATCGCAACCATTTCCATCCCATGTGTGAGAAGCTTTATCCCATCGTGAAGTATTCCAGTAATCAAAATTATCAGTCCAGCTGTGAGTAAAATTATTTCCTGTTCCGTAATTGCCTGTTCCGGGAGTATAAGAATAGTAGCTTACCCAATCATAAAATGCAAAAGCAGGTAAAACATTTGGATTCCAGGCTCCTGCCCAATTTGGTGCTTGAGGATTCCAGATGTTCATCATTATTTTCTGCGCACGATTGAGTGATTGAATGTGTGGACCCGTTTGTTTATAAACTTCAACTCCATCAACAAACCACGCGACATAATTTGGTGTCCATTCAAAAGCATAAGTATGATAATCTGTATGAGGTGATGAATTCATTGGATAATGACTTACATGATTTACTTGTCCTGGAGTGATTGTATTGAATTGAATGTCATTTGGATATCGTCCAAGAATTTCAATATCAATTTCATTCCATGTACTAACTCCGCCACCACCATCATAGTAAGTAAAGAATGAAGAAAGCATTCCTTCTCTGTAAGCAGATTTCATGCTTACTTCAAATCTACCATAGAGAAAAGATTGTTTTGTACGATATTCTGCTCCTTTAAATTCTTTTGCTGATATTGAAACAGAAAGAATCAGGACGATATTTAATAAAATCAAAAAGAAAATATTTTTCATTTCACCTCTCAATTAATTCTCGGCTCTCTTCGGAAAATAAAATCAGAATTCAGAGAGCCGGGAGACCGCTATTAAAAATTAACACTTAATGTAAATTTCTGAATATCAGTGAACCTTCCAAAATTCTGATATGCATAATCAATTCTTAAAGAAACATTATTAAGTAATTGTTGCTTCAGACCGAATCCTAGTGTAAACTTCTCTTCCGAGTCCTGGAGGAATAATGATTTATACCCACCTCTGATGAAAACAAAATCGTTATAAGAATATTCACCACCGATGTTTATACTTTCATAATCATCACTGGGATGTGCTGCATCAACAGCAATTAAAAGAGAATGTTCCTCAATTTTTACTGGTTGATAACTGATTCCAACACGGAAGTTTAATGGTAATGACCAGGAATTTGTTTCGAGATATGCAGGAATTTTTCCGTTGTTGCCGGTTCCAAATGGATCAGGATCATATAATACCAAATTAGAATTTCCGAGCAATTGCATTTTAGTTCCGAAATTAGAAATTGACATCGCAAGTACTGCATCATCAAATGGAGTTACATATTGAACACCAAGATCAAGTGCGAATGCAGTTGCGCTCATTTTCCAGATTCCCTGATAGATAAATTTGGGATTAAATCCAATTGAGAAACGATCAGTAAGTTGGATTGCATAAGCAAGACTTATAGCCATATCGCTTGCGGAAAATGTTTCTCCGGTTCCGTTTGGTTGTTCAATAGTTGTTACTTTCATTTCACCAATGTTGGAAGTCAGAAAGCTAACACCGATAGTTCCCAAATCACCGAGGTTATAGCTTGCAGCAAGAAAATTATATTTTATGTCAGCAATCCATTGTGTATGATCGAACATTATCTGCACACCTTCTGCTTTTGTTAATCCTGCAGGATTCCAGTAGATTGAACTTACATCATTCGATACACCAACGAAAGCACTTCCCATTGCGATTGATCTGGCACCTTGACCAATAGTTAAGAACGGTGCTGCTGTAGTTCCTCTTTTCGATACATCGGATTTGAAAGTCTGAGCAGAAATATTCAATGATAATATTGTAATGATTAAGCCAAAGTAGAATAAATATTTTTTCATTTTCAAAATCTCCACTTATTTAATTAATGCAAATTTTCCGATGTACTCACCAACTCCGGGAGCATCGACATGATAAACATAAACACCATACGCTGCGTCCATTCCGTCATCAGTTACAAGATTCCATGAAATAGTTCCATCCAGGTAGCCGGAATCCTTGTATAATGTTTTTATCAATTGACCAGTGATCGTATAAATTCTGATTGTACACTGATTAGGAAGATTAATGAAATCAATTTTTCTATCACCTCTTCCTGTTGAATTAAGATTTCGTCTTTCCCAAGCTGCTGCACCTAAATAAGGATTTGGGACAACATCAATTTTTGAAAGTTGTTCCTTTGCGAGATTCTTATCAACATTAACGGCTTTGGTATTGAAGACAAACTTATCACCAGTCTTAAATTGCTTGGTTGTAGATATCAGGAACTTATCTCCGTTTGCCGGATAAACAGGTGTTGCATTCGGATCTGCCGGAGCATCATAAGTAAGGTTCCAGGCAAATCTCACATTTGATGGGCTGATTGCACCCTGGAATTCAAGTATCTGAATCTGATCACCAATCGTTAGTGATTGAGAGCCATCATTATCTTTTACAGCAACTTTAGAATACTTTCCTTCAGTCTTATTCCATACTTTTAGATTAACAGGAAATCTTCTGTACAATGGAGGTGACTGAATATAAGTTGTATCCTGAGGTGTATCATAAAAAGTGATTTCATAATCTGCTGGCCATGGAATTCCACGAATCGGAGTTGCGTCCGGGAATGGATAAACAATCAAATTACTATTGCCAATCATCCATCCAGTTAAAGTATCAATGATTGCAACTGTGGTATCATTCAAAACTGTTAAAGCCATTCCATCAAACGGAGGACTAATTCTTTCTGCTCCAAAATAAGTTGAATCAACTGTTAAAATAGTATCTGTTACACCTTCAAAAGTCTTAATCACTTTATATGACCTGGTATGATAAAGCGGATAATCATCAGACGAATTGAATTCAATATTATATTGAGCTCCTTCAAGAACAACTCGGGGATCAATAATGTTAATTTGAAGTGAGCCGGTTCCTGCGCCTTCAACAACATGTTTTATATCTCCCTGAATTTGAGGAGGAACATACCCAGCAACAGGTGCATTTGGAACAACAACAGCACAGTTGATATCTACAAACTGAAGATTGCCGGCAAAATCTTCTGTAATGATTTTTGTACATTCAGAAGGTTGTAAACCAGCAGTGCCAAAGTTAGGATCACCCATATCATAAGAAACACAAGCATAATAATACTTAACACCATTTTTAACATCGGTGTCAACATAAGAATATTGTAATCCTGTATCATCACCTCTCCAGAAATGTGCACCATTTATTCCCACCGGATCAGGTCCTTTAATTCCATCTTTCAGATCAAACTGAGCGATTGGTTTCCAGTATTTTGGTGAACCTTTAGAATCGGTGATAACCTTAATATCGTTGAATTCAGGTTCAGTGCTTCTGTAAATCAAATATCCTTCAAAATCTTTTTTGTATCCCTGTGTTGGATCTCCATTCTGATATCCTAAAAATGGATCGCGTGATTCTTCAGCAATGTTATCCCAGTAAAGAATAACTTTCTGATCGCCGGGAATTGCTGTCAGCTTGGGTTTAATCGGTGGTTTAGAGAAATTATAGTTTGCATTATAAATCTGTTGAACAGTTTCTTTATTGAACATTATATCATCAAGGTCTTCACCAAAAACCAAAGCCATTGAAAATCGTTCTCTCAAATTCTGATTGAGTGGGAAAGGACCTGAAGAGAAAACCATTGAAATGTTTGCTCTCTGTAATGATGTATCAAAAGTGCCAGCGTTCATCTTTAACCACATTGATTCATCATCTTTAGGCCAGCCACCACCAGTTCCGCCCTGACCTAATCTGTAGATTGAAACTGCAGTAAGACCAATCTGATCGGATTCATCTTTATCTGTTTTGTCGAAATTTGGTTCGCCGTCTGTTGGAATTCCATCACCTTCACCTTCATCCGGACCAGTATATTGTCTATCGAACGGACCAACACCATCCTTTCCAACATCATTGTTTAGTGGCTCATTTTCATCGGGATCCCATTCACCGTTCCCATTTAAATCTGTATAAGGTAACCAATCACCGTCGTTATCAATTCCGTCATCTCTTCTTTCATCAACCATTCCGTCCTCATCATTATCAATTCCATCAAAACCATTTCCGGGACTTTCAAGATAAGCGTAACCATAATATCCTGTTTTCCAGTTATCCGGAACACCAAGTCCGTTGCTATCAAAACAATAAGCTAAATCAAGTAACAAATCGAATGAAGCATTATCGTCTTCAGAATCATCTGTTCCGCCTACGCCGCAGTCTGTATAAAATCCGAAAAGCGTGGTGGGATAATTAAAATCAGAAATGTTTACTATATCATAATGCCAGAATATAATATCTTCAGCAAGAACATGAGACCATTGAAATCCTCTAACTTCAACTCTCAATCCTAAACCACCTCGGTCCTGATCAGATGCTATTGGAAAGTAATTGAAAGGTGTACGAGTAAACTCCTTATCTCTTGAATCATCCATAACGAAAAATGTTTCGAAGTCAGAGTTGAGCACGCCTCTTCCAAAGTATCCATACCAGAATCCATTCCATTCAGGAGTAAGATTTAGTGCAACAGGCCAGAAGTCAGGCCAGGATTTTGGGTCTGTGTTTATTGCAGGTTTTGTTGAAGACGGATTAACATAACCCGGGACAGGTTCTAAACCCCAGATTTCTCCTGTTGAAGGATCTTTATCCATCCATTCACGATAAGAAGTTTCAAGCGGATGAATTGCTTGTCCGTTGCCCGGAGCTGTAACTTCTGACGCAATTAAAACACAAACTCCATCAAGATATGAATGGCCTGA
Organism: Ignavibacterium sp.; assembly: GCF_025998815.1. Taxonomy (NCBI): domain Bacteria; kingdom Pseudomonadati; phylum Ignavibacteriota; class Ignavibacteria; order Ignavibacteriales; family Ignavibacteriaceae; genus Ignavibacterium; species Ignavibacterium sp. The sequence goes on from NZ_AP026678.1 coordinate 1,753,007, forward strand.
ACCTTTTGGCCATTCGCCTGAAGGTTGATATGGCCATTGACCAACTTCACCATTGTTATAGAATAAAGTTCTTATCTGATTTCCATCCATTACACCTTCTCTTCTGTACTGAATATTTCCTTTGGGTTCTTCTCTGTACAATTGAGTTTGAGGTGTAATCTGAGAAAAACTAATTTCCGTAAAAACGATTACTGCAAGTATGATAATTTTTTTCAGCATTCTGTATCTCCATTTAAACTTTATAATTCGAATCCGATTCCAAGACGAACTTCTCTTGGAGTTGAGTACATTGATGGATTATTAATGTATTCCTGAATTGTATTTAAGCCAATTATCTCACCGGCATATTGAGTGTTCAAATCAACATTAGCTCGCCCTGTAGTTGCATAAACACCGAACTCATTTTTAATATCGAATACATTATAAACCATTAAGTATGTCATAACATTAACTCCAAAGACTCTAAAGATTTTATCTGCTCTTAAATCAACATTATAAAAAGCAGGTTTCTTTCCGCCGTTTTCAAAACGAACACCTTTTGAAATTTTAACATCTTCTGTGTATGGCATTCCTGAACCATACTGGAAAATAAATCCAGCAGTCCAATCACCCGCAACTCCGACATTAACCGTAAGATTTAATGTATGTCTCTGATCCCAATCCAAAGGAACTACAGTTTTTGTTTCTTCGATTGGAGGATTGGTTTGATTCTTATTATAAACTGAATAAGGATCGGATGCATTTCCTTCAGCAATCTGATAAGTGTAATCTAACTTTGCACTAAAGTAATTTGAGAATCGTTTATCAAGCGTTACAATAAATCCTCTTACATTTGCATAATCCCGGTTTATAAATCTTGCATACTTAAATCCTTCATAAGTATTTACGATTTCCATTCCAAGCCAGTTTCTGATGTCGCGGTAGTAAACTGATAAATTAATTGCAACATCTTCAAACAAAACCTGTTGAAGACCGATTTCATAAATGACATTTTTCTCTGCATTCAAATCCGGATTTCCAATAATTGAGTTTAAGCTGTTTCCTGGTCTAACTATGAAATCAGGATTCTGATAAAGGTTTTCAAAAGCCGGAATCTTAAAGAAGTGACCGTAAGAAAATCTTATTATACCTTTATCTGTAATTGGGAATGAAGCACCAAGTCTTGGGCTCAACTGCATTTTTGCTTTTGCATCAACCCACTGATTTGCACCTGGGAAGTTTGGATTTCGTGTTGGATTTCTTTTATCTGCCGGAAGCTTTGCTCTTGAATTGAAATAATCAAATCGTAATCCAACATTGATAATCATAATATCATATTCCATCTTATCCTGAATATAAGCCGAAGCTTCTATCGGATATCTTGCATATTCAATGTGCGAACCCTGATCTGAAATAGTACCTTTATCAGGATAACCTGGGGTAAAAATCTCATTTCCCAGACTATCTAATTGTCCTTCAGTTAAGTTGACTAAATCCATTGAATGATTATAAATATCATAAAGTCTTCCTTCAACACCGAGACCTATTTTATGTTCCTTGCTAATCTGAGAAGCCAATGACCATTGCCCGATTAATGTTTTAGTATGTCTGTCATATCTGCCGCCCTGATTGCCACCAGATCTGAAAGTATAATTTGAAATAGCAATTCCTCTTCTTGGATTAACATATCTTGGATCGAAAGGATCTTCATAAAGATATCCTTTGAAGTGATAATAGTTTGCTGTGAACTTCAAAGTCTGATAAGTTGATGCAGATGGATAGTGAGTAAGCTGTAAACTCTGAATCCAGTCATCACCATAGTGTGTCATTATTCCGTCCGGAGTCCACGAAAAATTATGATCATAATATTTGTTTTTTGTTTTATCCCAGAATATTGAATAAGTAACTGCAAGTTCAGGCATTGCATAGGTTAGTTTACCATTTGCCGAATATTTTGTGTAAGGATTCATAGGAACAAACGCACCGTCGCCTGTATTTCTGGGAATCCATACAGTTTTGTCCATTGGATTAGGAAAGAATGGAACATCATCGGTTACATTATAAACTCTTTTCCCGTAAAGATGTCCTATGTTATCAAAATATCTTCCTGTTAAGAAGAAATAAAGATTTTTAACCGGTTGAACCGGACCACTTAAAGTTATTTGAAAATTCTTTTGAGCAATTCTGTCTGCTTTATCAAGATTTCGGAAAATATCAGTGTGACTGGTAATAAAATTTCCAGCGTAAGAAGAAATGCTTGCTTTGAATTTATCGGAACCACCTTCTGTGACAATGTTAACAACACCAGAAAGTGCCTGACCATACTCTGCATTGAATGTTCCGGTTATAACTTCCATTTGTCTGATTGAAGTATTTTCAACTTCAACCGTAAATCCACCATTAAATGGATCAGTAACAGCAACACCATCAATCAGATATGCAACATCGTTTGATCTTCCACCACGAAAGTGGCCATCTATTACACCTGCCTGTAAGTTAACTATTTGTCCGATGCTTTCAACGGGCATCATTCGGATATCATCAGAAGAAATTGTAACAGAAGTTGATGTAAGGTCTTTTTGAACCATTGGTCTTTGAGATGTAACAACAACTTCCTGATTCAGCTGAATAACAGAACTCGAAAGTTTTATATCAATTCTTGTTGTCAAATCAATTTTAACGAGAACATTTTCTATAATTGTTTTCTGGTAACCCACTGCTGAAACAATCAAGCGATAAGTTCCCGGAGGAACATTGCTAATTGAGTAGAACCCATCAAGGTCTGCAGCAGCACCAAGGAATGTTCCTTCAACTACTACATTTGCACCAACTACAGGTTCGCCGGTTTGATCATCGGTTACCTTGCCTGTAATTTTACCGGTAGTTCCTGCAAATGCAATCGAAGTTGTTAAAAACAGAATCATCAGTCCAACTAATGAAAAAGACTGAAAACAATTAACAAAAAATTTTTTAACAATATTCTTCATCTGATTATCCTATAATTTTCTTTTCAAAAAAAGGTGCAGCATATTTCAGCTGCACCTTATTAGAATATTACTTTAGTAACATCATCTTATTAACTTTTGTAAATGAACCTGTTTCTAATCTGTACAGATAAATTCCACTTGCCAGATTAGAAGCATTAAACTGAACAGTATAAACACCAGGAGTTTGGTCTTCGTTTACTAAAGTTGCAACTTCTCTACCTAATACATCATAAACCTTCAGTGAAACAAAACCAGATTCTTTAATTGAATAACTGATTTTTGTTGATGGGTTGAAAGGATTAGGATAGTTTTGTGCAAGCGCATAATTATCTGCTGTTAATACATCTTCAACTGAATTTGGTTCCCACAGACTTCCAATCCAGGTGTATAACCATCTTGAAACATCCTGCCAGGATTGATCTTCATTGAATGGCGAATATGTTAAGATACCCTCTCTTTCACCGGTTGCATCAGCATCGTTGATTGAATAATCGATTGGAATTCTGTAACCTTCTACTGGTGTAAACACATTATCACCACCCGGAGCTGCTAAGTCAGTCCATCTAACTCTGAATTCTACAATATAACCTGAAGGGAATTTTTCATCCCAATAATAGTCAGGACCCAATCCAACTAAACTATCTGTTCCACCTGTCTGATCTAATATTACTCTGTTCCAAGCAAATCTGATATGATAATCCGGTTCTGCACCTCTTTTATAAGTTGTGTGAGGTTTGCCATGCCAGTTATATAATCCAAGGAAAATATCCGGAGCATCATTCAGATAAGCTTGCGATTGTGCATTTTTAACAACTATGTCATCGTTAACATCGAATGCTACATAGAGATATTGATTATCAACGGCAACATAAGAAAGAACTGATAGATCATTATCTCCACTTATTGTGGTATTTGTAACTATATGTCCTGTTCCATCTGATGGAAACATTCTGAATGGAGTAATTCCTGCCCACTCGCTTAAATCACCATCAGCAACGAAGTTTGTTGGTGCATTTAATGAGATTGTAGTAACACCTTTTGCAAGGTTTGTAACTGCAGAAGAATTCTGACTAACAACACTTGCATTTCCGGATGCATCACGGCAAACAACTGCATAATAATAAGTAACATTCTGATCAGTTACAGGCGCAAAGAGCAAGTGTTCTATCAACTGACTGTTTTCAGGAACACCTAATTTTACAACTTCAACGCCAGGATCATTTACATCTGAAATCGGATTCTTGCTATAATAAACATCATACTTTTCACCTGTCTCACCAGGAACATCCTGCCATGTTACGATATTCTGATATGTACCAGCGAAAGCACTTACACCTGTTGGTGGATTTGGAGCAATTACATCAAATGTTGGATTACCTGTCCACCAATCAGTTATCCAAAGAACTCTGCCCGCTTGTCCGGAAGCTTCAGCCATCAATCCTACAACTTGAACAGAGGATGAATCAAAACCGGAAGTACCATCCTGATAAACCATTTCTCTAAGCGGGAAGTAATACTGATGCCATTGATCATCATCTATTGGCTGGAATACTGTTCCGACTTTTCCAGGACCACCTTCGTATTGTATTCTTAATGGACCAGTTCCCGGAGGACATTTAATTTTAATTTTTGCAGAGTCAGTTTGCCATGCACCGGCTAAATTAAACGGAGGATCAACTGTGCAGCCCCAACCGGTCCAGCCATTTCCCCATTCATCACCTTGTGTCCACTTAATTGCGTTTGAATTTTGTACAGGTCCTGCACCTTCAACAACTTCGATTGCTGATTGTCCCCAAGCCCAGGATGTGATGTAACTTGGGAATGTAACACCGTTAAATACAATTGCAGGAATAGCTCTTACACCAAATCTTCTGAAGCCATCAAACATTACTTCAAGAGAATCAGCAGATATACTAGTTGTAACAGCAGCTAAGTTAAAACCAACAATTTTATCAGAATCGAAATGGTTGTTGTTACGACTTCCACCACCCCATGAGTTGGGAAAGATTACAAAACCTGAGTCATTCGGAGTCATATTTCCATCTTCGCTTAAAATTCTTAATGGAACTTTTAATTCAATCCAGCTAGTTGTGTTATCAAGGATTGTTGCGTGCTCATAAAGATATTCTTCGATTGGGTCGGAAGGTGAAGGTCTGTCAGCAATGTGAATCCTGAAAACCATTTGAGTCGGACTAACCGGCGGCGTTACAACCTTAATCCATAAAGCTAATGAATCATTGATTGTCCAATCCCAGGTTTCTCCTTCAGGTAATCTTTTTATTACCTGAGCAAAACTACCCCAATCGTGATGAGAACCGATGACAAACTTAAACTGAGCTGAGCCAGTTCCCTCCATTTTATCTGCTGTATTCAGAGCAAAATCAATTCTGCTCGCACCACCTTCAGTTAGAAACTGAATTGTGGAATCCTGACTTAATTCAGTATCAAAGCTTTCAATTATCTGAGCTTGTGAAATATTGAAGCTCAGAATAACTAAAAGCAACGGAAGAAGTTTTCTCATAACTTACCTCGTTTTTGTTTAATGAATGTTTGTTTATTTAGAATATTAAATTGAATTATAATTAATTCCATAAGCTCCATAATCCGATGATTATTACAAGAATAACTACCGACATAACAAGATTAGAATTCATTTTTTTGTTTTGTTTAATAGCAACTATTCCAGAAGTGAATTCAGAAACATTCTCAACTACAAGAGTGTTGAGATTTAATGCATAAGAATTCTTTTCAGCATGCTCTTTTAAATTCATAATCAGAATTATGCTTACACTTAATAAGAACAGTAAAATTGAAAAGTGTAAAAAGTTTATGTTAAGTATCCAGATAAAAACGGGATGCAGTTCAACAGAATTATTTTGTAAAATCTGAAGAATCAATCTTCCTATTCCAATTATCTCACCTGCTATTAAGGTTATAATTGCCGTTTTAGCAGTAAGTCTTTTAGAAAATAATCCAAATAGAAAAACGGCAGTGATAGGTGGGCTTACAAATGATTGAACACTTTGCAGGAATAAATAAATTTGTGAGCTGATAACCTTAACTAATGGCACAATCAGAATTGCACCAACTACAGCAGCAGTAGTAGCCAATCTTCCCACAAGCACTAATTTTCTTTCTGATGAATCGGGATAGCGAATTTTGTAATAATCGTTTGTAAACAAAACTGATATACTGTTAAATGCGCCTGAAAGAGATGACATAATTGCTGCAAGCAAACCGGCAACAACAATTCCTTTTAATCCCAATGGGAGAACATCGCTATAAATTAAAGCAGCATAAGCAGAATCACCTTTAGATACAGGAAATAAAACAGCAGCGAATAAACCTGGCAGAACAAGAATGAATATTGGAAGAAGTTTTAGAAATGCTGCGAGCAGAGTACCTTTTCGGGCATCGTTTACTGATTTTGCACTCAATAATCTTTGAACAATGTATTGATCAGTACACCAATACCAGAATGCAATTATTGGTGCGCCAAAAATAATTCCTGTCCAAGGATAATCCGGATCACTGGCTGGTTTAAACATTGTGAAAAAATCTGAAGGAAGTTTTGAGTATAATCCACCGAATCCGCCAACAGCTATAAACCCGGCTACAGATAAAATTACTGCACCAAGAATTAAAACTATTCCCTGGAAAGTTTGTGTTTTTATAACTGCTTTAGCTCCACCGGTTACGCTGTAAAGTCCGGTAATTAAAACGATAAGAATTGATGAAGCATAAATGTTCAAACCGAAAATGTTATAGAATAGAATTCCGGCTGCAAATAGTGATACAAGAATTTTTGTGAAGATATAAATTACAATTGAGAATGCAGCAAAGAATTTTCTTATCCGGATATCAAATCTTAATTCAAGAAATTCAGGAACTGTTACAACATTTGATTTGAAATAAACAGGAGCTAAAAACCATCCAAGAAAAATCAGAGTGAAAATTGCCATTAACTCGAATTGACCTACTGCCAGTCCTCTCATTGAACCAGCACCAGCTAAACCGATAAAATGTTCGCTTGAAATGTTTGTTGCAAAAATTGAAATACCAACCGCAGCCCAACCAATATTTCTTCCGGCAAGAAAATAATCAACATAATTATCTTCATTCCTACGCGAATAATAAAATCCCAAAGTCAAAACAATTATGAGATAAAGGATAAGAATGAAACCATCTATGTAGGAAAAAATTTCCACTAAATTTTATTTCAATTTTTTACAATAAAGGAATTTGACATAAATAATGCCACCAAGAAAAAAATAAATTTTGTCTAATTGTTTACCCGATTTCTCAATAAGGAGTATTTTTTTTCAAAGCTATTTATTAAAGTGATAATAACAACTTATTATTTTAATAAAATCATTTTCTTCGTTTGGATAAAATCCCCGGCTTGCAGTTTATAGAAATATACTCCCGAGCTTAAGGAGTTTCCATCAAATTCAACTTCATAATTTCCTGGTTGTTTGTTTTCATCTATTAATGTTGTAATTAAATTTCCCAGCACATCATAAATCCTTAAAGATACTTTATTGCCTGCTGCTACATTAACTGGAATTGAAAATCTTATCTTTGTGTTTGGATTGAATGGGTTCGGGTAGTTTTGCTCAAGTGAAAATTCATCAGGAACTGTTTCTTCATTTTTCTCAGATACATCTGTCACAACTCCGCCAAGTTCATAAAATGTTGAATAGTAAGTTCTTAGTGTATCTCCAACTGCTTTCAAAGTATCTCTGTTCATTCTGTATAATCCCATACTTTGAAAACCATCCGGATGCTGATGTGAATACCAATCGAAAATACACCACCAGGTAACACCCATCAAATATCCTCCATCTCTGTAAGTTCCATCTCGTCTTATTACCGATGCACGATATGTAAACGCATTGAACGTTTCTTTGAACACAGTTACCTGAGCTTGCTGTCCATTTGTACTGTTAAGTTCTCCGCTCCAATATCCAAACTCTGTATCGAGAATTGGTTTTTCAGGATAATAATAATTTGCAAGAGTTAAAAAGTATCTTGTACCTTCATAATAAGTTCCTCCGTGAAATATTCCGAAGTACATTGTCCAGCCAGCGACATCACAATTGGATTGGGAAGCATCATTAGGACCAGGACGATCAGCAGCAGCTGATTGTGTTATCAGTCTTCCATCAGGATAGTTGAAGTTCAGATCATTTCTGACTTTATTGATAAAAACTTTTCTGTTATCAACATCAAGACATTCGTTTGTTGTGCTCCATAGAATTATTGAAGGTCTGTTGTAATCTCTGAAAACCATTTCGCGAAACATTTGTTCGTGAATGTGTCTTGCACTGTTTTGAATAACCCAGGCCAATGCAGTATCAAACCACCAGACAGGAATTTCTTCAACAACAACGATTCCTAATCTGTCTGTAATCTGATAAGTGTAAGGATGATTTGGATAATGAGCGGTCCTTAACATTGTTGCTTTAACTGATTTAACTTTTAATAAATCAGAATAAATTGAATCAACAGGAATACTTCTGCCAAAAACCGGATGATCTTCATGTCGTGCAACGCCCGTAAAGAATACAGGATTGTTATTGAGATAAACTTTATCAACAAAAGTTTTAATGGTTCTTATTCCAAATTGAGTGTAGTATGTATCAACAACATTTCCATCGACACGCACAGTAATTTTCATAATGTAGAGATTAGGATTCTTTGGGCTCCAAAGCTGAGGATTATTAACAATTAAATTGGTGCGCCATGCTTTTACTGAATCACTTTTGATTAAAATAGTATTCTGAGTTTGACCAGAAACTGATGCAGGTGTTCCAACTAAATCCGATGCTCTTTCACTGCTGATGTTCGTTTCATTTATTTCAGCATTAAATACCTCAATTGTTACTTCAGCATTCTTATCTGAAGTTGATTTGTTATTCAACACTACCGTTGTCTGAATCTGACCATTTATATCAAGTGGTACAACATCAGTTCTTATTACGGAAACAGGTTCACTTATCTCCAGATAAACATCGTGAATAATTCCTGTATAGTTAAACCAATCACATTGAGTGTACGGAACAATATCATTTCTTGTTCCCCAGGCAGGATTATCAACTCTTACGGCAATAACATTATTCCCACCATAGTTTAAAATTTGAGAAACATCAAATGCAAAAGAAGTATAACCGCCTTCGTGATAACCAACATAAACATCATTAACCCAAACATCTGCTACATAGTTTACTGCATAGAAAATCAGTTTTACAAACTTACCGTTTAATGAATCAGGAACTGAAAAATTTCTTCTGTACCAGACACCATCCTGATAATATTCAGGAACAGCAGGATATACATTCATTTGATTTTCTACCGAAGGAAGGATTTTATTCTCCCAACTATTATCATCATAAGTTGAACTTTGTCTTCCCTGAGCTTCAATCAATAAATTCTGATATCCAACCGAATCTCTTTTAGCCAATGTGATGTTGTCGTTCGCAGAAAATCTCTGCTTCTTCCACTGACCTGCAAGATTAATTATTGTTCTGTTTTGTTTTTCAAATGTTGGAACGGGCATTCCGTATTGGAAAGGAATTTTAATTCCGTCAACTGTCTTTAAGGAAAAAGTTGCTTCAAGAGATGCAACCTGAGAGAACAAATTTGATGAAATGAATAATGAAACTATGAAGATTAAAAGCAATGAAGTAATCTTATTTGACATAGCATTCCTGGATTTTTTCTGAATTAATTTTTTGCTAAGTCAATATTGATACCATTTGACAGTAAATGAATTTTACTTTGAAACGAGTTAAAAATTTGGTTGGGACTTCCTGAAATTATTAAAGTGATAAATGAGGCTTTATTAAAATAATAACCTACTATAAAATTATTCTGTGGTTTTCAATCCCAGCTCTTTTGCCATTCTGTGATAATTCGGTGGCGCAAGTCCTAATTTTCTTGCTGCTTCAGTATCTGAATTCGAATTCATTCTTACAAATCTGAAATATCTTTCACGAATTAACTTTTCAAAATCTTTCAATGGAAGAATGCTACCCGGATTGAAAAGGTCGACAAGATTTGAATCAACCTGACCTTGGGACAATTCTCCAACGCCAATTGCTCTTCTTGCAAGCGCTGGTGTAACTACAGATTCAGCATGAAATAAAATCCGCTGAACAACATTTTTCAGTTCCCGAACATTTCCGGGCCAATCATAATTCAGAAATACTTTAAGAGTTTCTTCCGGTATTTCCGGTTTCTCCCTTCCCATATCAACACTTATGTTCGAAAGGAAATAATCAACCAGTAAAGGAATATCAGAAGCTCGTTTTTTCAAGTCCGGAACAAAGATTGGCAATACATTTAATCGATAATAAAGATCCTCTCTGAATCTTTTTTCTTTAACTTCTTCTTCGATGTTTCTGTTTGTTGCTGCAATTATTCGTACATCAACTTTTATTTTTTCTGTTCTTCCGATTTTTTCAATTTCACCATCCTGAATCACTCTCAATAATTTTACCTGTGCACTCAAAGGCAACTCAGTAACTTCATCAAGAAAAATTGTTCCGTGATGAGCTATTTCAAATAATCCTGGTTTCTTTTTATCAGCTCCGGTAAAAGCCCCCTTTTCATAACCAAACAGTTCACTTTCTACCAATTGACTTGGCAAACTGCCGCAATTTATAATCACAAAGTTTTCATATTTCCTGTCGCTTCGGTAATGAATATTGTAAGCAACTAATTCTTTTCCCGTTCCAGATGCACCGCGAATCAAAGTATTAACATTACTTTTGGCAAATCTGTTAATCTCCTCTTTCAATTCTTTCATTATCGGTGATTCACCAATAATCTGTTTTTGAAAAAGAATATCCTCAACATTTCTTCTCAGCTTTAACTGCGAACGATATCTTTCTCTTTCTAAGAGTGATTTTTCGTAAGCATTAAAAAGACTCATTAAAAAATCTGTTGGCTGATAAATATAGTCTTCAATATCGCCGGGATATTTTGTGCAGTACCAAAATGCTCCTGCTTTTATAAGTTTATTTGCAAAATTGTAATCAGAAATGTTGACTGTCATTTTAGTAATGACAATAATCTGAACAGTACTATCAATTTCCTTAATCCTCTGAATTAAAGATTCTCCCATTAATCCACCGGCAATCTGATAATCCATTATTACAACATCAACATCGCCTTTATTGGATTGCAGGAATTCAACTGCAGCTTTTCCATTAGAAACAGTTTCAATGATTCTTATTCTGCTGCTGAAAGGTGAGATAGTATTTTTCACTCTCCGGACATCAAACTCTTCATCCTCAATTAGAAGTATGTTAATATTTTTTTCTTCGAAAATCATATTATCACTTTAGTTATTAATGATTATTGTAAATCTGCAACCGCACTGAGGTAAATTTTCTGCGTCAATATTCCAACCGCATCTTCTTGTCATTTCATAAGCAATATAACATCCATAGCCTGAATTTTGTAAACCTTGTGTTTTGGTTGTTGTGTTCTCGACAAATAAAAGTTTCATATTGTTTTCATTTACTTCAAGAAGTTCCGGTGCAATTCCTTTTCCGTTGTCTTCAATATGAATGTAAGATTTGTTGGTTGAAGAATCATATTTTGTTCTGACTATAATCAAAAGATTACTTTCACCGCCGTGGTCAATGCTGTTCTGAATTAATGGTTCGATTATTTCCCAAATCACAAATTCATTCACATTCACAATGGGAAGATTGTTATCCGGTTCAAAATTTATTTTGAATGCTGTTGACTGCGACGAAATTCTGAGAAAGATATTATAGATTATGAATTTTATTACTTCATTCAAATCTGTTCTGAACATCGGATTTCTGATAGTCTGAACCGGAGGATCAAACCATTTCATATCATAGATTACTCTGGAAATAAAATTGGAATATTTAGATACTCTGAATTTTATCTCATCGATATTTTTATCTGAGAGGGTTCTCAAATCTTCTTTTATAAAGCCCATTATCTTTTCAGCTTTATGATGAGTGTGATAAATTCTTTTAGTAAAGATTAATTCCTTTTCATAATTGATTTGTTTTTTGAGATTTTCTTCATGTTCTTCAAATAACATTTTTTGTGCTGCGTCTCTTTCCTTTACAGTGTATGATGAAATAAAGTACATCGCAAGCAAACCGAGCAAAATTAATGAAAGATAAATCACTGAAGTTTCATCATAATTGCTGATCACCTGATTACTTATAGAACTGAAATCAGGAGTGTTTCGAAGATATACAGCACCAAGATATTCTCCTTTAATTACGAAAGGAACAAAAGTGTTAAAAGTTCTTCTTTCTGTAATGATGCTTGTTATCTGTTCGGTTAGTTTTAAACTATCTTCAACAGCCCTATACATTCTTATTATTTCATCATTATCTCCCTTTACTGCGGCATCTTTAAAATCTTTTTCGATTAAAATACTGTATAATGTCTTTCCATCTTCAATTTTAATGATTCTATCCTTTTCTCTTACAAGCAAACAAAGATTGGTTATATTATGACTAAGTTGTTGCTGACTGAAAATAATTTCAAACGATTGTATGATTTTATTACGCTGCTCAGCATCTTGTTTATCAGTTTTGCTAATCGATTCAATCACAAGCTCCAATGCAGTAGCCGTAAGATTTGCAATCTCTTCAGCAGATTCCTTCTGATACCATTCCTGAGTTGTGGTAAGAAAATTTTTTATCGCAGCTTTATTGATAAATGAAACAATCAATTGAAAGATGAAAAGTATGAGAAACAAAACTGTTACATGCTTAAACTCAAAGTGATATTCTTTAATCTTTTCAAATATTTTTTTTCGATTATCTGCCATCAGTCAATTACGATTTTCTCTGATATTTTTTCAGAAGCCAGCTTAACTGCATCGTCAATGCTGATTTCATTCTTAAGTGCTTTGTTAATGTAAAATGAAAGTATATCAGAAACATTTGTGTATTCTTCAAGAAATGGTCTGTAAACACCAGTTCTGAAAAGATTATCATAATATTTTAACTCAGAGTGATTCTTAGTAAATGATAAATCCTGATATAATGATTTAATCACTGGTAAAAAATTTTCTTCTTCATAAAGAATTTTCTGTGCTTCGTCGCTGAGAATAAACTCGAGGAATTTCATAACCTCCGGAATTCTTTCCGAATATTTTGAAACCATAAGATTCCATCCACCAAAAACTGCAGCTGGTTCTGAACCTGCGATATGAGGCAGCGGAGCTCTTTTGATATTTGATTTAAGATTTTCACTCAGATAATTATTATCATCGCTAAGGAAATTAGGCCAGCCACGAACAGCGAAAGAATTATTGTTTACAAAGAACTGATAACTATTGTTTTCTCTTAAATCAGTTACGGCTTCTGGTGATGACTTTTTATTATAAATTAAATCGTGAAGAAACCCGATTGCCTTTCTTGTGTTTTGTTCATCGAGTTTCAATTGTTCTTTCTCTTCTATTATTCTGCTATTCAGATTAGACATTATTTCAGTAAAAGAACACAATAAACCTTCATAATCATCCGCCTGAAAAATATAAAAGTTATTATTTGGTGTTTTTAATTTTTTCTGCAATTCGAAAAATCTTTCCCAGGTAATTGATGATGCGAGTTCAGTTGAAAATTCCTGATAATCCGGAAGTTGCTTCAGCATATCATCGCGATAAAACATCAGGGCAATATCAATATAAAGAGGTAAAGCATAAAGTTTATTATCATATAAACAGGATTTTAAAGCATAAGGCAGAAGGTTATTAACTTTTTGTGAGTCAATCATTGAATCGAGTGGAAGACACCATTTTGCGAATCTCGGAACCCATATAATATCCACACTGAAGACATCTATGCGATTACTTTTACTTCTCAGATACCTTGCTAAAAGTTCTTTTCTCTCATTTGTACTGAATTTTTCAAATGGAAGATTAATAGTTTCAACCTTAATCTGACCTTCAAACTTCTTATTAAACTTATCAATTATTTTCTGATGTGCTCTGGAAATGTTATCTGCAAAATAAATTGTTTTTACTTTGCCTTTTTGATTATCAACTGCATTTGGTGAAAAAACAAAAGTGAACAGAATAAAGACTGTTACCAGAATTGTGCTTATGATTATATAAAAAACTTTTTCCAGACTTAACATAAACCACTACTCACTTAAATAACACCTGCAAATATAGAACAGTTAAAAATCTTTTTACTCACTATTCATCAGTCATTAATTTATCATTTTAATAACCTGCAATTATTAAAATAATAACTTCAGATAAAACAAACTTGCAAAGATTTATTAACTAAGTTATTTCTTAATGACTTTTGCAGGCACAATAATTGGAAAAATCTTTTCATTTAAAAGTAATTATTCGAAAATTTATCTGGAGTAACTGATGGCATCAACACCTTCATCTACAGTTAACAGTTCAGCTGCTAATACTGGTAATCAGAGAAATTATTTACCGGAATTAACTATTCTCACTTCTCTGTTTTTTATGTGGGGATTTCTTACTTGTCTTAACGATATTCTGATTCCTCATTTACAAAATGTTTTTGAACTGAATTACTTCCAATCAATGCTGGTTCAGTTTACATTTTTCCTTGCATACTTCTTAATTTCTCTTCCTTCAGGAAAACTTGTTGAAAAGGTTGGATACAAAAAAGGGATTGTTATTGGTTTGGTTACTGCAGGAATCGGAACACTGATTTTTTATCCTGCAGCAGGTTTAAGATCTTATCCGGTATTTCTTCTTGCTTTCTTTATCCTCGCATCAGGAATAACCTTACTTCAGGTTGCTGCAAATCCTTATGTAACAATTTTAGGAAAACCGGAAACAGCGTCATCAAGATTAAATCTTACACAAGCATTTAACTCACTTGGAACAACAGTAGCTCCCTATTTCGGCTCGCTGTTAATATTATCAACTGCAGTTAAAACAGCAGAAGAACTCAGTAAAATGTCTCCTGCTGAAGTTGAGGCATACAAAGCAGCCGAAGCAGCAGCTGTTCAATATCCATATCTTGGACTTGCGGCAGTTCTTTTTATTATCGCTGCAATTTTTGCTGTAATAAAACTTCCGCAAATTGAAGCAAGCACGGTTCAGTCCGGTGATGGCAATGGAAACTATGATGAAATTCACGATAGTGCCTGGGGTTATAAACATCTTCTTTTAGGTGCAATCGGAATTTTTGTTTATGTGGGTGCTGAAGTTGCCATTGGAAGTTTTCTGGTAAAATATTTTGTTTCATTGGATAGTTCAATGCTTGAAATGGAAGCAGGAAAAATGGTTTCGTTTTACTGGGGTGGTGCAATGGTAGGTAGATTTATTGGTTCGGCTGTTCAAAGAAAAATAAAACCCGGAACTGTTCTCGGATTTAATGCAATTATGGCTTCGTTACTTGTCATTATTTCTATGATCTCTGATGGCAAAGTTGCTATGTGGTCAATTCTTCTTGTTGGATTATTTAATTCAATAATGTTCCCAACTATTTTCTCACTTGCAATTCGTGGATTAGGAAAACACACCGGACAGGCATCAGGAATTCTTTGTATGGCAATTGTAGGTGGTGCTGTAATACCTGTTATTCAAGGTTTGATTGCAGATTCAATTGGAATTCATCACGCATTTATACTGCCAGTGCTTTGTTATTTGTTCATAGCTTATTATGGATTCAGAGGTAGTGTTCCTTCATTCGAAAAAGCAGCTCTTGCAGTCGAGGTAGACTAATGAGTAAAAACAAATTAGTGCTTGGCGTTGATGTTGGTGGCACTAACACTGTTTTCGGTCTGGTTGATCAGCTTGGGAATGTTTTTCTAATTGACTCAATTCCCACTCAAGCAGAAATCTCAGCAGAAAATTTGTTCTCAAGACTTTTTGAGAAATTCAAAGAGCTATCTAAAGATGTTAAAGAAGAATTTGAATTAGTTGGAATAGGTATTGGTGCACCAAATGCAAATTATTATAAAGGCACAGTAGAAAATCCACCAAACCTTAATTGGGGATATGTAGATGTAATCTCTTTAATAAAAAATTATTCATCAGTTCCTGTTGCTTTAACCAATGATGCAAATGCAGCTGCTTTGGGTGAAATGTATTACGGAGCAGCTAAAGGAATGAAAGATTTCATCGTAATAACTTTGGGAACTGGCTTAGGAAGTGGAATTGTAGTTAACGGAAATCTTGTCTATGGTCATGATGGTTTTGCGGGAGAAATCGGACACACAATTTACGATCCTCAGGGAAGACAGTGTGGTTGCGGAAGAAAAGGTTGTCTTGAGACTTATGCATCGGCACCTGGAATTAAAAGAACCGTGATGGAACTTATTGCAAATACCAATTTTAAGAGCAAACTTCGTTCGGTTAGTTATGAAAGTCTGGATGCAAAACTTATTACTGAACTTGCTTTGCAAGGTGATAGGATAGCACTGGAAGCTTTTGATTTCACAGCAAGAGTGCTTGGAATTAAACTCGCTGATGCAGTTGCACATACAAGTCCTGAAGCAATAATACTCTTTGGTGGACTTGCAAACGCCGGCGATTTATTGTTAGTTCCAACTAAAAAATATCTTGAAGAAAATGTTTTTCATGTTTTCAGAAATAAAGTTAAGATATTAAAGTCTGAACTCAATGAAGGAAAATCCGCTGTACTTGGTGCTGCAGCACTAATATGGCACGAGCTTAACACTATGGTAATAACCCAATAATGAATTTGTTGAAAAGAATATTTTTATCTATCAGGAATTACTTTAAAGCCGAAACTGAAAAGGTTGTGCTTCAACAAAAGACTTGTCATCACTGCGCTTCGAGAGGAGTATTCATTTATCCGGAAATCAAAAAAGATGAAAAAAATAAATAACTTTCTGTTTTTTTTAATTGCTTCCCTGTTAATTATCATTTCAACAGATGCCTATTCACAATCAAAAAATTTCTTCTCTGTAAAAGGAAAAGAAATAATTGATCAGGGCGGAAATCCAATTCTACTTAAGGGTATTAATCTTGGTAACTGGCTTGTACCGGAAGGTTATATGTTCCACTTCAGTAAAATTAATTCTCCACAATTCATATACTTATTTTTCAATACTCTTATTGGATATGAAGAGGCGAATAAATTTTGGGAAGAATTCAGAAAGACTTATATCACCAAAGAAGATATACATTTTATAAAATCACTGGGGTTTAATAGTGTAAGAATTCCTTTCAACTATCGTTTGTTCATCACTGATTATCCCTTTTATGAACTTAAGGGTGTTGGATACCAACTACTCGATAGCGTAATAAGCTGGTGCAAACAGGAAAATCTTTATGTAATTCTTGATATGCATTGCGCACCGGGAGGACAAACCGGCGATAATATTGACGACAGTTTTGGCTATCCGTTTCTTTTTGATAGTCCTCTTGCTCAGGAACACACAACTCAAATATGGAAGCGATTAGCAGAGATTTATAAAGATGAAGAAATCGTGATCGGTTATGATTTACTGAATGAACCAATTGCCCACTACTTTGATGTTGACAGATTAAAACCACTGCTTGAACCTCTTTATAAAAAAATAACAACCGCCATTAGAGAAGTCGATTCTAACCATATTATTTTTCTTGGTGGAGCAATCTGGGACAGCGATTTTTCGATTTTCAACAAACCATTCGATGATAAACTTGTTTATACATTTCATAAATATTGGACTGAACCAACTCAGAATGTAATTCAAAGTTATATTGATTTCAGAGACAAGTACAATGTCCCTATCTGGCTTGGTGAATCGGGTGAAAATACAAACGAATGGATAACCGAGTTCAGAATTGTTCTCGAGAAAAATAATATCGGCTGGTGTTTCTGGCCTTATAAAAAATTGGATAACGAAAGAGGTGTTGTCTCAATCAGGCATCCTTCAAATTATGATTTGATAAAAGATTTTGCCGAATCTTTCGAACTTTCTTACAGTTATATAAGAGATAACAGACCTGATAAACACAAAGTAAGAGAAATACTTAAGAATTATCTGGAGAATTCTAAAATTCAAAATTGTATTATTAACAAAGATTACATAAAAGCTTTGGGACTTAAATAAAATTAATCAACCTCAAGCCAGCAAACATTTTTACAAATCTATCAAGTAATAGGTTTAATTATCGATCAAATATTCTGAAATGATTTTATTATTTTAATTTGGTTAGTTCATAAAATAATAATTTAATGTTATTCAAGATTATATGATTAGAAATACTCAATATCTCTTCTTGGTTTTATATATAATACTGAGCCACTTAAATGTTTCTCTCGGACAAACAAGTTCCAACATTGTTGCAGAAATAGCCAACACAAAAATTACAGATAAGGAATTTATTTATCGTCTTGAATTATCTCCGTTCATTACTCATAAATCTGCCTGGAATCAGGATTCACTCAAATCAGATTTTCTCTACTCACTTGTTGCAGAAAGATTATGGTATCTCGACGCTCTCGAAAAAGGACTTGCGGAATCAGAGGACTTCAAGTTTTATTTCAAATCACTTGAAGATATTTTTTTGCGGGATGCATTATTCAAAAAAGAAGTTGAAGGAAAGGTAAAACTATCTGCTGAAGATGTGTCGAATGCTCTCAATAAAGCTCAGTACAAATTGATATCGAATATTCTGACTTCAAACGATTCAAGTTTAATATTTGAATTATATTCTAAACTTAAGATAACTGATAATCACGATTCCTTACTAACATTAAAACCATTTAATTCTGTTACAGCGAATCAATTTGAAATTACCCTCGGTTCGTTAAGAGATGAAGAAATTGAAGATTTTCTCTTTACTCTTTCACCAAATGAATTTACCGAACCAATAAAGAGTGAAGTAGGATGGGTAATTTTTTTAATCAAAGATAAATTATTTACACCAATTGATATTTCAGATGAAGCGACCGTTAATAAAATTAAAAATATTGTACGAAGCAGAAGGATTATGCTGAGAACAAATGAATATCTACAAAATCTGTTAAACGATATTATAATCAACATAGATGAAACTTCATTCCTGCTTGTATCAGAAAAAATTTTTGAGAGATTGAGTTTTTTATCTCAATCGAAAAAGGACACTTCAGGGTTAATTCTAAGTGATAATGATTATCGCATTATCAAGTCTCAACTTGGTGAAGAGAATCTCAGCAAAGAACTTTTCAAAGTCTTTGATAAAAAAGTTACTGTTTGGGATTTTTTAGCTAATCTTGCTTTTGAAGAACATCGCTTTCAAAAAATTGAAAAGAATATTGTGTTCCAGAAATTAAATAGAATTGCAAAAGACTTTGTACAACAACAAATTCTTACTTATGAAGCAAAGAAATCCGGACTTGATAAGCAAAAAAATATTTATGATGAACTTGAATTGTGGAAACAAAATTATCTTGCTCAGCTTAATAAATTAACTTTTCTTGATTCTGCAAAAGTTGATGATAACGAACTAAATCAATATCTGGAGGAAAGTTCAAAGAAAGAAAATTCTTTGATTTATCTGAATCTTAAACTCCTCACTTTACCTTCACTTCAGGAAATGGAAAATGTTCTTGTGCGGTTAACAGAAGGACAGACTTTTGACGAAATAATACAACAATTCGGTAAGACAGATCCGCTTGTTGATGAAAATGCTCAGACTGGATTGCAGCCAGCATTTGCATTGGGTGACATCGGGACAATTGCAAGCCAATTGAATGTTAATAAGCTCTACGGTCCGATAAAAAGAAGCGATGGTTACACTTTATTAATGGTCACAGAAAAGAAAACCGCTTCCGATTCTTTAAAAATTGATAACAACACAACAAAAGAAAAACTCAGAGGTTTTCTCTTTCAAAAGAAACTCAACGAAACTATTTCCCGAAAAACAATCCAACTAGCTCAAAGATATAATGCAAAAGTT
Organism: Ignavibacterium sp.; assembly: GCF_025998815.1. Lineage (NCBI taxonomy): Bacteria > Pseudomonadati > Ignavibacteriota > Ignavibacteria > Ignavibacteriales > Ignavibacteriaceae > Ignavibacterium > Ignavibacterium sp. The sequence continues at coordinate 1,772,870 of NZ_AP026678.1, forward strand.
TATGAAGATAATGCACTCCAAACAAAAACGACAGGTATTCAGATGTTTGTTCACCGATTGATGGGTTTTGGTGGAAGAATAGCTGGCATTCCTTTGCTCGATAATTGGGCAGACTGGATTGATACAAAAAAATTGAAAGAAGTAATGCTGCCATAATTTTCTCTGTTATTTATTTGAGGCATTTATGAAGCCATTCGAAACTAAATTTTCTTTACTCATAATTCTGTTTTACAGCATTAAAATTTATTCACAGGTTTTCGTAAATCAGTCCGGATATAAAACCGAATTACCCAAAATATTTTATACAAACATCTCAGCATCAAATTTCGATGTTGTAGATTCAGAAACCGGGACTACTTTTTACAACGGTAATCTTCAGCTTATCAGTTCAAATGATCCGGGAGCCGGAATGCCAGTTAGAAAAGGAGATTTCACTTCATTAAACAGATTTGGAAATTACTTTATCAGATTAAATACAAACGATACTTCATATCATTTCTCTATTAATCAAAATGTTTATTATGATCTTTTTAACAAATCTTTAAAGTCATTTTATTTTCAAAGATGTGGAGCGCAATTATTATATACGCATGCCGGACAATATCAGAGAAATATTTGCCACACAGGCGATGCATTCTTTCATTCATCAACCGGACAAAGTGGATTTAAATTTTCACGCGGTGGTTGGCACGATGCAGGTGATTACGGAAAATATATTGTTAATGCCGGTATCAGCGCAGCAACCCTGTTAATGGCTTATGAATACTTTCCATCTTATTTCAGTAATGATAATTTAAATATTCCGGAAAGTGGTAACGGAATTCCTGATATCCTTGATGAAGTGAAATATGAAGTTCAATGGTTTCTGACAATGCAGGATACAAGTGGTGCTGTTTATTTCAAGTTGACAAAAGAGCAATTCGAACCTTTTGTAATGCCTTCGCAGGATTCCGGTATGAGATACATTTATGAAAAATCATCTGCTGCAACAGCAAATTTTATTTCCGTGTTAGCACGATTTTACAGAGTTTACAAAAATTATGATTCAACATTTGCAAACGATTGTTTAAATGCTGCATTAGATGCCTGGGAATGGTTATCAAATCAAATTTCAATTGTTCCTCCGGGAGGATTTCATAATCCGCCAGGAACTTATACCGGGGAATATGGTGATAACAATGATTTCGATGAGAGATTATGGGCAGCAGCAGAATTGTTTGAATCAACAGGAGATCAAATCTTTAAAGAATATTATGAATTCAATTACAACATTTCCGGCTTATTCAATTCAACAATGAACTGGCAGAATGTTAAATCGCTCGCACACATTACTTATTTATTTTCCAAACAACTTAATACCGATCCAATCATTAAAGCTCAATTAGCTGCTTCATTAGATTCATATTGTAATTCTCTTCTGACAAAAGTTAATGCAAATGGTTTCGGAGTAACATTGAATCCCGGCGAATATTATTGGGGTTCAAATTCACAAGTGCTTAACAATGCAGTTTTATTAATTCTTTCTCACACAAAAAATAATAACCTGAATTATCTGAAAGCAGCTTTAGAACAATTAAATTACGTAACCGGGTGTAATGCACATAACTTATCATTTATTACCGGAGTTGGAATAAAATATCCGATGCATCCGCATCATCGTCCTTCCGAAGCAGATGGAATTGTTGAGCCAATTCCCGGTTTAATTGTTGGAGGCCCGAATCAATATCTGAACGACCCTGTTTTACAACAACACTTTAATCAGAATACACCACCAGCATTATGTTATATTGATGATGTGGGAAGTTATGCTTCGAATGAAATCGCTATAAATTGGAATGCACCACTTGTGCTTGTTTCGGGTTATTTTAATAATATTTCAACTACCTCAGTCGAAGAAGATAATGAATTCAATCCACAAGGGTTTTATCTTGAACAAAATTTTCCGAACCCATTTAATTCATCAACCAGAATTAAATGGTATTCACCCGAAAGTGGATGGCAAACAATTAAACTTTATGATACTCTTGGAAGAGAATTAGAAACTATTGCAGAAGGATATTTTCTTAAAGGAAATCATTCTCATTTATTTCAGATTGATAGTTTTTTACCAAGCGGTGTTTATTATTATCAGTTAAATTGCGGTAGTTCCTTTCTTTCAAAGAAAATGATCTATCTCAAATAATTTTAAGGGTTTTGATATGAAAAAATTTTTACTGCTTATTTCTATTTTATTGTTTAATGTCAGTATTGCCCAAACTTACTATTCACCTGATAAGAATCTTCAATTAAGCATTAGCATAAACGAAAAGGGTGAGCTTTATTATCAATTAAAGTTCAAAGACAAATTCGTTGTGAAGAGTAGTAAACTTGGATTTATCCTAAATGAGAATGATGATTTTTATAGTTCATTTAAAGTTGAAAACATAGATCAGAGTTATGTTAGCGAAAAGTGGCCAACAGTCTGGGGTGAGATTGATTCGATATTAAATCAATTCAATGAAGTAAAAGTAGCTTTAAAACAAGAATCATCAGAAAGACAGTTAATAATTACTTTTAGAATTTTTAATGATGGACTTGGATTCAGATACGAATTTCCAAAACAGGAAAATCTGAAATATTTTATTGTAAAAGATGAACTTTCTGAATTTTCACTTTCGGGAAATCACAAGGCATTCTGGATTCCCGGAGATTATGACTCACAGGAATATACTTACACAACTTCCAGAATATCAGAAGTGAATTCTGCTAAAGGATTAAGCTTCGATGATATAATTGTAAAATCAATTCCCGGGAATAATTTTGTTCAAACTCCATTGATGCTAAAAAGCGACGATGGATTATATATTAACATTCACGAAGCTGCCCTACTTGATTATCCTGTTATGTACCTTGAAGTTGACAAAGAAAGTTTTGTTCTAAGATCTCACCTTTGTCCTGACATCTTTGGAAATAAAGCTTATCTGCAAACTCCGTTCAGTACTCCATGGCGAACAATAATTGTTTCAGAGAAAGCTGAAAAGATTCTGGAATCAAATCTCATCTTAAATCTTAATGAACCTTCTAAAATAAAAGATGTAAGCTGGATAAAACCACAAAAGTATATAGGAATTTGGTGGGGAATGCATGTTGGTCTGTATAGTTGGAATTATGCAGACCTGGATAACATCAGAATAGAAGCGACCGATTGGAAAAATCTAAAACCAAATGGAAAACACGGCGCAACAACCGAAAGAACAAAAAGATACATCGACTTTGCAGCAAAATATGGTTTTGATGCTGTATTGATTGAAGGTTGGAATGTTGGTTGGGAAGATTGGTTTGGTCACTGGAAAGAAAATGTTTTCGATTTTATTACTCCATATCCAGATTTTGATGTTGAGGAAGTAAGTAACTACTCGAAAGCAAAATCAGTAAATCTCATAATGCATCATGAAACATCTGCTTCAGTTACCAATTATGAGCGAAGATTGGATGAAGCTTTTAGATTTTTGAAAAATTATAATTATAATTCCATTAAGACTGGATATGTTGGAAGAATAATTCCAAGAGGCGAACATCATGATGGACAATGGATGGTTAATCATTTTACTCGTGTTCTTGAAAAAGCTGCCAAAGAAAAAATTTGTATTGATTCTCACGAATCAGTAAGACCAACCGGTTTGCACAGAACTTATCCAAACTGGCTTTCTGCTGAAGCATCGCGAGGAAATGAGTTTAATGCATGGAGTGATGGAAACCCACCTGAACACGAAACCATTTTACCATTCACAAGACTTATTGGCGGACCAATGGATTACACTCCGGGAATTTTTCAGATTAAAATGGATTACTATAATCCCGGAAACAAATTTCAGGTGCACACAACATTGGCAAAACAACTTGCTCTTTTTGTGATAATGTATAGTCCGATTCAAATGGCTGCTGATTTACCAGAAAATTATGAAAGATTTCCTGACGCATTTCAATTCATTGTTGATGTACCAGTTGACTGGCAAAGAAAAAAAGTATTAAGCGCAGAACCTGGTGATTTTATAGTGATTGCAAGAAAAGATAGAAATTCTGAAAACTGGTTTCTTGGTGCTGTAACGGATGAAAATGAAAGAGAATTTGAATTGTCTCTCGAATTTTTGGATGAAGGAAATTATGAAGCTATTTTTTATTGTGATTCAAACGATGCAAACTGGAAAACAAATCCAATGTCTTATAAAATTGAGAAAAGAGTTGTAACTAACTCCGATAAAATTAAAATCCGTTTGGCAGAAGGCGGAGGTTGTGCAATATCATTTATAAAAAAATAATTTGTTTGATTTTGTTAACTGAGGTATTTATTTGATTGGAAGTCTTCTAATTTTCAATAATTACCAAATAAAAAGCCCTAATGTTTTATCTGCGGCTGTTGGCTCCGCGAGCAGTCCGTTAGCTAACGGATCGAACCTGTAACCGGCTAATTTATTGTTGATGTTTCTGTTTAATCAGATTCCAAATAAATTCCCGTCCTTTTTGCGATTTTAACTGTCTCTCCCGCTTCATAGCCTCTGCTCTTGTCGGATATTCCTCTCTATAAACCAGTTACCACGGTTGATATCTTTTTGAATAAACTGATAACAAACCATTATTGTGCTCAAACATTCTGCGCTCAATATTTTCAGTTTGACCAATATAAATCTTGTTGAACTTCTCTGAATAGATTGTATATACTGTGTACATAACTAAAAAACCCCAGAGAATATCTGAGGTTTTGTTTTTGTTGGCTCCGCGAGCAGGACTCGAACCTGCAACCCTCCGGTTAACAGCCGGATGCTCCACCATTGAGCTATCGCGGAATTTCATTAAAAATTGCGTTCAAAAATAATGTTGCACCCCTTCTTTGTCAAGCTGATTTTCAGATTATTATAGTGTTTATTTTTTCTCTGAGGCAAGTTTTATTATCAGATCAGTTAATTCATCAATTTCATTTGCTTTATCAAAAAAATAATTGGCACCTGCACGCAATATCATTTTTTTCATTTGTTCATCAGCAAAGTTAGAAATTACAATATTAATAACATCTTTGCTTTTATAACTCGAATATTTTATTAAATCCACAGCAGTACCATCTGGTAAATTATAATCCAATAGGCATACATCCGGATCATTTTCTGAAAGAAATTTTAGTGCAGATTTAACATTTGCACCTTCCCCAATTATCTCAACTTTTTCAACTTCACTGAATACACGCACTAAGCTTTTTCTTACATAAGGTGAATCATCTACAATATATAATTTTAGTTTTTGCATAACATTGCAATTCCTAATCCGTATTTAAGGATTTTCCCGAAAGAATTCCTCTGGACAAAGTCTGATTTGTTTGTAGTATTTTTACGACAAGAATTCTTAGATGAGATTATTCTGAATAGCGTATCGAATTATTTCTGCATTCGATTTCAGGTTTAGCTTTTCAAGTATGCGGGAACGATAAGTATTGACAGTACTTGAACTGAGAGCAAGTTCATTTGAAATTTCGACCTGAGTTTTACCTTTAGCTAATAGAATCATTATTTGAAATTCGCGATCGGAGAGAATCTCGTGTGGTTTTTTATCAGGAATGTTTTGTTTTCTGAATAATAATTTCTCTGCAAAAGCCGGACTTACATAATTGCCACCTTTAGCGATTTTATGAAGAGCATTTAGTAATTCTTCAGAAGCTGATTCTTTAGTAATATATCCGGAAGCACCGGCTTTAATTGTTCTTTCACCAAACTGATCTTCTGAATACATGCTTAAAATCAGAACTTTAACTTCCGGCTTAATATTTTTTACATGCTTAAGAATATCCAAACCGCTTCTGCCGGGCATATTTAAATCAAGTATCAGAATATCAACTTCATTATCATTTATAAAATCAAGAACTTCATCGGGATCACCGGATTCTCCAACAATCGTAAAATTTTTTTCAGATGAAAGGATTTTTTTCAATCCTTCTCTAATGAGTAGATGGTCGTCGGCCAAGTAGACTTTCAATGGTTTCATGGTGGTTCCGTTTTTTAATTATTATTTTTAGGAACACTTAGCAATACCGATGTACCTGAACCGGGAAGTGATTCAATTTTGAGTTTAGCTCCGAATGTCAAAGCCCTTTCTTTCATTCCTGTAATTCCGATTGAATGAAGAGGGTCTAATTTATCCAGACTAAATCCTCTTCCGTTATCTTTAATTTCAATACAAATATTATTGTCTGATTCAAATATATTCAAATTAATTTCATTTGCTTGAGAGTGTCGCAACACATTTGTTAGTGATTCCTGAATAATGCGATATATATTTAATTGTTTGTCTTTTGGCAAATCAATATTCTTAATCTTTGGCGAATAATTGACTTTGATTCCTGAACGTGAAATAAACTGCTCAACTAACCATTCAACTGCAGGAATTAAACCGAGATTATCAAGAACTTCTGGTCTTAACTCCGAAATAAGCTTTTTCAATCTTCTTACTGAGTGTTCAATCATTTCATTCATTGATTGAATTTCATTTTCGAAAATTGTTTTATCAAAAGATTCATCTTCCTGAATTACCTGTTTGGTCATCATCATCAGATTCATTTTTACTGATGTAAGAATTTGTCCCAGCTCATCGTGCAGTTCTCTTGCAATAGCTGCTCTTTCTTCTTCTCTTACTGATTGAAGATGTGAGGCAAGTGCTCTCAGCTTCTGCTCAGATTTAATCAACTCCTCTTTTGATTTTTCTCTTTCGGTAACATCTATTCCCATTGATATTACTTCAACGAGATTCCCATTTTCATCAAGTATTGGAGTATTATACCATTCGCATAATATTATTCTTCCATCTTTTGTGATGTTCTCATTGATTCCATTCGCATTCATATCACCGAGTATCCATCTTTTTCTTTTCTCTTCAACCAAAGGTTTTGATGATTCGGGGATCAAAAATTCATAAGGATCTTTTCCTTTTACTTCTTTGTTGGTATAACCAAAAATCTTTTCGGCTTCGGGATTAAAAAATTTTATTTTGAAATCTTTATCAATAATCAGATAAGCAAGAGGGATTCTTTCCAGATGCAACTGAAGTCTTTGAAGTAACTCCTCATTTTCGATGTAAAGTCTCTTATAGTTTTCTTCTGTTTCTTTTAACTTTGTAAGGTCGAGAGCATAACCAAGAATTTCATCCCGTTTATTCCCTACTACTACGAATCCAACAAGCACCCAAATCCGTTCACCGTTCTTCTTTATGAATTGCTTTTCATATGGATGACAGGAACCTATTACAACTGCACTCCTTATATTTTCTTCATCGAGTGTAAAATACTCTGGTGGAGTAAAATTCTGAATTCTGATTTTTTCATTTACAATATCTTCTTTGGTTAATCCAAGAATTCTAAGAAACTCGTCATTTGCTGAAAAAACATTTCCATTCAAATCACCATAGAATGTTCCAATAACATCGGAATTAAAAAATGCTCTGAATCTTTCTTCACTTTGTTTTAGAATATCTTCTGCATGTTTTCGTTCAGAAATATCTCTTACTAATCCCTGAAATCTTTTATCAGGAAGCATCTTAGCAACAATTTCGCAATGAAGGATGCTTCCATCTTTCTTTTTCAATTTTCTTTCAACTGTAACAGTCTCACCTGCTAAAAGTTTATCCAGAGCAAGAGGCGAAGCTGAACTATCATAATAAATTAAATCACGAAGATTCTTTTCAAGTAACTCTTCTTTGCTGTATCCAAGCATTCTGCATCCAACGGGATTAACATCAATATATTTTCCTTTTTCATCGGCAATAAAGATTCCTTCTGAAGCATATTCAATTATCATTTTCGTTTTTTCCTGTTCATCAGCAATTTTCTTTTTCATCAGCTCGGCTTGTTCTCTTGCAGACTTTTCGATTCTCAAAGCATCTTCAATTTTTTTTCTATCATATTTTATTAAAAAGTACAGAAGTAAAGTTGATGCAAAAACAAATATCCAACCCTTAACGGTCTGAAGTCTTGTTAACTCATTCGGATTTGAAGTGAGTCTTTCCACAAATGCATCTGATGTGAAAATCCAGATTGTGCTTAATATCAAATAGATAAGAGGAATCTTAAATGCTCTGACAAAACTTAATATTTTTTGCTTTAGGTTTTCGGGCATAATTTTATTGTGTGATAAGTGCTTCTGAAAAATCGGACTTTATCTTAAAACATACAATAATTTAAGCTAGTAATTTTTATCATTAAAATTTTATAATTGACAAATGGCTGAATACAAACTTAAGGGTTATCTCGCCTGGATTTCTGTTTGCATTGTTTGGGGAACAACTTATCTGGCTATCAGAATTGGTGTTGCTCATATTCCACCAATGCTGTTTGCAGGAATAAGATGGATAATTGCCGGAGTAATTTTTGTAAGTGTGCTAAAACTTTCTCACAAAAAATTTCCTCCGCTTAAAGACTTAAAACATATTGCTGTGATGGGCTTATTGATGTTGGGATTTGGGAATGGTTTGGTTGTTACCGGAGAACAATTCATTAGCAGTGGATTGGCAGCTCTGCTTATTACAACCGTTCCATTCTGGATTGTTGGATTTGATTCACTTGCCGTTAAGAAATCAGTTTTTAATAAATTTATTATTTCCGGTTTACTACTTGGTTTAGTTGGAGTAAGCGCAATTTTCGGAGATAACTGGAAGGATTTATTTAATAAAGATTATCTAATCGGAGTACTCAGTATTCTCGGAGCTGTAATAGCGTGGTCTCTTGGTTCAGTTTATTCAAAGCATAAAAAGATAAATGCACATCCGTTGATGAGTGCTGCCGTTCAGATGCTTGTTGCAGGTATAGCACAAACTTTACTTGGAATTATTCTTGGAGAAATTTCTCAGGTGAAGATAAATCAGGAAGGAATCTATTCGCTTTCCTATCTGATTGTTTTTGGTTCGATATTAGGTTATGGCTCATACATTTATGCGATAGAACATTTACCACTTTCTTTGGTCTCAACTTATGCTTACATCAATCCTATAATTGCTGTATTTCTTGGCTGGTTTGTTTTGAATGAGAAATTAAATTTCTATATGATAATTGCAGCTATTCTAATTATTGCAGGTGTTATGTTAGTAAAGAAAGGAAGTGAAGTAAATTTAGTCAGGAAGTTGTCAGGCACTCAATCGAGCACCTGACAACAAAATGAAATTAAAGGTTAATATTCATCTCTTTTAGAAGAAAATCCGCTTTGCCAATTTTCTGAACAACCCAAAGTACAAATCTTATATCAACTCCGATTGAACGACTATATGTTTCATTCCAGGCATAATCATTTATTGTAGCTTCAAAACATCTGTCGAAGTTTACTCCGACTAATCTTCCATAAGCATCCATAATCGGACTTCCTGAATTTCCGCCGCTTGTATCAGTGTTATAAATAAATGCAACCGGTACATCATTCAGTTTTGGATGAATGAATTTTCCAAAATCTTTTTTAGCATAAACTTCTTTAATCTTTTCGTAAATTCTGTAATCACCACCTTCAAAAGATTTTTCAATCATTCCTTTCAATGAACTTATTGGAGAGTAATAAACAGCATCTCTTGGTGAATATCCTCTTACATAACCAAAAGTTAAACGCAATGTGCTGTTTGCATCTGGAATAAAGTTTTTATTTAACCAGATTCTCTTGACTTCATTAAATTGTGCAAGCAGGATATTCGATTTACCATCTCTTATTTGTTGTCTTTTTTGCTCTTCATTCTTTAACTGATAAAGTTGGTTTGCTATTTTTATTAAATCATCATTAGAATTTTCAACAGTAAAATCTTTATCAAATAATCTTTCGATGAATCTTTCTTTATCAGCTATAAAAGTATTCGCGAAAAGTTTATTTACATATTCTTCTTCATTTACAACACTTCTAAAAGAAGAAAATGGTTCTATATTTTTCAGCTCATCAAATTCTGATGCATCACCGTAAATCTTCATAAAAATCTGTGGTTCAAGATCAGCTTTTCGATTCTTATAAATATTTTCAATTTCAGCAATCAGTTTATCTTTGTTCGATTCTTTGTAATTGGATTTTCTTTCACTTTCATCTTTCAATTGTTCGGTTTTATAATCTACGAACAAATCCGCAAGTCTGTAATAAGACACATAGTTTCTTAAAAAATTCAATACAAAAAGTCTTCTTCCGCTTTCAAAAACATCATCATAAAGTTGATTTATTTCATCAGGAAGTTTTCCATATTTTGATTTGAGTTCCTGATTTGAATTTATAAACTTCAAAAGATTTTTTTCTTCCTCAAGTTTTCTGTTAATCAAATCAAGATTTCTTATTCCCTGAATTTTACCACGATAATTTTTTTCCGTGTTTGCCAATCCCTTAATGGTTGAAGAAATTTTTAACGCAAACTCAGGATCGTTCTCACCTCGTTTTGTATAAAGATTGATAAGCCAGGAGAATAAATTCTGAATGTAAGGTAGCTGATATTTATAATGATATTCGACAAATCTTGCAGGCATATTTTTGTAAGTTCTTCCGGGATAACCAAGAATGAAAACGAAATCCTCCTCATTAATTCCATTTGGATTAACTGTTAAAAATCTTTTTGGTTTAAAAGGTACATTATCTTTTGAGTATTTTGCCGGAGAGCCATCAGGTGCAACATAAGCACGAACAAAAGAAAAATCACCTGTGTGTCTTGGCCAAATCCAATTATCCGATTCGCCACCGAATTCACCAATTGATCTGGGTGGAACATATACAAGTCGGATATCATTAATCATTTTATATCTGAACAGAACATATTGTTCGCCAACAAACATTTCTGATACTTCTGCTTTAATTGTGCTGTCTTTTGATTCTTCTCTCTTCACAATTTCTGATATCTTATCCGAAATTGCTTTTGCCCTTTTTGAAATATCATCAACATTCTCCGCTGCCTGAAGTACTTCAGAACTAACATCTTCATAAGAAACAGTTATTCGTGCAGTTAAACCTTCGGCGGGAATTTCCTGCTCTTTCGTCTGAGCTACAAATCCATTTTCAAGATAGTTGTTTTCAATTGTGCTTGCTCTTTGCACTGAACCAAAAACACAATGATGATTTGTAATTATTAATCCTTCGGGTGAAACAAAAGAACCAGTGCAGCCACCAAGTCGAACTAACGCATCAACGAGACTGGCACCATCCGGATTATACAATTCATCAACAGAAATTTTTAGACCTTTCTCATTAAGATTTAATTTTCGGATATCACTCAAAGGATACATTCCTTCATCCGGTTTGGGAGGAATGAAGGCAAATGAAACTATTATCGCTATAGATGTGAGAAGAAAGCTGATTCGTTTTAAGAGATTATTTTTCATCGTAATTATTCCTGTTATTTATCTTTCTAAATATAAATTGATGATTACTTTTAGAAAAAATTTTATACTCTTTTACCAAAGAATTCCCTTGCCTTTATATTTGTATATAGTTAAATAGTGCCAGAAAATTTGGAGAAATAATGAAAAGAATATTTTTAATTCCGGCAATTTTAGTCCTAATCATTTCATCTTTTAGTTATTCTCAAAACACCTATGAGTTTCTTAAACTTGATATGAGTGCCAGAGCAGCAGCGCTCGGAGGCAGTTTTGTTGCCAATAATGATGATCCTGATGTTATCTTTTATAATCCTGCCGGTATTAGTATGCTTGAAAATAATCCCGTTTCATTTTCATTCGTAAAACATTTGATGGATATAAATCTTGCAAGTGTTTCTTTCTCTACAGAGTTTGAAAATTTAGGTAGATTTGGTGCTGCAGTCAGATATATAAATTATGGAAGCTTTGATGAGGCAGATGAGTTTGGAAACAGAACCGGAGAATTTGGTGCAGGCGAGCTTGCTATGATTGTCGGATATTCCAATTTACTCGATGCAAATTTTTATTATGGTGCTAATGTAAAATTCATTTATTCGAGTATAGCTGATCGCTCGTCAAATGCAATTGCTGCGGATTTGGGATTGCATTACACTATACCAGAACAATTTATAAATATCGGATTTTCAATTTTAAATCTTGGTTCACAGATATCAAGTTATTACAGTCTTAAAGAAGAACTTCCATTGGATGTAACGATTGGTATTTCAAAAAAGCTTGAAAAAATTCCTGTAAGATTATCACTTGATTTTCACAGATTGAATGAGGATAGAGAAAACTTTACGCAGAGATTTAAAGCATTTTCAGTGGGAACAGAAATTAATCTAAGCAAAGTATTAACTCTTCGCCTCGGTTATGATAATGAAAGAAGATCAGATTTGAAGATTGGAACCACAGCAGGCATTGCAGGATTTAACATAGGACTTGGAGCAAAAATTTCAGAATATAATTTTAATTATGGTTATTCATCACTTGGATTGGTTGGCGCATTGCACAGAATAGGAATTTCAACTTCGTTTTAAGTTTTGAAAGCCGTAGGTTAATCAGCTTACGGCTTTTTAACCTTTTAATCTTTTCAGATTCATTTCAGCAATAGAATGTGAATTTCCCCAATCACGCATTTTAAGTAATTGTTCATAATAACTGATCGCTTCTTCAAAAAGTTTCTTTGCTTCACTTATTTGTGCAAGATACAGAATTGAGTTTATTAGAAATCCGGATTCTTCTTCTTTATCAATCTGTTTAGATATTTCAGCACATTTTGACAAATAAATTTTTGCCGAATCGAGTTCATTGTTCAATTTGTAATTGTATCCAACATAATAATTAGCTTCGCGAAGTGCCACAGGAAAGTTATATCCGTAATAATTTTCATTTGCTTTTCTTAGAACATCTTTGAACAGTGAATCAGCAAGTTGCATTTTCCCTTGTCGCACATAAATTCTTCCAAGCCATCTTTGGAATGTAGGATTATCCGGGAAATCATCAAGAAGAATTTTAGCAAACTCTTCCGCCTGCCAGGGATTAGATTCATAACGATAGTAAATAGTCATCAGAAAGTATCTCGCTTCGTACTTTGCATACTTTCCATTGAATGCAGTGTTTCTTAATTGCTTCAGACCTTCTTCTTTATTTCCACTTGGGAAAAAAATCATGAGCGGTTTTATCATTGGATATTCTTCAGGAATCACAGCAGCATAATAATTATAGATTCCAAAGCCAAGCTGAACATCAAGATTATTTGGATCAAGTTTCGAAGCCCTTTCAACAATTGGCAAAGCTTCCCTTCCGTCATCAGCAGCTTTAAGCCAGCTTTCACGCAATGATCGTAATCTTCCGCGAAATCCGATTGAACCTCCTTTGAAGAACAGCGCCTCAACATTATCAGGCTCTTTTTCTAAAATTTTATCGCATTGAAAAATTACATCTTCAAGTTTCTGAAAGAAAATTTCGTCGTGGGATTCATTTTCAACATCGAGCAGAATTTTCCACCAGTCAATCATTGCAAGAAAAAATCTTCCGGCAGGATGATTTGGATAATCAGCAATCAGTGAGCGAAATGTTTTTTCTGCATCTTCAAATTTGATATTATAGATTTGCTTTATTCCCAATTCAACACGAGACTCAAAATCTGATTGCTGTGCAAATAAATTGGTCAACAAAAAGATAAACAGGATGATTTTTTTCATAACCTAAAAAATTTTGAATTAAATTTTTGAATGATTAGTCAGATAAACAAGTGAAAAATCAAATACAAACAAGAAGCCTCCGAAATTATTAAGACCTCGGAGGTTTCATTATTGACTGCGCAAAAAAGAGCGGACAACTTCACCCGCTCTTTATAATTTTTCACAAAGAGTTTAGAATCTTTTCTGATTAAGTTCCAAAAACATAATTGTCATTCTGAGGAGCGAAGCGACGAAGAATCTTCCTTCCAACAAATCAGAACAAAGAGTGACAAATAATTCCTGGACTGTTAAATTAATTTCATTTTTAATCTCCTTTTTTTTTCAATTTCTTTTTCCAACTATTATAATTGCTTTATGGTATATTGCATTCTGTACCTTTGTTCCGACTCCTACTATAGTATTCAGTTTTGAATCAGCACCATACAATGCTGATGTTGATGTGAAGTCTATATATACTTCTCTTTTATTTATTCCATTGTAATGATTAATGCTCGAGCTTGTACCAACCGTATAAACATCATTTGACTTTTCTCCCTCTATCCGATATACTCGTCGGGGTATTGGAAATAAATATTTTGTCTGATTATTTATTCCTAAGGTCTCTCTATATATGCCTCTGTTACTTGAAAGAAATAAATTATTGTCTATTACTTTTGAACTGTATATTATATTTCCGTATGGATCGGTGCCATTTATTTTATTGTTATACCAAACTGTTCTTGTTTGATAATTTGTTAGTCTCAATAGCACACTCTCACTCTGATCTAAAGAGTAGCCACTAATAAACAAATCATTATTATTTCCGGATACAGACTTTAAGTTCACAGTCGTCCCGCTTTCTATCTTCGTCCACTTACGTCCATCCCAGTGCGCTATGTTGCCATTATTACCTACTGCAAATAAATTCTCACTCGAGCTGCCCCAGAGTTTGTTGATTGATACTGGTGTACAAATTGGCTCTGATTGGCTTTGCCCATTCCATCTTACCACTTGAGAACCATCCATTCCAATCCAAATATCATTCGGTCCGAAAGCAAAAATTGATTTTGCAGGATACGAACCCATACTTTGTTGACCACAAAAAGTATAAAAATATATCCTCTTCAATTCCCACTTAGTTCCATCCCAATGGACTGCGTTGTATGCGTTCGGGTCAGGGTTGCCGAGTGAGTCAAGCATATAAATCTCACCAACCGCCCAGATGTTGTTTTCATCTATTATCGCTACATCGTAAAGCGTGCTGCTGCTGTGCTGCCCAAACTCCCAGCTCTGCCAGGTAAAGTTGTGGCTTGTGGTGTCCATTGTCGTTACCGTAAGCTCATTGCTTGAATGCCTGCCTTCGGCAGGTAAACCTGAATGATTGAATGGTTGAATGCCTGCCTTCGGCATGTAAAGCTGAATGGTTACCTGAAATTTGTATGTTTGGTTTGGTAGTAGTGAGTCAACATATAACACCGTGTCTGCACCCAACAGGTTGATTGTTTCAGAAAGATTACCGTCTTGCAGCAGATTTACTGTTGCTGGCAATTGGAGATTTGTGGTTGTCAGTTTTATCCAAGCTTCTGTGCAACTTACATCTTCAAGTTCAAGTTTAAGCTCTGCCTCAAGCTTTGGCTCTGTGGTTTGCTTGCAACCAAATAGCAGTATAGTCATACTTAAAAAAAGGAATAACTCAACAGAGCGTAGAAATGGTTGAGTGATTGAATGAATGAATGGCTGAATGAATGGTTGAATGACTGAATGATTATTAAATTGATTGATTGACTTATAAAAGGATAATATTAGCATTAGGATTTCTCCGTTGCTGTTATCAATAATACAAACACTGTGCAAAAGAAAATTAGTTTATCGTTGCTTCAAAAACCAGATAAATTTAAAGATTCCTCACTTCGTTCGGAATAACTTAATAAATTTTTTCAGAGGTTTGTGAACTCAGAATGTTGTAAAAAAGTTTGACGATAGATTTGTTGACAAGCTGATTAAAAGGAAAACAAAATTGTCATTTTGAGCAGCGAAGCAACGAAGAATCTATATTCTACGAACATTTTAGAATCTTCATTGTAGGGTTCGGACTCTGTCCGAACCGCAACAATTCAACACATCAGGAACGAACAGGAGTTCGTTCCCTAAAAAAAGTTTAAAGTGGGATTACAATATTATTTTATCATTCAAATATTTTGATAACTGATCAACGCTTACTCTTTCCTGCAACATTGAATCACGATCACGGACAGTTACAGTTCTGTCTTCGAGAGTTTGTGTATCAACAGTTATGCAGAACGGAGTTCCTGCTTCATCCTGCCTTCTGTATCTTCTTCCGATTGCACCTTTATCATCATAAAATACTTTAAAATTCCGTCTGAGATCTTTTTCGATTTCACGGGCAATCTCCGGCATTCCGTCTTTATTAACTAAAGGAAAAATTGCGGCTTTTATCGGTGCAAGTTTAGGATGGAATTTAAGAACTGATCTCATTTCACCATTAACTTCTTCTTCATAATAAGCATCAATCAGAAAAGCCATAAAACCTCTGCTTGCACCGGCGGAAGTTTCGATTATATACGGAATATATTTCTCTTTAGTCTCATCATCAAAGTACTTTAATGATTTACCTGAGTATTCTTCGTGTCTGCTTAAGTCAAAATCAGTGCGGTTATGAATACCTTCAATCTCTCCCCAGCCAAAAGGAAATTCATATTCAATATCTGTTGCTTCTTTTGCGTAGTGAGCCAGTTTATTTGCAGGATGATCGTGATAACGAAGTTTATTCGGATTCATACCAAGAGATTTATACCACTGAAGTCTTTCGGCTTTCCAGTAGTCGTACCATTGTTTATCATTTTTCGGATTTACAAAGAACTGCATTTCCATCTGTTCAAATTCTCTTGTGCGGAAGAGAAAATTCTTTGTGTTGATTTCATTGCGAAATGCTTTTCCGATTTGTGCTATTCCAAAGGGTAATTTCTGTCGTGCAGAACTTTGAACATTAAGAAAGTTGACGAAAATTCCCTGTGCGGTTTCAGGTCGCAGGTAAACAACCGCACTGCTGTCTTCAACAGGACCGATAAAAGTCTTGAACATCAGATTAAATTTTCTTGCATCAGTAAATGAATTCAGATTACCACATTGAGGACAATTTAATTTTGAAAGAAGTAACTTACCTAAATCGTTATCTTCAAGAATAAGATTAAAAGGATCTTCATCGCCTGGTTTGGCAAGTTTATTTTCCAGTTTTTCAAGTAGCACTGAATTGTCTTTAATTTCAAACTTCAAATCATTAAGTGCTTTTTCTTTTTTCTTATCGCTTATCGAATCACCAAGAACATCAAGTCTGAATCGGGCTTTACAAACTTTACAATCAATCATTGGATCAGTAAAATTCTCAACATGTCCCGATGCTTCCCAAACTCTCGGATGCATAAGAATAGCTGCATCAATCCCTTCTACATCTTCACGGAAAGTCATAGCTTTCCACCATTCTTCTTTTATATTTCTGAGGAGCTCAACACCAAGCGGACCATAATCCCAGCAACCGTTTAATCCGCCATAAATTTCACTTGATTGAAATACGAAACCTCTTCGTTTTGCTAGAGAGACAATATTTGCAACTGCATCTGCAGGTTTATTTTTCTTATCGCTCACAAAATACTCCTGATTTTTAATTGGTTGCGAATATAAGAAAACAGCCGGTAATTTCTTAGTGAGCTGATACTTGTTTAAATAACCTTTTAGTACATAGGTTTGAATGTCGAAGGAAAAAATTTTTTACAGGAGAGTTATGTTAAAGAAAATCCTACCTAAGGAAGAGAAATACTTTGAAGATTTCAAAGAAATGATCTTCCACATCGAAGAGATGGCAAAATTTAATAAAGAGCTTTTTGATGCTGAAGTACCGGATAAGAATAACTTCCTCAAAATGAAACCACTTGAAGTCAGATGTGACGAAATTTCCTCACGAATTACAAAGCGACTTAATAAAACTTACATAACACCATTTGACAGAGAAGACATTTTTGCTTTGGTAAAACGACTTGATGACATCAGTGATATGCTTTTAGGAGCTGCAGCCCGTGTTGATACTTTTGTAATTGATAAAAAAATTAATCACGCTGACAGAATGGCTGCAATCGTTCAGGAACAGATAAACGAACTCGGTGTAGCAATTCAGGATTTGAAAGTCAAAAGAATAAATGAGATGAAAGCAGTTAAAGACCTTGAATCGGAAGCTGATCGTGTTTATCAGACTGCAATGAAAGAATTATTTGAACAGGAGACAAATGCAATTAATCTTATTAAGAAAAAAGAAATTCTTGACTTGCTTGAGAGAATTTCAGACAGATGTCAATCAACTGCAAATGTAATCTTATCAATTTTCCTGAAGAATACCTGATGACAACAATAGTTATAAGTATTGTTCTCCTCGCATTGATTTTCGATTTCTATAACGGAATGAACGATGCTGCAAACTCAATTGCAACAATAGTTTCAACCAGAGTGTTGACTCCCTTACAAGCAGTCGCCTGGGCTGCATTTTTTAATTTTGCAGCTGCATTTTTCTTCGGAGTAAGTGTTGCAACTACAATCGGGAAAGGCATTGTTGATGTAAACATCGTTGATAACTATGTGATTTTTTCCGGCTTAGTTGGTGCGATTCTTCTGACTGCAACAGCAACGCATCTTGGATTACCAATTAGTGTCTCTCATGCAATAATAGGAGGTTATGGCGGTGCTGGTTTAATCAAAGCCGGAATTGATGCAATCATCCTTTCAGGATATATAAAAGTTTTAATTTTTATTATTCTGGCTCCAATACTTGGGTTAGTTATAGCTTTATTTTTTTCTGTTGTTACTCTTTGGATAGTAAAAAATATGCCTCCCCGCAAAGTTGATAAATATTTCAGAAAACTTCAGTTAGTTTCAGCAGCAATTTATAGCTTAAGTCACGGTTCAAATGATGCGCAAAAAACTATTGGAATAATTACAGTCATTTTGTTTACAAATGGTGTGTTAGGAAATACTTTTCATGTTCCTTTCAGTGTAGTGTTACTAAGTCACAGTGTTATTGCACTTGGAACTTTGGTTGGAGGATGGAAAGTTATCAGAACATTGGGAATGCGCGTAACTAAACTTACTCCGTTCGGAGGATTCAGCGCAGAAACATCAGCGGGATTGACTATAATCGGAGCAACTATTTTTGGAATTCCCGTAAGTACAACTCACACTATAACTGGTGCAATAATCGGAGTTGGTGCAACAAAATCTCTTTCAGCAGTCCGTTGGGGTGTTGCAAGAAACATTTTATGGGCGTGGATTCTCACTATACCGCTTTCAGCACTGTTTGCTATGCTTACTTACGAAATATCAACTAAAATCGGAAGTTGGTTTTAATTTAATTTTATTCATAAACAACAGCTGAAAGATATCCTACCACTTCCGATTTGTCACCTGTTACATCGCCGGAATCGGTTCGTTTCAATACTTTTGCTTTGTTATAATTTTTAAGAGCAGCAGCTTTCATCATTGCAACAATCGGTCCGCCACCACATGCTTCACAACGATGTGAATCCAAATCTTTCTGAAGTTGTTCATAATCAAAATCATTAATTCTTTTTTCAACTACCGAATCAAGTTGATTTGCCTGGTTTGCATTATAGAAATGTGATAGATCAGAACTTGCAATAATAATTGTTTCCTCATCCATAACTTCAGCTAATTTTCTTGCAAGCTCATTTACGAATACACTACTTTGGTCTCCCATAACCAACGGAACAATTTTAAAATCTTCCAGCACAGATTGCAGAAAAGGTATCTGAACTTCGAGAGCGTGTTCTCTTCGATGACCTTGAATTCCTCTGAAAATCAGTTTACTCCCTTCAACAAGCTTGTTAGCTTTCTCTTCATCAATTTCAACTACACCGAGTGGAGTTTCGTAAGCATCACCGTCATAAACAGAAATTCCGGGAAAATATTCGGAATGGCTTGGTGAAATCACTATTGCAGTTTTATAGTTTTTCCCTTTCAGAATATTATAAGCATAAGCAGCGGTTTTGCCTGAGTACATATAACCTGCGTGCGGTGAAACAATACCAACAATTTTGTTAAATGATTTTTCAGTTTTTGTTTCATCAAGCATTCTTTGTATTTCATTGTGAAGTGTAACGGGATCAGCAGGATAAAAGTAACCGGCAACATGTGGTGGTCTTATTTTTTTCATAGCTCCTCCTTAAAATCATCTTCAGAAAAAACTTCTGCCGTAAAAGTTTTGATTTTCAAAACCCGTTCTTTCCAGTAATTACCATACAATCCGGCTTTATGACAAAGTGCAGTAAGAAATTCATCTCTTGTCATATTATGTTCAGTGGCGACTTGAGGAAGAAGTAAACCTCTGCCTCCTTCCTCAAGCAGCAAACCATGTTTACCAATAATAATATCATCATAAGATTTAATTGGAGTGAAATTTCCTAAAACAGAAATCTCAATTTTAATTTTATCAAATTCTTTTTCTGTTAATGAAGGAAACCTTGGATCGTTAAAAGCTGCTTGAATTGCAGCATCACAAACTGTTTCGAATAAAGGCCCTTGTCCGATTATATAACCAATACATCCGCGAAGTTGTTTATTAATTGTAAGAGTTACGAATGCACCTGATTCGGATTTCAGTTCGGGGAATTTTTCATAATCGGGTTTTGCCGGTTCCTTTCCACCAAACATTGTTCCTATTGATTGTCGCGCAGCTTTGAGCAAAAAAATTTTTGCTTCTTTGGAGATGTTCATAGTCACCTCTCAGATAATTTGATAAACTCCAAGTCCTGAAGAACCAAATAACAAAAAGAGCAAATCGTCTTTTATAAAAAATGATTCGGGCTCTAATTTATCCAGCCCTTTATTTAGTGTTTCTTTCAGAAGAATAGTTCCACTTTCATCAATTGCGAAGAACAGATTGTCCAGCTTTCCATTTTCCGTAATGTGATGGAAATTGTAAAAAGAGAATTTATCTCTATGTGCAAAATTAATATCTCCTTTTATCAGATAATCAGAAAATATTTTTCCAGAAGTTTCTCCAGCAACTTTATCAAGTTCCGTCAAAGGGATTCTTTTTGAATAAATATAAGAACCGTGTTCCTCTTTCTCAGGAATGATTCCCATAATTGTTCTTCCATCTTCTATCAATTCACCGCTAAGATAATCGACTGCAACTAATCCTTTTATTCCTGATTCAAAAGTCATAAACACTATTTTATCATCACCGGCATATAAAAAGGAATTTGGATTTTCCCAAAGAACTGTTTGCGATTTTATATCATAAGCAATTATTCCTTTGTGATTTGGCAAATCAGGTCGCTCAAAGCGATGGAAAAGAATTACATCTTTGTATATCGATTCAATGCCAATCCAGTATTTTTCATCGAATTGTAAGTCAGAGAAAATTTCTTTTCCCGTATGAATATCAAGACAATTAAAAAAAGCTTCTTTTATGTTTCTGTCTCTTTCTTCAATTAAAAGTTTACCTGTTTCGGTTGGAAGCAATCGGAAAATCTGTCTGCCTCGATCGTATTTATATAAATTTTTAATAACCATTAAAAACTCCATTTACTTAAGAGCTAAATAGCACGCAGACAACACAGATTTTATAGATTTGCATTGATTTTAATCTGTGTTTGATCTGTTCAATCAGTGTCATCTGCGTGCCATTTCATTCCTATTTTATCGGTTCAAACTTAGCTGTAAAGTGTCTGAGTATTGGTGCTTCATAGGTTATTCTGTAACCTTTCAGTTCATTTCTCTTTTTATAAACCTCAGATATAACTTCAATCAGATAATCAACATGACTTTGTGTATAAACCCTTCTCGGAATTGCCAGACGAACAAGCTCCATCATAGCAGGAATAAGTTTTCCCTGTTTATCATATTTCCCGAACATCACACTTCCGATTTCAACTGCACGAACTCCGCCTTCAAGATAAAGTTCGCACACAATTGATTGTCCTGGATATTGTTCAGGTGGAATATGTGGAGTAAATCTTTTTGCATCAATATAAATTGCATGTCCGCCGGGAGGTTCAATTATTGGTACTCCAAAAGAAATTAATTTTTCACCGAGATATTCAACACTTCTTATCCTGTACTGGAGATAGTGTTCATCAAGAACTTCAAGTAAACCCTGAGCAACTGCTTCCAAATCTCTTCCTGCCAATCCACCGTAAGTTGGGAAACCTTCCGTAACTATTAAAAGATTTCTACATTTCATTGCAAGCTCATCATCATTCAATGCCAGAAAACCACCAATGTTTACAAGCGCATCTTTCTTTGCGCTCATAGTTACACCATCTGCATAAGAAAACATTTCCTGGGCAATTTCAAGTGGAGTTTTATTTTCATAACCCTTTTCACGAAGTTTAATGAAGTAAGCATTTTCAGCAAAACGACAAGCATCAAGGAATAATGGAATTCCATATTTTTTACAGATTTCTTTTGTCTTTCTGATATTCTGCATCGAAACCGGTTGTCCGCCGCCGGAATTATTTGTAACAGTGATCATACAGAGCGGAATATTTTCAGGACCTTTTTCTTTAATGAATGCTTCAAGTTTTTCTATGTCCATATTTCCTTTAAAGTCAGCTCGTTGTTCAGGATGTTTACCAACTTCGTTAAGTAAATCAACTGCTTCTGAGCCGGTGAATTCAATATTTGCCCGAGTAGTGTCGAAGTGTGTATTGTTTGGAAAATATTTTCCCGGTCCGCCAACAATTGAAAATAAAATTTTCTCAGCAGCTCTTCCCTGATGCGTGGGAATAATATGTTTCATCTGAGTAATACTTCTTACAACAGCTTCGAAACGATAGAAACTTTTCGAACCAGCATAAGCTTCATCACCTTCCATAATTCCAGCCCATTGTTTTGAACTCATTGCTGAAGTTCCGCTGTCTGTAAGCAAATCAATCAGCACATCATCTGAATGAAGCATAAAAGGATTATATCCTGCTTCTTTTAAAAGCACTTCTCTTTCTTCTCTTGTGGTAAATCTGATTGGTTCAACCGATTTGATTTTGAATGGTTCGATGATGGTTTTGTATTTCATTTATGTATCCTGGAAAAATGAATAATTCTACATACAAAATTAAGCTAAATATTATATCAATTATACTTTTGAATAAACAGATTTCCGCTCATATAATTTTACTTTGTGATTTCTTATTAAACATATACATTTAGCCAAATCAAAAATCAACTTAAGGAGCATCTATGGAAAACAATGAAACTTTGAACAATGAGCAAACAAATCAGCAGCAGGAGCTATCTCATTCAGATAAAATGATTGGTGTTTTTACAGAACCCTCGAATACTTTTGAAGCGATTGCTAAATTTCCTGTACGCTCTATTGATTGGGTTTTACCAGTAGTTATTGTTTTTATTCTTATTGGTTTGATGAGAAGTCTTGCAATGTTAAATGAAGAAGTTGCACTTCAAACCAGACAAGCGCAAATTGAAATGTTTGATAAGATGGTTAGCGAAGGTAAAATGACTCAGGAACAAGCTGATAAAGCAATTGAGGGAATTGAAAAACAAATGGAGTTTATGAGAGGTCCGATTGGTTGGGTTATAAATATAGTCTCAACTTTAATATTTGGTTTCATATTCTTTTTCATTATTGCCGGAATTTATTTTCTTTTCATAAAATTTTTCCTCAAAGGAGAAGGAAGTTATCAACATGTTCTGGTTGCAAGTGGATTAACTTCATACATCACTATGATTCAGGTTCTAATTGGTGGAATTCTGACATTTGTTCTTGGAAAAATCTTTATGGATACAAGTGTTGCTAATTTCCTTGATTTGGAAAAAGGAAGCATCGTAAAATTTATTGTCTCCAAAATTGATCCTATATCAATCTGGGCTTACTCAGTGCTTGCAATCGGATTGACAAAGCTTAATCGTGCTCAAAGCTCAACACCATATTTTATTCTGGTCTTTGCACTGTGGATTTTGGGTGGATTACTCTTCTTCTTCCTTGGAAAAATATTTCCGTTTCTTGGTGGATTTGGAGGATAAGAATTTCTATCAATTGGGCTATCTCAATAAGCAATTTTTATTGTTATTCTTCGATGAGCTTTGACTGAAAATCTACGGCTTATGAGATAGCCACTTTTTTACATAATACTTTGCGGATCAATATCATAAAATAATTTTACATCTTTATATCTTGATATGCGATTAAACTCTGTGTAAGCTTCAAGCACTGCTCTTCTTAAAAGTTTTCCTGCCGGATCAGATTTCCTCGAACTCTTAATTAATATATGATACCGATAAAAACCTTTTAGCTTGTAAATTAAAGCTGTTGTTGGTTCAGAAATTTTAAGATGCTTTTCGAATTTTTTTAGTGCTTTACGAAAATCAATTGCTGCACCTTTTGCTTTCTGTTCAGATTTGTCTTTTGTTTCAATAAGTGCAAGTCTTGTAAATGGCGGATAACCCAATCTTTCTCTGTCAACAATTTCCCTTTTATAAAATCCATCGTAATCATTCTGAAGAACTTTTTGAAGAGCAAAATGTTTTTCATTTTGTGTTTGAATAATTACTTCTCCGGCAATTTTACTTCGTCCTGCTCTACCGGCAACTTGAGTTAGTAACTGAAAGGTTCTTTCATCAGCTCTGAAGTCCGGCAACCACAGAGTTGTTTCAGCAGAAATAACTCCCACAAGTGTAACCCGCGAAAAATCCAAACCTTTGGAAACCATTTGAGTTCCCACAAGAATATCAATTTCACCTCTGCCAAAACTTAGTAACAGATTACTCAGATAAGCTTTCTTTGTAATAGAGTCAGAATCAATTCTGCTTATTCTTGCATCGGGAAAATAGAACTGAAGTTCATCTTCAACTCTTTCCGTACCTGTGCCAAAATATTTAATATTGATTGAGCCGCAGTGAGTGCATGCATTTGGTACCGGTTTCTCCAGTCCGCAGTAATGACACTGAATTATATTTTTATTGATATGAAATACCATCGGTACGCTGCAATTTTCACACATCTCAATTTCGCCACAGTCTTCGCAATAAATTTGTGTAGAAAATCCTCTTCTGTTCTGAAGAATTATTACGCCTTCTTTTTTCTTTAATCTGTCTTCAATTTTATCAAGAAGAGTTCTGGAAAAAATATTATCCATTCTTCCCTTTTTTCGTTCAACATTAACATTAACCAAAGTTATGGTGGGAAGTTTTGCATCATCAATACGAAGAGGAAGAGTCATTAACTTATATTTTCCAATCTCAGCATTGTATCTGCTTTCAACCGAAGGCGTAGCAGAACCAAGCACAACCGGACAATTGTGAATGCTACCTAAAACAACTGCGGAATCTCTTGCATTATACTTTGGTATCATATCCTGTTGTTTATAGCTGGCATCATGTTCTTCATCAACTACAATCAAACCAAGATTATATATTGGTGCAAACAAAGCCGAGCGTGCACCAACTACTATTTTTGATTTACCTTTGTGAATTCTTCTCCACGAATCAAATCGTTCACCTGCAGACATTTTGCTGTGCAGCACGGTAACAAGATCGCCAAAGTTGTTATAAAATCTTGAAGTAATTTGTGGTGTAAGTGCAATTTCAGGAACAAGAATTAAAACCGATTTGTTTTGTTCAAGTGCTATTTTTGCAAGCTCAATATAAACCTGAGTTTTGCCACTTCCGGTAACACCATGTAAAAGGTAAGCCTGAAATACTGATTCCCTTATCTTCGGAGTAATTTCTTCCAAAACTTTTCTCTGCTGCTCCGTTAAAACAAACTCCTGATGAACTTCCACATAATGCTCTTTGTATCTTCGGTCAACTTCCTTTTCAAAGATTTCAACAAATCCTTTTCTTTCAAGACTGTCTAAAGCGGCTTTGGAAGTTTCTGTTTTATGAAGTAATTCCGAAACCGGCAGGGAATTCCCTTTTGCTTCAATTAATACAAGAAGAAGTTTTACTTGTTTTGGTGATCTTCTATCAAGTTCGGGCAATGCTGAGTATAGCTCCTTAACATCTTTTGTAAGACGAACAAACTTAACTTTCTTAGGTTTTACTTTTGCGCTTTCAATTTCATCTATAACAGAAACGGCACCTTCTTCAACAAGTGCTCTTATTTGAGAATAAATATTTTTTTTGCCAACTGCTTTTTGCAGTGAAGAAAATGTAATTTGTTCCCGGGTTGAAAGTTCCTGAAGTATTTTATAACGAAGTGTTGTTTTCCTAGTTTCTTTTTGAAGAAGTTTTTGGACAAAGCTTTTGTCTATGGAAATTTTCCTTTTCGATTCAACCTCAGTTCCGTGCGGAACAAGTAATTTTAATGCTTCACCAAGCGAACATAAATAATATTCTGCAATCCATTCATAAAATTTTAATAAAGTTTTATTAAAGATTGGTTCATCATCAAGAACTTCACGGATGGGTTTTATCTCTTCCTTAACTTCAGTTGTTTTGGTAACATTTATTACAAAACCCGTAAGAGTACGCTTACCGAAAGGTGCAACAACGCGAACTCCTTTCTTAACAAATTTTTTTAAATCAGAAGGAATTTCATAAGTAAATGTTTTCCGGAAAGGTAATGCAAAGACAACTTCAGCAAACATTATTTTTCTTTATTAAAATAAACTGACATCTTTTTGATTCCTGGTTTATCCGTGTCTTCACTGAACATTGTAAATTTCAAAACTTTAATAGATTTATCCCACACAATTCTTTTATAGTCTTTATTTTTAAATAATTGTCCGTTTGTTGAAACCACACTGTCTTCGGGATTAAGTGTGAGATAGTAATATGGGTCATCAAACTGAATTCCTTCAACATCATTGATATCTTCAAAATCAAATGATAGCATTGCATTAAGTTGATTAGCTTCAACAAATAATTTTCTGTTCGTAATTTTTTTACCTTCACTTTCCTGATCAGTAATAAACTGCGAACTTTTTGCAGCGTAGTCAAATACATTGTTCACGTCATTCATTTCTTCTTCTTCGTTTTTTGCATCAGTACAAATGTCATTAATTATTACCAATGCACTTCCTGAGTTTTCAGTTCTCATTGTAATTTCATAACTGACTGTATTAAATAACACACAACCATTTAATAAAAAAGTTGTTAATACCACTAAAATATTTTTTTTCATTGCGACCTCTTTTTATTATCGAACTAAAATTAAAAAGACTATTGTAAAATCATTTAACTGCTGATTCGAGTAAAGTGAAAGTTTGCTCTACCGTATTAAGTTCAGCACGGACGCCGAATGGAATCGTAAATTTATCTTTAACATGACCAAAAGACATTCCGTAGATAACCGGGATTTTAAAGTCAGCAAATCTGTCTTGTAAAACTTCAATCAAAGAAAAAGATTTTGAAAATGATGGTTCTATTTCCTTTGGTTCACACTTGCTGAAAATTCCCATCATGACACCCGAAGCATTTTTAAATTTATCCGCCTGAATTAATTGAGTAAGCATTCTGTCAATACGATACGGCTCTTCACCAATTTCTTCTATGAAGATAATCTTGTTTGCATAATCAACATCGTACTTTGTTCCGATAAGCGAAACCATAATGGATAAATTTCCACCAACTAATCTTCCTTTTGCTTTTCCTTTTACTAAAGTTCGAACGCCATAAATATTTTCATCACTTGAAGGATTTGCATTGTAAAATTTCTTCTGAGAGTTAGTATTCATCAAAACACTTTTGAAACTACTTACTGAAAATTCATTAAATGTTGATGTTGCAACTGGTCCGTGAAAAGTTATCAAACCGGTTTTTCTGAAAATTCCATAAAGCAAAGCTGTAACATCACTATAACCGATTAGAATTTTTGGATGCTTTTTAATAATCGAATAATCAAGAAGAGGAAGAATTCTTGCGCAGCCATAACCACCACGAACACACATAATTGCATCAACATCTTCTCTTTCAAACATATCCATCAAATCATCAGCACGCTGTTGATCTGTTCCGGAAAAATAACCATTCTGAAGTGTCAATCGCTCTGAAAATGTAACCTGAAAGCCGAGATCACTTAAATTTTTTACTGAATCCTGAAGCTCACTTTCAGATATATAACTGCCCGGAGCAACAAGTGCAATTCTGTCACCTTCTTTTAATCTCGGAGGTTTGATTACTGAAACTTTTTCAGAATTAAATTCCTCCTCTGTCGAAAATGTAAAATTCTTTTCAAAAGGTAATGCACTTATTGCTGTAACTGCAGTTAATGATTTAATAAATTTTTTTCTGTTCATAGATAATAAATTTCAACCTGATATTAACATTTAATTCTTACATCCACTGCAAAGATTTTATTTTCATTTGTAACAAGCAAAGGATTTAAATCTACTTCTTTTATTTCAGGATGATTAAGCATCATCTGAGCTAAGTTTCTTATTGTATTTTTTATCAGAGATATGTTAGCGGGTTCTTCACCGCGAACTCCCTGAATAATTTTTCCGATTTTTGTTGAGCTTATCATTTCATCAATATCTTTTTCACTAAGGTAAGCAGAGCGCATCACTGTATCATCAATATATTCAACATACTTTCCGCCGGAACCAAACATCACCATCGGACCAAAACTTGAATCTCTGAATCCACCAATAAGCAA
This sequence comes from Ignavibacterium sp., assembly GCF_025998815.1. Taxonomy (NCBI): domain Bacteria; kingdom Pseudomonadati; phylum Ignavibacteriota; class Ignavibacteria; order Ignavibacteriales; family Ignavibacteriaceae; genus Ignavibacterium; species Ignavibacterium sp. The sequence continues at coordinate 1,801,071 of NZ_AP026678.1, forward strand.
TTCAAATCTTGCTGTAAGAAACGGCTGAATTAAGAATGATTTTAGTTCAATATTCTTTTGGGAAAAATTCTTTTTCAATTCATCTACATGATAAATCAATTCGTCTTTTGTTTTGATATTCAATACAACACCTTTCAAATCCGATTTATGAATTATTTTTTCACCAACAGCTTTTAGTACTAATGGAAACCCGAAATCCACATTTAACAACTGATCATAAGATAAAATTTTTTCTTTTATCCCTGGCAGTGAATACTTATCAACCAATTCACTTACTAATTCAGGTGGTAAAAACCTGTTCGAATAATCTTTAAGATTCAAATTAATTTGAGTTGATTGTTTTGAAAGTCTCTGTGCATCTGGTTTTTTATTATACTTTATCATATTGCTTATAACAACTGCAGGATCTTCAGCAAATCTGAACAGAGGTTTTCTGGTTTTTGATTCGCGACGATATTCATCCCAGAATTCCGGTAAAGGCATTACAACCTGAAAGATTGGTTTGTCAGAATTGATTTCATTTATTCCTTCAATCACTGGCAAAGCTTTAACCATTATAGGTTCAACAAAAACTGAAATCACAACATCAACATTTTTATCCTGAACTAGAATTTCATTCACAGCTTTGAATTGTTCAGCCGTTCCACCAGGCAGCAAATCAACAGGATTATTTACACTTCCTTCCGGATGAACAATCTCTCTTAGTTTCTTCTTTGTTTCTTCAGTCAGTTCGGCTAATGCAAGATTATTTTTTTCAAGAGAATCAACTGTTAAAATTGCCGGTCCACCTGCATTAGTTACAACTGCAACACGATTACCTTCTGGTGAGGGAAACTCTTCAAATCCTTTTGCAGTGTTAAACATATCATTTAAATCATCAGCACGAATAATTCCGAATTGACGAAGCACAGCATCAACCACTTTATCACTGCTTCCAAGCGCACCTGTGTGTGATGACGCTGCTTTCATTCCGCTTGATGTTCTTCCACCTTTAAGAACAATTACAGGTTTGGTTATTTTCTTTTCAATAAAATATTGAATAAACTTTTCACCATCGACAAAACTTTCGAGATAAAATGTAATTACTCCAACATCATTATTACTCTGCCAATATTCAAGCAAATCATTTTCATTTACATCTGCTTTGTTCCCAACACTGATGAACTGACCAAATCTTATATCAGTTTCTCTGAGTGAATTAAGTACGGCAGCACCAATAGCACCACTTTGTGAACAGAAAGCCATTCTGCCCTGTCGTGGTTGTTCTGCAACAAAGGTAGCATTCATTTTAATTGAAGGTAAAGTATTGATTATACCCATACAGTTTGGTCCAACCATTCGGGCATCGGAATTTTTTATCAGAGATAAAATTCTTTTTTCTGCTTCAGCTCCTGCTTCACCGGTTTCCTTAAATCCAGCAGTTATTAAAATTATTGCTTTGACATTTTTGTTAAGTAAATCTTTTATTGAATCTTCAACAAACTGTTTTGGTACCATAACAATTGCAAGATCAATCTGAACATCAACATCATTTATTGTTGGGTAACATTTATAGCCGAGTATTTCATCAGCTTTAGGATTTACTAATACAAGCTTGCCTGTGTAACCGTACAGGTTCACTGATTTAGTTAATTCATAGCCAAGACTTTTGGGTTTGGAAGAAGCTCCGACAATGCAAATTGAATGTGGGTAGAAGAAGTAATCAAAAACTGGTTTCATAAATGTTCCGCCTGATTTTTTAAAACTACATTTCAAACTTAATTGAAGCAGAAGATTTATTCTATCATTAAACTAAAAATGTGAGCTAAAAAGTTTTCTTTCACATCATTGAATGATATATTTACAAAAGAAATGAGATGAAATAATTCGGTAAAATTTTTCGGTTCGAATTAAAAAATATTTATCACTATAATTGACTGTGGATATTCCCTCATCCACTTCAAAATGTCTCTGCGGCAAAAGTGAACTGATTTCATGCCACCCAGAAATCATTCATAACGCTGCAGAGATTTTTTATTTCTTTTCTTATCTTTTGACTAGTTAAATATTCAGGTTTTGATATGGAATTTTTGTCAGATGCTCTTTCAAATTTTTCTTCTCCAATGATTCTATTTTTTGTGCTTGGTTTTATTTCCACCATACTCAAATCAGATATTGAAATTCCTGAGGTTATTACCAAAACGCTTGCAATCTATTTTATGATTGCTATTGGATTAAAAGGTGGATTTGAAATCAGCAAAAGTGGAATTGATGCAAATCTCTATACATCAATTATCAATTCATTATTGATTGGAATCATTGTTCCCGTCATCGCATTCCTGATTCTAAAATTTATTGGAAAATTTGATTCAACGAACTCTGGTGCAATTGCTGCACATTATGGTTCTGTTAGTGTTGTAACATTTGTAACCGCAATATCTTTTCTGAACAGTAAGACTGAAATCTATAGCGGTTATATGGTGGGAATGATGGCTTTAATGGAATCGCCGGCAATTTTCGTTTCTCTATTTCTTGTAAGGATATTTAATTCAGAGAGGATTGCTTCACTAAAATCAAACACTGTGGATTTGTTGAGAGAATCTCTTTTCAATGCAAGTGTAGTTTTACTTTTCGGAAGTTTGCTTATTGGTTTTGCAGTTGGTGAAAAAGGAATGACTGCTGTTAAACCATTTTTCATTGAACCATTTAACGGCGTATTAACTTTATTCTTACTTGATATGGGAATGATTGCAGGAAAAAGAATTGCAGAGTTCAAAGCTGTTGGTTTATTCCTCTTCTTTTTTGCGATTGTAATGCCTTTAATAAGTGCATCAATCACAATTTTGCTTTCAGGTTTATTTGGTTTTTCAGTTGGAGATACACTTCTTTTTACTGTCTTAGCTGCAAGTGCGTCATACATCGCCGCACCTGCAGCAGTAAGAATTGCATTACCTCAGGCAAATCCGGCTTATTACATTACAATGTCATTAGCAATAACTTTTCCGTTCAATATAATTGTCGGAATTCCTTTCTATTATTATCTAATAAATATGTTCAGGTGATTTATGAAAAAACTTGAAATTATAATTGAGTCAGTTGAAAGAAAAAGAGTTTGCCGTATTCTGGATGAAGTCGGTGTAAAGGGCTATTCAATCATTGATGATATTCAGGGCAGAGGCAAAACCGGTCCTAAGTATGCACAGGATTTGAGTAACATTTTAAAGAGTTCAATGATAATTGTAGTAGATGAAGAATCTATAATCAACAAAGCAATTGAAAGGCTTAAGGAAGTTTTTAAATATTATTCAGGTAAAATGTTTTTATCTGACATAAATGTTATTGAATAAAACGGAGAACAAAATGAAATTCAGGAATTTTCTTTTAACGATTTTTCTTTTAATAGCATCATTTTCATTTGCACAAACTTTTTATGGTTTCAATCCTGACACTGTCAGAGCACAGAAATTCGATATGGGGAAAATGTGGACATTCGAAAATCCTCCCATAAAATATTTTCAGGAAGAATATGGTTTTACACCATCGCAAGAGTGGCTTGAGAAGATGCAAAAGTCTGCATTAAAATTTGGTGGTGGTTGTTCCGCATCATTCATTTCAGAAGACGGTTTGATTATGACGAATCATCATTGTGTAAGAGGTATACTTCCAACAGTTCAATCTGAAAATGAAAATATTCTGAAAGATGGCTTTTATGCAAAAGATCTTCAGGAAGAACGAAGGGTTCCAAATTTAAAAGTTGAGCAGCTTCTTTTTATTAAAGACATAAGTAATGAAATACACGATGAGATGAGCAAAGGACAATCAGATTCAGAAAAAATTGAGCTGCGTGAAAAGAAAATTGATGAACTGAAAACAAAATACAAGAATGATTTCCCTGATTTGGTATTCAAAGTAATTTCACTTTACAATGGTGGAAAATACTCTCTCTATGGTTACAAAGTGTATGATGATATAAGACTTGTATTTGTTCCTGAGCTCTTTGTTGCAAAACTTGGTGGAGATTATGACAACTTCACTTATCCTCGTTATGGTCTTGATTGTGCTTTCCTTAGGGCTTATGAAAATGATAAACCAATGAAAACAAAATTTTTCTTTAAATGGAATCTTGATGGAGTTGTAGAAGATCAACCGGTTTTTGTTGTTGGTAATCCGGGAAGAACTGACAGGATAAATACTATGGCTCAAATAGAATTTGAGCGTGATGTTCGTTATCCGATGATGGTTAAAATGCTCAAAGATTTATACAAGATTTATGAAGAACTTGTTACTCAAACTAATGCAGAAGATTTCAGATTAATTGCAAGACTATATTCAATCGGAAATGCACTTAAAGTTTATGAAGGAACATATAAAGGTTTACTCGATCCTTTTCTGATTGCTCGTAAAAAAGATTTTGAAAATCAGTTCAGAAATGCTGTGACAACTAATGCTGATCTAAATAAAAAGTACGGAAATATATGGAATGAATTGGCTCAGTCAAGAACTGAAGCAATAAAAACTGCAAAGAAAATTTTTGCATATTCAGTCAGTGGATTTTATTCACCACAGTATTTACAAATCGCATCAAGATTAATCGGATTGCTTGAAGATTTTAGCTCGGGGAAAATCTCAAAGGAAAAGTATGATAGTCTTTTGACTACTCTTTATCCAAAAGAAATGAATTATCAACTTCAAAACAAGTTATTGTCTGTTCAGTTAAAAGTATGGAAGGATAATCTTTCAGATGACTCGGAAATAATTAAAAGACTCATTGGAAATAATTCTATCGAAAAGGCGGCAGAAAAAATTCTCGCAAAAAGTTTTCTGACATCAAAAGAAAATTTTGATAAATTGATAAAGATGAATCCTGAAGAGATTTTAAAAAGTAATGATCCATTCATCTTTTTTGTAACAAACACCAAAGATGAATTAAATAAAATGCTGGAGGAAAATAAAACCAGAAATCAGAGAGAAGAGATACTAAATCAAATGCTTGGTGAAGCTTTGTATGCTGTTTATGGTGATGCAATTCCACCTGATGCAACAGGTACATTGAGACTTGCAGATGGAATTGTTAAAGGTTATGATTACAATGGAACCCGTGCTCCAATTAAAACTACTTTTTATGGTGCACTTGACAGGTATTATTCATTTGATAAAAAATTTCCTTTTAATCTTCCTGAGTATTGGGAAAATCTTCCGGCTGAATTTGATTTATCAACTCCACTCAACTTTGTAAGTACAAATGATATTGTTGGAGGTAACTCCGGAAGTGCAGTATTGAACATAAATGCAGAAATAGTTGGACTTGCTTTCGACGGAAATATTGAAAGTCTGCCAAACAATTTTATTTACACAACCGAAGCAAACAGAACAGTATCCGTTAGTGCATTAGGAATGATTGAAGCTATTCGTGACCTTTATAAAGCTGAAAAACTGAGTCAAGAAATATTATCAGGTAAAAGAAAGTGAGGAAGAAAATGAAAAAATTCTTTTTGCTCATAATTCTTCTTTTTGTTTTTGTATCTGTGAGCGAAACATATTCACAAAGAAAACCGGATTTCGGAAATATTTCAATCCGTGAAGTCAAAAACCGTTTGATTGAAAACCTTCAGGAATTAGATTCAGAATATTTGCAAAATCTTAGCTACAAGGATTATCGCAAAGCAAGAGAATTACTTATCGAATCATACAATCTTTTAAGGATGATTCCTGACAACGGAATAACAATCCGCGAAGAGATGAAAATTATGAGCGACAGAGATTTTTCTGACCTTTGTGAAAAAATAAAATCTGAAGGATTTGAATCTGATAAAATTTATGTGATTCAATTAGCTGCTAAGTACAACAGATTCACAGTTGCGCAATTAATAAATTTAATTAACCTTATGAGTTTTTCTAATGATAAAATTGAAGTTGTTAAAATTGTCTATCCAAATGTAGTTGATAAATACAATTCTCATCTGATAATAAATGAATTTACGCATTCATCAGATAAAGAAAGAGTAAAAAAAATAATTAATGACTTTCCGGATAAATAAAATGTATTGGCTAATTCTTGTCGTAGCCGGATTGTTTGAAGTTGCCTGGGCAATCGGGTTAAAATACACAGATGGTTTCAGCAAGTTAGTTCCAAGTATTTTCACAATTGTCTCAATGATAATAAGTATGGGACTTCTTGCCTATGCAGTAAAACATATTCCGGTAGGCACTGCTTATGCTGTCTGGACGGGCATTGGAGCAGTTGGTACAGCAATACTTGGAATTATTCTTTTCAATGAATCGAAAGAATTTATAAGACTATTTTTTATTTTTTTAATTGTTGTTGGTATAGTAGGATTAAAAATATTCTCTGGTAGTGAATGATTATTCTTTAACTTTAATTACTTCACCAATTTTAGCTAACTCATTGAAAAGTTGCTCTGTAAGAATAATGTCCGTTTTAATTTTTAATCCGGCTTTATTCATACATCTTGCTAACCACGTATTGCAGGTATTAAACAAATGATATTTCCCTTTTGCCGCATAAAAAATTATTTGTCCGCCAGCTTTCGAACTTAAAATTTTTTCTCCGGAATCATCTCTGTCAAAAGTATCATCAATGAACTTTAAAATTTCCTTAAACTGTTCATCAGTTACGATCATCTTAACTACTATTTCGGATAAATCAAAATAAAGTTCTTTGGGAATAGATATTCCTTCAACTCTTAATGTACTTGAAGTTGGATATAAAAGTGCTTTGAAAGCAAGCTCCCAATCAAAATCCGGATACTGATAAAATTCTTCGTCACCCCAACCAATATCAATCAAATTATAATTTCTGAAATTTTTAACAACCGGGAAAATGTTTGAGTCAATATCGGAAGTTCTAAAAACTATTGCCGTATGCCATCGCTGCTTAATGAAATAAATTTCATATCCTACTTCATCACCAGCTATCACATTAATCTGAAGTGCGGGCGAAGTATTCAGAAAGAAGAAAATTACAGGAAATATTACTAAGTTGTGCATGTTCAATTTATCTTATTTGTCAGCAGATGGAGCAGCTATGATAAAAAATATTCTCACATCAATATTAATTCTTTCTTCAATTTATTTCACTGTAAATCAGTCATTTGTATTTGCTCAAACCAATTCCGGAAAATATACAATTGTTATTCACGGTGGTGCTGGTGGATTTCCGGAAAATGCGCCCGATTCAATAAAACAAGCATATCTTAATTCTCTCGCAGAAGCTTTATCAATTGGGAAAAATATTTTGGAAAATGGAGGAAGTTCTCTTGATGCAGTTGAAAAAGTAATAAACTATCTTGAAGATAATCCTTTGTTTAACGCTGGACGAGGTGGAGTCTTCACATCTGAAGGAAAGCACGAACTCGATGCTTCAATAATGTTTGGGAAAGACCTTTCAACCGGTGCCGTTGCAGGAGTAACAATAATAAAAAATCCAATTTCATTAGCAAGATTGGTTATGGAAAAAACAGAACATGTTTTATTCGCAGGAAAAGGTGCTGATGAACTCGGATTAAAACTTGGTGTTCCTGTCGTTCACAATACTTACTTCCACACAGAAGAGCAATATCAGAACTGGTTAAAGTCAAGAATGCCAAAGCAACCTGGCGAAACAGTTGGCTGTGTTGCAATTGATAAATTCGGGAATATTACCGCAGGCACTTCAACCGGTGGAAGACAAAACAAAATGCCCGGCAGAGTTGGTGACTCTCCTTTAATCAATGCCGGTACTTATGCTGATAACCGAACCTGTGGTGTTTCGGCAACAGGCATTGGTGAATTATTCATTAGAAATACAGTTGCTTACAGAGTCTCTGTTTTGATGGAATTAAAAGGTTATACACTTAAACAAGCTTGCGAAGAAGTAATGTATAAAGTCCTGCCTGAAGGTGCTGGTGGAATTATTGCAGTTGATAAACAAGGTAACTTCGAGATGGTTTTCACAACACCGGCAATGTTCAGAGCAGTTGCAAATTCTGAAGGATTATTTCAAACAGCAATATGGAAATAAACAGGAGGAGTTATGCGTCCGGCAAAAACAGATTACGCCGAATATTATCAGCGGTACATTGATTTAATAGAAGGTGAAGATATTATAAACATTCTTTCATCTTTAAATAAAGAGACTTCTGATGTTCTTAATTCATTTCCGCAGAGCAAAGGCAACTTTGCTTATGCTCCGGGTAAATGGAGTGTTAAAGAAGTTGTTGGTCATATGATGGATACGGACAGGATTTTTGCATACAGAGCTTTAGCAATTGCGCGAGGAGAAAAACAACCACTTCCTTCTTTTGATCAGGATGAATATGTAAAAAACGGAAAATTCAACTTACGGGAATTATCTGATCTGACTTATGAATACAGACTTCTCAGAGAATCAAACATTTTATTATTCAAAGGATTTGATCAATCAGTTTATTCTAACAGAGGTGTTGCTGCAGGAAACGAGGTTACTGTATTAGCTTTGATGTGGATGATTGCCGGACATCAGAAACATCATCTTAATATTTTGAGAGAGAAGTATTTGAAATAATTATTCTCAAAGAAACGAATAAATTTCTTTTAATATTTTTTCTGTGGCTCCGAGGTTTTCTTTCACAAAGGAAATTGAAATCTGCCCTTTGTGTTTTCTCAATTCTTCATTTATGAATAATGTCCTCAGAACTTTATAAGCTTGCCGTTTATTTCTGATAATGATTCCACCTCCAAGTTCAGCAAGCTTTTTTGCTTCCTGAGAATTATCGATTTTAGGACCAAACATCACGGGAATACCATAAACAGCTGCTTCCAACACATTGTGAACATTTTGCTTAAAGCTTCCTCCGACAAATGCTACATCAGCATAAGTGTAAAGCGTAAGAAGAATTCCTATTGAGTCAATGATTATTATTCTTTCATCAGTATAGTTATTAAGGTGTGAAAATCTGATTGTCTTAATTTTTCCGGAAAATTCATTTTCAATTTTTTCGAGGTGTAAAACTGTTGGCTCGTGTGGTGCAACAATCATCATTGCTTTTGAATCAAACCTGAATAGTTTTTCAAATGCGGGAAATATTACTTCTTCATCCTGTTCCCAGGTACTTCCGGCAACAAATATTTTTTTATCCTTAAGTATTTCATCTTTAATCAGATTTCTTTCCTTTGCTTGCAAACTTCTCTGATAAACTCTGTCAAATCTTGTATCACCAACAGCTTTAACTTTATCTTCACTTAATCCAAAATCTAAAAATCCGTTAGCATCTTCTTCAGAAACAGTAAGAATTTTTGTAAAGAATGTAAAAAGCATTTTATGGAATGATTTTATGAAAGGGTATTTTCTTGGTGAACTTCCTCTCATTGTAGCATCAACAAGAAATACAGGTACGGAATGATCATTCAAAGCTTTAATAATATTTGGCCAGATATCATATCGCATTATTACTGCGACAGTTGGATTTACAATTTTTATAAATCGCTCTGCATTCGATTTTGTGTCAAATGGAATGTAAGAAATCAGATCTGCGTGTGGATATTTTCGTGAGTTCTCATAGCCAGATGGTGAAAAGAAAGTAATCAACACATTTACATTTTTTTCTTTCTTTAATTTTTCAATTATAGGTTTTGCCTGTTCAAACTCACCCAACGAAGATGAATGAAACCATACAAGCTTCCTGGATTTATCAATAGCAGCAGCATCCAGAATAAGTTGTTCATAAACCCGCTTTCTTCCTTTTATTCCTCTTCTGATTTTGGAATTAAATATTCCGGCAAAACGAAGAATCAAATAAAGAGATGGGACGACAAAAATATTATAAAATAGAAACCAAAATGTTTTAATCATTTTTAAGAAATTTTATTAGCTCGTTAAATACAAATTCTGGTTTGATTTCTTTCATACAAGCGAAATGCTTTTCCGGACAACTTTCTCTTCCGATATGTGAACACGGTCTGCAACTTAATGAATTGTTTTCAAGTATTAAACTTTTACAATTGTAAGGTACAAAACCAAATTCCTTAACTGATGAACCAAAAATTGTTATCAATTTTGTTCCGACAGCAGAAGCTGTGTGCATTAATCCTGAATCGTTACAAACAATCGCTTTGCATAATTTCATATCTGCAGCAGTCTGAAGTATCTCATCTTCATTGCAAAGATTTATTGCTTGTGGAATCTCATTCTTTATTTGTTCACAAATATTCTTATCAATTTTACCACCGAATAAAACTACATCAAATTTATTTTGAATGAGAATTTTGCTCAGCTCAATATAATATTCAAGAGGCCATCTCTTAGTAAAATGACGGGCACCGGGACAAATTCCGATAAGATTTTCTTTTGATTTAATTTCTTCCGAAGGTTCTCTATCAGTAAATAAATCTAATCCATAATCATCAAGCTCAATTCCATCAATAACAGCTGCATACCTTAAAGGAATTGGTGGAGAATTCCTCAACAAATTAATTTTTGTTTTTACAAGTAATGCTTTCTGAAAAGATTTTTTATCGAATTTTACTTTTTCTCCCTTCAGTTTCGAAATTATACCGCGACTTCTGAGATTATTTTGCAAATCAATTATAAGATCAAATGGTTGTTGACGAAGTTTGTTTATAAGATTAAGATTTTCAAAATCATTTCGGGTGAAAAAATATAGTTGATTGATATTCGGGTTCTTTATAAGTAAATCTTTGTATTCCAGACGGAGTAAAAATTCAATATTCAACTGCGGATTAAATTTTTTGAGAGCACGAACAAATGGAGTTGTAAGAAGAATATCTCCAAGCGAACTTAGGCGTATGATTAAAATTCTCTTAAACTCTTTTATCCGGTTTATATCCAAAATGTTTTCTCGAATTTTGTCTGCAAATTTATTGATGATTTCGTCACAACTCCATATTAGTCTGATTAGATTTTATGATAGAAATCATATTTTTGTGGTAAACAATTTAAGGAAATGATATGACAACATTACCACCGCCAAAAGTGAAACAGTTTCCGGATGATTCTCTTGAGAAAAAAGTGTATAACATTATCGAATCGTTTAAGGATAATCTACCGATTATGAATGACCGAAATCGTCTTGCATTTTCTCTTTTCAAATATTTGAAAGGTGAAGGCGACGCTCCACTAATGGCAGTTAAAACAAATAAATTAAAAATAGTTGGTTTAACTGAAGAAGAATTAGCAAAAAGAATTGACGAAGAATTAAAGAAGATTAAATAAAATTTTCAGCGGAATTGTCAGACTGAATTTAATATCAATCTGACAATTCCGATTTTGTTATTCGTTCTCTCTTAAAAATTTTTCAACCATCAGAACATCTTCCTCGCTACCAATAAAAATAGGAACTCTCTGATGAAGCTTTTCCGGCTGGATTTCTAAAATTCTTTTCTTACCATCTGATGCTCTGCCACCTGCCTGCTCAACAATAAATGCCATTGGATTGCATTCATACATCAATCTGAGTTTTCCGTTTGGGTTTCTGATATCGGCAGGATACATAAATATTCCACCATACAAAAGATTACGATGAATATCAGCAACCATTGACCCAATATATCTAGATGAATAAGGTCTTCCTGTTGATTTATCTTCTTCCTGCAACCACTTAATATATTTCTTTAATCCTGGATGCCAGTAAAGATAATTTCCTTCGTTGATGCTATAGATTTTTCCCTTTTTAGGAGTTTTAATGTTCGGATGTGAAAGAATGAATTCACCGAAAGAAGGATCGAGAGTAAAACCGTGGACACCATTTCCCGCGGTGTAAACAAATATTGTACTTGAACCGTAAATAATATAACCAGCAGCAACTTGTTTAAATCCCGGTTGAAGACAATCTTCCAAAGTTCCCGGCCCGTTTCCCTCTGAAATTCTTCGGTAAATAGAAAATATAGTCCCGATACTGACATTAACATCAATATTGGATGAACCATCTAGCGGGTCAAACAATAAAACATATTTACCAATATAAAACTCAGGAGGAATGTGAATAATATCCTCATCCTCTTCCGAAGCCATTACGCAAAGATGTCCGCCATGATCCATAGCTTTGATGAGCATGTCGTGAGCATAAACATCAAGCTTTTTTACTTCTTCACCATGAACATTACTACTTCCGGTAAAACCCAGGATATCAACAAGTCCGGCTTTATTAACTTCAAGAGAGATTACTTTTGCAGCTAAAGATAAATCGTGCAGAAGATCAGAAAGCTCTCCGGTTGCTTCAGGATATTTTCTTTCTTCTTCGTAGATATGACGGGCAAGTGTATTGAATTTAATTTTTTGCATGATTCCTCTCCCTTTTGTGATGTGTGGTTTTATTTGGAACTTACTAATTCCTGGTCTTTATATTGCAACTGATAAAGTTTGTAATAGATTCCTCTTTTAGCAAGCAATTGCTGATGAGTTCCGATTTCTTTTAATTCACCTTTGTGAAGAACAATTATTTTATCAGCGTTCTGAATAGTTGAAAGACGATGGGCAATTACAACTGCTGTTCTGCCTTTCAACAAATTTTCAATTGCCTGCTGAATAAGTTTCTCGGTATCTGTATCAACACTTGAAGTTGCCTCATCCAAAATTAATATTTTCGGATCATAAGCTAAAGCTCTTGCAAATGATATTAACTGCTTTTGCCCGACACTTAAGGTTGCACCTCTTTCTTTAACTTCTTCATCATATTTGCTTGTAAGATTTTCTATGAATTTATCAGCACCAACAAGTTTTGCTGCCTGAACAACTTTTTCAAAACTGATTTCAGGATTATCCATTGTAATGTTCGATTTAATTGTACCTGAAAACAGATAAACATCCTGAAGAACAATTGAAATATGTTTTCTTAATTCTCTTTTGTCTACAAGTCTGATATCAATTCCGTCAAGTAAAATTTGTCCTTTCTGAATATCATAAAATCTTGTTAGAAGATTAATTATTGTTGACTTGCCTGCACCGGTATGACCGACAATTGCAACTGTTTCACCAGCACGAATATCAAAACTGATATCCTTCAAAACAAAATTTTCATCTTCATAGGCAAACCAAACATTTTTGAAACTGATATCTCCTTTTACATTTTTAAGCTCTACTGGATTATCCGGATTCTGAACAAATGTTTGATTATCGAGTAGTTTAAAAATTCTCTCCGAAGAAGCCATTGAAGTTTGAAGTATGTTATATTTTTCAGAAAGGTCTCTGATTGGTCTGAAAAACATTTCTGTGTATTGTATAAAAGCGAATAAAACACCAATTGTCATTTGTTGTTGAATTATTTCTCCTCCACCATACCAGATTATCAAAGCAATTGCTGCTGAACTTATTAACTCAACACTTGGATAAAATATTGCGTAATAAAATATCGAACGAATATTTGCATCCCGGTGATCAGCATTAATTGACGAGAACTTATTGAATTCTTCTTTTTCCTTTCTGAAAATCTGAACTACATTCATTCCTGTTACATGTTCCTGCATATAAGAGTTTAACCTTGCGAGATGAAATCTTACATCGCGGTAAGTCTCTCTTACTTTTTTACGAAACAGAAAAGTTCCATAAATCAAAACAGGCAGAACAGACAATGTTACAAGAGATAGATTAACATCCATAAAAAACATAAATGCGAGAATCCAGATGATGATAAACACATCACTGAACACCATCACAATTCCACTTGAGAAAAGTTCTCCGAGTGATTCAACATCATTAGTTGTTCTTGTAACAATTCTTCCAATCGGAGTTTTATCAAAAAACTTTAAAGCCAATTTCTGAACATGACTAAATAGCTGAACCCGCAAATCATAAAGTGTTTTCTGCCCGAGATACTGTGTGTAATATGTCAGAAAGTATTGTATTGCTGCCTGAAGCATTAAGGAAGCGAAGAGAACAATACTGATTAAAAGTAAACCATTGTAATTTGAGTTAACAATATAATTGTCAATTGCAACCTTTGTGAGATAAGGTCTTAGCGGTCCTAAAGCAGCAACAAAAATATTAAGTAGAATTGCAAAGAAAACATACTTCTTATAAGGTTTAACATAAGTAAGTAATCTTTTCATCAGCCGGGCATCGTATGCCTTACCAAGTATTTCGTCGTCGTGTCTGTTATCTGCCATTACTTTGTATACAATTTTTAGTTATCAATTTAATTCCTCGAGTTCCTTTTCAAGCAGTTGTTTGAAATGCAAATCTGCATAGAGTCCACCGAGAGCAACAAGTTCATCGTGAGTTCCTTGCTCAGCAATTTTACCTTCATGGAGAACAATTATATTATCAGCATCTTTCACTGTAGATATTCGATGACTAATGATAATGCTTGTTCTGTTTTTCAAGTATTGTCTGAGGTTTTTAAGAATTTCTTCTTCAGTGTTAGTATCAACTGCTGAGAATGAATCATCAAGAATTAAAATTTTAGGTTCAATAGCTAAAGCTCTTGCGAGACAAGCTCTTTGTTTCTGTCCACCCGAAAAAGTAATTCCTCGTTCGCCAACAATGGTTTCATAACCTTGAGGAAAAGTTTCAACATCTTTATCGAACTGAGCAATCCTGGAAACTTCAATAATTTTTTCTTTACTGATTTCTCTTAAACCATAACCAATATTGTTTGTGATAGTATCAGAGAATAAAAATGACTCCTGAGGAACAAGTCCAATGTTTTTACGCAAAACATCAAGAGGAATTTTTCTTACATCAACTCCATCAATCAATAATTCTCCTTCAGTCGTATCATAAAGTCGCGGAATTAAATTTATCAAAGTTGTTTTGCCGGAGCCAGTGTGTCCGATTATCGCCAAAGTTGAACCAACCGGAATTTTCAGATTGATGTTTGTTAAAACATTTGGCAAAACTTCCGAATATCTGAATGACACATTTCTGAATTCAATTTCACCTTTGATTTCTTTAATTGAATAATCGGTTTGCTCAGTATCATCAATCTCATAAGGTTCAGCAAAAATTTTATTAAGTCTTTTCATACTTGCTTCTGCCTGCTGAACTATATTTGTAACCCAGCCAAAAGCAATTACTGGCCAAATTAAAATTCCGAGATAAACAATAAACGCTGTTATTTCACCAAGGTTCATTGTTCCGTTTATAACTTTTAATCCGCCAATCCATATAACAATAATTATTGATATTCCTGTTATGATTAAAAGTATCGGCATTATCCACGCTTGAATCCGGACAAGATTCATATTCTTGTTAAGATAATCCTTACTTAAATTTTTCCACTTCTGAATTTCATTTGCTTCCCTGACATAAGATTTGATTACTCTTATTCCTGAGAAGTTTTCCTGCGCAACTGTAGTAAGGACAGAAAACGCTTCCTGAATTTTAGTATACTTTTCATGAATCAACTTCATAATTCTGTAAACACCATAAGACAAAAGCGGTAGTGGAAAAAGAGCAGCGAGAGTCAGTGCCCAATCAAGTGAAAGCATTATTGTAACAACGGTTAACAGTCTAACTCCGGTATCAATTGAATACATAACAGCTGGTCCGATAAAGTTTCTCACAGCATTAATGTCATTTGTTGCGTGAGACATAATATTTCCGGTTGAGTTATTCTGGAAATATCTTAATGGAAGTTTTTGAATATGTGACCAGAAATCATTCCTAAGATCAAATTCAATCTCACGGGAAACTACAATTATTGTTTGCCGGATAAGAAATCTGAAAATTCCCGCAAAAAGAGAAGACAAAACAATTAAGGTTGCATAAAATAAAAGTGTATGTGTTGTGGTATTATTTTGAAGTTGATTGATTGCATCTTTCATTAAGATGGGAACATAGACCGTTCCGGCATTTGAAAAGAGTATAAAGATAAAACCAAGAAAAAGCTTTTTCTTATATCGAATAAAATATTTTTTTAATTTGCGGAGATTTTTCATTTGATGATAATAGTATTAATGCAATGCAGCATTTATTAAAAAATTTTTGATGGTTTCGTTGTCAGGTTCAGAGACTAGATACTCAATGGGTTCACTGAAATTGATATCATCAAAATAAGTCAGTTGCTCTCTGAAAAGTTTTTCATTAAATCTATCCTGAAAGATTGAGTAAGCGTTATTTATAATTTTTTGTATGGGGAAAAAATCTTTTATAATAAAATATAAATCGACATAATCCTTCCATTTAGCACGCTCGCCAATGGTAAATGCTTTCAGAGCAGCCAAATCAAGTAAAGATGGTATTTTAATAATATTCTCAAAATCTTTATCAGGTTTAATATTTTCAGTAAAATTATAAAATGTTACTTTAACATTTTTTATAAAAATTGTCCATTCTTGTTTTGTCTGAAATGCTAATTTGTATTTGATACCAAGTTGTTTTAATCTGTTATCCAGATATTTCTTATCGAGAGACCTATTAGTAAATAAATCAAAATCCACAGATTTTCTATGACCTGCATACAATGCAATTGCAGTTCCTCCAGCTAAATAAAAACTTCTCTTAAACTTTCTGATTATTGGCAGAAGTTTTAATTGATCTTTTGATAATACTTCTTTTTTGAATATGCTCATTGAAATAAAGTTTAAAGAAATTCAGTGTTGGTTTTTTATAATTATTGCGTTTTTGACTAATCTGATTAAAAAATATTTTTGCAACCTTTTCGATTGAAAAAATTTCAAGTAGTTTTTGAACTGATTTCCAATCACCATAGTTCAATATCGTTTCAACTAAAAACTCATCATTAATTTTATCCAAAGAATCCTTTTTAATATACCAGAACAAGTGTGAATTTTTTTTTATTAAATTTTTCTTCTTTCTATCATTCATTTTAACGCTTTACCCTATTAAATTAAAACCAGTGTACTTTTGAAGTACAGGTGGCACAATTACTTTTCCTTCGGGCGTCTGATAATTTTCGAGGATTGAAACCATCAAACGACTTGTTGCAAGTCCGCTTCCATTTAATGTGTGAACAAATTCAAGCTTTTTTGTTTGCTCATTTCTGTATTTGATATTTGCTCTTCTTGCCTGAAAGTCTTCAAAGTTGCTACAGGAAGAAGCTTCAAGCCAACGGTTTTCTGCCGGCGACCAGGTTTCTATATCATAACATTTTGCTGCTGCAAAACTTAAATCACCAGTACAAAGCATTAAAATTCTGTAAGGAATCTTCAACGCTTGCAAAATGTCTTCAGCGTCTTTTACTAATAACTCCAATTCGTTATAAGAAGTTTCCGGTTTAACAAACTTAACCATTTCAACTTTATTAAACTGATGAACGCGAAGGAATCCTTTACTTTCTTTGCCATAAGAACCTGCCTCTCTTCTGAAGCAAGCTGAGTAGCCAACATATTTAAGCGGCAAATCTTTTTCATTTAATATTTCTTCTCTGTGAAGATTTGTAATAGGAACTTCAGCAGTTGGTATTGGATATAATCCATCTTTTTCTATGTGATACATATCTTCTTCCATCTTTGGAAGCTGACCTGTTCCTCTCATTGAATCACGATTAACTAAAAACGGAGGAAAGATTTCATTATAACCATGATGCTGTAAGTGATAGTCGAGCATGAAATTTATCAATGCTCTTTCTAAAGTTGCGCCTTTTCCCTTATAAACGGGAAATCCCGAACCACTTACCTTAGCACCTCTTTCGAAATCAAGTATGTTAAGTTTTTTACCAAGTTCAATGTGGTCGAGTGGTTTTCCATTTTCCCATTGAAATAAAAATCCTTCCGGCAACCATTGTCTTACTTCAACATTTTCTTCAGATGATTTACCAACAGGAACAGATTCGTGGGGAAGATTGGGAATGTACATCAGTATTTCATTTAACTGATTTTCTACTTCCCGGAGTTTTACATCAAGTTCAGTTATGCTGTCAGAAACTTTTTTCATTTCAGCAAGGATATCCGTTACATCCTGTCCGGCTTTTTTGAGTTTTGGTATTTCAGCAGAAACCTGATTTCGTTTTGCTTTCAGTTCTTCAGACTGAGCAATCAGTTCGCGACGATGTTTATCGAGTTCGAGTATTTCATCAACTCTGTCTTTTTCGTTTTTGTTAGCTATTCCCTGTTTTACTTTCTCGGGATTTTCACGAATGAATTTTAAGTCGAGCATTATTTTTTCCTTTATTTAATCACTACCAAAGAGAAATGGTACACAGATTTTTATGATTCATTATGATTTTTTATGATTTTTGTATTCAGATGATAAAACTCTTCTTTTGAATTTTGGTTCCTTACCAAAATTTAAAAGCATTCCAACTTCGATGTCTGTTGCTTTTAAATAATTTACTAATTGAGCTTCGTGTTCGGGTAATAAATTTTCAGCAGCTTTTAATTCAACAATTACTGAATCATTTACAACTAAATCAGCAAAATATTCACCTATTTCAAATTCATCATAAAATACCTTAATCTGTTTTTGCTTTTCAACTTTCAAACCTAATCTTTTTAATTCTATCATCATTCCATTTTCATAAACTTTTTCAAGAAATCCATAACCGAGTTTATTATAAACACTATAGAAAGTTTTTATTATCAATTCCGTAATTTCAGAATATTTATAATTTTCTTTTATCATAAATAATCATAAAAAATCATAACGATCAGCGTACCATTAACTATCCTTCACGACAATATTATAAATCTTATTCTTAACGAAAATTTCCTTAACAATCTTTTTGCCGTCAACAAATTTCATCACTCTTTCATCAGCAAAGATGATTGGTTTTACAGCTTCCTGTTCACTGTTTAACGGGACTTCAATCGTTGCACGCAATTTCCCATTAACCTGAACCGCAAGATTTACCGTGTCTTCAATCAATGCATCTTTATCAATCTCGAAGATAACTGGCTTCTGATAAATTGAATTTTCTTTACCAAGAATCTGCCAGCATTCTTCTCCTAAATGTGGAGCAACAGGTGCAAGCATAAAAGCAAATCTTTCAAGTGCATAAACTTTAATTTCATCTTTACAACTCTCAAGAACTTTCATTTCGTTCAGCAATTCCATCAATGATGCAATCGCTGTATTAAATCTGAAATTTTCTATTTCTTCATTAAACTTTTTAAGAGTCTGATTTACTTTGCGATAAATTTTCTTTTCACTGTCGTTTAAAGATGTAATCTCATATTTGCTTTTTGATACTACTGATTTGTTCAGATCCTTATGTTGATTAAACAATTCATAAGTTCTTTGAACAAAACGATCAACTCCTGAGATTCCTTTGTCGCTCCAATCGCCGCCCTGATCATAAGGTCCCATAAACATCAAATACATTCTGAAAACATCTGAACCATATTTTGATGTGAAGTCGTCAGGATTAACAACATTCCCTTTTGACTTTGACATCTTTGCACCTTGATTAGTAATTGTTCCCTGATGAACTAATGTCTGAAATGGTTCATCGCTGTTAACCAAACCAATATCTCTCAAAAATTTATGAACAAATCTGGCATACAAAAGATGCATTGTTGCATGCTCTGCGCCACCGACATACATATCAACGGGCGTCCATTTGTTTGCAAGCTGAACATCAAAAGGTGCATCTGAAATTCTTGGATCAAGATAACGCAGATAATACCAGGAAGAATCAACAAATGTATCCATTGTGTCCGGATCTCTTTTTGCGTCAGTGCCGCACTTCGGACATTTCACATTTATAAATTTTTCATTTCTCGCTAAAGGCGATTCACCACCAGGTTGAAAATCAACATCATAAGGTAGTTCAACCGGCAAATCTTTTTCGTCAACCGGAACTTCACCACATTTCGGACAATGAATAATCGGAATTGGTGTTCCCCAGTATCTCTGTCGTGATATTAACCAGTCACGAAGCCTGTAATTAATTTTTCTTTTGCCGAATTTATTCTGCTCGAGATATTCAATCACTTTTTGAATTCCTTCATCTGATCTCACCCCATTAAACTGACCGGAGTTTATCATCGTGCCAACTTCTGTAAAAGCAGATTTAAGTTCATCATTTTCCTTTGTTCCATCCTGAAGAATTACTTTTTTTATTGGCAAATTAAACTTAGTAGCAAATTCAAAATCTCTTTCATCATGCGCAGGTACAGCCATTACAGCACCAGTTCCGTAAGTTATCAGTGCATAATCTGCAATCCATACAGGAACTTTCTCACCATTTACAGGATTGATTGCAAAAGCTCCTGTTGGTACACCGGTTTTTTCTTTAACAGTAGAAGTTCGTTCAATTTCAGTTAATGATTTTATTGAATCACGGTAATCTTCAACTGCTTTTCTGTAATCAGCAGTTGTAATTTTATCAACTAAAGGATGTTCAGGTGCAAGGACAACATAAGTAACTCCGAACAATGTATCCGGTCTTGTAGTAAAAACTTTAATTTCATCATCACTTCCAATAACTTTAAAGTTAACTTCAGCTCCTTCACTTTTTCCAATCCAGTTGCGCTGCATTGTTTTTGTTTTCTCGGGCCAATTTATTTTATCAAGACCTTGCAATAATTCTTCGGCATAATCAGTAATCTTAAAGAACCACTGATAAAGATTCTTCTGAATAACCGGAGTTCCACATCGTTCGCAAGCACCATCCTGAACCTGCTCATTTGCAAGAACTGTTTGATCTTTCGGGCACCAGTTAACCGGAGCATTTTTTCTGTAAGCCAATCCTCGCTTGTACATCTGAAGAAATATCCATTGGTTCCATTTATAATATTCAGGCACACAAGTCATTAGTTCAGCATCCCAATCATACATACAACCCATTCGTTTCAATTGCTGACGAATATCATTTATGTTTTGCATCGTACTATCAAAAGGATGAATGCCTGTTTTGATTGCATAATTTTCTGCAGGCAATCCAAACGCATCATAACCCATTGGTTCGAAAACATTGTAACCCTGTAACTTCTTAAATCTTGCCCAGCTATCTGTTGGACCGTAATTGTACCAATGCCCTATATGAAGTTTTGCACCGGAAGGATAAATGAACATTACAAGTGTATAAAGCTTTTTGCTGATGTCATTAAAATCTGTTTTGAATACTTTATTTTCTTCCCAGAATTTTTGCCATTTTGCTTCAATCAGATCAAAAGGATAACGCATATTTTATAATGATTTTGTTGAAAAATTGATTGCAAATTTACCTAATTGAGCAGGTAATTCAAATGTTTGTAAAGTGCTTTATAACATACTGAGAGAATTGACTTGATTAACCGAACATTCAATATCAGGAAGAATATTTAGTTTTGTCAAAAGAATTTTTAAGGAAAAGTTAAAATGGAAAAGCAAGTATTGGTTGAGTTCCTGAAAAGAGTTGAACTATTCAAAGATCTCAACGATGAACAACTTTCTCAATTAACTGCAAAAGTCTCATTTGAAAATTTTCCTGCCGGCAAAAACATTTTCACAGAAAATAACATTCGTAAAAATCTTTTTGTTATTTATGATGGTGAAGTTGAATTGTATAAAAAGTCACCTTATGGTGCCGAAAGACGATTGGCATTATTCAGTAAATATGATTTTCTGGGTGAAGGTGCATTGCTTGATGATTCACCTCATTCAACTTCAGCAAGAACTACTGTTGATTCAGAGATTTTGATTCTTTCCCGTGATAAGTTTAATGAACTTATAAGCGAACATAATCAGCTTGCGATTAATATTTTGGGAAAGATTGCCAGAGTAATTTCCAGACGAATGAGTTCAGCTAACACAAGAGTAATAAATCTTGCTGCACAATATCAATCCGGACGAACAAGAAAAGAACACGATTTACTTGGTGACCGTGAAGTGCCTGAAGAATTTTATTATGGAATTCAGACTTTACGAGCTATAGAAAATTTTAACATAAGTGGAGTTACACTTAATTTCTATCCGCATCTAATTGAAGCGCTTGCTATGGTTAAACTCGCTGCAGCAAAAGCAAACTATGACCTGGGATTGCTTTCTAAACCAGTTGCAGATGCAATTGTTCAGGCTTGCACTGAGATAATAAACGGTAAACTTCATTCGCATTTTGCTGTTGATATGATTCAGGGTGGTGCCGGCACTTCAACAAATATGAATGCAAATGAAGTGATTGCAAATCGTGCTCTGGAAATTCTCGGCTACCAAAAAGGTGAATACAAATATTGTCATCCGAATAATCATGTTAATCTTTCACAATCAACCAATGATGCTTATCCAACTTCGATCAAAATTGCATTGATTAAAGCAAATCAAAAACTTGTAGAGGTTCTGAAAGATCTGATTTCTTCTTTCGAGCAAAAAGCAAAAGAATTTTCACACATAATAAAAATGGGAAGAACACAATTGCAGGATGCTGTTCCTATGACTCTTGGTCAGGAGTTTGAAGCTTATGCTGTAACACTTAAAGAGGAAATTCAGAGACTTGAGCAGAATGCAAAGCTATTCCTTGAAGTAAATATGGGAGCTACTGCAATAGGGACAGGCATAAATGCTCATCCGCAGTATAGCGAAAATGTGATTAAGCATTTAAGAGAAGTAACAGGATTAGATATTGTTCTTGCTGAAAATCTTGTTGAAGCAACACAAGATACCGGATCATTTGTAATGTACTCTTCAGCAGTGAAAAGACTTGCTGTTAAATTGTCTAAAATAAGTAATGATTTAAGATTACTATCATCAGGACCTCGTGCCGGACTTAATGAAATTAATCTTCCGCCGATGCAACCTGGTTCATCAATAATGCCGGGAAAGGTTAATCCCGTTATTCCGGAAGTTGTTAATCAAATCGCATTTAAAGTTATTGGTAATGATTTAACAGTTACACTTGCCGCAGAAGCCGGACAACTTGAATTAAATGTTTTTGAACCGGTAATTGTTCAAAGTTTATTTGAGTCAATCGAAATGCTTAAAAATGGAATGATGACTTTGAAATTAAAATGCATTGATGGAATTACTGCCAACGAAAAAAGATGCAGGGATTATGTTGAAAATAGTATTGGATTGGTTACAGCATTAAATCCTGTTCTTGGATATGAAACTTCCACTCAACTTGCAAAAGAAGCACTTGAAACAGGAAAGGGCATTTATGAATTGGTGCTTGAGAAAAATCTTTTATCAAAAGAGAAGTTGGACGAATTATTAAAACCAGAAAATATGATAAATCCGAATTTGGTTAGATGAATATTTTGTTTCGTAATTCCTTTTTCACCCCTTGCAATATCACAATTTAACCGCAAGGGACGCTAAGAATCGCCAACATTTTTATCTCATCAATATCATTTTCTTGGTTTGTGTAAAGTTACCAGCCTGCAATCGATAAAAATATACTCCGCTGGATAATCGCTCTGCATTGAATTCTACTTCATAGTAACCGGGTTCTTTTTGTTCGTTTACCAATGTTGTTACTTCATTGCCGAGAATGTCGTAAACTTTTATTACGGTCTGAGCAAGCTCAGACCCTACATCTGGTATTGTGAATCTTATTTTCGTTCTTGGATTAAATGGATTTGGATAATTCTGGTCCAATGTAAATTCTGTTGGTAAAACATATTGTAAAATAAACTGTTTGGTTAAGTAAACAGATTTATTATCAGTAATCATAAATTCTAGTGTATCAGCTATAACATTTCCGATATTGTAATCAATATCAAAATTGTAAACAATTTCTTTTGTTTCTTCAGGATTCAAAACAATCTGTTCTTCTGTGTTATCATAAAATTTTATGTGCTTAAAGCCCCTCCTTAGGAGGGGTTTGGGGAGGCTTGTTTGTTCTGTTTCTGATATATTTTTTAGTTCAAGTATTATCTGGTTATTCTTTACTCCCGGTTGAATGCTGTATGTGTTTTGAGGATAGTTTAAGATTGAGAGTAAGGTTATAAGTAAGAGTGTGATCATTATATTTTTCATTTTAATCTCCGTTAATTGTACACTGATTTTTATGATTGTTTATGATCTTAACTGATCTTAATAAATCAGTCAGATCAGCGTACCATTGTCTTATTTCTTTTGCTTTGAGGGCATTGCGTTGTTTTTGCTTTGTGAACTTTGTGGTTACTCTTTTTTTACCACAAAGAACTCAAAGATTTTTTCACCAAGCACACAAAGTTTTCTCCGTGTACCTCCGTGTATTCTCTGTGTCCGTTGGCTAACGGACACTGAGTTTAATTCTACATTGTGCATTGTACATTCTCAATTGCACGGCGCTGAGTTACTGCTTGCCGTTGATGTTCTTCCGTTTAGTGTCCATACAAGATTACTGCCGTTAAAGTTTACTGTAAATACCTTGTACTTCCTTCCCGGCAGAAATACTCTCGTCTGTCCTCTGTCCTGTTGTGTTGGTGTGAACTTGTTCTTGCTTCCTAAAGGAATATATACACTTACCGTGTTATCATTCTTATATCCAAAGTATGCTGTGTAAGTACCATCTCCGTTGTTTCTTACACACTCCAGTACCGGACGAACTGGCTTAGGAAGAGTGTTTACTACTTTATAAATAACTGTATCGCTGTTTGTTGTACCGCTGCTTACCCAAACAGGATAGTTTCCCGCTACGCTTACATCTGTACCTAATATCTCTGCTGTTAGAAGTGTATCTGTAACAAATGTTGTTGTTCTTGCGTTACCATTAAAGTAAACAACTGAGTTAGCTGTAAATCCCGTTCCCTTTACTTCCATTTTGAAAGCACCCGGATTAACTAAAGACATTGCGGGATTGATTTCTTCAATATCTGCATTAACAGGTAGCTGCGGAAGTCTGTCTAAAATATACTGTGCATTCCAGTAAAGAAACTTCCAGCCTTCAATTGTTACAAAACTTAGGTCTGTGTTTAGTGAATCTTTGTAAACATTATCCACTAAACCCTGAAATGTTTTTACCTGAACTCTGCAAGCGAGTGAATCTCCGTTTTGCAAATTTGATTTTGCTAATTGGAGGATTGATTGTAACTCATTTTTAAATTGTTCATCGCCGAGCCAGGAGTAGTTGTAAACTGTGTCTGTTAAATCAATTAGGTCTTCAATTAATTCTAAAGTTGATGATGTAGAATCAATAATGTTAGGTTCAAAATCTTCTATATACCGTAGAATTGAAGATTTAATTATTTTTTCTGATTCATAATTATACCATTCTTTAATAAAGTTAATCCAAAAGGGTTCAAGATATCTGCGTGTTACCAATCCTTTTTCTGCAGAACCAGTTGGAGGGAAGAACTCACTTCTAATATATACATCCGTTTCTAAAGGAATTGCATACATACTTCTTTCAGGCTGTCCATCGGGGTCAATGAATTCAAGATCCATAAAAAAATTCAGTCTATCTTCTCCATTTGATGAATAAAACCTTGATTCTAGACTTTGAATAGCAAGCAATTTATTAAAAGATGCTAAATTAGTTGCAGCAGAAAATGTTTTTATTCGATCTGTTGAATCAGTAATTACACCGGCCAATAGAGCCGCTGCTTCATCTTTGAATCTTTCATCTGAGCCATATTGGGCAAGTTGAACAAATCCATTGTACAAAGAATTTTGTTCCATAAAAGCTTGTTTAATAGTCTGAAAATAATCCAGAATTCCAACTTCATATAGATAACTTATTGCACTAAGTTTCAACAACATATTGTTAGAATATCTAATAACAGAATCCAATCCTTCAATCGCTCCCTGGTCCCCTAAAAATCCCCTTAAAACTTGAGCTGAAAAAAAATTATTCCAATTAAATTTAGGTTGGGTAGTATCATAAAATATTTGTAGTTTTTCTAAAATAAAGTCTTTTTCTGAATTCCCATAGTAATAAGCGAACAGGTTAGCCACTGATAAGTAGGGAGTTTCAAAAGCAAGTGAATCATTTTGCAAATAGTTCTTTAATGTTAAATATGATGTATCATTATTTGTGATAAAATAATCGGAGGGCGCGGGTTCGAATTCCCAAAGGCTTTGCGCTAAGGAGTCCATAGTTAACATAGTTAATAAAAACCAAAAAATTATTATAATTGTTTTCATTTTAATTCCTAATAAATTTTAATACCACGTTTTATTTTTTGCCCAGTTTATTATTCTTTTTTCAATTGCTTCATATTCACTAACAGCATATTTATCACATTCCATTTCCTCATTTTTTTGCCCATTGGCACCTAAATTTGTATACCTATAAAATGCCTCATCTCTTTTAGCTCCAATATTGGCTCTCATTTGCGATTCTATTATTCTCAAAAGGTCCTCTGGACATTTATAGGTATTGAGCGAATAATTTGCATTGAAAAGTATCTGGAAATAACCATTGAATAACATTTTGATATTTTCTGCTTCAAGAATTCCATGATAATCTTCGTGTCTTTGTATTCCAGATTTGAAAACAAATTTCTCTGGATATCTCTTAAACCGTTCTAGGGGTGTCTTCCAATATTCTAAATCTCTCATAACCATATCAAATGTTTCTCTATCTGGAATATTATTTTCCAATAAAAGTATATCTGAGCCATCTCCTAAATCTATAAATTCGAAGTATGGTTCAGGTGGATTATTAATACAAGAAGAACTAAAAACGGGTATTCTAAGTCTTTCTACATTTATTATCCAACGATTTTCATTTTGGTGAACACAAGTTCTAAACTCAACTTCACTTTCGGTCTTCCAATCGAATGGACCACTTAAAGATTTAAATAGTGGCATACCAGGTATTAACAGAGTAACACCTAAACTGATTTTCCCCTTTTCCTTACTTTTAAATTCACACCCTTGAACATAATAGGTTATTTCATTACCAAGTGGATCATATAGCCATGTATGAAAAATATCGTTCTCTTTATAAAATTCTATACTATTCATGTCTAACATTTGTGGTTGAGGATTTTCACAAACAACAATCTCCTCATCACACTCAACTTTTCTTACTACTACTGTTCCAAAGCCAACTATTTCTTCTTCACCTCCGATTATTATCAGCTCAGGTATTATCGGTTCTTTCTGCTTTACTTCTTTGTCTATCGTTTTTTCTTCCTCACTGCCTTTTTTATTTGCAGGTCTCGTGGCTATTCCTCCTCCTACTATTGTACTAACTCTCAGTATTATCCTTACTTCTTCTTCTGCTATTTCCGTTGCTGTTAATACTCTGAAACCATTACTTACTGCTTCTAATCTTGTCCCAACTTCCCCACTTACAGGATTTTGTAACTCTCCGTATTCACTGCCTCCGGTTATCTCAACATTAAATATCTGTTCTGAAGGAAAATCTATCAACTCATTGTATCCTGTTAACCATCTGCAGTTTGCTATTGCTGTCTCTCCTGGCTGATAACTGTCTTTGTCAAACTCTACTACTATTACTCCTCCTTCATCAGGCGGGTCTTCATTATATACTACCGGAAAGCTTACTTCTACTGGTGCTATATCTAAATCATTTGCCGTGCATCTTATTGTTACTATTCCAGGATTTGATTCATCAGGCTGTATTCCATCGGCTTTATATTTAATTGTATAGGTGGCAATCCCCATTCCATATTCATCTTCAAGATTTGTTATTGATGTTCCTGATTGTTCAGGCTCTGCAACTGTGCCCGGATAATACAGATTTCCATATTCCTGTCCTTGTACTATCTCTACATTAAATTTTATTCCCTCAGGATATGCTCCTCCATATCCATCTAATTGACAACTATGCTGAAAGTTTAACCAGAATTCTATATCTCTGCTGTAATAATGCAGTAGATCATCTTCTGCTGCTCTGCTTTCTATAGTAAAGGTTGGTGTTTCTACTCTTGTATGATAGTTTATCGTCTCCTGTCCATCAAATACTGTCATTATTATTTCTGTTCCCAATGGAACATTCCTTTTTATTCTTAGTCTGTATTTTGAGTCGTTGTGATATAATCCATTCGGGTAATCCTGCACATAATCATATATAGATGTTGCTCCAAGGTCTGAACCAAGTACTCCGTCTAGTGTTGTTCCAACATATTGTATCGGAACATAACTTCCTGTTGTGTTATCATAAAATCCACCATAAGTAAAATATGCATACTCATCTGACTGCTGCAGTGTTATGTTGTAGGTTTTATCCGGATCAAATTTGTATGTTCTTCTTTGCAAGCCGGGCCCATATCTGTTATCCTGAAAGTTAAACATTTGTTGATAAGGGTCGGGTGCAAAAGAAATGCTGTTCCATACCACCTGCCAGGGATTAAGTCTGTCGTATGATGCTATCCAAGGACCACAGGGTGTGTATTGAGGTGCTGCATATTCAGGTGTGATTGTCTCAGGATTTATCTCCACTTTCTCTTTTATTATTATCTGTGCTTTAACAGTTGATATGGTTACTAACAAGAAGATGGTTAATACAATATAAATTGAATGATTGAATGATTGAATGATTGAATGATTGAATGATTGAATGATTGAAAACAAATTTTTCTTTGTTTGTCAACTCTCTTTTTGCTTTCTCCCATAAGCTTTTTCCGTTTTTGGTTGTTGAGGTTTTCTTTTTCTGAGGTGAACTTAATCTATTGTTTTACTTTTTGTCAAGCGCTTATTGATTTTTTTTGAAAAATATTTTTATGCCAACACACTTTTTTTTAAAATACTTTTACACTTACTTGCTGCAAGGGAAATGTTAACAGGTTGTGGGTGGTTGGGAATTGGAAGTCGGAGGATGAAAATTGAATGTTGTTGGTTGTAGTCCTTCGCGCTCCTTTGCGCTCTTTGCGGTTAATTTTCTTTTTCACCGCAAGGAACGCAAAGGATGTCGCAACTTTAGCAAGATATTTGTGTTAGACTTTATTATTTAATTCAAAATTGTATTACTTACTTTGCAATCTTTTTCTTTATCTCTTCAATCCGCTCAGATACTTTTTCTTTTTGTTGTTCTGATAGAGTTAATGTTTTGATCTCTTTATATTCATCTAGAGTTTCTTCATATAACTTTTTTTCATAAAGAATATCAGCGAAGAAAATTCTGTACTCTGCTAATGATTTTGTTGACGGATATTTTCTGTATACTTCTTTCGCTGCAACTACTGCTGATTCTTTCAGTCCGTTTTCAGCTAACTGTTTTGCACCGTTCAGTCTTTTCAATCCAAATTCATCATTTGAAACCACAGGATTTTTCTCAAAATCATTCTTGCCATAAACAGCTGTGTTTGGTGAATTGTTATTTTTGTTTTTTCTGGGAGCACTTAAAATATTTTCCATCGCGAGTGCAAGCAACAATTCTTCCGTACTCATCTTTTTCAAGCTTGATAAAGTTATTGCTGAGCTGCCATTTAATGTAACAGAAACATTTTCACCGACAATTTTAACAGAAGAATTTTTATCAATTTCGATGATTGAATTTGCTGATAGTTTACTGCCTGATTTTAATTCAATCCAACTATCAGAGCTATTAAGCAGAGCTTTTGCTTTTCCGTTTACTTTTATGATTTCAAAATTCTGCGGGAATGCATTTAATGAAATCATCACCAACAGAAAGATTATCTTTTTCATTTTAATTCTCCTTTTAATAAACATCAATAATTTGAACATCACCATTTAACAATCCCATTTTATCAATAGCTTCACCATTAAAAATTTCAGAACCTAAACTCCACGCAGTATCAAAATCAGTAAGAGAAGTTGTTTCTACTGCAATCCAGACTTCATCAACACCAGATTCATTTTTTCTAATAAAATATTTCGAATCATTTTCAGTAATCAATAATGCTTGTTGTGGCGAAAGTTTTGTATTCACCAAAACATTTACATGTCTTATGTCATTTCTTGAACGATAATCAATTAAAGCTGTTTCAATCCCAATACTTTCAAGTAGTGATGAAAACAAAACACTCAGATCATCACAATCACCACCTTTTAACTTTAAAGTTTCAGAAGGATATTGAACAAAGTCCCATTTAATTCTTGGATCGGAAACATATGACAAATTTTTGATAATGTTGTTGAAAATAATCTTTGCTTTATAAAAATCTGCTAATGAATTAGGAAGTGTATCCAACTGTGATTTATAATTTGAAAGCAGTTGCTTTGCATACGACTGCGAGAAAGCCAGATCTTTTTTAATAAAGTATCTCAGATTTTTTACTTCTCCATCCCATGAATTAACGCTATTTATAAGTATTGGCTTCTGAATCTCATCTTCCTGCTGTTCTGTATTTGTGAAGAAATAAATTTCCGCGTAAGAAAGTGTCGCTTTATCAATCTGAATATTCTCGGGAATAAAAGCATACACAGGAATCTCTGCAGTATCAAACGCTGCAATCTGAAAGTTTCCGAGTTGAATCACATCTTTATTTATTCCGTTTATTCTGATTGCCGGTTTTACTGTCAAAAGTTTTTCGGTGAGATTAACAACTTTTGCAATAGCAATTGGTTTATCAAGATATTCTTCTGACAATGCCGGGAAAATATCTAGCTTGATTTCTGCATCAAGAATTTTGATTTGTTGTTCTGCTTTAGTGTTCAATTTAAAGTTGAAAGTGAGGTTAACTCTGTCGAAGCTAAATTGGTTGTGAAGTAAGTTTTTAATTCCATCATCAGAAAACTTCTGAAAAGAAGAAATATCTTTTCGCTTTTCAAAATATTTTATTCCCGATAAAGCAACATCAAAATATTTTGATGAATAAACCAATGAAGGTGAAATGCTGTTGATAAAAGGGTTCTGAAACTTATCGTGATAAGCTGTAATCGAAATTCCAATTTTATCATTATTCAATCTGAAGAATTGATTTAAACTGCCGGCAAAAGAATTATCTGTTTCATAAATAAAATTTATCGCTGAGTTCTGAAGTGGTTTTATATAAACGGCGAAAGAAAAACTTCTATCAGTGTTCAACAGAAAATTTTTATTATAATCATATTGAGGATTTGATTCAGATGTAAGCAGATTCAACGAAGCTAAACTCACTAAAAAATTTTCTGAAAATTTATAAGACATTCCCAAATCTGCTTTCCATAAATCAATATCATCTTTTTCAGTTTCTATTACCAGATAATTCGTATCTGAAAAAACCGGCTTAATTACTTCTTGAGTAAAAGTCTGATTGAAAAATTTCAGATTAAAGCCGAATGAAATTTTTTCATTAAGATTATAAGAATATCCAAATCCAAATAATTCTTTATAAACATAATCGGCTTTAAGCGATTGTGAATTTGTATCGCTAAGAATGATTGATTGTCCTGTACTGAATAAAAATTCTTTTTGGAATCCCGGTGAATACTTTGCTTTGAATAAATGATTACCAAATGATTTGATAACAGAAATTTGATTCAAATAAGAATTAGTTCTTCCTGAAAATTCCGAACCATAAGAAACGGAGAATAGCCAGTCTTTAACATTTGATGAAACAGGAAAATTATTTTCAGAATTTAGTTCAGAACTAATCAATAAATCACTGTTCCATAAACCGTTTATGTAGAAACTTTGCTGAGCCATAGTTAAAGCACTCATCAATAAAATCAAGGTTGTAAATAAAATTAATCTCAAGGCAGAACTACATTAATTGTATGAATACTTTGCGATGAAATAAAAACATTCTGATTGTCGAGATCAGTTCTGTTATCAAAACTTCTGATAAAAGTAAAAACAAGTTTATCAAATCTGTCACGAGAGATATTTAATAAAAGCTTCGGCGGAATTATTAAACTACCATCATCATTAGTTTTAATTCTGTAAAGTGGAAATACATCACGCGAATTTCTCTTCCCAACACCTATCACAATTGAAAAGTAAGGATTATGATTCGTATTCCATTGTAAAATTGCTCTGAGATTTTTTTCAGCCCTGCTTCCTTCCAATCTTACAGAGCCATTAACTTCTACAGGAGTTGGAATATCGAAATTAATTGTTGGACCGATTAGAGGATTAAAATTAAAGTTAACTACTGAGTTATAAGGAAAATCAAAATTATCCTGAAAATAACCTCTACCTTTATACAACGCATACTTTTTGCCGAGTAAAGTATCAACAATCTGACTGGCATCACGGTAACGGATCCGGTAATCGACTAATCTACATAATAGGTTATTAAATCTGATTGTTCCGGGTGTACGTGTTTTATATCCAACTAATTTTCCCGAAGAGTTATAGACAGGATTATTTTTATCAAAGATGATTGTTTGAGCTAAAGAAAAATTTTCTGTTTGACCCTGAAATGAAACTTTGCCGCCCGTTATACTTATTATACTATTTATCTGAGTTTGAACAACTCCACTTGTATCAAATCCGTTGCTGTAAAATTCATCTTCAGTATCTTTACTAATTATTTCAACTTCAAAGTTCTCGTTTTGATTTGAATTGTCAACCAATTCAGTTGGAGATGGTTTATCGCAAGAAAATAGCAAAATTATTATTGCTAATGCTGATAATATTTTAATTATAAAATTCATTTCAGTTACCTGCTCAAATTTAATTCATTATTTATTATTCTCCGCTTAAACAAAATTACCTCTCCCACCGAAGCAGGAGAGGTAATGAGAGAGCAATATGAACTACGGTCTGACGAAGTATGGAACGCCCCAGCTTTCCTGTTCAACAGGTGCGGAATCATCCAGTACAACCTGACCTGGCATTGCATTCAGGATTGCGTGGAAGAATCCCCGGTATTGATGAGTTTGAAAACTCTGTTCATAAACTTTATCGTAACCAGTTCCGTTAAAGGTAGAACTAACAAGAACAAATCTTTTCTTTGCTCTGTGAAGTCCTCTTGCATCAGCACCGAAAGTTAAAGTTACGAAATCATCTTGTTCATAAGCACTTGTTAGCTCAACTTTGATTGTTAGCTGAGAATTGCCTGGAACAACCGGGAAGTTTTTCCATCTCCACCAAAATCCCCATCTTCTATGGAGGTAATAATCATTCGGTGAATTGATTACTAATGTATCTCCGTTTGGCAGGAATACTGTCATTTTAGTAATGTCAATACTTTGAGGAGTATTTGTTCCACCTTCGGGTAATGAAACTGCTGCAAGAACCCAGTTTCGTTTTGGAAGTTCTGTATTTGCGATTTTAATGAATACAAGATTTCTGGTAACTGTTGATGTAAATGGTTTCTGAATTAATGTATCCGGCTCAGTTGATGTGGAATCATACTTTGCAAGAATAAATAGAGTACCTTCAAAGGTTTTTGTTAATACTCCATAAGCAGTATCACCTTGAATATTAATATCAAGTACACGATTAACCAATCTCATCTTTTGTCCGACTCTAACTGGATAAATTGGTGTATTAACTTTACCTATAATATCCATTACACCATCTTCATTATAATTTGGTTCAAAAGATGCGAGTAGTGAATCTTCATCAGCAATTTGAATCATTGCCTCTTTGTCAGTTTTTGGTTCGGAAGTTTCGAGTGATGATTCTTCCTGACAGCCGACGAAAAAAGAAATTAACGCCAATATTAAAAGTGGCAGTAAATTCTTCTTTACGAAATTTGTTCCTTTCATTTTTCGATCTCCTTTTATTTGTTGATGATTTTTTTTCAAAAGCACGTGATTACCTAAATAATAATTATGCCAGATTTAATTTTTAATTTTTCTTTTGATTATGAATTAAAATCAATATCTAAATCATTTTACAACCGCATGGAATAACCAGCATTTCGCATGGATTATTAATTTCCAATCAAATTTTTTACTCATACAATATGAATTTGAATGATTTAATATCTATTTTAATAAAAGAAATTCATCAGAGTCTTCAGCAGGAGAGAAATGAAAAGTATTTTTACCACAATAGCATTCATCATTTTATTTTTCAATTTTTCATTGGCTCAGGGTTTACCCCTTCC
The DNA here is from genome assembly GCF_025998815.1 of Ignavibacterium sp. NCBI lineage: Bacteria > Pseudomonadati > Ignavibacteriota > Ignavibacteria > Ignavibacteriales > Ignavibacteriaceae > Ignavibacterium > Ignavibacterium sp. Next base: position 1,834,701 of record NZ_AP026678.1, read on the forward strand.
TTTCGGACGCACAATAATTTTTTCTGGTTCTGGAAATTGTGCAATGTGTCATACCGGCGATGGAAATGTTCTATCACAAAACGGAGTTGATATTTCGCCACCGACTTACTGGCGCTCAACTATGATGGCAAATTCTAGTAAAGATCCATTCTGGCGGGCAATGGTTGCAGAAGAAGTTCACAATTATCCACAACTTCAACAGACTATTGAAACAACCTGTACAAGATGTCACGCACCTTTGGGCTACACTGAAGCTTTTTACAACGGACAAACTACTTACTCAATGAATCAACTTAAACAGGATCCTATTGCTAATGACGGAGTTAGTTGCACAGCCTGCCATCAGATAAAACCTGATAATTTTGGCTCACAAAATTCTTATTCAGGTCATTATGTAATTGAAAACGATAGCATTATTTATGGTCCATATGAAAACCCCGAGCTAACTTATATGCAAATGATTGTAAATTATACTCCCGTTTTCACAACACATATGAACAAATCAGAGCTTTGCGCAACCTGTCATACATTGTTCACTCCATATCTTGATAATCAGGGACAAATTGCCGGACAATTTCCTGAACAGACACCTTACCTCGAATGGAAAAACAGTATTTACTCAGCTCAGAATATTCAATGTCAGGATTGTCATATGCCTGTTACAAATGATCCTATTGATATTGCAACAATTCCTCCAGCTCATCAGGTGTTACGAAGCCCGTATTGGAAACATGAATTTGTCGGTGGAAATGTTTATATGTTAAAAATGCTTCGGAACAATATTGACTCTTTGGGAATTACGGCTTCTGTTGAAAATTTTGATTCTACAATTGCACGAGCTGAATATAATCTCACTCAGAAAGCATTAGAACTCGAGGTTTCTGAATCTTTTGAAAATGACTCGTTAAATATTTTTGTGAAACTTACAAACAAAGCCGGACATAAACTTCCGGCTGGAATTCCATTCAGAAGAATGTGGATTCATCTTAAAGTTATTGATGGTTCAAACAATATTGTTTTTGAATCAGGTAATTGGAATTCAAATGGAGAGATAATCGGATTAAATCAGGATTACGAACCTCATTATGATGTAGTAACAGATCCTGATGAGATTCAGATTTATGAAGGAGTTATGATTGATGTTGATGGAAATGTTACGAACAGATTGTTGCGGGCTTCGCAATACATAAAAGATAACAGAATTCCTCCGCTTGGTTTTGTTTCAACTCATACTAGTTATGATACAACTGCAATTTTTGGCAATGCGTTGACTGATCCAAATTTCAACAGAGAGAATGGTTCTGATGGAAGCGGAAGCGATATTGTCACTTATAGAATTCCAGCTATGACAAATTCAAGCTATACAATTACTGCTGAAGTTTGTTTTCAATCTATCAAACCAAAAGTTGTTGATTACCTTAGCAACATTAGTGAACCCGACATAGATAAATTCGTTTCGATGTATAACCAATTGCCTAACGAACCATTTGTGATGAAGTCAATAAATAAAACAGTCATAACAAATGTTAATGATGAATTGAATACTGCAAGTAAATTTATACTCAATCAGAATTATCCTAATCCATTTAATCCAACAACTAAAATCAGTTGGAGGTCGCCATTTAACAGTTGGCAAACCTTAAAGGTTTATGATATGCTTGGAAATGAAATCACCGCTCTTGTTAATGATTATAGAACTTCAGGGAATTATGAAATTGAATTTGATGCAACCAAGTATAATCTTCCCAGCGGAATTTATTTATATAAATTACAAGCAGGACAATACATTGCAGTTAAAAAGTTTGTTTTGATGAAATAAAATTGTGCGCAAAAAAATATTAAACTATTTTTCTGAAGAAATAATAAATTGCTTATGAAATTATTAAATAGATTAATAGTATTTATCTTTTTAATCGGACTACTTTCCTGTGAAACAAACCCTCCAACCGCTCCAAATAAAATTAGTCTGAAGACCGGCGAAGTTCTTGTCAATATTAATTTTACTGAAAAGAGAAATCTTTCCGCAACTAAAATTGTTCAGATTGAAGACTTTGCAAATGTAAGTTGTACGCCTTGTCTTATATCAAATAAAATAATTGAATCTTTAAGCAAACATTCAGAGTACAGTGATAGAATAAAGGTTATCAAATTCCCAACTAACTTCCCTTCGCCTGTTGACCCGATGTACCTTACAGCAAAAGAATTTTGCGATTACAGAATGAGTTTTTATCAGATTCTTTTTGCACCGACAATAATTATTGATGGAATTTTAAGACCTGTTCCTACTGATTCGAACCAAATTAAAAATGCAATACTGCAAAGATTACAGACAGCAAGTAATTTCTGGATTTCTGACTCCAGTGAAGTAATAAATAATGGTTTATTTGTCAACATCAATGTAGAGACTTCTAATATTAATAATCCTGAACTTGAAAATCTTATCTTAAGAATAGCACTTGTTGAAACAGAAGTTAATTACTCAACACCTCCCGGCTCAAATGGTGAGACTAAATTTTATGATGTTGTCAGAAACATTTTGCCTTCCAATGACGGATACAAGTTGTCTGAAATAAAAGGACATTTATCATTTCAATTTGAAAACTCAATTGATTCAACCTGGAATCTTAATAGAATCAGAGCTGTCACTTTTATTCAGAATGCTAATACCAAGGAGATAATTCAATCTTGTGTTCATAACTAAATAATTAAATTACAGAGGAGGGTTCACTATGAAAAAACTATTTCTACTTCTTTTGGTTTCATTGTGTTGTACTTTTCTTTCCTATTCTCAGGTGAAAGTACAGTTTAACACAATAAACGGTTACGGTAATAATCTTTATATCGATAATGTTACTATCGGAAATCGTTTCGATAGTGATGTAGCAGTAGTTGGAATTTTAAATATTGATCCGGACACAAGCTTTACAGTTGGCTCAAATCCAATTACAGTTGCACCGCAGGTTGCATTTATTAATCTTGGCAGAAATAATATCACAACTTCTTTTACAGTAACCATGCAGGTCAATCCAGGAGGTTATGTAAGCAATAAATCAATCAATTCATTAAGCAGTGGACAATCCACTACTGTAACATTTGATAATCTTACTATTACACCAAGTCAGGCAATTAATATTACAGTTAATGCTAATTTATCCGGTGACCAGAACACATCCAATAATTCTTTAACTCAATACACATTGTTTTTACCAGGTTATCAGAGAAATGTTTTACTCGAAGAATGGACAAGCTCAACTTGCGGACCCTGTGCAGCAAATAATCCGACAATTGATGCATTCATTGCTGCAAGATTTGATTCTTTGGTTGCTGTAAAATATCATATGAACTGGCCATCACCAGGAAATGATCCGATGTATCTTTATAACCCTCAGCAGGCAAATGACAGACGATTTTATTATGGTGTAAATGCAGTTCCACATGTAATTATGGATGGTATAGTTAATCCATCATACCCATATTCAAATCCACCGAGTTTGCCAAACGCTTTTTATCCAAGAAAGAGTGTTGGAACTCCATTAGCTTTATCAGTTACTAACACAAGACTTCCCGGTGATACAATTCAGGCAGATGTAACATTACAAATTGGTCATCAATTGCCTGCAGGACAATATTATCTCAGAGTTCACGCTGTTGAAAGACATATTCATTACAACACCGCACCGGGAACAAATGGTGAGACCGACTTTTATGATGTATTCAGAAGAGCTTTTCCGAATTCAACCGGGACACCTATTCCAACCGCACCAGGCACATATAATTTTACATTTAAGTATCCGCTTGATATGGCTGTTTGGGTTGATAGCATGATTTATACTGCTGTTTTTGTTCAGAATGATGCAAACAAAGAAGTTCTTAATGCAGCAAAATCCAGAAATTATCTCGAGGCAACTTATGTTAACACTGGTTTTGATCAGCCATTTGTTCAAAAACCAATTGTTGCATTTGATTTTATTGAAAGTTCAAGAAACTTTTTGATTGAAAATCCTCAAAGTGTTTTGAGCAACTACTTCTACTATGAATTATTTGATGGTACATTCCCTTCGCCGGGTTGGACTATAAACAATCCTGATGGAGGAATTACATTTGCACAATTTGAGGGTGCAAATGGACCGTCATTCGGAGGGACTAAATCAGTTAGAATGGAATTCTATTCATATAGTTCTACCAATCAGAATGATTTTCTTTATTCTCCGGTTTATAATGGTCTGAATGAAGTTGATTCAGTAAAATTTGATTGGGCTTACGCTCAATACTCCTCAGCTTATGTTGATCGTTTAATTGTAAAACTTTCACTCGATGGTGGCGCTACTTATCCGCATGTTATTTTTGATAAATCCGGAGCTCAATTAGCAACCGCACCAACCACAACCAATGCATTTGTTCCTAATGCAAATCAGTGGCAAACATTTTCATATCCTCTTGCTCAGGTTATTCCTGTTGAACTTTCAACCTTTAATGCGAAAGCAAATGGTTTGGATGTTGAGTTGAGCTGGACAACTTCAACTGAAATGAACAATTATGGTTTCGAAATACAAAGGAAAGCATCGGATGATTTTATTACAGTGGGTTTTGTAAAAGGAAACGGTTCAACCACTGAAATAAAACACTACAACTTCACTGACAGAGAATTGAATGAAGGAAGTTACACTTATCGCTTAAAACAGATTGATTATAGCGGTGCTTATCACTTTTCAGATGAAATTGAAGTCGATGTAACCGGACCAAAAGTATTTTTCATCGAGCAGAATTATCCAAATCCGTTTAATCCATCAACAAAAATCAGATTCAATCTTGCTGTTAATTCAAAAGTCTCTCTTAAAGTTTATAATCTGATAGGAGAAGAAGTTGCAGAATTATTGAATGGTCAGATGAATGCAGGAAAACAGGAAGTTGAATTCAATGCTATCAATCTAAACAGCGGAGTTTATATCTATAAGCTCGAAGCAACAGGTGAAGATGGTTCTTCATTCGTTTCAGCAAAGAAGATGACTTTAATTAAGTAAAAAATTTTGAGGTTGTTCCTGAATATCAGATAAATCTTTTATTTCGGAACAACCTCTTCCTAAAAAAATTTTTTGGAGAATTGTGATATGAGATTTTCTTATTTATTTACCATTTCGATTTTTATTTCTTTAAAAATATTTGCGCAGGATATTTCCTTTATTCCAAGAGAAACATCAGTTAACGATACAATCGGTGACGAAGTTGTAATTTATATTGATCTCACAAACATTTCTCAGGCAGAGCAAACTGTTTTTGTTGTTCGCACAATTAACCAAATGCCCAACGGTTGGAGTACTTCATTGTGTTTTGATTATTGTTATCCTGATTGGATGGATAGCATAGCAACAACCCAAACTTATGGTAGCAGTCCTTTGCAACCTGGTGAGTCAAGAGAAGTATCTGTTCATTTTTTTACTAACAATGCTCCAAATACCGGAATGGTTCAATTGCAGGCAGGAACTTTCAGAAATCCCGATCAAAGGATAACTGTTGAATTACAAGCTTCTACATTTGATCCAACCTCTGTTGAAGATGAAGTTAATTCGATTACTAACTTTAATCTTGAGCAAAACTATCCAAACCCGTTTAATCCAGCCACTAAAATCAGATGGCAATCACCAATAAGCGGTTGGCAAACATTAAAAGTATATGATTTGCTTGGTAATGAAATTTCAACTTTAGTTAATGAGGAAAAACCTGCGGGCAATCACGAACTGATATTTAATGCCTCTGACTTACCAAGCGGAATTTATTTCTATCGCCTTACTGTTGGTGCTTTTTCTCAATCTAAAGCTATGATATTGGAGAAATAATCTGATGAAAAAAATAATTCTAATTTTATTCATCTCTATTCCGTTTTTCTCCTTTGCACAAGATGAACTTTCACAGGGCAAGACTGCACCAAATTTCAAACTTGAAAGTCTTGATGGAAATAATTTTGAACTTACACAAGCACTGGGAAAAGGACCTGTGTTGCTAAGCTTTTGGGCAACCTGGTGTAAACCCTGTATGGAAGAGATGAATGAGTTTAACAAAATTTATGAAGAGTTAAAGGAAAAAGGTTTTACGCTTCTGGCAATTTCAACCGATAATGAAAAAACTATTGCCAAAGTAAAACCACTTGTAAAATCCAAAGGTTATAACTTTACGGTTTTGCTTGACAAAAATTCTGATGTCGCCAGAAAATACTATGCACAGCAAATTCCTTATTCTGTCCTGATTGACAAAGATGGAAAAATAGTTTCGTCGCATATGGGTTATATGAAAGGCGACGAAAAAAAATTGCGTGAGAAAATTTTGTCGCTCCTAAAATAATTTTCATTCACAAAATTGTTGATCAAAATGTTGAAGCAAATTTTCATTCATTCCTCATTTCTTGTTTTTTTAACTGCAATAAGTTTCGCTCAATCCGATGATTCGTGGTTTTTGTTACCCGAAGGTTTGGGAGTTCAGAATCATTTAGAATATTCGTTTAATGTAGATACCAAAAGAGAAATTTTTGAAAACTGGACTAATGTTGATTATATGAAAGGTATTTTTGCTGCCGGATTTAGATTCGAAGCATTTCAACCAAATGATCCTGACCCATCAATCAGCAGAGGCAAAGTTCGTTATGCCGATATTGCTTATAAATACATCTCACTTGATATTGGCGACCTTGATAAAGGAGTTAAAATAACTGCAGGAAATTTTTATACTTTGTTTGGAAGAGGAATGATTCTGAAAAGTTATGAAGACAGAAATATAAGAATTGACAACAATCTCATTGGAGTTAAAGCAGAAGGTCATCTTTATGATTTTCATCTTACTGCTTTATCGGGTTCTGCAGCAAATTCACAAAACCTTAGAAAAGATATTCTTCACGCAGTTGATATTTCCTATCGTGGTCTAAACTTTTTGAAATTAGGATTTACTCACGCTGCCAATTTACCGGAGGATGAATCAAGTTCTAAAACAAGTTTATCCTCTTTGCGACTGGAACCAACAATCTGGAATTTCGATTTCTATTTTGAATTCGGAATTAAGCAAAACCCGGACATTCAAAGGAATGTTTTTGACAGTGAAGAATCAATTATTGGGAAAGGATTTTATGGTAATACGAATTTTTATTACGGACCATTAGCAATAACCGGCGAATATAAGTTATACGATAATTTTGCATTCACCTCAAGTGATGGAACAATTTTTTACAATACTCCTCCATCGCTTAGAAAAGAATATACATATTTATTGCTGAACAGACATCCCTCACCACTTGATCAGTCAAACGAAAAAGGTTTTCAGATTGAAGTCAATTACACACTTGATGATGAAACTAATTTTCAAACAAGTTATGGCCTTACCCAAACTCTTCCACGAAGTTCATATTTTCAAAGAGTAAATGGTTTTGATCTTGAGACAGTTACTCAGTTCAAAGAATTTTTCGTACAGGCATATCATTCCTGGAACGATGAGATCAACACAACTCTTTCATTGGGTTACAATGAAGAGCTTTCCTCAAACACAAAAAATTTAACTCCTGTTTTTGAAGGGAAATATTATTTCGGCGAAGTAAACACTCTAAAACTAATTCTGGAACATCAACACACTAAAAACCGAATTACATCCGAGAAATATTTTTCTGATGTAATTTCTATTGAATATTTACGCTCACCTTTGTTTAATGTTGCCTGGGTTAGTGAAATCCAGACAAAAGAACCTGAAGAAGGAAAAACAATACGTAAAGTCTGGAGCTTTGTGCAATTCGGATATAAAATTTCCTCGCACACTGACTTAAGTTTATTGATTGGCTCAAGGCAAGCTGGTAACATCTGTATTGGTGGTGTCTGTCGTTTCGAACCTGAATTCAAAGGAATTGAATTCAAGATGTTAACCAGATTATAAAACTCAATTCTACTAAGTGAAAATATTCTAACCTTTTGTTTCTTTTGCTTTATTTTTCGACTTCAAAAAAATTTGTTCAGTTTGTTAACAGAGTATGCGTCGAAAAGGAAGAAAGCAAAAAGAAGTAAGAACTTTTCCTAATGTTTTCCACGGAAATCTGGAAACTATTTCCGAATCAGTTCAGAAATATTTTAATAACAAGCATCCCATTGTACTCGAACTTGGTTGCGGCAACGGAGAATATACTTTAGCACTTGCACAAAAATATCCTGACAAGAATTTTATTGGTGTTGATGTAAAAGGAAGCCGAATCTGGACCGGCGCGAAAAAAGCATTAAACCTTTCAATCATTAATGCTGCGTTTATCATTACATACATTGACCGATTATTTCTCGTTTTCAAAAATCCTGTTGTAGAAGAAATATGGATACCTTTTCCAAATCCGTTTCCACTCAGAAAAAGTATTAAGCAAAGATTAGTTCACAAAAGATTTATTGATGTTTACAGAAAAACCTGTTTGCCAAAAGCCAGAATTCATCTTAAAACTGATGACGAAACATTATATAGTTATGCTCTTAAAGTGATAGAAGAAGAAAATCTGAAACTGATTGCTGCAACTGATGATCTTTACAATTCAGAGTTTTATAAAGATGAACTGAAAATTCAAACAAAGTATGAAATACAGCATCTTCATGATGGAAAGAAAATCAAGTATATATGTTTTTCTTTAACTTAAATTATTTTCAAATATTTGACTATTCAAAAGAAAAAATACAGGAATTATGTACAATTTCTGCACTCTGAGAACTTTGAAACCTACAAATTAATATAGCAATACAACCCAATTTTTATTTTTTAGAAGAGTGGCTTTCTTTATTTTAGTTCTGATAAAATTGAATTTTGGATGGAGATACTCAAATGTCCAGAAGAGATCAGCAGAAATATCTTGATTATCTTAAAAGATGTGAGAAAAAATTCACTCCCAAAGAATTAGATGAGTACAAAATGTTTGTTAAGCGTCATAAGGATGATGAAGATTTTGATTCCGTTTCGATGCGGAGATTAAAAGAACTTTACGATAAATATTACACTGCACCGGATAAGTCCAAACTGGATGATTTATTCAGAAAAAAAGAAGACTAATTTTTATCAACGATAAATTCATATCAGAGGTTATAGATGAACTTAAAAACACTGAACAGAATTTTTGCAGCAATAGTTTTTATAATTTCATTCTGGCAATTTGCAGCAACAGTTCAGCCATCGGTTTCTTTCTGGGATTGCGGCGAGTTCATTGCAGCATCATACTACTTGCAAGTGCCTCATCCTCCGGGAACCCCTTTCTTTTTAATTGTAGGAAATATTTTTTCAAAAATCCCTTTTGTTGAAAACATTGGATTAAGAGTAAACTTTGTATCGGTTCTTTCCAGTGCTCTTTCAGTTTTATTACTTTACTTGATTGCCATTAAACTAATTAAAAATTACAAACAAAAAGATCCTGAAAATCTTTTTGAAGGATTGACCCTTTACATTTCGGCAGCAATTGGAGCATTAGCTTTTTCATTCAGTGATACTTTCTGGTTTAACGGAGTAGAAGCTGAAGTTTATGCATTCAGTACCTTTCTTTTTGCGGCAGTTACTTATCTTATTATGCGATGGAACGAACGGGCTGATAATCCTGATGCGGAAAAATATATTATCATGATTGCATACTTAGTTGGATTATCAACTGGTGTTCACCTTATGAGTGTTTTGGCAATTGTTCCTGTAGTTATGATTATTATGTTCAGAAAATATGTCAACGACGAAGAAAGTCTTAAAAAAACTTCATACATCTTTTTATTACACTCAGCAATAATTCTGCTTCTTGCTGTTTTTTGGTGGGCTGGAGAAACATCAACAACTCCTCCATCACCTGAGCAATATCAGGCATTTGATTCGAAGTTCAAAATTTTCATTCTTGGTGTAAGTGCTTTGATAATGGGTATTTATTATAAGAAAGTATTTACAAGAAATTCTTTCTATATGCCTTTGATAATTGGCGGTGTTGCACTTGCTGCCACTTATCCGGGAGTTGTTAAATATTTTCCGGCATTACTTACTACAATTGGTGGTGAAAATATTACAATTGAACTTCTCGTTGTTCTGTTGACCTTTGCAGTGCTTGGATATCTTGTTCATTATGCAGTTAAGAATAATAAACCGACACTACATCTTGTTTTTATGTCTGCAATTTTTATCCTGCTCGGATTTACTACTTTTGCAATGGTTATAATCCGTTCAAATCAAAACCCACCAATGAATGAGAATGAGCCAAATACATTTCCTAAACTTGAAAAGTATTTGAATCGTGAGCAGTACGGTGACTTCCCTACTTTCAAGAGAAGATTCAGTGCTGAACCTCACCAACAAGGAATTTATACAAACTACTCATCCGACCTGGATTTCTTTTACTCTTATCAGATGAATCATATGATGACAAGATACTGGTTGTGGAATTTTGCTGGACGTGAAGGCTGGGTTCAGGATCAGGGAGCTAACATTGCACCTTTTAATGGAATCGGAAATGCTTTTGGAAAACTATTGGGAATTAAGTTTGCCGGTGAAGTAAAGGATTCTTTATTCGGAATTCCATTTCTGATTGGCTTACTTGGAATTTACTTCCACTTCCGAAAAGACTGGAAGATGGCTTCTGCATTTATGATTATGTTCATTTTGATGGGTTATCTTACTGCCTTCTATCAAAATCAACAACAACCACAGCCAAGAGAAAGAGATTATTTCTATGTTGGTGCGTTTTTCGTTTTTGCAATCTGGATTTCTGTTGGAATTCATAGCTTGATTGAACTTGCACTTGAAAAAATCAAAAGACCTTCTTTCCGTCAGGCAACTGCTGTTGGAATAATGGTGCTGGGAATCGTTCTTATTCCTATAAAAATGTTCAGTGCAAATTATTTCACACACGATCGTTCAAGAATCTGGGTTCCTTGGGATTATTCATATAACCTTCTTCAATCCTGTGCACCGAATTCAGTTCTGTTTACTAATGGTGATAATGATACTTTCCCGCTTTGGTATTTACAGGATGTTGAAGGTGTTCGGAGAGATGTTAAAATTGTAAATCTTAGTTTGCTCAATACAGATTGGTACATTCGTCAGATGAAGAATAATGATCCTTATGGAGTTGGAACTGTTAGAATAAGATTTTCTGATGATCAGATAAATCAACTTAGACCAATGCAATGGAATGCAACTCAGTTATCAATTCCGCTTCCAAAATCTTCATCTGAGCAAGGCATATCAAACGATTTTGTTCAGAAATATGGAATTAAAGACTCAACTATTCTGAAAGAAGGAAAGCTAAGCTGGACAATGCAGCCAACTCTGAACTTTGGCAATGTAACCGGTATTCGTGTTCAGGATATTATGGTAAGAGAAATTGTTGAAGCAAACAATTGGGAAAGACCAATCTACTTTGCAGTAACATGTTCTGATGATAGTAAAATCGGATTACATGATTATCTTAGAATGGAAGGAATGGCTTTCCGTCTGGTTCCGGAAAAGCGTTCATCAACCGTTGAATTTGTTGAACCTGATATTCTTGCCGCTCAGTTGAAAGAAAATCCGGGTTATAGTAAAGACTATCAGCCAGGATTTAAATTCAGAGGATTAAATGACTCAACTATTTTCCTTGATGATAATCATAAGAGGATGATTCAAAATTATCGAAATGCTTTTATAAGATTGACACTTTATTATCTCAGCAAAGGTCAAAATGATTTGGCAGTTAAAACACTCGATGATATGGAAGCTAAGATGCCTAATAAATTAATTCCACTCGAAATGGGATTGATGTTTGAATTAGGAAATCTTTATGCGAGAGCCGGAGCGATGGAACAATACAATAAGCTTGCTCAGGAAGTAGAGCAATTGGCTCTGAAAAAACTTGAGGAGAATCCAAGTGATGCACAATCGTTCTATAATCCATATCGTATTTTAATGGAAATCTATGAAACACAGCAAAGAAATGATAAGCTATATGAACTATGGAAAAGAATTGAAGCACTTTATCCCAACGATCCGAATGTAAAAGCAAATGTAGAAAGATACAGAATGCTGTTGCAGAATAAAGACACATCAAAAGTAAATTAAAGTTTAATAATGGCTGCATAGGTTGAGTATTCAAAATCTTTGCAGCCATTTCTATTTTAAAAAGAAATATGAAAATATTAGTAATAGCTTTATCCGGAATTGGCGATGCTCTGATGTTTACTCCTGCTCTGAAAATTCTAAAGCAGGAATTACCAAACTCAGAAATTGATGTGCTTGTAATGTTCGGTGGAGCAAAAGATATTTTCAAAAACAATCTTAATGTGAACAGACTTATCCACTTTAACTTTCTGAATGAAGGGGCAATAAGATCTCTAAAATTTGTTTTAAGCTTAAGAAAAAAATATGATGTGACAATTAATGTTTATCCATCTAACCGTAAAGAATATAATCTGATTTCGTTTCTGATTGGTGCAAAGAGAAGGGTTGCTGTTGAATATCTTAGAATGAACAAAAAGAATTTTGGCTGGCTGAATAACATCACAATTAAAGAGAATGATTCTTTGCATAATGTTCAGACGAATATCGGAATGATTGAAAAATTGCTTGATAAGAAAATTCCTGAAGAACCCAAACTTGAATTATTTCTAACTCAGGAAGATTTGAATTATGCTAAAAGTTTTTTGCAAGAAAATAAAATTTCTGAAAATGATTTTATTATCGGAATACATCCTGGTTGTGCTACTCTGAAAAATCATATTAAACGAAGATGGGAACCGGAAAAATTCTCACAACTATCAAACGAGCTAATAAAAAAATATTCTGCCAAGATTTTAATTTTTGGCGGACCTGATGAATCTAAGCTAAAAGAAGAGGTAAAAAGAAACATCCAATCTGATAGAGTTATTTCTATAGAGACAAATACTTTGAGTCAATCTTCTGCTATAATGAAAAGATGTAATTTATTTATAACAAATGATTCAGCGTTAATGCATATTGCTTCGTCATTAAGCTTACCTGTAGTTGCGATTATTGGTCCGACAAATGTAAACTACATTCATCCGTGGAAAACGAAATATAAAATTGCTTCTCTTAATCTTGAGTGCGCACCTTGTTTCTTCTATTCTCCTAAACCATTAACCTGCAAAAGAGATGATGTGAAGTTTAAATGTATTAATGAACTAACCGTAGAAAATGTTTTGACAATAGTTAGTTCAATGATTGAAGAGATCAATCTTTTTAAGTAATGTTAAGTTTGCTTTTCAGGTAGCTAACTACTTCATCAATACTTTCACAAGGTTTTACTATTCCGGTTTCTCTTCCCTCAAATTGCATTTGTTTATCCATTACTTCAATAATTGTTTTCCACATCTCTGAGTGACAAACAATCGGTTTTTGTGGTTGCAGTTTTTTATTTGCGTATTCCCAAATTGCAGCAAGTTCAAGAAAAGTACCTGTTCCACCTTGAAGAACTACATAAGCATCACCCATTTCAATCAGCTTTTCAATCCTTTCAAAAAGAGTTTTACCTCTAACTTCAATTGTTATGTATGGATTTGGATTTGAATTCCAGTTATCAACTGTAACAGCATAGACCAAACCACCTTTATCATAAGCTCCTTTTGAAGCAGCTTCCATTATTCCGGCATAACCACCTGTACAAATATTAAATCCTTCTTCTGCAAGTCTTGATCCAAGTTGGTAGGCAAACTCATATTGTGCATCGCCAGGTTTGGGTTTTGCACTTCCGAATATTGTAATAGTTCTTTCCATATTTTTTAGTGCAAAAATAGTCTGATTAGTTTTAATATCTAAAGGTTGACAGGAGGAGATAAAAATGCAATATAAAATAGTCAGCTAATTAAAAAGTTAACTTATGAATAATTCAATCATTTATCCATCAAATCAATCATCCGACCATTCAATAAAAAAGGCGAACATAAAGTCCGCCTTACTCAAAAATATGATTAAAAAATTAATTAGTTTTATTTGAACCGACCATATTAACGCTTACTTCAATACTTTCAGCAACCTTCTGTCCAACGATTTTATTTTTAACTCCAAAATCAGAAAGTTTAACATTAAAAGTTGCTTTTACACCGAGTAAATCACCTGGAGCTCTCATCTTTGTTTGCTCACTTTCGTCAAGATAAGTTAATGTAGCATCAGCTGTTATTTCTTTAGTTATTCCTTTTAATGTGAAATCACCAACAACTTTTATCTGAAGTTGATTGTCAGTTACTTGTTTTACTTCTTTTACACTTTTTATTGTAAATGTAATTTCAGGATATTTATCAGCATCTAACCAGTCAGCACTTCTAAGATGTTCATCTCTTAAATCTATTCCGGTCTTTATGGATGCAGTTGAAACTGAAATCTTTCCTTTGAGCGATTTAATATCATTTACATTAAAAGTAGCAGTGCCTTTAACATCATTTGATAGTCCTCTTATATCTTCAAGAGGAGTTGTGCTAAATAACGACGCCTGATTTCTTCCGCCTCTGTCAGCAAAGTTAAAAGTCTGTTCCCCACTTGCCTTTACTTTAAATCCCTGAGCAAATGAGATTGATGTGAACAGAAAAATTAATAATGTAACTGATGACAAGATTTTTTTCATTTTGATTCCTTTCTTTTGTTTTTGAATATGAAAATTAAAACTCCTGTTATAACTGCAATTACCGCTGAAATAGCTCCTGCATAATCGAGACCGAGAACAAATTTGTCTTCATATTGTTTATTCTCAACTCCAAGCATTCTGTCCAGTTCAGTAGTTTTATCAACGAGAACCTGTGTTTTGGTAAAGATTTCGCCTCCCTGACTATACCAATATGCTAACACAACAAGTATGAGAATAATTCCAATTAGTAAAACTCTCTTTTGATTTTTATTCATTGCTTCCTCTAAAGTGTATAAAAGGTTTAATAGCTCAGTGCTAATAGTTAAATTTGAATCATAAAAGAGACAATTTTTTAATTAACTGTTATATGTTATAACACACAAACATTAAAGTCAAGTTCAATTTTATTCACTCTTTTGTTTGAGGGAATTCTTAAATGTCAACTCAATATGATATAATTTTTATTGGCGGTGGAATTGTCGGAACTGCCTCTGCTCTGAAACTTCTTGAAAAGAAGAACCTCCGAATTCTTTTGATTGAAGCAGAAGACACTCTGGCAAAACATCAAACCGGAAATAACAGTGGAGTTATTCATTCTGGACTTTATTACAAACCCGGTTCATTAAAAGCATTAAATTGTACTCGCGGAAGAGAAATGCTTTATCAATTTTGTGAAGAGCATTCTATTCCTCACGAAAGATGCGGAAAGATTGTTGTAGCGACTGATGAATCAGAATTACCACAATTAAAGATGCTTGAAGAACGAGGAATTGCAAATGGATTGGTTGGAATTAAGAGATTAACAAAAGAAGAAATTAAAGAATATGAACCTTATTCAAATGGAATTGAAGCATTGTATGTTCCGCAAACAGGAATTGTAGATTATGTGGCTGTTACAAATAAGTATGCAAAACTTATAATGAAAAATGGTGGCGAGATAAAGTTAAAATCTAAAGCTGTTAGTATAAAAGTTAATTGTAATCAGATTGTTGTTTGCACTGAAGAGGATGAATTCAAAAGTAAATATTTAGTTAACTGTGGAGGATTATATTCTGACAAAGTTGCAAAGATGAGTGGAGTTAATCCCGATGTAAAAATAATTCCATTTCGCGGTGAATATTATGAACTGAAAAAAGACAAACAACATCTTGTAAAAAATTTAATTTACCCTGTTCCTGATCCACAATTTCCTTTTCTTGGAGTACATTTCACAAGAATGATTCACGGTGGAGTTGAAGCAGGACCAAATGCAGTACTCGCATTCAAAAGAACGGGCTATAAGAAATCTGATATCGACATTTCGCAAATAACTGAAATGTTACTTTATCCTGGGTTCTGGAAAATGGCAAAGAAGCATTACAAAATGGGCTGGGAAGAATTTAAACGATCTTTCAGTAAAAAACTTTTTGTTAAATCGCTTCAGAAATTAATTCCCGAATTAGCTGAAGATGATATTATTCCCGGTGGAGCTGGTGTCAGAGCACAGGCATTAGACAGGGACGGGAAATTACTTGATGATTTCAGAATTATTCAAACAGACAAAATGATTCATGTTCTGAATGCTCCATCTCCTGCCGCAACTGCTTCATTAAGTATAGGAGATACAATTTCAGATATGATAATTAAAAACTTCAAACTGAACTAGAATGAAAATAGATTTAACTCCTGTAATTAAAAGCTCACTTTCCAACCATTCAAGTTTAATAGAAAGTTTTAATTCAATTCTGAATAAAATTAAGAAGGAGAATAAAAGTTCATCTATTAAAGTAATTTTTAATGAAGTTGAATCTGAATTAAAAAAAGAAATTTTAATTGAGGATATTACTCAGATAATCGAAGCACAAACTTTTGAGCGGGCAAAATATTATGTTAATCGTCTTGTTAAAAGCATCACTGAAGTGAAACATTCAAAGATTAATGATCTTAATCTGAATCGTTGGAAAGAATATGACGATTTAATAACGGATAGTTTATGGATTTTTAACAAACGCGATAAATCCGGCGCACACAATGCCGGCTATTGGGGAAATTTTATTCCTCAGATTCCAAATCAGTTATTAAGAAGATATACCAAAAAAGGTGATTGGGTTCTTGACCCATTTGCCGGAAGCGGTACAACTTTGATTGAATGCAAAAGACTCGGAAGAAATGCATTAGGTATTGATATCTCTGAAGCAGCTATAAAATTATGTAATGAAAATCTCTCGAAAGAGAAAAATCCTTTCGGAGTAACAACTGAGACTGTACTTGGTGACTCTTCAGAAATTGATATTAAAAATTATCTGAACTCATATCACTTTAAAAACTTCCAGTTTATAATCCTTCATCCTCCTTATTGGGATATTATAAAGTTCACAAGTGATAAAAAAGATTTATCAAATGCTTCAACAACAGAGGAATTTTTGAGAATGTTCGGAAAGGTTCTGGATAACATTTCCCCCTTTCTGGAAAAGAAAAGATTTCTTGCTGTTGTTATCGGAGATAAATATTCAAACAGCGAATGGATACCTCTGGGCTTTCTTACAATGCAGGAAGTATTGAAAAGGAATTTTAAACTCAAATCAATAATCGTAAAGAACTTTGAAGAGACAACAGCAAAAAGAAATCAGAAAGAATTGTGGAGATATCGTGCGTTGGTTGGAGGATTTTACATTTTCAAACATGAATACATTTTTTTATTTCAAAAAAGATAAATTCTCATTTTTAATTTTTAATGAAGATCTCAATGAGTATATAAAATATATTCTGTATAATCCTGTTAAAAATAATATCTTGGACGACTGGTTACTTTATCCTTATAAAGGTTCAACTGTTTTTGAACTCAAGGATTGGGAAAAATTTATTATCTAATTCCGCAGTCTGAAGCCTGCGGCTACAATTAATAAACAAATTAACTTTTTTGAAAAACGAATTACTTCAAATACAATCTGAATTACAAAAAAGGTTATCAATTCCCTACCAATGGAATCGAAAACAAAATGATTTTCTTGATAACAAAACGAATTTTATTTATCGGATAAAAACTTTCGAAAATTTATTAGCTGAGGTTGATAAACAATTTAAGTCGAATAAAAATTTTCAGATGTATTTTGATTATTCACTAAATCGCTGGTTTAACTTTTGGTCTGCTTATGCAGTTGAAAAGATTTTCTGCTCGCTTCCGAATGTAAAACCGGTTTTTAATCAACGCGACAGATTAAAAGATTTTTCAATTAACGGAATTACTTTCGATCATAAGACAACAGTATTTCCGCGCAGATTTAATCTCACTTTTGAACAAGCAAAACAAAATCCATTAAGTCTTATCGAATGGTTATATCTTAATCAATCGAAACAGAAAAGAAAACACTATCATAACAGATTATTCATAGTGTTGTTCAGTTCTGATGGCGAACATTGGAAACTTAAAGCAGAAATTATTTGGCTGAAAGAATTAATTGAAAATTATGTTTCGCAGTTTGAATCAAATAAATTATTTTCACTTCAATTAAACAAAGAATTTAAAACATTATCAGACATAATCTGGGCAGTAAAATGAATAATCTTTACAAGGCAACCTGCATAGTACTTTTCACTTTCTCATTTTTTTTTATTTCAAGCTGCGGTGATTCAAAAAATGAAGATTCTCCGGAGACAAAAACAACTTCAACTGATTTTTCAAAAAGATATGGAGTTAAATCTGCAATTGTTGAGTATGCAATTACAGGTTCACAGTCCGGAACTAAAACTTTATATTTTGAAGACTGGGGAATGAAGCAAGCTGAGTACACAAATTCTGTTTTGCAAATTGCAGGATTTTCCAAAAACATTAATCTCCTTAACATTATTAAAGATGATTCAAACTATATAATTGATCTGGACAGAAAAACCGGGACTAAGACAAAAAATCCGGTAAAAAAACTTATTGCAGAACTTCAAAATCAAAAAAGTTTCGGTGAATTTGGTGAACAGATTTTATTAAAGAGTGGTGCAATGAAAGTCGGAAGAGAAGAATTTCTCGACAAAGATTGTGATATATATGAAATTAAAAACGCTGGAACAAAAATCTGGATTTGGAAATGGATTCCTTTGAAAACGATTACTAAAACAGGTGGAGTAGAAATCAACAGTGTTGCAAAAAAAATCGAAATTAATGTGAGCATTCCTTCTGAAAAATTTGAACCACCCAAAGATGTTACAATAACAGAAGTTGACCTCGATGATATTGAAAATCAAATGAGGCAGCAAAACAAATGATAAGTTTCCTTCCTGTTGGAGGTGGCAATGAGATTGGTGCAAATTGTTTTTATCTTAATATAAATGGAAACGGAATAATACTCGATTGCGGTATTCATCCACAAAAAGAAGGAATAGAATCTCTACCAAAATTTGAACTTCTCAAGAATAAAACTATTGACTATGCATTAATTTCACACGCACATCAGGATCACATAGCAGCGCTTCCCTTTCTAATAAAAAAATTTCCTTACATTAAAATTATTACAACGCCTCAGACGCGTGCATTGGCTGAATTAACTTTACACAATGCTGTTTCTATTCTTAAAAAAGAAATCATTGATGAACAGTTTGAGTTTTATACTCATGATGAAGTTGATCTTTTGATTAAGATGATTAATTACTACGAATATGAAAAGGAGTTCTTGCTTTCATCTTATCATCAAATTACAGAAGCAGATCTAATTGCAACATTTTTTGATGCGGGACATATTCTTGGCTCATCAGGAATTTTTCTAAACAACAATGGTTACAAAATATTTTATACAGGTGATATTAATCTTGCAAATCAGGCAATTCAACCTGCAGCAATTTTACCAAACACAAAAATCAATACATTAATTCTTGAATCAACTTATGGGGCAACTGATTCAAGCGAGATACTTGATTGGCAAAAAGAAGCAGAGCGGTTTGCAAAAGAAGCAAATAAAATTCTTACTGCAGGAGGTTCTATCTTAATTCCGGTTTTTGCACTTGGAAAGCTTCAGGAAATGCTTGCGACAATCTGGTTGTTAATGCAAAAAAGGAAACTATCTCAGGTGGATATTTTTACTGGTGGAATTGGGACAAAAATAAACCGAGTGTATGATTACAACAGATATGTTGTAAATCGCATTGATAAAGAATTTGAATTGAGTATGATTCCGCAAATTGATTATACACAACTAAGTTCTCCGGATGAATTTTTCAAAAATCCATCGATTGTGCTTGCAGCAAGTGGAATGATGATTAAAGGGACAAGTTCTTATGATTTTGCAATGAGATTTCTCCAACAAAAAAATTCTGCAATCTTTACTGTTGGTTATATGGATGAACGAACTCCTGGTTATCTTATTTCAAAAGCAAAGAGAGGTGATAAAATTTTTATTGATATTTCAGATAAACCAATTGAAGTAAAATGTGAAATAAAAAATTTCAGATTCTCCGCACACGCAAAAAGAGAGCAACTTATTTCAATAGTAAAAAAACTTAAACCAGATAATGTAATTCTTGTTCACGGTGATGAAGAAGCAATTAACTGGATGGGAAAAGAGATATTAAAAAGTTTTT
Organism: Ignavibacterium sp.; assembly: GCF_025998815.1. Lineage (NCBI taxonomy): Bacteria > Pseudomonadati > Ignavibacteriota > Ignavibacteria > Ignavibacteriales > Ignavibacteriaceae > Ignavibacterium > Ignavibacterium sp. Next base: position 1,854,817 of record NZ_AP026678.1, read on the forward strand.
CAGGAATTAAAGTCTATGTCGCTGTTTGCGGGAAAGAAATAGTTTTATAAAGACAAATGATATTGAATAAATAATCTTCGTATATTTAAACAAATAAATTTCATTCTGTTGAGAATGAACATTCCTATAACTACTTATCAGGAGGAGTCATGTCTCAGGTACTCAAAAACAAACTCAAAGAAAAAATTGAAGGATGGCGTCCAAGAACTGCCCGATTAGTAAAAGAATTTGGAAATGTAAAAATTGATGAAGTAACAATCGGACAGGTAATTGGTGGTGCACGCGATATTAAATGCCTTGTAACAGACATTTCATATCTTGATCCATACGAAGGAATTCGTTTCAGAGGTTTAACAATTCCTGAAGTTCTTGAAAAACTTCCCAAAGTTCCTGGTGGTGAAATGCCCTATGTTGAAGGATTTTTCTACTTCTTATTAACAGGTGATATTCCATCAATGAAAGATGTTGAAGATGTCGCTGATGAATTTAATAAAAGACAGGAAGTGCCTCAGTATGTTTTTGATATGCTTAAAGCTTTGCCGAAAGATTCACATCCGATGGCAATGCTTTCCGCTGCTATTGTTGCGATGCAAAGAGAATCTATTTTCTTTAAGGAGTATGAAGAAGGAAAACTTCATAAAAATGATTATTGGGATCCAACTTATGAAGATTCCTTGAATCTGCTTGCAAAACTTCCACGCATTGCTTCATTCATCTACAGGTGGAAATATAAAAATGGTGATATCATCCCTTCTGATCCAAAGCTTGACTGGGGTGGAAACTTTGCTCATATGATGGGAATACCAAAACCTTATGATGATGTTTCAAGGATGTATTTCATACTTCATAGTGATCACGAAAGTGGAAATGTAAGTGCTCACACAGGACACTTAATTGCATCCGCTTTGTCTGATATTTATTATTCCATTTCAGGAATGGTTAATGGTCTTGCCGGTCCACTACACGGTTTGGCAAATCAGGAAGTATTGAAATGGATTCAGGAAATTTATGAGAAGAAAGGTGGCAAAGTTCCAACAGAAGAAGAAATGAAACAATTTGTTTGGGACACTTTGAAATCAGGTCAGGTTATACCTGGATTTGGTCATGCTGTATTGAGAAAAACTGATCCCCGTTACACTGCACAAAGAGAATTCTGTCTTAAACATTTACCTGATGATCCATTGTTCAAATATGTTGATTTGCTTTACAAAGTTGTTCCTCCGATTCTACTTGAACAAGGTAAAGCAAAAAACCCCTGGCCAAATGTTGATGCGCAATCCGGTGTAATTCAGTGGTATTATGGTTTGAGAGAATATGATTTCTACACTGTATTATTTGCTGTCGGCAGAGCTCTTGGTGTTTGTGCTAACATAATTTGGGATCGCGGACTTGGTTATCCGATTGAAAGACCAAAATCAGTTACAACAGAAATGCTGGAAGAAGCTGCCGGAATTAAAAAATAATTTTTTCAGTTTGCAGAGACTTCCTGTAGCAAGTCTCTGCGGAAATTAATTTAAGATATTAAAATGACAGATACATCAAAAGAAAAGAATTCGAATTCCAAAATGAAGAATGGAATTCCGATGGGCGTCGGTGTTGCTTTAGGAGTTGCACTCGGAGCTGCTTTGCGTAATATTGCTCTTGGATTAGTGATTGGAATTTTAATTGGAGGAATTGGAATTTTAATTAACAATTCAAGAAAAGCTAAAACAAAAATTTAAGCACTGATAAAAAATTTGTTTGAAAATTTCAGATTGTTTTGATGCCTTAGCGATTTACATAGCTAAGGCATTTTTTATTTGGATTTCCTTTGATTTAATTTTAATTAAACTCTCACAAAACTTTTTATAACTATGCCCAATGAATTAAAAACTCTTTCCGAAATTCTTCTTGCCGGGAAATCTGCAATTGAAAAAGAGGAATCGAAAGAAATAATCTCAGAGTTGATAGAATTTTTCAAAGCTTATACTCAATCAGGCATCGATGATTCTGATTTTCATTATCTGATTGAAAAACTTATAGGCAGTGGTTTCGATAAAGAGATGATGTCCGAAATTCCAGTTGAATTATTTCATTCGGTTGGAGAGAACCTATTATATTCAGCTCATTCAACTCAAACAACCAATCAATCATTCAATAATTCAAACAATCTTTCACTCATACATTTAATCATTCATTCTTACCTCAATCTTTTCAGATATTCTCAATTTCTTAAGAGAGTTTATGAAGATAAAAGATGGGAAAATTTAATTCTTCAACTTATAATAAAAAGTAATTTTACTTTCGATAGACTATTTGAACAGCGAGTAAATCAATACGGTCAGAAAAATTTATTCAGAGTTATTGAAGGCAACAGAACAATTGATTATTCGTGGGATACAATTAATAAAAAAGTTGATGAGTTTAGAAAATCGCTTTCAGTTTTGCTTTCAGAAGATGATGAGGAGACTTTTGTCGCCTTTCTTCTTGACAATTCGCTCGAAATGATTTTACTCGATCTCGCTTGTCTGACTTCAGGAATAGTTAATGTAATGATTCCTGCCAATTCAGTTCCTCAACACATTGAGTTTATACTTAATCAAACAAAAGCAAAATACATTTTTGTTGATGATGAAATTCAGCTTTCAAAAATCAAATCGGTGAAGAACAACTTATCAAATCTGAATAAAGTTATATTACTCAAAGGTGCCTCAATAGAAGATTATGTTATTCCTTTCAATGAGTTTCTCAATTCTGATTCAGCAATAAAAGAATTCCCTGTAAATACTAAGAAGCATATAAATACTAATTCACTCGCAACAATAATGTACACTTCAGGGACAACAGGGGATCCGAAAGGAATAATGTTTTCTCATCTTAACATTGTTTACAAAAGATTTTGCAGAGCAATGGCAATACCTGAAATCAGTGACGCAGACAGATTTCTAAGCTATCTTCCTTTATATCACACTTTCGGGAGATGGCTCGAAATGACCGGCGCAATTTTCTGGGGTGCTGAATATGTATTTATGGAAAATCCATCAATCGAAACGATGATCAATAACTTCAGATTGGTGAAGCCATCAATTTTTATAAGTATTCCTAAAAAATGGATGCAACTATATGAAACGATTATCTCAAAAGTTGATATCGAGTCTGAAGAAGATAAAAACATTAAAGAAGTAGTTGATGATATAACCGGCGGAAATCTCAAGTGGGGACTTTCAGCGGCAGGCTATCTTCCCGCTGAAATTTTTCAATTCTTTCAAAGATATGGAATTGAACTGATGAGTGGTTTTGGAATGACAGAAGCTACAGGCGGAATAACTATGACTCCTCCTCACAAATATAAACCTGATTCGCTTGGAAGAGCTTTACCGGGAATTGAAATTAAAGTTGCTGAAGATGGTGAGCTAATGATTAAAGGCGCTTATGTAATGATGGGATATTTTGGTGAAAATCCTGAAAATACTTTTATTGATGGCTGGCTTCCCACAGGAGATTTAATGTCAATGGATGAAGATGGTTTTATTGAAATTGTAGATCGTAAAAAAGAGATTTACAAAAACATTAAAGGTGAAACAATTGCTCCACAAAAAATTGAAAATCTTTTCCGCGACTTTGAAGCAGTTAAACAGGTTTTTCTTGTTGGTGATCATCGTCCTTTTAATACTGTTTTGATTTATCCTGATTATGAATCAGACTCATCTCCCATTAAAAAATTAGATGATAAACAAAGACAGGATTACTTTGCATCACTGATTGTTTCAGTAAATAACTTCCTCGCTCCATTCGAAAGAATAATTGATTTCAGGTTAACCGACAGGCCTTTTTCACTTGAACACGGAGAATTAACTCCAAAAGGTACATTCAAGAGACGAGTAATCGAAAAGAATTTTGCAGAGCTTATTAACTCTATGTATGAGAAGAACTATATCGAACTAAGAGCAGATAATTTTAAGATAAAAATTCCCTCTTGGTTTTTAAGAGAAATGGGAATTTTAAGTCGCGACATTCATTTGAAAGATAAAAGCATTTCTATTTCCAAACTGAATAAACATCTTCCTGTAGAAGTTGTCGATGATGAAAATAATTTCTTTCGCATTGGTTCATTTATTTACCAGTTTAAGAATAAGCTGATTGATCTTCAGGATTTACTAACTAATCCGATTTACTGGCTTGGTAACAAGTACTTAGTTGACTTCACAGGTGAGGAAATACTTCAATGGCAAAGAAAGGATACGAAGGATTCCGGAATTACTTTAATAAAACCCTTTGAGAAATCCCGATGTGAATCAAATGAAATTCAGAAATTCTCTGAAGCAGTTGGTAAAGGAGGTTTTTCACTTCTTAATCTTCATCTCGCAGTTTGTCTGATTCAGAAGGAAACTGATAAAGCAACAGAAGAAAATTTATTATTGTTCTTTAACAAAATTTTTAAGAACAAATACGATTATCTGCTTTCGATTACTACTGAAATTCTTTATAATCCTGAACTAATTTTTGAATTCAGTTTAAAGAAAGAAATTCTATTACTTTTATTACAATCTTCCTCAAAAGATAAATTCAGAAATATTCTGATAAACTATTCTGAAAACCATCCTGCAATACTAAACGATGAAGTAATTGAATTCATTTGTTCAATAAGCAAAGGATTTGATAACTTAAATGAAATACTAAATGCTCTGAAATGTTTTTACGAAAAGCATTGTTCTGGAACCCAGCTTTCTGTTTTACCAATTACATCATACTTCAAATTACTTGTAGCTTATGGAAGCAAACATCCGATTACTTACAAGATTATAAGAATTGCTTTACTTGAATATGAGCTTTATCCAAAATCAAAAAGATTGCGTCAGTTAGCACTTAAACATCGACTTGAATTAAGAAAAGGTTTAAGAAAATGGCTTGGTGAAAATCAGAAAAATGCAATTGATCCGGAAACAGGTGAAGAATATTCGTGGGAAGATGTTCTGGTATTTGAGGAAGATGTTGACATTGCAGATAAGTTTATTATTTCAGAAGCATTGATTGAGCAGCCGGTAATTCGCGAAGCCGTGTTTTTATTCTCTAACGGAATATTGATTGATCTAAACAGCATTCTGCCTTCAGGTGTGTGGATAAGTTTTTTAAATTCCTCAGAACTAAGAAATGTTTATCGCATAACAGTACAGACCCGTTTTCAGGGTTCATTTGAATTTATTCTTCATGTGAATAAAACAATCTTTAAAGAAGAACTTGAAGAAGAAATAAAATGGATAATTATGGCTGGCAAACAGATTCGCGGTGAACGGATTGCTGCTCAGTTTGGTGGACTTTGGGAAGAATATTCAATGTGGACAGAAGAATATATTGCTGGAGAGTCAGTTGCAAAATTCTTAAGAAGAGAAATCAAGCGAACTACTGAATCCGGTAGTGATAGAATAAAATGGCTATGGAGATTTTTTGTCTGGAGTGCTTTTGCAGCATATTTAAAATTCAGAAAGATAACAAATGATAAAATTGAATTAGGAAATCCGGCACCGGAGAATATAATCCTTCCGCCACACGATTATCAGACTGGTTCTTACATAACTTCATTTTACAAAAGAGAAAACTCTGTATCGTACTATCAATTCATATTAAACTTCTACAACAAATTCATTTTAAAATCGGAAGAAGAATATCCTGTTCTTAAAAATGATTTGGCATTAAGCAGCATATTATCAGCAATATGTGAAGTAGAAGGTGCAGAAAAGGGATTGGAAATTATCCAAAGGTTAAGAAGAGAACTGATTACCAAAGGAAATTTTCCGAACATAAATGAATTACTTCACGAAGCTGATTTATTTATTCAGAATGTTAAGCATTTCGGATTTTTACCAAAGCAACTTTACTTTGCAATAAAACGATTTAACAGATGGAATGAGCTTAATAAAGAAGCATCACTTACTGCTCAAGCGGAAACTATTTATGATATATATGAAACTTATCGTTTGTTCGATCTGGAAGAAGATTATCCTGCAGTAAGAACAAGATTTTTTATTGAAACTGTGTTGAAGGATTCATCTGAAAAATTCAAGGCGGTTCTTCGGGAAATCATTAAAAAGCAAAGACAAAAAAAACTTACTAAGGATGAGACTATAAATCTTATCAGCAATCTTAGCTTTGAATTTGAGTTAAGTGAGAAAGAAAATTTCTTTTTAACAAGATTAAGTTATCCTCATCTTAAACCGACTGACTCGGCAACATTTCTTAAAGTTAAAGGTGACTCTGCTTTTGCTTCAGGACTTGTAGTACAACTTAACGACAGCGATGGCAATCCATATCTTGTTCGTTCTCCAATTAATCCAAAAGAAATATCAAAACTTCACAAGCTTTTTATCGAAGCGAATCTGATTGTTACATTCAGACCTGAGCACAATTATCTGGTAGCTGTTTCAGATCGTGGTTTTATTATTGGCGGCTTATTTTATTACAGAACAAGTGAAGACACAGTTCAGATGGAAAAGATTGTTGTAGCTAACCGCTACCGAAGAAAAGGAATTAGTGAAGGACTAATGAATGAACTGTTTAACAGAATGAAAGCAAAAAATATCAAATATGTTACAACGGGATTTTTCCGTCCGGAATATTTTTATCGTTTTGGATTTAAGATTGAAAGGAAATACTCCGGACTTGTAAAAGAATTATAACTATCACTGCTTAAGTCTCAGGGCTTGATAAAGTGAAGCTGTATTTAAGAAATAAATTGTCAATCAGTTTTTTGACTAACGAAATTCGAAGACCGACTTTTTTGTGTTATACTGAGCCTGTCTGACTGTAGTCAGACAAGTCGAAGTGTTAGACACAAACTCAATATTTTATAAACCAAAATTCATCTGAACAAAAGGAGTGATAAAAAGATCTTTATTAGAATCTTTCACTCCCAACAGAAATTGCATTGAAGCACCGGCAGAAAGAAAATAATTGTTTCCAAGCGCAAAAGATAAGCCGGGTTTAATGTTCAGGATAGAAATATCACTTTCAAGATAAACATCATTGAGTGCCAATCCGCCACCGACTTTTACTTTGAACAAATTCTGTTGAAGATATGAAACCTGAATAAATGGATTTGCAAACCAATCATTGCGTGATGTATTAAAAGTAAGAGATGCAAATGGATTTACATTTGTCTTTTTATTTTCTTCAAGTGCTACAAAGTTAAAATCCAAAGCCCACGGAAGAAACTCAGCATCAGCATAATAAAAGGCAGAATAATAAGTTGATTGGAAATTAGCACCAAGATCTAAACGAAAATGTGAAGTTGAATCGCCACCACTAAAACCAATTCCGAAGTTACCTCCGACTCCATCAGATTCATCATCACCAGCATAACTCAAACCGCCAAAGAATGAAAATGTTCGGGAAATTTTTATATCAACATCAAGTCCGGCATTTAAAGAAGAAGATTTCCATTTAAAATTTTTACCATTGTATAAACTATCAGTGTATCTGTTATCATTATACTTGCTGATAATTCCTTCACTGGTATGTTTTGTTAAGCCTGAGAAGTTAACATTAAGTTTTACACTTTCATCCTGATTTCCATCAGATAAATGAAGTGGCGGTTGAACAAATGGAGATTCGACATCAGCATGCAGGAGGTAAGCATCTTTAATTGTGCAACCAGTCAATAAGATAATTGACATAATAGAAAGAAGTGAAATAAATTTTTTCATGCTTACCTCCTGGAAAATTAAATTTTTATTTCGTTAATACTAACTTTTTAGTTTGAATCTTATCGCCCGCCTGAAGCTGATAGAAGTAAACACCGCTTGGAACATAATATTTTGAAGCATCAAATTCAATCTCATATCTTCCAGCCGGTTTATATTCATTCACTAATGTGACAACTTCATTACCAAGTACATCATAAATCTTTAAGGTCTGCCAACTATCAAATGGCACTTGCCAACTGATTCTTGTGCTCGGATTGAATGGATTCGGATAGTTCTGATAAAGTACAAACTCATTAACAATTTCATCTTCTCCGGTTTCCTCTTTAGCAAAAAGTAAATTGTTAGCAAATGAAATTGTTCCATTCACTGATTGCAAACTCATATTATCAAATACTAGTTTGTCATTATCATTTTTGTCCCAGATTATTACTCTTAACTTATCAGGATTATTATTAGCCAAAAGCAAGTAACCGTAATTTCCCTGAAAGTTAATTTTGCCGGAACCTCTGAGCACAGCATTATTATTTTCAACTAAAAGCCAATCAATATTGCTGCTTCTGAATAACATTCCTAATCTTGGAATTGAAAGATTTACTCTGCCACAAGGATTAAAGTTCAATCCTTTATCCCAGCCATGAAATTCAAAAAACAATTTTGCATTTTGCATCTGAAGAGATGATTGTGTGGGAACAGTAACATTCATCAAACCGATTCCAAAGATTGATGATTTACTAACTCTGTCTCCAACATTCATTACTCTTCCGATTTCTTTTGGCATCAATACATTTCCCGAATTCATCACATATTGACTAACTGCCTGAAATTCGGTGATACCGGATAGTACATTCAAATCAGAGTAAGGAATTTGAAGATAGTTAAGAATTCCTATCACCATTTCGTTAGCTGTGATTGAATAAACCGCAGCAGGATTTAATGGCTGATTATTGATTTTAACTGAAACTACCCTTGAACCCTGTGGCTTTGTTCCGTCATAGGTGTATTCAATACCTGCACATTGGAGCATAAACTCATCACTCAATTCAATTTCAGATAAACCAAATTCAAGCCCGGCAATTAATGCAGCACCTGACATATTGAAAGTAACAAGTTGAAAACCGAGCGAGTTGATAGTGTTAAATCCATATCCGTTTAATCTGAAAATATCACCGGGAGTAAAAACTCCTTCCCACAAAGGAAGTGCAATTGAACCACCTGCCTGAATTGCAATGTCAGTTCCTGTGTATGATTTGAAAGCTTCAGCAACAAAATTTCCGGCTGGTGTATCGTGTGGTCCGAGACTTAACAGATCTGTTGCTTCTTCTTCAAAATATGCGACAGCATATCCCATTGGTTGTGTGTAAAATGGAATACCGTAGAAATTTTCAATATCAGTTATCATTGCATCAACTACTGCCTGAACAGTTAAATCTTTTTGAATATTCATATCAACCGGAATCAATTGATAGTCAATCATCTCAACTGAAGTTCCTGTGTTTACTAATTTTATCTTTCCTGCATACATATAATTTGATCTCGCCTGAACAATCCAGGTAGTGCCACCATATGAATTTGTAACTGTGATTGGTGTTTCAAATTTGTAATGATCATGTCCTCCGACAATTAAATCAATACCGGGAACATTCATTGCTATCTGCTGATCGATAGCAACTCCAAGATGTGATAGTAAAATGATTATATCACAAAATTCTGTATTTCTTAATGCCTGAACTGTGTTTAATGCAATTGTTGCTACATCGTCACTTATGATTGCAGGAGATGGATTTGAAATAAGATTTGTTGCAGGAGTTGTAAGTCCGAAGATTCCAACTTTAGTGTTACCAAACTGCTTTACAACATAAGGATAAACATAATTTTGCAAATCGCTGATTGAAGGATCAGAAAAGTCAGTGTTTGCAGAAAGTAACGGGAATGCATCTGAAGGATTTGGGAATGCATATTGCAATGAACCGAGCAATACACCGGGACCTAAGTCAAACTCATGATTACCAAGTGTCATTGCATCAAGTCCAAGTGAGTTCAGTAATTGTAATTCGGGAACATGAAAATTTTTGTTAAAGAATACATCACCAATAGAAATATCACCTGCGTGAAGAAACAAAACATTTGGTTCAGTCATTCTTGTAAGCCCAATAAGAGTAGCTATTCGGGAAATACCACCCAAAGTTCCCTGATAATTATTATCACGAGGACCTATTGCCTCAAGTGTTGAATGGGAGTCATTCACATGAAAAACAGTAATTGTATCTGGCTGGGAGAAAATCAGTGAAGAATAAAGAAGCACAAAAATCACTTTGTAAATTAAATTTTTCATTTTGTCACTCCTTTATAATTTGTTTGTTAATTACAACCTGAATTTGTTGAAGAAAATGATTCAAGTTGTCAAAAAATTGTAAAAAAAATCAGAACATATGACCGAAATTCAGATAAAGTCCTGAAGAATTCTCACTAATTCCAAAATCTGCTCTTACAATAAAATTATCCATGTAGAATCTGAGTCCAGCAACTGCTCCGAATAACCAACCAGCATCTCTGTTCAAATATCCAAAAGTTTCATTTTTTCCTGTTGCCAGGTCAATACCTACAATTCCACCGAATCTCCACCAGATTGGAAACCTTAATTCGCTATTGAACAACAATGCAGAATTAAAACAATATTTATCCATTGGAATGCCTCTTACTGTATTATTGCCGCCAATGTGAATTAATGAGAAGTATGATGACTCCTTAAATGCTGTAACTGATTCAATAGACCCTCTGAAAGCAAAAATTAAATCCTTTGAAAAAATTTCTTTATAAAAACTGTAAGAAAATAAAGTGCGCAAGTAAGCCATATCATTTAAGTTCAGATTTTTTGAATATTCAATTTCCAGCTTTGTAACTATTCCGGATTTTGGATTAATGAAACTGTTCCGTGTATCCCACTTCATATTTAATAATGCTGAAAAAAATATTGCTGACTCAGATTTATTGTTAAAATTGAAGATGCCCAAATTAAAATCCGGATCGTAAGCAAAATTGTATAAACTGAAACTCTTGAGCTGGAGTGCTAAAGTTGCTGTAAAGTCTTTAAGAAAAGCTCTGGACAAGAAAATTCCAGCATTTACCTTTTCATAAGTACCTATATCCTTATCTTCGATTTTCTCATCTGTATAGGGAAAACCAATGAAGGGATTCCAATTATGATAATATTTGTATTTAGTGAACTTATCATATTCAAATACAAGGTCCAGAGCGATTGGGTACTTTGTTCCCTGTCTGGCTTCAAAGTCTGGAATTGAATATACCAATTTATACCATCGTTCTCCTTTAGTGCTGTTAAATAAAATAAGGTCAAAACTTTCTTTTAATTTCAATTGATCAAAGAAAAATATTTTAGCTCCATAACCCAAACCAACATCGGAATCATAGCTTACGATTGGCAGCGCTTCAAATTTAGCTCTCGCCGAGTCTGTCTGACTAATGGCTGCAACATTAAGTGCTATCAGCAAGACAGTTAAAATATTTCTTATCCGATTTTTCATTATAAAAATTTATTTAAGTACAAGTAGTTCTGTTTGTTTATTTAATGTCAATAATTCAGATAGTTGTTCCTTATTGATTCCGTTAGGCATTCTTGCATAAATCTTTAACTTCTTAATTTCTTCTAATCCAAAATCTTTGTTCCAGGATGGTGATCGGGAGAAGCAGAATCAAATACCAGAGAAGTAATAGCTCCGGGAATCATTAGCATTAAACCAAAGATAAAACCTGAAGAGCTACCACTGTATGACGAACCCACAACTCCCAAGGCAAAAGCAGGAATAATCTGCATAAAAAGTACTCCTGTTGCCCAGCTATCTGAATATTCTTCAACTGTAACATTTTCAATTTTATTAAGCTTAGCAGAAGCTATTTTATTTCCTGTTAATTTCCCTTTCATATCTCTTTGGGCATCTAAATTTATTATCATTTCTTCATCAGTAATTGCAATTAGTTCACCTTCATAATGATTTCTTGAAATCAGCACAATTTCCACTTTATCACCATTCGGGCTAACAATAAATTCACTGCTACCGCAGGAATAACAGATCATCAGAATCAGTAAAGCACAAATCAGATTTTTCATTTTGCCTCCTTAAGAGGAATTTTAGCATTGAAGAATTCCTCTTCCAATAAATCTTTATTATCAATCCAGCTTGTAACCAGCTGATTAAGTGTTCCTTGAATATCAAACAGATTAAAAGTGTAATTGACATTTTGATTATTTATCCAATTACCTCTTATCCATTCATTGTAATATCCTTTTGATTCAATGAACAATGAGACTTTTTCTTTTGAGGGCTTTTGAATTTTATAAGTCAAGAGATAACTGTATCCGGGATTTGTAATGAGATAATGATTATCATCCGAGCTGATAAAATCAGAAATTTCATTTCTTATCTGTTTATTATAATCAGTAATCAGAAATGGATTTAGTTTTTCAATGGAGAAATTATTTTCAGATTCAGTGGTATCGAAAGCGATGTAGTCAATCATAAAATTATCCGGAACAAAGTTCAACCTAACCTGAATTTTTCCGTCATCACTTACAGGAATTTCAGTAACTGAATATTTCCAGTTGATAGGTCCTGCGTCCTGAAATTTACCAGTTTCAATCCAGTGATTATTTTCATAACATTGTATTGAAATCCCTGAGAACAAATTATATACAGCTTTAAACTGCATCGCATAAGTGTAATCATTATTCATTTTCTTTGTCCAATCAAGAGCGTTAATTCCCTGCGAGCCAATAACCACATCATAGAGTAAAGTTGTTGTCAATAAAGTATTCCTGTATTTGATCAGCATTTTAACCTTGTCTTTTGGTGGCTTAACATCCGATGTAATTTCGATAAAGTCTTTTACTGGTTTATCTCTTAACTCTAAAATTTTACCTTCTTCACTTCTGAAATAAATTTCATCATCGGATTTAAGCAATTCAGCAATATTTTTACCTGAACTTGAAGTAGCATCATTAGCAGGAATAAGTTCTTTGATTACGGTTATTCTATCATCATTTGTTTGAAGTACTTTTGAATCAGATGGATGTGTTACAGCAATTAAATTGAATTTATTTATGTAGTGTGTTTCAAGTGCTTCATTTGTAATTTTTAATTTAATTATACCATCGGATGGAATATCATATTTAATCATATCCAAATCATTATCTTCTAACTGACGGGAAATACATTTTGAAAAAAGTTCTGCTTCAAGAATGCATTCATTATCTGAAGGAACATAAATTGTGGGACAGGAACCAAAACAACATTTCGGACAAGCCAAACAATAAACTGCCATAAATGTAAGTGGTACACCAAAAAATAAATTCATCGCACTTGCGAAATACATTCCGCCTGATGTGGTTTCAACATATTGAGTAATCGCAGAGATACTGTCAAGAGAAATTATTGAATCTACTTTTAATATAGTACCATCATAATTATAGGCTTCATAATAACCTATTAGAGCATTATCATTACGAGTAAATCCATTTTTGTAAATCAGAATGTTATCATTCTTCAGATATACTTTGAATTGATCCGTAAAAGTTTGCGAAGATGGGAGTGTGTCAATATTTAATTTAACAGCTTCGTATGTCCGATAACAGCCCGACATAGAAATTATAAAAACACCAATCAACAAATACAAAAAGAAAATCAACGGTTTCATTTTTACCTCTCTTTTTCCGAGAGAAAACTAATTCAAATCAAAGAACTAAATGTCAGGAATTTGTAAAAATTAAGTCTGAATTTCTTTAATAAATTTATATCCGATTTTGTGCACAGTAATCAGATGTTCTGGTTCTGCAGGATTATCTTCAATTTTTTTTCGTAAGGAAAGAATGAAATTATCAACAGTTCTTGTAGTAGGGTAAGAATCATATCCCCAAACATCATCCAAAAATTTATCACGACTAATTACTTCACCTTCGTGTTGCACAAAGTAATGCAGAATTCTGAACTCAGTTGCTGATAGCTTTAATGGCTTTCCATTTTTGGTTACTTCAAATTTTTTGAAATCAACATTTACATTTCCGAATGAATAAGTATCAAAATCACCGGTGTCAAAGCTTACCCTTCTTAGTAATGCTCTGATTCTTGCGATTAATTCTCTCATACTAAACGGTTTTGTTATATAATCATCGGCACCGATTTCTAGTCCTAATATTTTATCAATGTCATCCTTCCTGCTTGTAAGCATTATGATTGGAGTTCTTACTGCATTTGCTCTGAGAGATTTACAAACTTCAATTCCATCAATATCAGGCAATATCAGATCAAGAATTATCAGGTCAAAATTTCCTTTTAAGGCAAACGATATACCTTTCTCCCCATTTTCGGATTCTGTCACATTAAATTTCTCTTTTGCTAAACTTTCTGCTACGGCCAATCGTATTGCCGGATCATCTTCAATTAAAAGTATTCTGTTCATAATCATTCCTCTGCCTGATTTTTATGGGGTAAATAAATTCTTAATTCAGTTCCGATATTTTCTCTGCTATTGATAATGATTTTTCCTTGATGAGCATCAATGATATTTTTGACTATCGTCAGGCCAAGTCCGGTGCTATCAGAATTTCTTCCTCTTGATGATTGATAAAAAGGTTCAAATATTTTATCAATCTCTGATTGTCGGATTCCGATTCCTTTATCTGCGAACGAAACGCAGGCATTGCCATTTTCATAAAAAGTTTTAATGGTTATTTGCTTTTCATCAGTTGAGAACTTAATTGAATTTGAAATTATGTTCTGAAAAGCTTCAATCAGAGCATCCTCATCAGCACAGATTAAGTCATCAAACTCAGACAAAGCAATCTTTAAATCAAATTTATTAATCGATAAAGTGTACTTCATTAAATCAACAACTTTCAGAACAATTTTATTTAAATGATTTTCTTTGAGTGAATAAGTTTTAAGTCCTTTTTCAATTTTAGCGAAGTCAAGTACATTATTTATTAATCTTGATAATCTGTCAGCTTCGCCATCAATTATTTCAAGATTTCGTTTGGTGATTTTTGAAATATCTGGTTCTTCTTCAAGGATTTTATTCACAAATAATTTGATTGAAGTTAGCGGAGTTTTCAAATCGTGAGATACTGACGAGACGAACAATGATTTCTGAATATTTAGTTCCTGTAATTTTTGTGCTTCAAGCTTTTCGAGAATTAATTGCTTTTGAAGATTTATCCTCCGTATTGTTGCTGCTGCTTCGTAACCAATATTTTTAAGAATCTCAATATCTTCAATTGAAAACTTCGTTGCTGATTTTTTCTTCCCGAGTAAAATAACACCATACAATTCACCTTCTTCCGATATAATTGGAAGAACAAGACTGATTTTCCATCTAAGCAATGTATTTTGATAAATTGTTGAGACCTGCGCTTCTGCTTCAACACTACTCCTTTCTGCTGCAATTCTGAAAAATTCTTTTTTCAATGTTTCTTCTTTTATAAATAAACTTTTACCTGCAATCGAATCAAAATTTTTATGCTTAGTTAATCGAAGCTGCTTTTTATCATTCTCGAAGAAACAAAAAGCAATTTTCTCGACTGGCATCAGACTATCAATTTTCCTGATCAGAAATTCTGATAGCTCATCTGTGTCGTTGTATTGTTTTATTTCAGTGAGAAACCGACTTAACTCTTCGTTAAAATTATATTGTACCCGAAAGAACAATTTATCAACATACTTTTGAACTTGATTTTTTAGTGGTTGAAGCAGTAATGCAATTAAAACCGCTGAAACAATTGAAACCGTAGTTTGATTTGTGATTGTGAAGTTTGAAATAATTAAGCTTAGAATGGATACATAAAGAATAATAAGAATTGAAATAACGATAGTGTAAACAATACTTCGGTTTATCAGATAGTCAATATCAAGCAGATGATATTTAACTATTGCGATTGTAAATGATATCGGAACGGCGCACATCAATAGTAAAATAAATTCCTCAGGAACAAAAGGTTTACCTAAAGTTAAAATTGGTAATGTCCAGAGAATTGCAAATCCAAGCGGACCAATTAAAAATCCATATAAAACCCATTTAAGTTTTTTTCTAGATGAAATCTCTTTTTCATTAAAGTAGCTGAAGAGAAAATTAAGTATGGAAAAAATTATGCAGGCAATCAGAAATATTCTTGATGTATTGAATGCAGTAAGGTAATCATTAAGATTCGCCGTGTTCACTTCAGAGAGATACGATTTATAATAAATGAAATTGAAAATGCCGAGAGCAAAAGCTATCAGATATCCCGGAATAATTATGTATTCAAAAAACTTTTGGCGTTTATTTGGAAAAACAAAAGTAAAATGAGCAAAAAGTAGAGGCACAATTGAATATGAAAAATGAAATGGAATTCTTGAGATGAAGTATGGAACAACAAAGGACTTATTGATATTTGCCCAGGTTAGATCAATCATGCAGGCAATTCCAACAGAAGCCCAATGAAAAATATTTGCTGCAACATCGTTTGGTTTTCGGACAATAATAAATACAGCGGTCAGGAAAAACAGAAGCGAAGTAATAGAAATGCTTAACAGATACCAGTTTGAATAAAAATTGGTAAGCGCAACTTTTATTTTCTCTAATGAAGTATCAAGACGAACTTCTACTAAAACTGTTTCACCAATATTTTTAGTATCGGTAATCAGTTCAGTTGCTTCCGAAGAACTGACAGCAATATTATCAATCGTTACTAATTCTGAATTGTTAAGGAAATGATAAGATGAGTTTGGCTCAGATTTGATAAATAAAGCGCTTCCCTTTGTATCGATTTCGAAAGGTAGTTTTGCTTTCTCGGAAATCTGGTAGACACCAATTATACATAGCAGGAAAAGTAGAGAATCAACTACCAGTATAATTTTTTGTTTAATAGACGCCTCATTCACACATACCTCAATGTTTGTTGAAGAGGCGCAACAAAATTTTTAGATGCGCTATTTAAAGATAACTATATCAAAAGCAATATTAAATCTCTACTTATTTACCTTTTAGCAATTAGTCCCGCTTTTGATGCGAAACAAATTTATTGTAAAGTGCCAATCCAATAATTGTAGCAACACCAATAAGACTAAATATTATCCACAATGTTGAAGGTTGATTTAATTTATCAACAAAATGAACATAAAGATTTGCACCTAAAATGCCACCGACAAAACTTCCAAATACGCCGTATAAAAATGAATAACCGAGATAAAGAGCTTTTTTATCTTCGGGTGCAATCAAACCAACATAACTGATGAACTTAGGATGTGCTGTCATTTCACCGATTGAAAAAATTATTATTCCAATCATAAACACCCAGATATTCGTATTGATTGCAAGAATTGCCATTCCGATTGTTCCCATTGCAATTCCTGTAATCATTGTCGGGAGTGCTTTGGTATGTTTAACAATGTTAGAAACAATTATTTGAAGAAGAATTATAGTTCCGGCATTTATTACAGTAACATGCTCAACATCAAATTTCCAGTTGAAATTAATTCCAACAGCATTAAATATTCCGTTCACAAAATTGTTGAGCGAAGTTGCATCAACATATTTCTGAACATACCATAGTACGGAATCAAACATCTGAAAATATAAAATCCAGAATCCGGAATAAATCAAAATCAAGCCGATAAATTTGAAATCTGTAAGAACAAGTACAGCGCCTTTTAGAACTTCTGCAAGTGTTTTCTGACTTTCAGGTTTTTTTGGTTCTTTGTAAATGAAGAATGTTGGAATAAGCATCGCAGTAGTGCAGATTGCCGATGCAATCATCACATAATTCCAGCCGAAAGTATTTTTTATGTAAGGAACAAGTATCAGCGGAAATAAAAATGCTCCGAGATTTATTGACCAATAATAGATTCCAAATCCAAGTGTGCTGTTACTTTCATTTGTTTCGCGGGCAATTGTTCCTGAAATCATTGGCTTGAAAGCGCCCGCGCCAATTCCCATTATTACAAGACTTCCAAATACCAATGCATAATCTGTCGTCTGACTGGTTAAGAAATATCCAAGTCCGAGAAAAATAAAAGCGAAGGTTAAAGTTCTCTTGTATCCAAATCTATCACCAACTGCACCGGCAAGAATAGGAAGAATATAAAGTAATGGCTGAATTGTACTTTTAATTACTCCTACACTTTCTTTAGAAAAGTTTAATTGATCTGTCATATAAACAGAAAGTATGCTCATCATTCCGTAGTATGAACCTCTTTCAAAAAATTCCATCATTATTACAATCCAGTAATTGAGTGAAAAGGATTTGAAAATGTTAATATTCTTTTTTTCTTCAGTCATATTCTTACCAGGTTTAGTTTTCTGAATTTTTACTTATGCAAGATAAATAAAGAGATAATTTCACCATAAAATAAGGTGTAAAACAGTTTTAATTTTTTTCTCAATTATTTACTTTCACTTATAGAATTTAAAAATTTCCACAAGCACAAAGAGGGATTAAATGAGCAGAGAAATCCACCGATGGTACAGCCCAAATCTTAATAAAGACATGGAAATAGTTGTTTACGGAACTTACGGTTATGCTTTGCTTATGTTTCCAACGGCAGCTGCAGATTTTCTGGAATATGAAAGATTTCATTTAATTGACAGTATATCTCCGTTTCTTGCACAAGGAAGATTAAAAGCTTTTTCAATTAACAGTATTAACAGCGAAAGCTGGCTGAACAACTCAATGCATCCGGCTCAAAAAGCTATTCGTCATCAGCAATATAACAGATATATTGTTGAAGAAGTTGTTCCATTTATTCATGCACACTGCAAAGGACTTGTTCCGATAATTACAACTGGTGCATCACTCGGTGCACTTCACGCAGCAAATAATTTTTTCCGTCGTCCTGATATTTTTTCCGGAACAATTGCAATGAGTGGGAGCTATGATTTGAAAAGCTATACAAAAGGTTATTATGATGATAATGTTTATTTCAATTCACCGGTGGATTATCTTCCTCACTGGAATGATGAATATATGTTAAATCAGATGCGGAAAGGAAAAATAATTATCGCAACCGGTCAGGGTGCTTATGAGGATCCCGATGCTTCAAAAAGATTGTCTGATATTCTTAATGCAAAAGGCGTTCGTCACTGGCTTGATTTATGGGGTTACGATATGCCACACGATTGGCCGACCTGGAGAAAAATGCTGCCGTACTTTCTGGATTTCATTAAATTTTAATTAAGCTGTTTAAGGGGAATAATGACCTGGAAAGAGTTTCTGTCAGTCAGACGAAACAAGAATGAAATGCTAATAACATTGATTGCATTAGCAGTTGTTCTTTTCGTTTTGACAAAATTTCTTGTCTATGTTGAATCCCGAAATGGAGTTTCATTTTATGATCCAATTCTAGCTCTTTTTGAACCAATAGACTTAACCTGGTTAACTTTCACATTAATTTATGGTTCATTAATCGCAGCTTTGATTTATCTTATTCCCAAACCTGAAAAACTATTTTTTACTATTCAGCTTTATACTTTAATGGTTGTTGTAAGAATGATTGCAATGTGGCTTCTGCCATTAAATCCACCCGAAAAAATGATAATACTCGTTGATCCGTTTGTTGAATTTTTTGGGACAGGAAAAACATTAACAAAAGATTTATTCTTTTCAGGTCATACGGCAACTTTGTTCATATTGTTTTTATCAACTGATGAAAAAGTCCTTAAAAGAATTTTTCTTCTTAGCACAATTGGTGTTGCTATAAGTGTTTTACTGCAACATGTTCATTATTCAATTGATGTTTTTGCAGCTCTGATTTTTACTTATGCAAGCTATTCAATTTTGAAACTTGCTATACAGTTCTTTAAGAAAGCAATTAATTGAATATTTCACCCATTCAGAGTTTTTTCAGTCTTAACATTTTTATTAAAAATATATGCTCTTTTCGTGATAGTGGGTTTATCATTACTTGTGTCTTCTAAAGAATGATAAAGATATATGGTATAAGAAGAGACTATTAGAATCTTCATTGTAGGGTTCGGACTCTGTCCGAACCGCAAAAATTCAACACATCAGGAACGAACAGGAGTTCGTTCCCTACAAATAATATCTAAAAGTCCCTTCTCCCTGGGATGGCATAGCCATTCCTAACGGAAGAAGGGATTTAGGGTGAGGCATTTATTTAACCACCATCATCTTTTTACTTGAATTAAATGAGCCCGCAGTTAACTTGTAAATATAAACCCCACTTGCAAGACTGCTTGCATCAAACTCAACTTTATATCTTCCGGCTTCTCGGTATTCATTTACTAAAGTAACTACTTCGTTGCCAAGTATGTCGTACACTTTTAGTGTTTGATGACTGGCGACCGGAGACTGCCAACTGATTACTGTCGTAGGATTAAACGGATTTGGATAATTCTGATTCAATGCGAATTCTTTCGGAATTGTTTCTCCCTGATAATTCAATTCTTTTTTCTTTCCTTTTGCCAATGCACTTCCATTATCAATCCTGTCAACCATCGAAACTTCCGGTGTTATGGTTTCTTCTATTCTTAGTCTCAGCTTTACTGTCCTTTGACCGATTCCCTGTGTGTTGACCTGATACAATATATTCTCAAAGTCGGTAAGATTGTTCTGATCATAAACCACATCGTCAAATACTCCGAGTACTTGTCCTGTATTATTATCAACCAACTCTACCTTAAATCTTACCTGTTCTCCCTGAGAAAACATTCCCGATATTGTACTGCTGTCCACTATACCATATTGAACAGTGTACTCTAAGCCGCTGTTATCGGTTACTTCAAACGGCTCTGTTTCAAGATACTGATTAAGAAGGTTTACATTTGATATATCTACCTCAGGTGAACATTCGATAAATCCTACTTTCTGATCATCTATTGTTATATCGCCCAATGCAAAATATATCTCTCCACCGTTTTTTCTCAACACTCCCGTTCTTCCGTTTGATACAACCAATCCATTTGATTTCTGAATTGAATAATAGTGATTCAGATTATAAGACATTGTGAAAAAGTACGGCTGACTTGTTGCCTTGAATATATTGGCATACATATTTGTCTTTCCGTTGCCGTTGCTTATTTGTACATCCTTTCCAGCTATGTTTATAATCTCATAGACACTGTTCAGCCTGTTATCAGCAAATTTTACAGTTGAGTTGTTCTGACTCCAGGCAAATGCATAGTAAGTATTATCATTTGATTTATTGATATTCGGTTTTGATACATTATTTCCAAATGACCAGAAGCGGCTGTTTGCCGGGTCTTTAAAAACAACTGAACCAACGGGCGGATCTTCATCGTTGTACCCCAACCAGCAAACTCTTGCACCCGTACCCAATGCTATTATAGACGGTGAAGTGTGAAACATATAACTGCTACCGTTTGATATAGTTGAATAATTAGTCTGTGAGATGTTTCCATTACCGTCTTCAACAAGTTTACAATATTTGATTGTGTTTTGTTGCTCCCAAGCTATGTGAAAGTTTACTGGAAAATTTTGATATGTATAATCAGTAGCTAAGGAGGGATTGCTAGAATTTATATCAGAATTGTCAATCTTACAGTATTGACTAAAAGATATCCCATTTAGTGAAGCATATCCTTTTGCATACCTCAAAGCAACCTCGCCAAAAGGAGAACAATTAGAATCAAAACCTTTCCATACAACTAATGTCCTTCCATTGTAACCCTTCGCAATCAAAGGAGTTGCATCGATAGAATAGGATAGATTTGTTTCCTCTGCAATTGTACTTAATAATTGTGTGTTGTAATTATTGTTACCGAATACTGCCAGTTGTATCTTAAAATTGTTACCAAATTTCTCTTGCCAGACAATATAAATTTCATTTCCATAAAATGTGATTGATGGATTTTTTGAATCATTGTTGCTTAGAGGTTGCCCATTATTGACTATTATCCAAGTTGAACCATTATCCGTACTTCTCTCATACCATACTTTGTTTAATGATTCATAAACTGCGTGTAATACCCCATCTGGCGTTTTGATAAACTTACGCTGGTTGCTCTTTAAGTAAGCATTTGAGTTGTTGCTAAGCTGCGTGCCTTTAAGGTTTGCCTGTACTGTTGCTCCATCCTGCTTGAATACCACCGGTGTTTGAAGTGAATCGGCGTATTTAAACTCTGCACTGCCCTGTGGACTTGCACTCCAGTTCTGAAAATAAAACCGGTGTGTCCTGCCCGTTTGCTGAAATTGTATATCCTGAACCGCATCTGCTTTTACGGAGTAGTAGGGTTGTCCTGGCACACGATAATCTTGATTTAAGAAGACGCCTTTGTAAACATCGCCGTCGTAGCTTGTTGTGTAATCGGGATAGAATGGTGATGGTCTTTGTTTGAATGGTGCATCCATTCCACGGTTACGCAAGGTATTTCCGTATAGCGGATCAGGATAATCTATAAGCCACGGGTCTTTGAAGTGAATATTACCACCATCGGCTGAAGAACTTTCCAGAAAGTTCTTAATTTTTATGCCTGAATGGGTTTGCCTGAAATTACTATTTAACCTAGACAAAGAACCATCCAGATAGAACTTTTTATGGTTTTCTACTTCCCCAAGATTATTCCAGTTGTTGTATTTTTGAAACGGCGATAACTGAAAGTTTTGGTCTCCTTTGAATGTTTGCCATGAATTAACCGGTAGATTTGAGAAGATAGCAGGGACAGTGTAATTAACAAAATTGTTATTTTCCCAATGACCAATTAAACTATTTGAGATTCTACTTCCATTTTGATCTTTTTGGTCAACAATTAAAAAGTTACTTGGAGTTTGTAAACCTAAAATTACATTATCGTTAGTAATGCTAATGGTTGGATAGTTAGTGGTAAAATAATTCAATGGAATTGTTGGTAAAGTAAATAAAAAGGATGCCAGCTCAAATGGAGGTAATTTAACCGTAAATTGATTGGCATTAATAATATTAAGAACAAATCCAGGGACACCAGAAACATCAATTACTGCATCGGCTGAACCGATTAGCGTAAGTTGCCCTTGCGAACCCTCAACCTTCATTTTACCTTCAATTATAATATTTCCTTCTCCATTTATTTCAAAACTTAAGACATCAACGTTTAAATTCGCTCTTGCGATTATACCGCACTGTATTTTAAACCTATCTGGTGGAATTAATGTAACAACAAGGGGATGTGAATCTCCGTATATCAATTTTATATTATACATATCAACTCCATAACCAGGAGTATAACTGCTAAAACTAGCTGCTCTTGCATCAAGCAAGGTTTTAAGTGTATTCTCAATTGAGAGTTTCGGGACAATCAATTGAACATCCTGAGCTTTCAGATAAAGACTAAAAGTCAGTAATAAGATTGTTAATAATATCTTCTTCATTTTATTAATCTCCTTTAATATAAATTAATCAAATGACACCATCATATTTTTGGGGCCTTCCCACTGATTGTTAATCGGCATATATTCAGCGGTATAAACTCTTAAAAAAGTACCTCTAATATCAGATTGAAATACAACTATTAGTCTCCTTCCACTTTGGAAATTAACGTTGTTATTAGAATTATAAACGTTAAAGACCGCTTCACCATCCTTCTGTATTGGCATGGTTCCATTAAACTCATAATATATATCGCCCAAAACACTTAATAATATTAATCTTTTAATGTCAACTCGAACATTCGAAGTAATTTTAGCATAACTCCTATTGTAAGTATAAGCTTTATAATCGGGTGAAATTCCTGTGACAACAAAACTTATAGCTATATGAAGTTTGGAAGGTTGAGATTGGACTGAAAAAATAATATTGGACACTTCAACATCAATAAAATCAGGCACATAAGACTCTGCATAATCTAAAATCTTAGCAGGATACATAGTTAATTGAAGAGAATTATAATGTTCTATTATTTTATCTCTAACCCATTGTGGTATTTGAGGAAAGTTAGTGTTAATATAAGTGGGAAAATTTTCTAAAAAGGCAGTAATATCATCAGTTGAGAGTTCATAGTTAACATAGATTGACGGTTGTATTTCAATTTCAAAATACCCCGTAACTGTTGTATTGATCTTAAGTATCGCAACCATTTTCATATAATTTTGATTAAACTCTACTGTTGGTTGCTCCAGTTCAAAATAGTATGAATTTCCTCCAACATTACCAGAATATATCAACGGAAAATTTCCTTCAGTTGCGATAATATTGTTCGCAGCATTTTGATATAAGTCGAAATTCATACTAACTGTTCTTTGGGCTAATAGGGAGGAACAGCACAAAATTACTATTAGCAACATAATTTTTTTCATTATACACCTCTGACTTTAATTGTTATAAAAATATTGATATAATTGACTTGCAAATAAAAAAGTCCTTTACCCTACACAGGTAATAAGACTAGCCATTTTTGTTTGCATTAGGCGGCAGTGGCGCAATCACTGCCGCTACTTTTTAATAGGGAGAATCCCTGAACCTCACCATTTTAATACTCCATTATTTATTGCAATTCAAGTATCTTACAAAGGAAGATACCGAGTTGATAATTCAAAAATGTTCGATTATCTGCATAAAGTGTGTAACCAATTATATTGATACCCAAATTTTCTGTAATTAATAAACTAAATTCCATCTCCCCAAGGAATGAAATAGATGATGAGTATATTTCTTCATATTCAGCTGTAACAAGCTTATATCCAATAAAGTCTCCTCTTTTAGCTGCCCGGCTGTAGCCCGCACCTCCCCCGACTAAAAGTATAATTCTCTCAGATATTAATGGAACATACTCTACTGTAAGATTTATATCCCAGATATTTTCTAAAGGTACTTTACCAGGGAATGCATCCAATTCGGTGTTTATATTTGCCCTTAGTCCAATTAGAATGCTTTTCTCAAGAGGGAAGAAAAGTCCCGCACCAAAATTTAGATATTTACTGGTTCTCCCAACACCGACTGTAAAGTAGCTGCTTAACAACCTTTCTGTTATTGTATTATTTGAATCATAAGCTAAATTAGTTTGTGAATACACTTCACAAGTGATTGCTAATATTATTATAAGAATTGATTTACCATTCATAATAATCTCCACTATTGTATTTTCTTGAGAAAAACTATAAACCGGTTTTTCCTATTACAATAATTCCTGAATTAAACTTTTGGCCAACCACAGCCGTTACATTTTCCTTTACATCAATATTAAAAAAATCAGCATTGAAGAATCCCAGCATATTTTGAAAGCTTTGCCAAGTAAAACCATTGTAATGCAAGAGTTCACCAAATGACCCACAAATTAAAACATTATTTAACGCTGAACCTCTAATTGCATAAGTATAATAAGGCGTCAAATTAATTAATGAAGCGTCCCAAAAACTTCCGTAATTAACATTGTTTGTGGTATAAATCCCGTTTCCTACAACATAATACTTTCTTCCGGTCTTAAACCAGATTCCATGAATGCTTCCTTGATTGATATTCAATGTTGAAAGCTTTTCAACTGATTTATCTACGATTCGGTAAATATTCCTTTCAGGTCCAACAAATTGTTGTGCAGCAATAAATATTATTTCATAATCTGATTCGGCACTATTGTAATCTCCCCATATATCATTTATATTTAGCGTAGTCCCACTTTCTATCTTCCTCCACCTCACTCCATCCCAGTGGGCTATGTTGCCATTGTTGCCTACCGCATATAAATCCTCACTACTGCTGCCCCAGAGTTTGTTGATGGCACCAGTAAGCAAAGGATTTATGCTACATTCAGCAATCCATCTATTTCCGTCAAACCACCACATTCCTCCACCTGATGTAACAACAATTTTATTTGATGCAAAAGCATAAATTGATCTCAAAGGAGCATAATCAATTGAACTGCAATTGCTATACGTATATATCCTCTTCAACTCCCACTTAGTTCCATCCCAATGGACTGCATTATATGCGTTTGGGTCAGGTCTGCCGAGTGAGTCAAGCATATATATCTCTCCCACTGCCCAGATGTTGTTCTCATCTATTATCGCTACATCGTAAAGTGTGCTGCTGCTGTGCTGCCCAAACTCCCAGCTCTGCCAGGTAAAGTTGTGGCTTGTGGTGTCCATCGTAGTTACCGTAAGCTCATTGCTTGAATGCCTGCCTTCGGCAGGTAAACCTGAATGATTGAATGGTTGAATGGATGCCTGGAATTTGTATGTTTGGTTTGGTAGTAGTGAGTCAACATATAATACCGTGTCTGCAACCAACAGATTGATTGTCTGTGCTTTTGTTCCATCTCTTAACAGATTTACTGTTGCAGGAAGTTGTAAATTGGTGGTTGTAAGTTTTATCCAAGCTTCTGTGCAGCTTACATCTTCAAGTTCAAGTTTAAGCTCTGCCTCAAGCTTTGGTTCTGTGGTTTGCTTGCAGGAAGTTGCAAACAATAGTAGTTGTATAATCAGTATTAACAATGGCATATAGGTTTTTGATTTCATCTTACAATCCTGACTGATATTTATTTGGTTCTAAATTAAGCTTTTCAATTAAACAAAACCAGATGTGTAAAAAGGGACTGAAATGTAATAAGCTAAGTTGTCAATCGTTAATTGATGGGGGGGGGGGTAATTGTTTTCGAGACTAAAATGTTATTTTGCTGCAGATGACTACTGAAGCTAAAAGACACAAAACAGAATTTTATGCTGTGCTTTAATATTACGACAAAATTGGTAGTTAATCGCATAGACTGCTCCACTTAACTCTAAATATTTCAAATTTTATTCCTTCAGATTTTCTTCGATTAGAAAAAATTTTTGAAGTCAGTGATTATTAACATCAAAATGTAAGTAAAGATTACAAGTAAAAATTAAAGAGGTGCAAAAATATTTTACGACAAAAATGGTGAGAACTATGACCGGTGAAAGAGATCCATTGATATGAAATAGCAGAATAATATTTCATGTATTCAACTTAAATTTTATTTATTTTCCAGAGAGTATTTAAATGAAACTAGAACAAGACAATGAAAAACTTAATAAACAGTAACGATATTAAATCATTACAAAAATTTATTTCGAAAGATTTTGTTAAAGATGATGATACTTCGCTAATCCCAAACAACGATTTTGAAAAGCTTGAGGAATTCAAAAAGTATCTGATTGAAAAACTAACTGATATGATTGATAATAACTTTAATTTACTGGTTAATACTCTTTACAGAATTGATATCAGCGAACAAAAACTTGCTGAATTATTTGGTGGCAAAAACAGAGAAAACATACCGGAAAAACTTGCTGATATGATTATTGAAAGACAGCTTCAGAAAATTCAGTTTCGTAAACAATACCGTGAGGGGAAATTATGAAAGGTAAACTATCAGGTAAAAATATTTTAATGTTTGTTGATGATCTTTACGAAGATCTTGAACTCTGGTATCCAAAGCTTCGAATGATTGAGGAAGGTGCCAATGTTGTTGTTGCGGGTAAAGAAAAAGGTAAAGTTTATTCAGGCAAACACACTTATCCCTGCAGAGCTTATGCCTCTTTCGATGAATTAAACGATAAAGACTTTGATGCTTTGATTATTCCGGGCGGATTTGCTCCTGATAAATTAAGAAGAGAAGAAAATGTTCTAAAACTTACAAGAAACATTTTTAACTCCGGTAAACTTGTTGCTCATATTTGTCACGCCGGCTGGATTCCGATTTCTGCAGGTATTATGAAAGGATTCAAATGTACTTCAACACCGGGAATTAAAGACGATTTAACAAACGCTGGCGCTATTTGGATTGATGAACCTGTTGTTGTTGACAGAAATATGATTTCGAGCCGCAGACCGGGTGATTTGCCTGACTTCTGTAAAGCAATTATTGATTATCTTTCTAAGTAATATTTACATATTGTAAAATTTTCTCTAATTGAATATTTATCGCTCATTAGCTAACTTCAGAGCAAATATTTAAGAAGTTTTTAAACTAATCACTCCGGAGTAAACCAATATGGGTTTATTTGAGTCAAAGCGGATTAAAGAGCTCGAACTTGAACGCGACAAATTAAAAGAACAACTAAACAATCTTTACGAACGCGAAGAAAATATTCGCCATCTCAATGAAGTTCTTAAAAAAATGCGACTTGAAGTTGCAGAATTAAATGAAAAGAAACTCGCAATCTCTACTGAGCTTGAACAACTTCGTGATGAGAAAAGAAAAAAGACTTCGGAGCTTGAAAACCTCGATAAAGAAATTGCTCATCTTCGCGAAATGAAATTCGAGGAGCAATCAACTCTGCTATCTTACACAAAGCAAATTCAGGAACTTGATGAATATATCCGTAATGCTCAGGATAATCCGGACTTTCGTTCAGCGTTAAATGAAGAATTAACCATTGACCGCAATGAACTTATTGCAATCAGAAAAGAATATGATTCGCTAAAAGAGGAAATTAAAGAAGCTCAAAGCCGACTCGATGAATTGCGTTATAAAGAAGACAAGTTAAAACAAAGCACCGAAGATTATGAAATCATATTAAGTCAAATCAGAAAAGCCGAGCAAAGAATTTCTGAATTATCAGAGAAAGAAAAAGAGCTTCAGGATTCAATTTCGGATTATGAAACCAAACTTAGAAAGTATGAAAACCTTCAGGAAGAAATTTCAAATTCTGAAGAAAAACTTAATGAGCTTCATCAGCGCGAAAGACAGATACTTGATATCATTGCTGACTATGAAAATCAGTTAAACAATTACGAACAATTAAAACAAAATATCAAAGCTGCTGAAAATCGTATTGAGGATTTGAAAGAGTTGGAAAAACAATATCTGACAGATTCAGATGCTTATAAAAATCTTCAGGATAATTATATAAGATTGAAAAATGAAATCAGAGCCGCTGAACAGAAATTAACAGACCTTATTGAAGAGCAAAAGGCATTGGTGCTTGATACAAGCGAACTTCAGAATCTTAAATTTGAGTATGACCAGGTAAGACTTAAAATTGAAATTACAGCAAACAAGCTTAAAGAACTTGAGAATGAAGAAGCAGAAATTCAATCCAGAATATTTCAAAGAAAACAGGAACTTGAAGAACTTGAAGAAAAACATATTCAGCTCTCAAATCAGGAAGTTAAATCGATTGAAAGAAAAATTGCTGAACTCAGCGATGCACAACTTCAGATAATAAATGATATTCATCAGAAAGAAATTGAAGTTACCGAGATAAACAGAAGATTGCTCGAATTAAAAGAAGAAGAGCAGAAAACACAGCAGAATATTTCCTCACTTAAAGAGGAACTGCTTGATAAAGAAAACGAAGCTAAAACTATTGAGCAACGAATCCAATATCTCCACGAACTTGAAGATAAAACTCAGGAAAAACTTTCGGTTCTTCAACACGAATTATCTAACAAAGAAAACGAAGCATTAACTCTTGAGCAAAGATTAAACTATCTGAAAGAAGAAGAAAAAAGAATTCATACAGATTTATCTGAACTTCTGAATAATGCTAAGTCAAAAGAAGAAGAAGTTAATCTTGCTAATACAAGACTGATGCAACTTCGTGAAGAAGAAGAAAAGATTAACAATGTACTGACCGACCTTGCAAATCGTGCTACAAGAAAAGCAGAAGAAATTTCAGGCATCACAAATCATCTCGAACAACTTAAAGCTGAAGAAGAATCTGCTAATGTTCGACTAACGGAAATTCTTAATCAGGTTAAACAGAAAGAAGATGAAATAGAACTTATTACAAGTCGTGTGATGAAATTGAAGCAGGAAGAAGATTCTTCAACTCAGACGATAAATGCACTTAGAAATGAAATTGAACAGAAAAATATCGAAGCAGAACAGCTTAGAACTTTACTTTCAGAACTAAGACAAGCAGAGCAAAGTACCAGAGCAAAAGTTGATGAACTTGTTAATCTGATTACGGAAAAAACCAATGAGCTTAACAGCATTGACCAGTCGCTTAATTCAAGAAAGAGCGAGATTGAATCAATCGAGCAGATTATTGCTGAAAAAACCAAAGAGATGAATGAAACAAATCTTCAGCATCAAAAGATTTTTGAAAAGATTGAACAGAAACAGAAAGAACTTTTTGCAATTGAGGAATCTCTTGCGATTAAATCAAAGCGCCTTGCAAAATTAAATAGTGAAGTAACTGAACTTGAAGCAAGAGTTAATGCTTTGCAGGAAGATGCTAAACGATATGAAGAAATGAAAAATGAATTTCATAAAAAGTTATTACTTGAGCAGGAAGAATTTGATCGTATTCAACTTGAAAAAGAAAGAGCAAAAGAACTTATACCACTTCTTGAACGAAGAAGAGACGAAATTGAAAGAGGCAATTACGAACTTGAAAATCGTTTTGCAAAAATGTTTCAGAAGTATAATGCTGAATTGAATGATATTACAACAAAGCGAACTGTGCTTGAACAGATTGTTTCTCAGAAAGAAAAAGAAATTGAAGAGAAGGATAAGCAAATCCTTGAGAAGGTTGCTGCACTTGAAGAGAGTGAACGAATTCTGAATATGCGTCAGACTGAAATTGATTCATTCGAACAACTTCTCAAAACAATTGAGGAGAAAAAAGACCTACTTCAGAATGAGTTATTGAAACTTGATCAGGAAGCCGCTGAAAGAAAGAATACGAATAATGATCTTAAGCTTGAAAATGATTTGCTGATAAAAAAGAAAATTTCAATTGAGCAAGGTTTGCAGGAAATACTTAGCTCAATGAATCAGCGTTTAACAGAAGCTAAAGAAAAACGAACACACATTCTACGCGAATTACAGGAAGCAGAAGCAAGACTTGAAGAGATGAATTCAAAAATTTCTGATTCAATGGATGAACTCGTGGAACTTCAAACCTCAATCAGCATGATTAAAGTTGAGCACGAAGAACATCGCGGAAATGTTATGAAACTTGCTTCAATGAAGAAAAAACTTCAGGAAGAAATTGCTAAAAATCAGAAAGTGCTTCAGCGTTACCAGAAAATCAGGGAGAAGCTTAAAATTGAGCAAAGCATTCTGAAGAACAGGCAGGAATCGCTCGCTAAAAAATCAATTAACGGTCAGTCTTCTGAAGATAAACACAGCGAAACAGATAACAAGAAAATTTATAAACTTTAATTTTTTCTTTATTCACTCCATTCTTTGAGGTAGCAATGATAACCTTCCGAAAAGTTTTTATTCTATTTATATCAGTGTGCACTTTTATTTTTCCGCAAACTAAAACTCCCGAATGGGCTTTTAATAAAACAATTTATGAAGTAAATCTTCGTCAGTTTTCTGAAGAAGGAAATTTTGATGGATTCAGGAAACATCTTCCGCGATTGAAAGAACTTGGAGTTGGAATACTTTGGTTTATGCCAATTCATCCAATCGGTGAATTAAACAGAAAAGGTAGTTTAGGAAGTTATTACTCAGTAAAGGATTATCTCGATGTTAATCCTGAATTCGGAACAATAGATGACTTTAAAGAACTTGTTAAAGAAATTCATTCACTTGGAATGTATGTTATTATTGATTGGGTTGCCAATCATACTGCCTGGGATCATCAATGGACCAAAACTCATCCGGATTTTTATAATAGAGACGATAAAGGAAATTTTATTCCCCCTGTGAGATGATTGGAGTGATGTTATTGATTTGAATTATGACAATAAAGCACTCTGGAGTGAAATGATTAACGCATTGAAATTCTGGGTTACCGAATGTGACATTGATGGTTATCGTTGTGATGTTGCAGGAATGGTACCAATCGAATTCTGGATTGAAGCAAGAGAACAGCTCGACAAAATAAAACCAGTTTTTATGCTTGCTGAATGGGACACTCCGGAAATGCATTTTGCTTTTGATATGACTTACGATTGGAATATGCACAAAACCATGAACGAAGTTGCTAAGGGAAAGAAAAGTGCTGATGAAATAATTAATCATATTCAAAAAGATCGGGAAAACTATCCATCTTATGCTTTCCGGATGCAGTTCACAGATAACCATGATGAAAATTCCTGGAACGGAACTGTGTTTGAAAGACTTAATGATGCAGCAGAATGTTTTGCAGTTCTTACTTTTCTGATTCCTGATATGCCATTGATTTACAGTGGTCAGGAAGCTGGCTTAAATAAAAGATTATCCTTCTTTGAAAAAGATCCTATTGATTGGAAAGAACATAAATTTTTTGCATTGTACAAATCTTTGATTGAACTGATAAAATCAAATGAACTTTTACATTGTGGAATTAAGGGAGGAAAAATTGAATTCATCCCAAATAATAACCAGAAAAACATTCTAGCGCTCGCTCGTGTAAAGGAAGATAAAATTTTATTCGCAGTTTTTAATCTTTCGGAAACTCCTTCTGAAGTTTTCCTAAACGATAATCGACTTTCGGGAACCTTCACAAATTTCTTTA
The DNA here is from genome assembly GCF_025998815.1 of Ignavibacterium sp. Lineage (NCBI taxonomy): Bacteria > Pseudomonadati > Ignavibacteriota > Ignavibacteria > Ignavibacteriales > Ignavibacteriaceae > Ignavibacterium > Ignavibacterium sp. Next base: position 1,886,848 of record NZ_AP026678.1, read on the forward strand.
CAAAAGAAAAGGTTAATTTAGAACAATCGTTTAAGACTAAGCTTGATGCCTGGAGTTGGCAAGTATTTATCAAATAATAATCATAAGGACAACTATGAAAAAATATTTATTCGCCGCAATTATGCTATCAATTATACCGTTAAATTTTTCGCTTGCTCAATCAGCAGGACTAAATCTTACTCTGGCAATTCCATCAGGAGAATTCAAAGAGAAGGTTGACAATCTAGGTTTCGGATTAAGTGGTAATATTAATTTCATTTCGCCAAAACCTAAATCCCCTTTCGGTGTTGGATTGAATTTAGGTTACATTGTCTACGGTTCGGAATCAAGAAGAGAACCTTTAAGCACCACTATTCCTGATGTTTTTGTAAACATAGATCGTACGAACAGTTTACTTAATTTCCATTTGCTTTTCACTGTCGGACTTCCAACAGGAAGAATAAGACCTTATATAGAGGGACTTTTCGGTGGCTCATACATTTACACAACAACTTCTGTAAAGAGTCAGGGAACTGGTGAAGAGTTTGCGTCGAGCACAAATTTTGATGATTGGGCTTGGAGCTACGGCGCTGGTGGTGGATTTGCAATTCTGTTATCAGGCGATCCAAATACTGATCAGAATACAATTTATCTGGATTTAAAAGGCAGATATCTTTTTGGCTCGGAAGCAGAGTACTTAAAACAAGGTTCAGTAAAAATTCAAAACGGACAGGTTTCTTATGATGTAAGCAGATCTAAAACTGATTTAATCACAGTTCACGCTGGTGTTATATTTTATTTCAGCTGGTCTCCTCAAGAATAAAGAATTATGGGATCTGTTACTCTTAAGAAAGGTAAAGAAAAAATTATTCAGTCAAAGCACCCGTGGATTTTCTCGGGTGCTATTGATAAAATTGATGATGTAAAAGAAAATGGTGAAACTGTATTAGTAAAATCTACTTCAGGTGATCCATTAGCAATTGGAGCTATCTCACTTCACTCTCAGATTTCTGTAAGAATCTGGTCATTCAACTGTGATGATAAAATTGATAAACATTTTTTTGAAAGAAGAATTTTATCAGCACTTGAATTAAGAAAAAAAATTGTTGACCGCAATTCCACAAATGTCTATCGTCTTATAAATTCAGAAAATGATTTGCTGCCAGGTTTAATTGTTGATTTATACGGCGATTTTGTTGTTTGTCAGTTTCTTTCTGCCGGTACAGTTTACTGGAAAAAAGAAATCACAGATTTATTAGCTGATTTATTAAAACCCAAAGGAATCTATGAAAGATCTGATAGCGAGACGCTGAACAAAGAAAAAATTGAAAAAAGTAGCGGTGTTTTATTTGGTGATTCTCCTGAAGCACTAATCGAAGTTGTTGAAAATAATATTAAGTTTTTAGTGGATATTAAATCAGGACACAAAACCGGATTTTATATTGATCAGCGGGATAACAGAAACTTGGTAAAAGAATTTGTATCAGATAAATCTGTATTAAATTGTTTCTGTTACACGGGAGGATTCTCTCTATACGCTAAAAGCGCTGAAGCTAAACAAATCACTAACATAGATTCATCTTCAGATGCATTAAAAATTCTGACTAAAAATTTTCAACTAAACAATTTTTCTACTGACAATATTGAAAATATCGAAGGTGATGTTTTTAAAGTTCTCCGGAAGTTTCGTGATGAAGATAGAAAATTCGATGTGATAATTTTAGATCCTCCAAAGTTTGCTGAATCTGTTTCTCAGGTTTCAAAAGCAGCAAGAGGTTATAAGGATATAAATCTTCTTGCAATGAAATTACTGAATATTGGGGGTGTTTTATTCACCTTTTCCTGTTCAGGTCATATTACACAGGAGCTGTTCAGTAAAATTGTAAGCGATGCTGCAGTCGACTCAGGTAGAACTGTTAAGATAATTAAACAGCTTACTCAATCTTCAGATCATCCTGTATTATCAAGCTTTCCCGAAGGTTTGTATCTAAAGGGTTTTGTGTGTGAAGTGACCTGAAAATTTTTTATTATAATATTAATTCTGAATCCATCTCTAATTAAATTCATTATAGATGCTCTCTATCACCCCAGTTGTTATCATAGATTAATCATTTACATCACCAAAAATTTTTTTTGACGCAGTGATTTCCACTACAGTTCCCTGCCGATTGTGATTGTATTTACAGCAAAACTTTTTTATCAAAAATATTTTTGAACTGTCGAAACTCACAATTAAGTGAGTAATGTAGTAACAATAATCATAAACAAAACAGGAGTTAGTTATGAAACGATTAACATATTTATTCACAGTTGCTTTTTTAATGGCATCAACATCTTTGTTTGCCCAGGAGAAAGGCAAATTCGGTTTAGGTATCGATGGTGTTGAATCACCAAATCTTTTAGCAAAATATTTTGTATCAGATCAATTCGCTACAGAATTTGTCCTTGGCTTTGATGTTTATTCTCCTGGTGGAGATGCTCCAACCGGACAAACAAAAGTAACAGGCACTGCTTTCAGAATTGGTCTGGATGGTCTTTATCATTTTCAGATTGGAAAAGTTTCTCCTTATGTAGGAGCTGAAGTTCTTTTCCAGAATATGAAAGAAGGTGGTTTCTATGCTCAGGAACCTGATGCAAGAAATGAAGTTTTTGCTAATCTTGTTTTAGGTGCTGAATACTTTATTGATAAGAATTTTAGCTTTGGTGTAAAACACAGAATTGGTGCTGATATCAAATTGTCACGCGACATTCCTAAAGAAGAGACTGATACATTCTTCAAGACTTCTACTCAGTTAACTGCAAGATTCTATTTCTAAGATCTAATCAAATTAAAAAGGGTGTTGGTTAAATCAACACCCTTTTTGTCTTTAAAGCAAATATTATTTTACTTCAATTTCAACAACCTCACCACTGAATTCACATTTTCTATGAGTTCCATCGCAAAATGGTTTTTTTGAAGACTGTCCACATCTGCAAAGAGCAATAGTTTTTTGGGTAAGTACTTCTTCTTTCCCATCTTTTATTATCTTTGCTTCAGTAACCTCAATTAAATAAGGACCATTTTCTGCTGCTTTGATTTTCATATATCATCTCCATTTTTTAGTTTGACTGTGTAACAAAATAAATTTTTGAAAAATTCAATTCAACAAAAAAGATAATAATAATTAGTAATAAATGATTCCTTTAGCCGATAACATTCCTCATCGAAGATTTCCAATTATAAACTGGACGATAATTGTTCTGAATATTTTCATTTTCTTTTTCACACTTTCATTAGGAAAAGATGCACAGGAATTTGTTCAGTTATTCGGAGTAATTCCATACAGATTTTTAAATGATTTTGATTCATTTGAATTGGGAACAATTTTTTCGTCAATGTTTCTTCACGGTGGTTGGGCTCATATATTCAGTAATATGCTTGCACTATATATCTTTGGTGATAATGTTGAGGACAGACTCGGCTCATTCAGATATCTCTTGTTTTATCTTCTTACAGGAGTAGCTGCATCATTAACTCACATTTATCTTAATCAGAATTCACTTATACCGACTATTGGAGCCAGTGGTGCAATCAGTGGTGTAATGGCTGCTTATCTTTTACTTTATCCGACTGCAAAAGTTATTACAGTATTCCCGATTTTGTTTTTCCCTTATATAATTGAGTTGCCTGCAATTGTATATACAGGAGTTTGGTTCATTACTCAATTTTTCAGTGGCGTACTTTCTATTGTTGCAGATGCTCAGGCGTTTGGCGGAGTTGCATATTGGGCACACATTGGTGGTTTTGTAGCTGGAATAGTTTTACTTCCTTTATTACTCATAAAAAAATATAAAAGAAAAAAATATATTGATGAATATTATCCCTGGTAAATAGGAGGTTTCAAATGGATTTCTTGTCATTGTTCTGGATATTCATAATGCTGTCTTCCCTTCAACCATTACTGAGGAAGAAAATGCTTGAATCCGCACGAATAAAACTTTTAGAAAGAATCGAACAGAAAAGAAGCAGCCGTGTAATTGCATTTATTCACAGACAAGAAACAATGAGTTTCCTCGGTTTCCCTTTAATGAGATACATAGACATAAATGATTCAGAAGAAATTTTAAGAGCAATTAAGTTAACTGATAAAAATATTCCGATTGATATCGTTCTTCATACACCAGGTGGTTTAGTTCTGGCATCAGAACAAATTGCAAATGCATTGAAGAAGCATCCGGCAAAGGTAACTGTATTTGTTCCGCATTATGCAATGTCAGGTGGAACTTTGATTGCACTTGCAGCAGATGAAATAGTAATGGATGAGAACGCTGTTCTTGGTCCGCTTGATCCTCAGCTCGGACAAAAACCTGCAGCATCTGTATTAAAAATTCTGGAACAGAAACCAATAGATAAAATCAGTGATGATACTTTAATTCTTGCAGACCTTGCTAAAAAAGCAATTAATCAAATCAAAAGTCTTATTGTAAATCTATTGAAGGACAAAATGGATTTACAGAAAGCCGAAACTCTTGCAGATACTTTGGCATCTGGTAAATGGACGCATGACTATCCAATTACAGTTGAAGAAGCAAAGCAATTAGGGCTAAATGTTAGTACTGATATGCCAGAGGAAGTTTATCAGTTGATGGCTTTATATCCCCAGTCAACACAGGTTAGACCATCAGTGGAGTACATTCCTGTTCCAAAAACTAAAGAGAGTTCTAAGTAGAAATTATACTCCACTGAGTAGAGTCAAATTATTGTTTGAATGCTATTACCGTGATACTAAAAATTCCTTTAAGAGAATTTTTATAATCAAGTATTGCCTTTTCGTCAAGAAATTTTTTGAGCAATTCTTCAGGCAAATCTATTCTTCTTGATTTTTTGATTTCGATATTTTTAAAACCAGTTTCACTAATTATGTTAAGATAATCTTCCTGATTTAAAGCACCAGAAACACAACCTGCATAAAGCTCAGCAGATTTTTTAAATTCTTGCGGAAGTTCGCCTTGCACAACAACATCTGATACACAGAAATGCGCTCCTTGTTTCAATATTCTGTAAATCTCACTAAATGCTTTCCTTTTATCCGGAACAAGGTTTAAAACACAATTACTTATTACAACATCGGCAGTGTTATCATCAAGCGGAATATTTTCAATGTCGCCCAATTTAAATTCTACATTTGAATAACCAAGTTTTGATTTATTCAGATTCGCTTTTTCAATCATAGTTTCAGTCATATCAATACCAAAAACTTTTCCTTCATCACCAACTAATCTTCTTGCTATGAAAACATCATTACCTGCACCACTTCCAAGATCAACCACAATATCACCTTGTTTAATTCCGGCAAACTCTGTAGGAACTCCACAACCAAGTCCTAAATCAGCTTCTGGAACATAACCTTCAATATTCCTGTAATCATCTCCAATCATTGTAAATTCAACATTTACTGAATCGCCACAGCAACCTGAAACAGGTCCGCAGCAACCATTTCCATCTGATGAAGTTGCAATCTCAGAGTATTTGTTTTTAACAATTTCTTTCAATGAATTTGAGTTTTCCATCTGTTCTCCTTTTTATGATTATTAATTAACAACAGCCAATTTTTGAAAACAATTTATCCAAAGCTGATTTTGCTTTAGAAAGAGTTTTATTATTCAGACAGTAACACACTTTTGGTCCGTCAATTTCACCTTCGATTAAACCGACACGTTTCAGTTCCTTAAGATGTTGCGAAACTGTTGCCTGCGCCAATGGCAGTTTATCTACAATCGTTCCGACAATGCAGGAATCAGTTTCATTCAGGATTTTAAGAATTTTAATTCTCGCCGGATGAGATAAAGCTTTTGCAATATCCGAAAGCCAGATTTCTTCGGATGTAAATTCATCTTTTTTTGTGATAGCCATAATTTTCTCTATTGTTTATCGTAAATATACGATAAAATAATTATCCGGCAATAATGGCTTTGATGAATGGTAAAAATTGATTTGGGATGGTTAATCAGACCTGAAATTTATTTAACAATGTCTCTAAGGAATCTTTTACCTCTATTGTAATTACTTTTCTCTTATTATCAAGCAATGCTTGTCTGTCACCAAACGCCTGTGCTTTAATTAAGACTCCAAATGAAATTGAGAATTTATTTTCCGAGGCATTATCAGGGATTGCAACATCTTCTTTAGGATTATCAATAATCTGAATGAACAAACCATTTCCTGAATCGCCTTTGTGCAATTGTCCTGTTGAATGAAGAAATCGAGGACCAAATCCAAGTGTGGTTGCAACTTTATACTTTTTCAGAATATCAGTTCTGAGTTTCTGAAGAGGATTGAAATTTTCCAAAGAGGGATTAACATAAGCTTGAATCGAAACATAATTTTTACCGCTTTCACAACCTGATAAAAATAATTCTAAAGCACCTTCTGGTTTATCAATCTTTTCTTCAGAATATATTATTAAATCATTTGAGGAAAATGATGGTTCAGGAAGATTAAGTTTTCCGCTTTCCTGATAGTCTTTCAAAATTTTTCTTGCGATAACTTTTGCCTGCTCAACATTTGGTTGATCAAAAGGTTGAATGCCCAAATACCAACCTGCGATGGAAGTTGCAAACTCCCAGAGAAAAAATTGTTTAGAAAGATCATAAATATCATCGAGTTCAAATTCAATTACCGGAAAACCTGTTTCAATAAATTTATCAATTTTATACTGATGCTTATTATCTCCTCTTAATTTGATATGAACAAAAACTCTATCTTCACCATAAAATTCCGGGATTAATATTTCTTCCAAATCAACAGGTAAAATTCCTTTATTATTTTTTCCTGTTGATTCCGCAACAAGCTGTTCAATCCAGGCACCAAATGAATTAATTTTTTCTGAAGTAACTAAAGTAAGTTTATCTTTTCCTTGCTCTGCCAGTACTCCAATCAAAGCTCCAAACATGGCAGAATTGTTTCTGTCAATTTCAATTCCTGATTTTTTTGATAACACCACTTCGCTATCAGCTCTGATAAATAATTTTTCAATATCAACACCAACAAGTGCTGCAGGAACAATACCGAATAATGATAATGCTGAGAATCTTCCTCCAATATTCGGATCATTCAAAAATATTTTTCTGAAGTTTAAGTCTTTTGCCATCTGTTCAAGTCCGCTTCCCGGATCCGTAATTGCTGCAAAGTGTCTGTTGACTTTTTCTTTTCCAAGCTTATCCAAAACAAAATTGTAGAAAAATTTCATGAAAGATATTGTTTCAACTGTGCCTCCCGATTTTGTTGAAACGATATATAAAGTTTTTTCCGGATTAAAATTTTTTGTTTTCTCCAAAATAGCTATCGGATGTGTGCTGTCGAGTATAGATAATTTTATATCACCACTATTGCCGAACACAAGACTAAAAACTTCCGGCGCTAATGATGAACCTCCCATACCAAGCAACAAAATATTTTTGATACCTTCTGCCTTGAGTTCGTTCACAAATGAATGAATTTCTTCAAAAGATTTTCTTGTTACCGAAGTACAATCAAGCCAGCCAAGTCTGTTTGAGATTTCAGTAGGATCATTATTCCAAACTGTAAAATCTTTTTTCCAGATTCTCTCAATTATCTTTTCATCAACTAATTTTTGAATTGCATTTTGGTATGCATTCTCAAGACTTCCGGTAATGTTGAAGGTTTTCATTTTATCCTCATTCATTAAAATTATCTACTCAAATATATTCATCTTAATTAAAATGCTTTTGATTAAATTCATAACACAAATTAAATATTTTCAGTAAAAGCAGATTAAGAATTGAAAAAATATCAAACGAAGACAACAATATATTTTTTGTTTGTACTTTGGTTAGTACTTGCATTTCTATTTGAGTCAAGTGATTTATTACTTTCAAATTATTTTTATAATCCCAAAAGCAACTGGTCGAAATTTCTGGAGATGTATGGTGAAATTCCCGGATTGGTAATCAGTTTAATTGGAATTTACATTTACTTTACCTCGAATAAACTATCCTCAAATGCAAAGAAAATTCTTGTTTACTTTTTACTTATGCTGCTATCAACTGTTGGAGTTATATACACCAATTTCTTAGTGATTTCCAATGCATTCGGTGTAAGGTTTAATTCATCGCTTGAAATTATAATCCTGATTGCGGGAAGTTCCTTAGTCAATTTATTCGCTCTCATCTACATAAAGAATAAATTAAAATTTTCTTTCAAGCAGTTTTTATTTTCTAGAATTGTATTACGAATGCTGACATTTGGATTTTTACTAACAACTCTTCCATTAAAATTTTTGTGGGGAAGAATCAGATTCAGAGATTTTAATGGTGATTTTTCAAACTTCACAACCTGGTATCTTCCAAATGGAATTAATGGTAATGATTCATTCCCTTCTGGTCACGCAGCAATGAGTTGGATTTTGATCAGTTTGTTTATTCTGCTTGCAGACAAATCAATTTTCAGAAGAACTGCTATCAAAACAATAATTATCGGATATGCTTTATTAGTTTGTTTTAGCAGAATTGTTATCGGAGCTCATTTTGCATCCGATGTTTTGTTTGGAAGTATGTTTATGATTTCAAGTTATGTTATATCAAAACATTTTTTATACGAAGAGCAATTAAACAGAAAATAGTTTATCGAGAAGAACTCTGCCTGAATTTTTTCTCTGTAATTATTCCAATCGGACCTTGATAAATTCCACCATCACGAAATCCATCATAAACTCTTACTGCAATTATATTTTCGCCATTAAAATTCAATAATCCATCCGGAATTGAGTAAATTCTTTTTTGTTCCCATTCATTTCTTGTATTAAAGTCAGTCGGTACTTTATTAAAATTCCACAATCCGGTAGAACCAATCTGGACTCCATTTATATAAGTCTGATCAATATCATCAATCTTTCCCATAAGTAAAATCAATCTTTCTTTGCTTAATTCTTTACTGATAGAAAATTTTTTTCTGTACCAGGCAAATCCGTCATAATCTCTGTAGCCCTGCATTTCCCAATGAGCAGGAACGAATAAACTATCCCAATCACTATCATCATAATTTATATCTGCACGAATTTTATCATCGCCAATTTTGAATTTCCAGATTCCTTCAAGAGTAAAATCAGGATTAAGTTCATCTAACACAGAATAGATTCCCGGCACACCACTCATTATTCCGCCTTCAAGTTCCTGATCATAAATACGGACTGCAATTACATTCTTCCCTTTCTTCAAAAGATCAGTTGGAATTTTATATCGTCGGTAAGCATTATAAGCTGTATTGTAGTTGGGAGGAAATCCGCCTGAAAGTCCGATTAATTTTCCATTGAGATAAGTTTGATCAACATCATCTACAAAACCTAAAATGAGATATAGATTTTCTTTACTTAAATCATCAGTAACTGTAAAATCTTTTCTGTACCAGGCAAATCCATCGTAACCATGAAAACCTTGATTTTCCCACGACGAAGGAACATCAATCAATTCCCAGTTATCATCATTAAAATCAACTTGACTTCTTTCCGGAGAATCGCCTAAAGAAAATTTCCATTTGCCTTTCAGTTCAATCAAAATTTTCTCGTTTAGTCTTTTGGGAATTTCTGCGTTATTTGTATTCTCAACACAACCTAGCAGAAGAAAAAACAATGTTACTGTTAAAAGCAAAATTTTGAATAATATTTTATTTGCTCTTTTCATACACTGCAAAAGTAAAAATTGAAAAGCAGAAAATTGTCATTCTGAAGTAACTATTTGTAAAAAATTATCATCAAAATATTTGAGCATAATTCAGCATTACTTATTTTCAACCAGAAAAATAATATGAGATGTATATGAGGTTTTATTGCATTGCTCTATCACTTTTATTCTCTGTTTATATCCATTCGCAAAACGAATTCAATACAATAGATTCTTCTTTAATGTTAAAAGCCGTTGATTTGGCAAAAAAGAATTTAATAGTTGATACTCATATTGATTTGCCTGATTGGCTTTACGATGAGCGGTTCGATGTTTCCGTAAAATCAAATTATGGAGAGTTTGATTTTGAAAGAGCTACAGATGGCGGATTGAATGTTGCTTTTATGTCAATTTATACTTCGCCTTCATTGGAAGCTCAGGGAAAATCGAAGCTAAAAGCAGACTCGCTGATAAATATTGTTGAAGAGCTTGAAAAACAATGGCAGAATAAATTCAAAATTGTGAGAAGTGTATCTGAGATTGAATCATATAGAAACGAGAATAAAATTCTGTTGGCAATGGGGATGGAAAATGGCTCGCCTATCGAAGGAAATTTAGACAATCTTCGAGCATACTATAATAAAGGAATCAGATACATAACTTTAGCACACTATAAATCAAATCATATCTGTGATTCGGCGAATGATCCGGAAAGAAAATGGAATGGTTTAAGTCCTTTCGGAGAAGAAGTGGTAAAAGAAATGAATCGTTTGGGAATTATGATTGATGTATCACATATAAGCGACAGCACTTTTTATGATATAATTAAATTAAGTAAAGCGCCTGTAATTGCCTCTCATTCGTGCTGCAGATTTTTTACTCCGGGATTTGAAAGAAACATAAGCGATGAAATGATTACTGAACTTGCAAAAACCGGTGGAGTTATTCAGATTGCTTTTGCCGGATTTTTTTTGAGAGAAGATATAAATAAAAAATATCTTCAGGGTGAAGAAGAAATAAAAGAACATTTGAAAAACTTTAACATTTCTCCCGGTACTGATTCTGCGTGGCAATATGAGTCTCAATATTGGAAAGAAAATCCTGTTGGTAAAGCAACAGTAGAAGATGTTGCAAATCATATTGATCACATAGTAAAGCTGGTTGGTGTTGATTATGTCGGAATTGGTTCTGACTTTAACGGAGTTGGTGATCACCTGCCTGTTGGATTAGAAGATGCTTCAAAATATCCGAATCTAATTTATGAACTATTGAAACGAGGATATTCTGAAATTGATATCAGAAAAATTTTTGGTGAGAATTTAATTCGTGTCTGGAAGAAAGTTGAAGAAGTTGCTGCGAAATAAAAATAAAAGTGGCTGTCATAAAAATTTGAAGACAGCCACTATTGAATTCCTATCATCTTGCAACCGTACGATTTGAATTTCCGGTAATGTATTCATTATAAATTGCAAGACTCATTCTTCTTACTCTGTCATTTTCGTCTCTTGTTGAAAGCTCTAACATCTTCTGCATTCCTTTTTCACTTTCTAATCTGTAAAGAGCAAGTCCGATAAGAACTTTAATGCCAGAATTTTTTTCCTTATCCAATTGATTAAGCAATTCATTTTCGAAATCTGCAAGCTTGTATTTTCCAACAAGATAAATTGCATCTTCTCTAACGCCGTCGTTATTTGATTTAATTGCATTGACGAGATTTTCATATGCAAATTTGTGTTGAGTAAAGTCTTTAAGACGATTTACCTGTGCAAGACTATTAAAGCCAGTTAAAAGAACAAGAGCTGCTACCAATCCAAAGAATAAGTTCTTCGAATTCTGTTTCAATGTTGTTTTCATATCGAACCTCCTTGAAATAAATTATTGTTTAAGTTCTGGTGTAAACCTAACTCAAACATTTGTAAGAGGTGTCAAAGGCAAGTCAAGATTTGTAAAGAAATGTCATGATGTGCAGAGAGAATTTCATTAATCACAAAACCATTTTATATCCAACTCCATGAACGGTTAAAATTATCTTTGGATGGTTTGGGTCAGTTTCAATTTTTTGACGCAGCTTTAAAATAAAATTATCAACAGTTCTTGTAGTTGGAGTTTCATCGTAGCCCCAGATTTCAGTAAGCAAATCATCACGACTAACTGTTGTGTTTCTCTTCTTCCACAAAAAGTGTAGTATTTCAAATTCCTTATGTGACATCTGAATATCTTTTTTCCCACTTGAAGCTTTGTATCCATTAAAATCAACTTCAAGTTTTCCGATTTTAACAGATTTATTTTCAAGTGAAGAAAAGCTATCACTTCTTCTGAGAATAGCTTTTACTCTTGCAAGTAACTCACGAAGTGAAAATGGTTTTGTTACATAATCATCAGCACCAAGCTCAAGTCCAAGTACTTTATCAATCTCTTCGCCTTTAGCAGTAAGAAGTATAATTGGAGTTGTGTCTCCCGACTTTCTTACATTTTTACAAACATCAAATCCTGACATCCTGGGCATCATAACATCCATAATCACCAGATCATAATTATTATCTAAAATCTTTGTAAGACCTTCTTCACCATTTTCGGCAATATCAACTTCGTAACCTTCGAACTCGAGATTATCTTTTAGTCCAAGTCGCATATTTGGCTCATCTTCAACAATAAGAATTTTCGTCATCGTAGTTCTCCGTTAATTATTTAAGTCTATCGGTAAGATAATTCTGAATGTACTTCCCTTTCCGGGTTCACTTACTAACTCAATTGTTCCTTTATGAGCATCAACAATTTGCTTTACAAGTGAAAGACCAATTCCGGTTCCCTTAACATTATGAATTAGACCTGATGATACTCTGAAAAATTTATCAAATACTTTTTTCTGATCTTCCGGTGAAATACCAATTCCTTTATCAGTGACTTCAACTATAATGCTGTTTCCGGTTGAGATAGTTTTAAGAGTTACTTCCTTTAAATCAGCACTGTATTTAACTGCATTATCAATCAGATTAATTATTGCTTCTGAAATTGCTTCTGCATCTGCTTTTACTTCAGGGAGATCTCCTGTCAATTGTTTTTCAAATTTAAAACCTTTGTTCTGAAGATGATAACTGTAAGTTTGATAAATATTTTCAACAACATCGTTAAGATTTATTGACTCAAAGTTAAATTTTCTTTTTCCTGCTTCCATTTTAGCAAAGTTCAGAATAGAATTTACAATTCTTCCGAGACGATTTGCTTCCTGACTTATTATTGAATAGTACTCTTTTTTCTTCTCATCATTCTTTACGCGGTCAAGCTCAAGAGTTTCGGCAAACATACTTATTAAAGCTAATGGTGTTCGTAGCTCGTGAGAAACATTCGAAACGAAATCAGCTTTAAGCTGAGCAAGTTCAAGCTCCTTTTTCACTGCACGATAAACAAATATTACAGCAGCAATCAATACAAGTAAAAGAATAGCAATCAGAATCATATTATTAGTTGCACGATTACGAATTAAATCCTGAATAGTTTCACCGGTTAAAACTATTCCAATTTTGTAGTGAGGTATTAACCACATTTGTTTTTCAAATTCAACTTGTCCGGAATAATTAGTGTTATTCGAACTGACAATAACTCTGTTCTCATTATCTCTCACCAAAATGATAAAATTCTCCTGCGATATTTGCTGAAGTCGAGGCAATAAAATTTTTCTTACAAACTCTTGAGGATTAATAACAAATCCTGTTATCGTATAAACTTTATTATCATTCTGGTTAGAAAATACGACTACTGCTAAATCACTTACATTATTTACCGGTAAAGGTTCGAGCTTCCGATATCCGGCTTTTTGATAATCTGCAAGTCTTGAAATAAGATTTTTATTTGAAACAAGAATTGATTTAACCACAGACTTAATTGAATCAGATGATGAAATTAATTTTTCATCAAAAATAAATTTAGCTGATTCAATCTGTTCATCATTAAGTAAAAATATTGATTTGATTGCAAGATTTTCATTTATAAAATTTTTCAGAAGTTGATCATCTTCATTCAGTTCATTCACTTTATTTGCCCAACTGTTTAATATATCATCCGAATATTGATTTACTGAAAATAAAATTGTCTGTAACTGATTGTTGTAAGTTTCCTCAAGAACTTTTTCAGTTTCATTCAGTTTTCCTATTTCGTTGAAGATAAGAAATCCGATCGGAAGAACGATTATAAGCAGTAATATTATTCCGATTTTCTTCATTAAGATTTTTTTGAATTGGGTTTACTTAAATTAAGATGACTCGAAACTTTTTCGAATACAGCATCACGCAGAGACTCATAAGAATGTTCTGAGGGCAAAATTGGTTTAAGAAATTTTACTTTTACTTCTTTGAATGGTCTTGGAAATATCTTACCACGCGGTAGTGCCTTATTCGCTCCCTCAATTGCTACTGGCACAACAGGAACATTCAGCTCACGACTTAATATTGCAAATGTTTTTTTGAAATCTCCCAACTCACCCGTAAATGATCTTGTTCCTTCCGGAAAGATAATCAGATTTCTTCCATTCCTTAGAACTTCAGCAAGCTTTCTTAATGATGATTTCAAATCACTTAAATCCATCACAATCACATTACTTTTATCAGCAATGAATTTTAATATTTTATTTCGCACATGTTTTTCCTTAGCATAAAAATATGTTTTCTTAAGGATTTTGTTTTTCAAAAAGACGGCAACAAAAAGTCCATCAAGAAAGCTTTGATGATTTGGTGCGAGAATAAATGGACCTTCAGGAAGATTCTCTAATCCTTCGCTCTTCAAACGAAAATACATTTTCAAAAATATTTTAGCTGCATGTTTCATAAGGTTATGTGTAAACCAGCTTTCAGGCAGTTTGACATTTAATTCCTCTCGCAAAATTTTTCCCCAATCAATTGCTTCAACAGCAAGTTTTGTTTTATGCTCCTGAATACTTTCAGCAAGCTTCAAAACATTAGGATAACTCAAAATTTCTTTCTCATTCATCTTTACGCCGAAGGTTTGTTCAAGGAAAACCTCAAGATTTACTTTATCCAATGAATCAAGTCCTAAATCTATTTCAAGATGATCATAAGGATGAACTGTTATTTCTTTTTGCTGCTGAATGAATTCTTTTATCAGAATGTACTCCTGAAAAACCGGCTCGGGAATTTTTTCTTGCTGAGATTTGTCTTTTGCCTCTAGCTGAGGAAGTAAAAACCTTTTCAGTTTGCTTAATCTTGTTCTTGGTAATGGTTCATTGACAACTGAAAACTTCATAACTTTTTTATATGGAGTAACTGCTTGATTGTACTTATCAATAACATTCCATTTAAGATAGTCTTCAACATTATCAATACCAGCTTGTTTAACTTTCACATCATCGCAGTAAATTAACGCGTGTAGCATATCCGCTTTTTCAAATACTCCAACTTCATTAATTACATCAGACATTGATGCTAATTTGTTCTCAATCTCTTCAGGATTAATATTTTTTCCGTTTGAAAGAATAATGATTTCTTTTTTTCTTCCGGTAATAAACAATCTTTTTTCTTCATCGAGATAACCAAGATCTCCGGTATAAAGCCAGCCATCTTTTATCACTGCTTCTGTTTCTTCAGGTCTGTTATAGTAGCCCAGCATAACATTTCTTCCACGATTAACAATTTCACCATCAACAATTTTCACTTCATTTGTTTTTAGAGGTTGCCCTGCACTGCCAATAACAACATTACCGGGCCTCGTGAATGTTATCATCGGCGCACATTCAGTCATTCCATATCCTTCGAGTACTTCAAATCCAAGTGTTCGTAAATCTTTTGCAACTTCTTTATCAAGCGCCGCTCCACCGGAAACCATATACTTGATACTGCCACCAAATTTCTTATGAACTGATTTAAATACTTTTCGTGAAAAAGTAAGCGAATTTTTCTTTTCAGCTAAACCAAAAAGAAATTTTGCAATTTTATTCTTTTCAATTTTTTCTTTGATTCCTTTTCTGATAATACTATAAAATCTTGGAACACTGATTATCATCGTAATTCTATTCTTTTGCAGTGTTTCCATTAAATCTTCAGCAGCCATAGAAGGAGAAAACACTATTGTTGCACCAATTTTAAGTGGAGCAACAACTGTTCCCACCAAAGGAAAAATGTGATGTAACGGAAGAAGAACCAGAACTCTATCGTTTGGTTCATATACTACCACATCCTCTGTAACAGCTTCGATGTTCACAAGAAGATTATCAAATGAAAGCATTACACCTTTTGGTAGTCCAGTTGTACCAGAAGTGTAAATTATTACTGCAACTTTGTCTTTGTCAGGTATGGGAAAAGATACACTAACATTTTGCTCTTCAGCTTGAATCTCATCAACATTAATTTGTTTGATATTGTATTGTAAAACAGAACAGGCTTTACCGCAAACCTCTGAAGTTTGATTTGAATGAATTATTACTTCGGGTTTACAATCGTTTAAGATGAAAGAGACATCATCAGCGGAGGACATAAAATCAATAGGAACAACAATCGCATTTTTATACCAACTTGCATAGAACGCATAAATCCATTCAAACCTGTTTTCACAAAATATTGCAACTTTATTAACTTCACCCTCAAGATGTTTTGAAAATGAAGCTACATTATTCAGTAACTGACTGTAACTGATTTGCTGATCCTTAAGGATCATTGCAGTTTTATTGTAATCCTTTAAAAACATTTTAATAATTCTAATTGTTTGTTACTTAAAAATATCAAAATATTCTCACTATTGCCTGATGATAAATCATCTCTCAAGATAACTTTTTAAGAGGTATGTAACATTTTTTTTTGATTATTTTTATATCAGATTTCACAATAAATAATTTTTTCAGGAGTAATTATGAATTCAAAGCCAGAAATCGGTTCAATAACATGGTGTGATTTAACTGTCCCGAATGCAGAAGAGGTAAAGACTTTTTATGAGAAAGTGATTGGATGGAAAGCTGATCCCGTTTCAATGGGAGATTATGATGATTACAGTATGATTGCACCTGAAAGTAACAAGATTGCAGCAGGAATCTGTAACGCTAAAGGAATTAATGCCAAACTTCCTCCACAGTGGCTTATTTATATTACTGTTGAGAATGTTGATACAAGTGCACAAACTTGTTTAGAACTTGGTGGAAGAGTATTAGTTGAGCCAAAAACAATTTTGAACTATGGAAGATTTTGTGTTATACAAGATCCTGCAGGTGCTGTTTGTGCATTGTTTAAACCCGAATAAAGAACAATGGCTGACCAAAATATTTGATCAGCCAAAAGAATTTATTTACAAAGACCGACTGTCTGTAAACACTTTTTAATTCTCTGAAAAGTTTTTTCAATATTATTATCAAGACCGATGGAAATTCTTACAAGTCCATCACTCAAACCCATAGCTTTTCTTTCTTCTTCAGGTATTTCAGAAGAAGTGCTATGACCTGGAGAAGAAAAAAGCGTTTTAAAGTAACCAAGACTTACAGCCAGGTAACCAACTTTTTCCTGTTGCATCATTGCCATAAGTTCATCGGCTTTTTCTGCAGTTCCGGCATCAATTGCAAGCATACCACCATAACCAAAACCCTCATTCATTATTTCATTCAATAGATTATACCCGCTGTGAGATTTTAATCCCGGATAAAAAACTTTACAGCCAAGTTTCTCCAAATGTTCAGCAAGATAAAGTGCATTTTCACTATGCTTTTTCATGCGTATATGAAGCGAGTGAAGATTCTTCATTATGCTAGCAGCTCTAAAACTATCGAGTACTGGTCCTAACAACATAGAAGCACCGGAATTTATATCAGTAAGTTGAGAAATAAATTCTTTAGTGCTGCAAACACAACCGGCAACACAATCACTCGTTCCGTTAATGAATTTTGTCAGGCTGTGAATTACTATATGAGCTCCAAGATGTGATGGCGTAATGAAAATGGGACTGAATGTATTATCAACAACAAGTTTTATGTTATGCTTGTTAGCAATCTCGGCAAGTTTTGGAATGTCAGCAACTTCTAATAGTGGATTACTAATTGCTTCACAATAGATTACTTTTGTTTTTTCAGTGATTGCATTTTCAACTGCATTAAGGTCTTGTGTATTAACAAAATTTGTTTTGATATCAAATCGTGGAAGAAAATTTTTGAACAAAGCGTAAGTCCCACCATAAATAGTTCTGCTCGAAACAATTTCATCTCCTGCATTACAAAGTTGCAGCATTGTACAACTAATCGCTCCCATTCCCGAAGATGTGACAATTGCAGCTTCTGTATCTTCCAATTTTGCTAATGCTTCAGCAAGATATTTATTTGTGGGATTCCAATGACGAGAATATAAAAAACACCCTTCAATTTCGTGCTCAAATAATTCTTTCATCGTCTTTGGATTTAGAAATGTATAAGTTGAAGAATCGGTAATTGAAGGATTAACATCTCCGTACTCTCCAAAAACCAGATAATCCTGAATTTCAATACTAGGATCGAAATGATGCATAGTAGTTTCCTTTCACTCAATTTTAATTTTTGTATTATACTTAACTGTTGAAAGAACAAATTTTGTATTGATTTTATTTACTCCATTTATTTTCGTCAACTTACTCAGAATAAATTTCTCGTATTCCTCAATTGAGCTTACTGCTACTTTTAGTATAAAATCTTCCTCACCGGCAACATGATAACATTCCAGAACTTCGTCCAGCTTTTTGATATTTCTGGTAAACTGATCAACGGAAGAAAGCTGATGAGCTGAAAGAGAAACTGATACCATTGCAAAAACACCTTTACTGATTTTTGCCGGATCGACAATTGCAACATATCGCTTTATTATTCCGTTTCTCTCAAGTCGTTTTACTCTTTCGAGCATTGATGGTGGACTTATCCCAACTTTCTTTGCAAGCTCAACATTGGTAATCTGAGCATCCTGTTGAAGAATGGTTAAAATTTGTTTGTCGATTGAATCTATTTTCATTTTATAAAAAATATTTATTATTCGCCTTATAAAATAAATTATAAAAGTAATTTATCAAATTATATTCGGTATTATTTGATATTTAGCTAATATTTGTTAAAAATTAATTAGTTTTGAATAAATGCTTTTAATCCGAATTTTTGTATCAATAATCAGGAAGAATTATGAATAAAAAACTTAATGCAGCAAAAAAAGCAACTGAATTTATAAGTGATGGAATGGTACTCGGCTTGGGAACAGGATCAACAGTCGAAGTAATGATTGAAGAATTAAGTAAAAAAATTAAAGCCGGGTTAAACATTAAATGTATTTCTACCTCAAACCGAACAACCAAATTCGCAAACAAGTTTGGTATAATAATTCACGAGTTTGATAGTGTTAGTAAAATAGATTTAACAGTTGACGGAGCTGATGAAGTCGACCCTTATTTGCGAGGTATAAAGGGTGGTGGTGGTGCTTTACTTTATGAAAAGATAGTCGCATATAATTCAGAAAAAAACATCTGGATTGTTGATGATTCAAAACTGGTTAATAAGCTTGGAAATTTTCCTCTTCCGGTCGAGGTTATTCCTTTTGCTTCAAGAAAACTTTTAATGAAATTTGAATCAATGAGATTAAACCCATCAATAAGAAAATTGGATAATAAGAATTTCGTTACGGATAGCGGGAATTTTATAATTGATTGTAAAATCGGAGAAATTGAAAATCCAAAAGAATTAGAAAAAGAATTGAAGATGATTCCTGGTGTAGTTGAAGTGGGATTATTTATTGATGTTGCAGATTATTTAATAATTGGTTACAACGATAGAACAGAAGTTTTAGAAAAATAGAATGGGCTGCCTCTCGATTCACTGCTAAACTTTGAGACAGCCCTTTCTTCTTACTTATCAACCCCCATTTTCTTAAGTTCCTGTGCAACTTTTCTGGAGTTGATAAATCCGAAAACGAGGAGCATAACTAAAAATGCTATCACCCCAATTTCAGCAATTCCCATTCTTCAGTCCTCCAATAATTGTTGTGTTATTATTAAGTAAATATTTCGGAAAATTTTACAATGTAAATGCCACGAGCTTTAGGAAAGCCAATTGCCAAAATGAAGTGAAATTTGATGATGAACTCAAAGAAAGCAAACGGTTGGTAAATTTTACATAACTTTTTTACATAAAAAATGGGTGCCTCACTCTGGCACCCACTCTTCCCTGAAAATAAAATAATTACTACTTCATCAAAACTAGTTTCTTAGTTGCTGAAAATTCACCAGCTTTAATCTGATAGTAGTAAATTCCACTGGCAAGATTAGCCCCGTTGAATTGAACTTCATAATTTCCAGCTGATAAATTTTCACTAACCAGTGTTTGAATTAAGTTTCCAAGTCCATCGTAAACTTTCAATTCAACAAAAGCACTGTTTGGAATTGAATATCTGATTGTTGTGCTTGGGTTGAATGGATTTGGATAATTCTGTTCAAGTGCAAATGAACTTGGAATCTGACTGTTAATTGGTTCAACACTTACAAGTGTTGTGTCCATTCCGATTTTTGCCATCTGCTGCTTTGTTAATGGAGTACAGTACATAATCTGGAACATGTCAGCAACATCTTTAACAACCGACCAATTCTTTGAAGGTTGTACTGGATCAGAAACATTTCCGTTGTAAGTAAGATAATCCATCTTCAATGAACTCTGATAATTTGCAGGAAGTGGCACTATTCCCTGATGCCAGCTTAGCGTACTATCTGCAGCGTTCCAGGTAGCAAATTTAATAACTCCATCAGAATTGAAATCCTGGATTGCAGGAATTTGTCCTCCAAAATTTGCATGACAATCATTACAGGTTCTTGCACCAGTTTTTACAATAGTATGAGCCACAGAAGGACCGAAAGCAACTCCGGCTTTACCTTCATAAGTAATTGCCTGGAATGTTGCCGGATGTACTTTATTATCTTTTGTTCTGTTAACTAAGAATATGAATCCTGTAATTTGTTTATATGGTCTTTTTAGATGAGTTTGAACCTGACTTTCGAAGTGGCAACTATAGCAGGCCAAATTTGTTTGAGCATGGCAACTTGTACAATGCAATTTTCCACCGTGAGGATCTACACCTGGATTTGGATGTGTAAATCCAGCATGGCAACCAGAATTAGAACAATCAGTTTGAATTGCACCGGGTTCCATCATTGAATTATAAGCCACACCATCATCACCGTGTAATTCCTCTTTTTTGTGGCAAGTTAAACAAGTAAATCCAGCTGTTCTATGAACATCAGGTAGCTGCATATTGATAATGGTTTTTTCTCTGCTGTGACAACCAAGACAATCGTTCTGAGTTACTGCCCAGGTTGAATTTGTTGCATGACAATCCACGCAGCTTGGTGTATAATTAGCAGGATATTGATTTCCGTTTGCGTCCACTGCATCGTGGCATTCAACGCAACCTAATTGAGTGATGGGAACATTTGTAAGCACTTCGAAACCACCAACTCCGCCGTTCTCTACTTTGTTGTACCAGTGTATCTTACCTTTTCTGGTACTATGCAGACTAGTAGCAAAGTTACCCTGAGGTAAAACTTCGGCTACTATACCGAAAACAAATATCACAATAACGAGTAAATTTATTCTTTTCATATAGAGCTCCGATTTAATTATTTTGTGAATAATGTTCTTTAGTTTGATTTAATTTTTCTCTAATAATATTTCTTACTTCAAGGAAACGCATATCTGATTTTTCTTCTGATAATAAGCTTTCAAAAAATTCAAGAGATTTTTCAATACTACAAAAGAGCCATAGAATACCAAGCATTATTCTTGAGTCGCGAGAGCATTCATCTGTTGGTTTAATGTTACCATACTTATTCACTAATTCAGGACAAGGACAATCATCAGCAACAATGTCAGTATTAGTGATAAGCTCAATATCTCTTTTCAAAATTTCATAGAATAATTCAAATGCTTTATTTATTTCACCAGTTTGAGTGTAACAGATCAGTAACCGTTTTCGAATGAAATCATTGTGAGGTTCAGATTCTAAAACTTTTTCATAAGCTTCTTTTGCTTTTGAAAAGTTTCTGGAAAGAAAATATTGATTGCCTAACATTTCGCTCATAGCGTTTAATAAAAGGCAATAATGTTGCCATACTAAACTAATATTTTTAGCAAATTTTCAAAGTGTCTAACAGTTGAAATTGTTTCAATTGAAACGGCAAGATGAAACAGTTTTGATATTTTATTATTTTTCAAAAAGTTAAAGAAATGAAACGGATTGTTTCATAATCGGAATGAAACGGTAATTACTCCTCTATGTTAAGTTCTCGTAACATTCGCCAAAGTGTTGTTCTGCCAATTCCGAGTTCTCTTGCCGCTTTTGTTTTATTCCATTTGTGCTTTTCAAGTACGCTAAACAATGTAGCAGCATTTTCATTACGGAATATTTTGCGATGAGGATTTTGTTCTATCTGTTGGTCTTTAATATTAGTGGGTAGATTTATTATATCAATCTGATTTTCATTTTTTGTTCTTACCACGGCATACTCAATTACATTTTCAAGTTCACGTACATTACCAGGCCAGGAATATTTCATCAGAAGTTCAAGTGCATTGTCTGAAATATCGGGAATTGTTTTTCTATAAAGTTTTGAGTATGTCTCAATGAAATGTTTGACCAGATGAGGAATATCCTCTTTTCTTTCTCTTAGCGGCGGAATGGAAATAGGAATAACATTTAACCTATAATACAAATCTTCTCTTAATTTCCCTTCCTTCAATGCTTTTTGAATTTCGATATTCGTTGCCGCAATAACTCTTACATCAACCTTTCTTGTAATCGATTCACCAACTCTTTCAAAAGTTCCTTCCTGCAGAACTCTCAATAATTGAATTTGTGTCTGAAGTGGCATCTCAGCAACTTCATCAAGAAAAATTGTTCCGCCATCAGCTAATTCAAATCTACCAGGTCTGTCTTTTACTGCATCTGTAAACGCTCCTTTAACATGCCCGAACAACTCACTTGCAAGAAGATTTTGTGGAAATACAGAACAGTTCACTTTCAAGAATGGTTTATCTTTCCGTGTGCTTGTTGCCTGAATAGCATTTGCAATAAGTTCTTTGCCGGTTCCTGATTCACCAAGTATCAAAACAGTTGCATCTGATTCTGAAATTTCCATTATCAATTTGAAAATTTCCTGCATAGCTTTTCCGTGACCAACAATTCCAAAGAAGTTTGTGATAACATTCGAATCTTGTTTAATTCTTTCAAGTTCTGATACATCTCTGAATGAAATAACTCCACCCACCGGCTTATCATCTGAGCTTTTCAATATGGCAGCATTAAGTTTGATTGGTTTTCTGTTTCCGTTTTTATCATAAATAACCGATGAGTAATCGTATAAATTTGTACCGGATTCTAAAACAATTCCGATAGGGCATTTCGTTTGACATAAATCGCACTTAAGAATGTATTTACAGAATTGCCCAAGAACTTCATCCTTTTTATAACCCATAATTTCTTCTGCAGCACGATTGATAAAATTTACTTTAAATGTTTTATCAACCGTGATAACGCCTTCTGCAATTGAGTTTAAAATTTCTTCGTTAAATTTATTTTCAGTGGGCATCTTAATACTTTCTTTTCTTTGCTTTCTGCAAAAATAGTTTTATCAACTTTCATTACAAGTATATTTTTTCATACTTCTTCAATGTGACCAGCATTTAGCAAATCATTTATCTCCTTAACCGGATTAAAAGTTTCGATCGAAACTTCAACAAAAACAGAAATCCAGTTCGACATTCCACCATTCCACAAACCAGGCAACTCAAGTGATTTAATTTCATTACCATTAACTGACTTATGAACTATAATTGCCGACTTCGGATCAGCATAATTCATTAAATTAAAATTGTCGCCTTTATAATCTCTAACTGCACATACCAAATCAACAGGATTGAAATGAGTAGAATTATTGAAAATTAGTTTTTGCTCCTCATTACTTGAATCAATTTGCGCGCCTTCAACAATCTGAACAGAAATTTCGTTGTCATCACTTTTAACCCAGAAAGGAGCACCACCAGGTTGCCCTTCATTTTTAACTACACCACAGACTCTTATAGGACGATTGAATTTCGTAAATAAAAAATTTCTTTTCTTTTTATTATCCCAGAGGTTAAATCCATCAGGTTTTGGAATATTCAAAAATGCTTCACAGAATTTTATCATTTCATCAAATTTATTATCCGGAATTTTTTCCTGTTCAAGAAGATTTAAATATTCAAAAACCTGCTTCTGAATAAGCAACAAAAATCCAGCGAGTAGTTTTTTATATTTTATAGTTATTGGTTTTAATCTATCGACACAAACATTGTCAATATTTTTAATGAAGATAAGATCGGCTTTTAAGTCATTGAGGTTCTCAAGTAAAGCACCATGTCCCGCAGGTCGGAAAATGGGACGCATCTGTTCATCAAAATAAATTTCATTATTCACATTGAGTGCTATTGAATCAGTTGATTTTTTCTGATAAGAAAAATCTACCTGATATTCTGCATCAGAGAAATAATTTGCATTTAAAAATTTCTGAAACTCATCATTAAATAATTCTCTGTGTTCTTCTGAAATAGTAAAATGCAATTTAATTTTATTTTGAAAATCCTTTTGATAATAATAAGATTCGATCAGATGCTCTGTAAATGCAGTTCTGTTATCTGTTTTATATTTATGAAATTTTAATACAGCTTTAGGTTTGTTTAAATAGTTAAGTCCGTCGGCTAAAAGCATTTTTTCTATAATTATTCTTGGCTGTTCCTTAACAACTGCATCAATATCATTTGCGATGAATGTTTTCAGATCATCATAAAATGCAAATTTTTTTATGTTTATCAGAAAATTATAAGTTGCTTCAACATTTTTATCTTCAACCGATAAGACTTTGAGAATATCGAGATTGAAATTACTAAACTTGTTTATTGTTGTCTGAAGTTTGCTGAACATTCTTGTTGCAGCTCCGCTGGCGGGAACAAATTTAATAAATCTTCCTGCTGAACAAGCCCTCTCAAATAAATCTATCAAATGTTTTTCTTTCGATTCGTCAATCTTGATAATTCCATCCCCAATTTTGCAAGGTCTTAATAAATTAAGTGGTTTTAATCCGTTAATAATTGTTTGTATTTGCGATTTAACTTTTGAAGGGGGATGAAGGCGTGCTTCACTCTCACTCAGTGAAGAGTAAAGTATCTCAAGTTGATTGTTAATAAAGTCATCCATATTCCCTCGATTTAATATTAAAAATTTTGTACCCCGGAGAGGATTCTCCACTGGATCCTTCGGAGAACCTCCGACCAGCAGTTTAGGAAACTGCAAAATGAATTTCTGTTTTGTACCCCGGAGAGGATTCGAACCTCCGACCAACAGTTTAGGAAACTGCTGCTCTATCCTGCTGAGCTACCGGGGCAGTTTTCATTCAATATTTTTTTAATCTTTCTTCTACCGGCTGCTGACTTATAATATTTCTCTTTTCTTCTGGCTTCCAATTCATCAAGACATTCTTCATAGTAAATAATTTTCCATGGTTTGAATTTACTAGTGTAATTTGATTTACCAGAGTTGTGTTCATTCAGTCTACGATTTAAATCATTCGTATAACCAATATAAGTTTTATCAAATGCTAAGCTTTTTAATATGTATATATAATATTTCATTGTTTAGGAAACTGCTGCTCCCCGCCTTGACCGACTTGATCATATAAACTATATAATTGAACTTGTGCCAAGTCGGGCAGGTATCCTGCTGAGCTACCGGGGCAATTTTCATTCAATATTTTTTTAATCTTTCTTCTACCTGCTGCTGATTTATAATATTTCTCTTTTCTTCTGGCTTCCAATTCATCAAGACATTCTTCATAGTAAATAATTTTCCACGGCTTGAATTTACTTGTGTAAGTTGATTTTCCAGAGTTGTGTTCATTCAGTCTACGATTTAAATCATTCGTATAACCAGTATAAGTTTTATCAAACGCTAAGCTTTTTAATATGTATATGTAATATTTCATAGTTTAGGAAACTGCTGCTCCCCGCCTTGACCGACTTGATTATATAAACTATATGATTGAGATTGTGCCAAGTCGTGCAGGTATCCTGCTGAGCTACCGGGGCAATTTTCATTCAATATTTTTTTAATCTTTCTTCTACCGGCTGCTGACTTATAATATTTCTCTTTTCTTCTGGCTTCCAATTCATCAAGACATTCTTCATAGTAAATAATTTTCCACGGCTTGAATTTACTAGTGTAAGTTGATTTACCAGAATTGTGTTCATTCAGTCTACGTTTTAAATCATTCGTATAACCAATATAAGTTTTATCAAATGCTAAGCTTTTTAATATGTATATGTGATATTTCATAGTTTAGGAAACTGCTGCTCCCCGCCTTGACCGACTTGATTATATAAAACTATCTAATTGAGCTTGTGTCAAGTCGGGCAGGTATCCTGCTGAGCTACCGGGGCAAATACATACTTTATCAAAGAACTTAAAAAATAATTCAACCGCTTTGCAAAATTATTGAACTTGACTGTGAGAAAGAAGTTTTAGAATTCGACTTTAGCCCATAGATCAGATAATAAAGTATAATTTCAGTATTTCAGATAAAAATCAGAATTGAATTATTTAAAGGATATTTTCAAAAACTTCTTTCTTCATTTCACCCAAAGCTTCTTCTAACGTATGAGGTCTGTAACCAAGTTCTGATTGTGCTTTAATCGTTATCAAACCACTTTTCAAAGGTCTTCTAGCTGGTTGTTTTAGCTCTTCAGTTGTGATAGGAACTATGAGCGACTTATCAAGCGAAAAATAGTCGGCGATAATTTGAGTGAATTCATATCGTGATAAAAACTCCTGCCCACCAATGTTGTAAATACCTTCTCGTTTGGACTCAATAATTTTATCAACAGCTTGTACCAAGTCATCAAGATAAGTCGGATTGTTAATCTGATCAGTTACTATTCTGATTTTTTTCTTATTTTTCAATGACTCAACAACCCATTTTACAAAATCTGGTCTTCCAAATTTTGCCGGACCATAAAGCACATTAGTTCTTATAATGGTATGCTTAACCGCGTAAAGTTTCAGAACATTTTCGCTTGCAAGTTTCGTTCTGCCATAATAACCAAGAGGATTTGGCATTGCAGACTCAAGATAAGGTCCATTCTTCCCATCAAAGATATAATCAGTTGAAAAATGAATTATGTGAGCATCAATTATTCTCGCTGCTTCAGCCATATATTCAACAGCTTTAACATTAACTTTCCAGGCAGTTTCTCTTTCAGTTTCTGATAAATCGACATTTGTAAATGCGGCAGCATTGATTATAAAATCCGGACAAAAATCATAAATCAGGTTTTTTGTTTTATTTCTATCTGTTATATCACACTGAATATAATCAAGATTGTCAATAAATGATTTTTCCTCTGCAGATGAAGTGAGTAACTCAAGTGAATTCTTTCTGAAATATTCACTTAGTCGCTGTCCAAGCATTCCATTTGAACCAAAAATAAGTATCCTGTTTTTAACTACTAATTCAGGTAACATCTATAGCTTTCTCTCTTTTAAAAATTCTTCTGTTTTGTACGCAGCAAAAGATAATGATTGATATACATTTTTCGTTCTAATATAATTATAAAAGAAAGTTGCCCCAAAAGTATCACCACAACCAACTGAATTGTTTGATAAAATTTTGTTCGATGATACGAAGTAAGATGAAATTTCTTTATTACTCTTTAAAAAAACTTTTGAACCTTTGCTACCTTTTGTTACTAAAATAATTTTCACACCATTTTCAAGTAGAAAATTTGCTTGTTCATATTCCGACTGATTATTCCCAACCATAGCAAATTCATTTTCATTTGCCTGAAGAATATCAACATTCTTTGCCCATTGTTGGAAATCTTTTATTGGAGAAAAAATTCTTTCCCCAAATTCATTCATTGGTCTTGATAAAGTGTGAACATCAAAAAAAATGATGGCATTAGTCTTTGCACGTATCAATTCCAAGTCTTCAAGCGTGATATCTGTTCCTGTAATCATATTGATTAAGATCGCGTCAAAATCAGAAAAATTTATTTTATCAATATTCAATTTGGATGATATGTTTGAATAAATTTCCTTTCGCTCAGATTTATCATCAAGAAGAAGCGTAACGGAAGGAATTGCTTCTACTTTTTCCAGAAAATCAAGTTTAAATTTGGAATAAACAGGCATAAAATATTCGGAAGTATTATCATCAATCTGAGTGCAGAGATACAAATCGTCATCAGGTGATGATAATCTTAAAATTTGATTCGCCGAATAAAAGATTCCTCCCGGAGAATGCGTTTTATTTCCACCAAAGGAAACAGTATCAAAAACCGAATGTCCGATTAACAATATTTTCATAATATCCTCAAAACAAATTTAAAGCAAATAAACTAAATGCTATGACTAACCATTGATCTCTTTTATTCGATAATAGAAACAAATGAATTATATTTACGGCTGAAATAATTGAAAGATGCGGATGAAAATTGGTATTACCTGTTATCCTACTTATGGAGGAAGTGGTGTAATCGCAACAGAGCTTGGTAAAGAACTGGCACTGCGCGGACACGAAGTTCATTTTATAAGTTATGCACTGCCCTTCAGATTGAATAAATACATCGAGAACATTGTCTTCCATGAAGTTGAGATGAGTAATTATCCGCTTTTTGAATTTCCTCTTTATAGTTTATCACTTGCCAGCAAAATGACTGAAGTCGCAAAATTTGAAATGCTCGATTTGGTTCATGTTCACTATGCAATTCCGCATGCTACTTCAGCATATCTGGCTAAGGAAATGTTAAAAGGTTATTGCGATTTAAAAATAATTACAACATTACACGGAACTGATATAACACTTGTTGGATTAGAACCTTCATTTCTGCCATTGGTGAAATTCAGCATTGAGAAAAGTGATGGAGTAACTGCAGTATCGAGATATCTAAAAGAGAAGACGATAACGAATTATGAAATTGAAAAAGAAATAGAGGTTATTCCAAATTTTGTTGATACTGAAATTTATAAACCCAATCCAAATTGTGTTTATAGAAAACACATTGCGCCAAACGGAGAAAAAATTCTTGTACATATTTCAAATTTTCGTGCTGTAAAAAGAGTTCCGGATACAATAAGGATTTTCGAGAAAGTTCAGAAAGAAATTCCTGCTAAATTACTTTTAATTGGTGATGGACCTGACAGGTCAGAATGCGAGAGATTAGCCCGTGAATTAGACCTTATGGACAAAGTAAAATTTCTCGGAAAGCAGGAGGCAATAGTTGATATATTGAACGCTTCTGATTTATTTTTGATACCATCACAATCTGAAAGTTTTGGATTGGCAGCTTTGGAGGCA
Source organism: Ignavibacterium sp. (assembly GCF_025998815.1). Taxonomy (NCBI): domain Bacteria; kingdom Pseudomonadati; phylum Ignavibacteriota; class Ignavibacteria; order Ignavibacteriales; family Ignavibacteriaceae; genus Ignavibacterium; species Ignavibacterium sp. The sequence continues at coordinate 1,915,849 of NZ_AP026678.1, forward strand.
ATGTCTTGTGGCTTGCCGGTTATCAGTTCAAGCGTTGGTGGTTTGCCTGAGTTAATAAGACATAATGAATGTGGATATATTGCTGAAATTGGTGATGTAGATAGAATGGCAAAGTATGCACTTGATCTTTTAACAAATAAAAAGAAGTATGATATGTTTTCTGCAAATGCAAGGAAATGTGCTGTTACTAAATTTGATAAATCAATTGTTATTCCTCAGTATGAAGAATATTATAAAAAAGTCTTGAGTCAAAAATCATGATAGTCTATTGTGCCGGACCTATTCGCGGAGATCAAACATATTTGAAATCATATCTTGAGATTATTCAATATGTTGAAAATCTGGGAATTACAGCCCTCTCTGAAATGAATTCAAAATTTACTTCATCAATTCCTTTAACAGACAAACAGATTTATACAAGAGATGTTAAGTGGATTGACGGAAGTGATGCTATGGTAGCTGAAGTATCCGGAGCCAGTCTGGGTGTAGGTTTCGAAATTGCTTATGCTTTGTTTGTAAAGAAAATTCCTGTTCTTGCATTGTATAATGAATCTGTACAAAAAATTTCTTCAATGATTTCAGGATGCACTAACCCAAATCTTACTGTTAAGTCCTACAAAGATGAAGATTCATTAAGAAAAGAAGTTAAAGCATTCTTATTGAAACATAAAAAGTAAATTGACAAAAAAAGAATTTTTAGAATTCTGGATTAAAAAACTTACCTCTGATGGAATAAAAATTTTTCCGGATGATTTTCTTGAGAGTACCGAAGTCACATCAATAAAAATTCCTGCCAAAACTTTAATTCCAGGTTCTGAATTATTCGGAACTTTCGAAGTGATAACTACAGATGGTGAAGTAGTTGCACAGGCAGAAAATTATTCCGAAGCCAAGTATTATGTTTATGCTTCTCAACTAAGAAAGTCTGAAATTAAATTTCCTGTTCAAAAAAATTTGATTCCAATTATCGTTAAAAGATATGAGCTATATATTGACAGTATAATAAACGAGATTTCTAAAGATTTTAAGAAAAAGTTTTCAGATATTAAAGAGACTAATTCTGTTTCTGAAATTTTAAAGACAATCAATCTTGTTCGATATTAAACAAATGGAAAAAACTTCTAAAGCATACGAATATTTTGAAAAACTATATGGGAAGGAAAGTGCAGAAGCTTATCAGCATTACATCCAACAACCTGTTAAAGATTATCTGCGAGTAAATACGAATAAAATTTCTGTTGATGCTTTGCAAAATCTTTTGATTGAAAAATATAAAATCAAAACCGAACCAGTAAAAAATTTTTCAAGAGCACTTAAAGTAGTATCTGATGAAGATGATTTAATTGGTAAAACAGTAGAGCAAATTTTAGGATTTTATTATATACAGGGTTTATCATCAATGCTTCCTCCGATAGCATTAAATCCAACTCAGAAAGATTTGGTTATGGATTTATGCGGAGCACCTGGTTCAAAGACAACTCAAATGGCAGAAATGATGAACAACAGAGGTACTCTGATAGCAAATGAAATTGATATCAACAGAATAAAATCGCTGGTTTTCAATCTTGATAGATTAAACATAATTAATACCGGAATCCTGAACTTTAAAGGCGAATTACTTAGTAAAGTTTATGATAACTATTTCGACAAAATTCTGGTTGATGCTCCTTGCAGTGGATTAGGTATTATTCAGAAAAAAGAAGAAGTCAGTAAGTGGTGGTCACTGGTCCACGCAAACAGATTACATGATCTTCAAACTAAACTTCTGGTGGCTGCAATCAAAATGGCAAAAGTTGGTGGTGAAATAGTTTATTCGACTTGCACATTATCTGTTGAAGAAAATGAGATGGTAATTGATACAATTCTGAAAAATTATCCGGTTGAAATTGTAGATGTTGAATTGCCGGTTAAAACCCACAAAGCTTTTACTGAGTATGATGGAATAAAACTAAACTCACAAATTGAAAAAGCTGTACGGATTTTACCATGGGAAATTGAATCTGATGGTTTCTTTCTGGTTAAGTTGAAAAAAAAATCTGAAACTGAACCAATGGATAAAATTCAATCATCGGTTTCTGATATCAAAATGGTAAAACCGAATCACAAAGAATTTCTTCCATATCGCAACTATCTGACAGATCATTTCGGAATAGATGAAAGTGTTTTTGATGATTTCAAATTTATATTCAAAGGAAGAGATATTTACATTATAAATAGTGAATGGTTTGATGATAATCTATCGCTATTTAACAGAATCGGAACAAAGTTCGGAAGTCTTGACAAGAAACAGAGAATCACACTGCATTCAAATGGTGCTCAAGTGTTGGGTGATGCAATAAAAAAATTCATTTATGAAATTAAAGACAAACAGGAATTAGAACTTTATCTTACAGGTATGAAAATAAGAAACAACGAACTGATAACAGGACAATATGCTGTTAAGTATAACAACATAGTGCTTGGTACAGCAATCAAAACTGATGAAGGTCTTAAGAGCAGATTCCCAAGAACAAAACGAACTCAAAAATTTGAAGTGATGTAATTATGAATATTCAGATAATTGGAACCAAAAAGTGTAAAGAAACACAAAAGGCAGAAAGATTTTTTAAGGAAAGAAGAATTACTTTTCATTTCAGAGATTTAACTGAAAAAGGATTGTCAAAAGGTGAGCTCGAAAATATTTGCAGAGTAATTCCTTTTGAAGATCTGATTGATACAGAAAGCAAACGATACAAAGAACGCGGAATGCAGTATATGAAGTTTAATATCGAAGAAGAATTATTAGACGATCCTTTATTGTTAAAAACTCCAATTGTCCGGAATGAGAGATTCGTAACTGTCGGCTATAAACCCGAAGTTTGGAAAGAGTGGATTAAATGAAATTCTTTGAACTTTTCTTCATAGAAAAATTCAAAGAAAGTGAAAGGATTATTTTCCCAATTCTTTCTCTCGTACCAGTTATAATTGCTTTGCTCTTTATGCCTGAATTTATGGGCGATGATACATATATACACATCGGATTTATAAAAGGACTTTTGGAAACAGGTAAATTTTCTTTTACTGGTACAGAAACATATGGAAGCACTTCTCCTCTTTGGGTTATTATAAATTCATTGTTCTCACTAATCACCAGCAACCCTGAATCAAGTATCAGAATTCTCAGTGGCATATTTACAATCTTAACAATATTACTTCTTAATTATTTATTAAAGCTTTTTGATTTAAATGTTAATCTGAGATTTTTATTAATCTTAAGTCTTGCTCTAAATCCTTTCTTCATTAAGTGGTCAATTTCCGGAATGGAAGCTTCTGCTACGATGAGTTTTCTTATAATTTGTATGATTTACTTATTTAAATCAAAAGATGATTCAATAAATTATTATGGAACTTTCATTGGATTATCATTTCTGCTTCGACCTGAATTTCTAGTTGTGTTTGTTTTTAGTCTTCTTTTCTTTTTGAAAGTTAGAAAGAATTTCAGGTTTATCATATCATTTGTAACTCAGTTCTTGATAGTTATTTCTGCCTGGTTTGTTTATGCGTTTATTCATTTCGGTACAATTATTCCGAATACTTTCAGAGCAAAAGCAAAAGATAGTTTTTTTCATATCGAACCAGAGAAGTTATTGAGAAATATAAAAGTTCTTGTCGCAGGCAACTTTCCTGAGTTTATAATACTTGTAATAATTATTCTAAGTTTAATTTTCATAAAGTTTAGAAAGGAAGATTCTGCTAAAAACATTTCAAGAAAGTATTTCACTATCATTTTAAAACCGGAACTGATAACAATTTTATTATGGATAGTCGGATTTTATCTTTTTTATATATTAAAAAATGTTACTATACTTTCAAGATATTCTTTAATGTTCGTTCCAGCTATAATTCTTCTAACGGGAATATTACTGAATAATCTTAACACAATCCTGAATGAAAAAATTTACAGATTTGTTCTTGTGTCGTATCTTACCATCATTTTAGCAATCAACAATTTCATATTATTTAATACAGTCATACCATCAAGCAATAATTTCGCTCAGGGCTTTCAAAATACTTTTAAAAAGATTTCCGAAATAATCAAAGAAGATACTTCAATAACAAACAAATCAGTTGCGCTTACTGATGTAGGAATTGTTGGTACTTTCTCTTCAGCAAAAGTCTATGATTTAGCAGGGCTGGTTGAGAGCGATAGATTCAACTATCCCAACTATGCTGAGTATGTTTTTGCAAAAAAACCTGATTATCTGATTTTAAGAGAAGAAGCCGACATTTCGGAAGTTATTCCACAGAATGTTAATTACAAAATTTTGTATCAGAAAAAAGTCCCCGGCTTCGGAATAAATTCTCCGGAACCGAGGACTGTAACTTTATATAAAATATTTTGGTGATTAAACTTTAAACATCGTAATACAATCCAAACTCAAATGGATGTGGCTGAAGTGCCATTGGTTTAACTTCTTTATCCAACTTATATTTTATCCAGGTTTCAATTACATCTTCCGTAAATACATCACCTTTTAGTAAATACTCGTGATCTTTTGCCAACGCCCTTAAAGCATCCTGCAGACTTTCTGGTGTTGAAGGAACATTTTTTAACTCTTCTGGTGGCATATCATAAATATCTTTATCTAATGGTTCACCAGGATCAATTCTGTTCATAATTCCATCCAAACCAGCCATTAACATAGCTGCAAAAGCAAGATATGGATTTGCAGAAGGATCGGGACAACGGAATTCAATTCTCTTTGACTTTGGTGAAGAAGAGTACATCGGAATTCTGATTGATGCACTTCTGTTTCTCTGTGAATATGCAAGATTAACAGGAGCTTCAAATCCGGGCACTAACCTTTTGTATGAATTGGTTGTTGGATTTGTAAAAGCAAGTAAACTTGGAGCATGTCTAAGAAGACCACCAATAAAATATAAAGCCATCTCACTCAAGCCAGCGTAACCTGAACCAGCAAACAACGGTTTTCCTTTTTTCCATAAAGAGGTATGAACATGCATTCCACTTCCATTATCACCAAAGATTGGCTTTGGCATATAAGTAACAGTTTTATTGTTTCTCTTTGCTGTGTTCTTCACAATGTATTTAAACATCAGAAGCTGATCAGCAGCTTTTACTAAGGGTGCAAATCTTAAATCAATTTCACATTGACCTCCACTTGCAACTTCGTGATGCTGAGCTTCAACATCAATTCCGCAATTGATAAGATTCTGGACCATTTCATTTCTTAAATCCATCAAAGCATCGGTTGGAGGAACAGGAAAATATCCTTCTTTATATCTTGGTTTGTAACCAAGATTTGGATTCTCTTCTCTTCCACTGTTCCATCTTCCTTCAATTGAATCAACAACATAAAAACTTCCATTTGGTCTTGAATCAAATCTTACATCATCAAAAACAAAAAATTCTGCTTCGGGACCGTAATAGACTGTATCAGCAATTCCTGTAGATATAAGGTATGATTCTGCTTTCTGTGCAATATTGCGAGGACATCTTGTATATTTTTCTTTTGTTGCAGGTTCATAAACATCGCATATTAAGCTAATAGTTGGCGCTTCAATGAAAGGATCAACGAACATTGTGTTAGGATCAGGAATGATAAGCATATCACTTTCATTTATTGGTTTCCACCCTCGAATTGATGAACCATCAAAACCGAATCCGTCTTCAAATGATCCCTCATCAAATTGTGTTACAGGAACTGTAAAATGCTGCCATTGTCCGGGAAAATCCATGAACTTAAGATCAACGAATTTTATCCCATTATCCTTGATGAATTTCAGTACCTTTTCTACAGGTCCTGAAGAAGAACCTTTTGCCATAATTGCTCCTTTATTTTTTATTAAATGTTGATTTCAAAAGTTTCTTTTACAGTTGATAATACATAAGTTGTTTTGGTTGCAGTTACTCCTGGCCATGATTGAATTTCGCTGAGTAGCTTTTCAAGAGCTTCGGTATTTTGAACTACAGCTTTTAGTAAATGCGATCCTTCACCAAGCACAGCATGACATTCCAGAATTTGTGGCATTTTTTCAACTTTTGTAATAAGAGTTTTATAATTTTTTGATGACTCCATCATCACCTGTATGAAAGCCGTAATATCATATCCGAAAGCTTTACGATTTAATTTAGCAAAGTAACCTTCGATATAACCTTTGCTTTCCAACTTGTTTAATCTTTCACTTACAGATGGAACTGAAAGCTGGACTAAATCAGCAAGTTCATTTCGCTTTGTTCGTCCATTCTTTTGTAGTGTTCTGAGAATCCTTAAATCAATTTCATCAATCATAATATTTCTCCTTAAAAAACCTGAGGGCGAATATAAATGAAATTACCTAAATGCCAAAATAATTTAGGTAGAAATTTCATTCCATCTTGTTTATTAAGGTTTATACTTAATTTTCTATGATATTTTAAGGTTTTTGAATTCCGTAGGGAGTGAAGAATGTCTTATCTTTTTTAACATTCTCAAACAGTGTCAGGTTTTGTGGTGGTCTTTCCTGTAGTTTGTGATAAAGATGATATTGAACAGCGATATGATTTAATGATTTAATTTTTACTCCATTTAACTCTAATCGAAACTGAACATCAGAATCCTCTCCGATTGATGGAGCTTCATATCTTTCATCAAATCCGTTAATTGCAAGCATATCTTTTTTGTAAAGTGAAAAGTTACAACCTAAAAGTCCGCGTGATTTTCTATTGAACCAATTTCTCAAAAATTTATTTCTTAAGTAAATACCTTTTTCAACATCGAAAGACTTACCGAATAAGCCATCCTCAACAAGCAAATGAAAATTTTTCTCAAAAAATCTTTCTCTTACTTTTTGTGGTGTTATTAATTCAGTTATCTTTTGTGAAAGATTAACTCTTCTGCCTGTAAGTGCAAGTCCCGGAGATTTGTATTCCAGATGCCCTTCAACAAAAGAAGAATGCGGGACGCAATCGCCATCAATGAAAATGAGATATTCACTTTCGGAAGCCAGGATTGCCTGATTAAGAATTTTATTTTTTCTGAATCCTTTATCTTCCTGCCAGATGTGTTTAATTCTAAATGGATAATCAGAGGCAAATGATTCAATCTCCTTTACTACATTTTCTTCTGAACCATCATCAGCAATTATTAACTCAAAATTTTTATGACCCTGAATTTCAAATCCGGCAAGAACTGATTTTAAATAATCGATTTTATTATAGAAAGAAACAATAACAGATACATCATACATTCTATTTCAGTTCCTCATCAATTTTCTTTTTTGATTCTTTCTTAGCATTTACTCGTTTGTATGCTTTTGGTTTTTCTTCAACCTTAGGCGGCTTTTGGGGAACAGGAATACGGGTTTTTATTTTTTCTTTTTTTTTGTTTTTCATTGAGCCTCACCCAAACCCTCTCCTAAGGAGAGGGCTTTTTGTATTTACGAAAATTCTGTGTTAACTCATACCATTTACTAAAATAAGAGCATTACTGAATCAAAATATTGCATAAATAAATGGTGCTAATGCAGAACCTTGTGTTAAAACAATCAAAGCTCCGAGTAAAACAAGAAACACAATGATTGGAACAAGCCACCATTTTTTTCTTACTTTAAGAAATTGCCAAAGTTCTGATAAAATTGAAAGCTTACTCATATTCTATTCCTTTAACTTTAGTAATAAAATCTAATTATTAGTTAATCAATTAAATCTCAATCCATCAATCATTCATTCAATTATTCAACCATTCACTCAAAACTGTCTTTCATAATCAATTTTTTGTTTGATTGTATTTTCTCTTTTTTCCCAATATGTTTTTTCATTCTTATCAAATCCCAAAGGCATAAATTTTTTCCCGACTAACTTTGCTAATAACCCAATTGGAGTAACAACCAAATAAAATAGTATAGTTAAAATAACACGCGACATTACAAATCCAAGTATTAGCGAAAGTCCAATCCACAGTTTATGAAATGGTTTAAGTAAGGGATTTGCAATGTATGATAGAATAATAAAAATTCCTCCGATTGCCGAGAAATAGACAAATGAATTTTTCCCAAGCCACCAGAGGATAAATGAAATTGCAATCAATACAATTCCAACTGTAATTCCGGTTTTTTTAACCGCTTTTTCTGATGTATCGATGTGTTTTAATTCTTCTTTCAACATATTAATCCAATTGAAATTGTTTTCGCCAATCAATGTCTTCTTTCAAAGGAGTTTGGTCTTCCTTTGCAAGTAAATAATTTCCAAGAACAAGATAATCAATATTGGTTCGCATAAAACATTTGTAAGCATCTTCAGGAGTACATACAATTGGTTCGCCTCTCACATTAAATGATGTATTAATTATAACAGCATAACCTGTTTTTTTCTTGAATGTTTCTATCAATTTATGATAGCGTGGATTTGTTTCTTTATGAACAGTCTGCAAACGTGCCGAGTAATCAACATGAGTTATTGCAGGAATATCTGAACGAACAACATTGAGTTTATCTATCCCCCAAAGTTTCTTTTCTTCTTCAGTCATTTTTCTTCTTCTCTCCTTTTTAACATCGGCAACCAAAAGCATGTATGGTGATTCCTTATCAATCTCAAAATACTCGCTAACTTTTTCATAAAGAACGGACGGTGCGAATGGTCTGAATCCTTCTCTGAATTTTATTTTGAGATTCATTGTTGCTTGCATTTTAGGTGAACGGGCATCACCAATTATTGATCTTGCACCTAATGCACGAGGACCAAACTCCATTCTGCCGTCAAACCAACCGATTACTTTTTCACTAGCAATCAGATCAGCGACTGTATTTATCAATTCATCTTCACTTAATTTTTTCGCATTGAGATTTTTCGATTGGATGAAAGAATAAATTTCTTGATCCGAAAATTGTGGTCCGAGATATGAACCCTTTTGTCGATCTGTTTTTCCATCAGCAGTCCTCTGATTACCAAAGTATTTATACCATCCAATCAATGCTGCACCGAGTGCACCGCCGGCATCTCCGGCAGCAGGTTGAATCCAGATGTTTTTAAACGGACCTTCTCTTAGTAATCTTCCGTTTGCCACACAATTAAGTGCAACTCCGCCGGCGAGACAAACATCTTTCAATCCGGTTTCTTTATAAACATGATTTCCAATCTTCAAAACAATTTCTTCAGTTACTTCCTGAAGTGAACGAGCCAAATCCATTTCTTTCTGCGTTAATTTTGTTTCCGGCACTCTTGGTGGTCCGCCAAATAGTTTATGGAATTTTTCGTTTGTCATTGTCAAGCCCTGACAGTAATTGAAATACTCCATATTCATTCTGAATGAGCCATCTTCTTTTACATCAATTAGATGATCATAAATCAGTTGTTTATACTTTGGTTCGCCGTAAGGTGCAAGTCCCATTACTTTGTATTCACCTGAATTAACTTTAAATCCTGTGTAATAAGTAAAAGCTGAATAAAGTAATCCAAGTGAGTGTGGAAATTTTATATCTGCGAGAAGTTGGATATCATTCCCATCTCCAAAGCCAAAAGATGTAGTTGTCCATTCGCCAACACCGTCCATTGTTATAATTGCCGCTTTCTGAAATGGTGAAGGATAAAATGCACTTGCAGCATGCGATTCGTGATGCTCGGGGAAAATTACTTTACCTTCATAACCAAGTTTATCTTTTATCATCTCTTTCATCCAGAGTTTTTCTTTTATCCACAAAGGAATAGCTTTGATGAAAGATTTGAATCCAATTGGTGCGTATGCAAGATAGGTCTCTAACAATCTTTCAAACTTAAGAAAAGGCTTATCATAAAATGCGATCAAATCAAGTTGTTTGGTAGTGATGCCGGCTTCCTTCAGACAATATTCAATTGCTTTCTGAGGGAAGTTATGATCGTGTTTTTTACGCGTGAATCGTTCCTCCTGTGCTGCTGCAATAATTTCTCCGTCTTTAACAATGCAGGCAGCACTGTCGTGATAAAATGCTGATATGCCGAGAATGTACATAATGTTTAAAATATTTTTTATGAAAGTTATATGTAAACTTACAATATTTAATGTAGAGACAGGACAAGCCCTGTCTCTACATTCTCAATCTATGGAATTATCTTTTTATTCTGCCGTTGAATCCATCTGTATGCCCATTCTACATTCGGCGCAAGAATCGGAACCGCTGTTATCTTACCGCCAAATCCGAGATTGCGTATGCCAAAACTTGGCAGTCGTGTGACTTGTATTTTGTCAAGTTCAGGGATATTTAACTCTACATTATACTTCATTGCAAGATTATAAGTATAGTCCGTCAATTTCATTTGGGCTTTTTGAAATGCAAGATCTTGTCGGTATTGTTCTTTTACTTGCTCAAATGATTTTGGCTTTTCAACATAAGCTGTGTCTTTCTCAATCAACTTGAAAATTGAATAACCTTCCGGAACTTTTAATGGCCCATAAATGTCACCAACTTGCATTGTAGCAGCAATCTTTCCTATTTCGCCATAGGATGTAACGGGAAATTTTCCGAACTCTCCGTTTCTGCCTTTTGTAAAATCTCTGATACTATACTTCGCTGCAAGTAATCTTATATCAGTTCCTTTCTTTAACTCGGTTAAAACTGTATCAACAATGCTGAGGTCTTCAGTTAAAACTTCAATTATGTTTACAACCGTTGGAAATTCTTTTGGCTGATTCATCCTTTCATAATATTCGCGCAGTTCTTCATCACTAACCTGAATTGAATCCAAAATCTGACTTTGAAGCATTTGGAACAAATAATTATCAAGCCATCTTTCAACTTCATTTTGTATTTCAGGAAGTTTGTGATAACCTCGCTTTAATCCTTCACGATAAAATAATTCATACTCTATAAATCGCTTCGTCTGAAAATCAAGTGAAGCACGAATAAAATTAATTTTATACTCTTTTGAATTGTACCCATCGAAAGCAAGTGTTCGAATGTAATCTTTAAGTGTGATCGGATTTTCATCAAATTTTATGAACGGTTTTGAAAGATTTTCTTCACCAAATTCATTTTCAATTTTAATAACATCAAATGCATCAATGTATGTTGGTTGGTTTGGTTGATAGGTAAAATTCTTTCTTTTGTATTCAAAGATTGATGAAATTTTTTGTGCAAGCATTTCGAACAACTTTGCATCTACATCAACTTTTTTATTACGAAAATATTCCGCATAAAATTCTTTCTGTCGTTTAATTAGTTTTCTGTTTTCAACTATTCTTATGACAGTCTTCTTTGCATTCTCTTTATCTTCATCGGTTAAAAAGAAATTCTGAGATTTGTTCACAAGCTTAAAAATGTACCATCCATCAGGAGTAAGTATTGGTTTTGTAAACTGTCCGACTTTCATTTTATATAAAGAATCTTCAATTGATTCTTCCATTTGTCCGAACAGAACTTCAATTGGTTCTTTCTGTTCTTCATATTCGGGACTTTCGTTAAGAATTGAATCAAAAGAAATTCCTTGAGTCAGATACTTATATAATTGTTCAATCTCATCTTTAACCTGAGAGAAAAGAAAATTCACATAAAGCTTGGAATTGTTTTTAAGCGTTGCTTCTATCAGTTCCTTTTCTGTTACAGAAATTTTATTGCGGATTTCTTCCTGAAATAATTTATCTCTCACAAACATTTTTTCGAATGCTTTTCGTGAAAACTGGATGACTTCTGTTGTATCAA